>CAVSVC010000010.1:0-183013 GCA_963731045.1 uncultured delta proteobacterium | reverse complement strand
GTCATCAGTGACCAGTGATCAGTAAAACATGAAGACATAAAGCAGTGATCAGTGACCAGTGAGAATAAAACAGACGGCAATAGGCAGAAAACAGTAAAGACACTGCTCACACCGAACACCGATTATTTTTCGGTGGGAAAGGTCATCTGGCCGCCGTAGTAACCCAGCAGAAAGACAATGGGTGTCAGGAGAAGCATCATCACAACATAAACGGGGCTGGAAACGCTGGTTGAGAGCTTCGCCAGAGGATCAGGATGATCTCAAACACGAGAAGGAGAATGGACAGCTGGATCTTTCTCTTGATAAAGCGGCTCAGGATCAGTCTGTAATTGACCCACCAGGTGAAAAGACCGCTTGCCATTCCGAAAGGAGAGGCGATTCCTCCCAGAAGCAGGAGATAGAAACCGGTTGCCTCGAAATGGGGATTCTGAAAGAGAAGGTGGAGAAGAACGAAGAGTGAAGAGCCGATCAAAAAGGCAATCGGAAAATGGACGAGGACAGGATGGGGGTGGCGTCTTGCCATGGGAAATTTTTGCAGAAAACTCTGGATAAAGGCTGGAAGATGTTTCAGCTCTTCCGGAGGTCCTTTCTTGACGGTTCCCACCTGGGGATAACGTTCCAGCACCTCGGGCCCATGGGGGGCCGCGGAGATGTCCGAGGTAAGGTCCCTGCCCGAGGCATGCCTGTTCATGTGGAGACCCTTGGCCCAGAGCGGGCTCTTTGTCACGTCGTAGACCTTTCCCTGATGGACGACGCAGGCAGGGTTTCCGTCCTTCCCAGTGAAAGAGGCCAGTTCTTCGGGAGTGAATTCCTTCATTCGGTATCCCTCGGTTAAGGTTACGGCTACGAGGCCCGTTTCGTCTTAGGTCAAAGGGTTACGTGTCTGAACCGACCGACGTAACCGCATGACTGTACGGGCATCTTGACCGCTGCCGCTGCGCGGACACTACCCTCCAAATAATCCTCGCGGTCACGTCGCACCAGGAAGGTGTTCCTACAAAACCTTTCGCCTCAACCTTAACCTTATCCTCTTTCTTATTTCTTGGAGGCCGGTGCAAATTCAAGGACCGTATAAACCAGCGCCCACCTGTCTTTCTCCGGAAGCTGGCTCCACTTGACCATGGAGGTATTGGGGACTCCGTTCGAGATCGCCTCAAAGACTCTTCTTCTGTTCCCCCTTTGAAAAGGGCCATTCACTCAAGGGCTGCGTAAAATCGGTCGGAGAGGGTTTCAACGCAGCTCCGAGCTGGCCCTTGCCGTCTCCTTTGGCGCCATGGCACATTACGCAGTTCTGTTCAAAGAGTTTCTTGCCCTGAGCCAGGAGTTCAGGTGTCTTCTGGGGTGGCTTGGATGCCTGTCCCAGAACCGCAGGGATGGATGAGAAGAGAAAAAACAGTCCCCATACGGTGATCCATGTCATTCTATTCATTCGATTCTCCTTCCGACTTTTCAAGTCTGTTTTTTCTCTGCTTTTCGCGGTCTTCCTTCTCCATTTCCCAGATAGAGATTACGGGAAAAAGCTTGGAAAAGAGAAAGAACGCGAGGGTGAATCCGGCACAGAGCCCTGCCATCATGGACCACTCCACCCAGCTCGGTGTATACGCACCCCGGGCATAGGGCAGGCGGGGCTCTGTGAAAGAGGGGATGATGATCGTGAAACGTTCGAGCCACATCCCGATGACGATGCAGATCGAGGCAATGAGGCTTCTGGTAATGGTCCGCTTGATGGCCAGCAGGGGAAAGGGGATGGCAAAGCAGAGGACCGCCATCGTCCAGAAGTGCGGGGCGTACTCGCCGGTCAACTTCTTCCAGAGCACGGCCTGCTCATGAACCCCGCCTGCATAGCCTGCAACGAGGTGCTCGGTGAAGGTAAAATAGAACCAGAGAAGTGTGAAGGTCAGGAGGAGCAGGGACATGTTGTTGAAGTGATAGGGTGTCAGGTACTCTTCCAGATGGTAGACCTTCCGGATCACGACCGAGACGATGACGATTGTGGCGATACCTGAAAAGATGGCTCCGGTGACGAAATAGGGTGCGAAGATCGTACTGGTCCACATGGGCTGGGTCTGCACGCCGAAGACCCAGGAAACGACGGTATGGACACTCACCGCGATGGGAATGACGGCGATACACAGGATCCCGATGATTTTTCCCAGAATTGTCCACTGCTTTTCCGTTCCACTCCATCCCAGAGAAAGGATTCTGTAGAACCACCGTCTGCCCGGATATCGGTCCCTGAGAAACCCGATGTCCGGGATCAGCAGGACAAAAAGGAAGATATTGCTGACGATCAGATAGGTCATGATGCAGGTGAAGTCCCAGAGAAGAGGGGACTTGAACTGGGCATGAAGCGCCACCCAGTAGAAACGGGCCGACCGTCCCAGATCGAAGAGAATGTTCGTGGGTCCTGCCATCAAGGCAAAGACCGTCACCGCCTCTGCAATACGGCCGAATGGGGTTCCCCACCGGGCATGGGTGATTCTCAGGACAGCCGAGACCAGTGCCCCCGCATGGCTGATTCCGATGAAGAAGACAAAGTTGACAAGATAGAAGGCCCAGGAGACCGGGTGTCCCATCCCCGTCATCTCCCAGTCCCCAGACATACTGCCAGCTGAATGCGAAGACAGACCAGAAGACAATGCCCGCGAGGAGGCTGACGATCAGCACGTAGAGCCGGCTGGCGCGAGTCAGAGGGTCCAGGACCTTACTGTATTTCCGGGCAATGGCCTCTTTATCCATCCTTCCATTCCCCTTCTTTCAGGTAGAAAGACCTTGGGCTCCGTGCCCATCTCCTCCAGAAGCCTGAAGGCCCGGCGGCTCCTGGACAGCCGAAAGACCCTGCTCTCAGGGTCGTTCAGGTTTCCAAAATAGAGGGCCTCACTCGGACACGTCTGAACGCAGGCAGGTGTCACGTCTCCATCCCGGAGTTTCCGCTTCTCCTTCTTTCGCCTCTTCTTTGGCCCGCCTTATCCGCTGGATGCAGAAATTGCACTTCTCCGTAATTCCTTTTCTCCGGCGAAAGACGTCGGGATTCAGACCCTTCTCATACTCCTTCGGCCACGAAGGATCGAGCCAGTTGAAATACCGGACGGTATAGGGACAGTTGGAGACACACATCCGGACACCGATGCAGCGGGGATAGACCTGGGCCACGATCCCCTCCGGGTTGAGATAGGTTGCTGCCACGGGACACACCTTCGTACACGGAGGTCTGTCACAGTGCATGCAGGGGACCGGGAGAAAACGCATCTCCACCTCGGGATAGGTCCCCTTGATCTCGGAGACGACGTTCATCCAGAACTTCGCCCTCCCGAGCTTCGCATCCTTCTCCCCGGCGAAGGAGACATTATTTTCCTGCCGACAGGCCACAACACAAGCCTGACAGCCCGTGCATTTATCGAGATCAATCACCATTCCCCAGCGGTACATCGGTTCCTCGGCATCGCAGTACTGCGACTGTTTAAGTCATTGAAGCTATATGCTTATGATACTCACATATCGAAATCCAATCCGTCAAATTCGAATGCCCAAATCCTATCAGAATGAAGCCAGCTTGTTCGCACATTCGAATTCGAATTTAAGCATTGTCTCGGATTTCGTGCTTCGATTTCGAAATTGAGTCAACCCCTATCTCCCCACAGTTTTAACTACGCTTTGTATACCTTCACCCTCGTTGAATAATAGGAGACGAACCCTCCAAGGTGGTCGTACTCCCTCACGAGGAGATCGTTGGGATTGACGCCTCTTCCCTTCGCCCAGCGGCCGTAGGCCCGGTGTCCCTGTCCGTAGGGGATATGAACGCATCCGGGATGGACTCCGGGGAAAAGCCTTGCCTTGGCCTTCACTTTTCCCTTCGGAGATTCCACCCATACGAGATCTCCATCCTCGATTCCTGCCGCCCTGGCTGTCTCGGGATTCACTTCGACCCAGGAGTCCCATCTCTCTTTCAGGTGGGGTCCGAAGATCTCCTGAAGAAAGGGCTGATTGGCTCCTCTTCCTTCCGCCGTGGTCATGAGCTTGTAATCGATCAGGTGGAGGGGGAAGTCTTTCTCCTCCCCGATGGAACGTGGGTTCTCAAAGTGGGGTAGAAAGGCCCTGTCGCCTCTCGCTTCAATCTTCAATTCCTTGAGGACCTGGTCGAGGTCCTTTGCACTCTTAATCGAAATTTCCTTCAGGCCTCGCTCCATGATCTGAGAATAGAACTCGAATTTTCCGGAAGGCGTCTGGAATCTTTTCTTCCATTCCCCGAAAGGATAGAGCGGGTCCCACCAGCCGCCGCGATCAATCAGGGCCTTCCAGAATTCGTCAAAATCCTCCGCCTGAATGGAGCCGCGCCTCGAGGCGAAAACCCCCCTGACGGCATCTTTCAGGGATTCCTGGAAGTCCTTCCATGGGAAAGACCGGGCCACACTGCCCCCCAGTCCCCTGGCAATCTCGATCAGGACATCCCCCGTATTCCTGACATCGTGAAGGGAAGTCTGAAGCGTCGGGCTGCGCATTCCGAACATCGGAAAACCCAGTCCGGGTTCAACATGGTCATCCTGCCAGCGGTCAAAGTACGTTCCGTCCGGAAGGACAACGTCCGCATGCAGGGTGGTCTCATCCAGGAAGGGGGAGAAACTGACAATAAAGGGGATCTTATCCAGGGCGGCACGGAACCGTTCTGTTTCCGGGAGGCTGAAGAGCGGATTGGTGTAATAGGTGAAGAGGATCTCCACGGGATAAGGGTCCGCCTTCTCAATCCTTTCCGGAAGGGTGCAGGGGAGTTCTTCAGCAAGAGGAAAGGGTAACCTCCCGGCTCCGTCAAAACGAGGCTGGGATAGACCCTTTCGGGACAGTTCATCCTTTTGAACGGCGGGCCATTCCTTGAAAGGAGGTTTTCTCTGGAGAAGGAGTCCTCCTCGTTGATCGATCGATCCGGCCAGGGCATTGAGACAGTCGATCGCCATCTGCGTATAGGTTCCGTTCGTCTGCATGGCAGCCCCTCTGCCGGAGATGGAGATCGACGGGCGATGAGAGGCGAATTCCGCTGCGATCTGAACGATGGTTTTTTCGGGTACTCCGGTCAATGACGCGACCTGCTTCGGGGAATACTCTTTCAGCACGAGGCTTTTGAACCCCGTGTGGCTCTTGCCTGAGGCATCCTTCCAATCCTCGAACCCGAAGGTATGGCGATCCACAAACTCGCGATCGTACTTATTTTCCTTGATGATCCAGTGGGCCATTCCAAGGGCAAGGGCTCCGTCCGTTCCCGGCCGGACCGGGACCCACTGGTCGGCCTTCGATGCGGTGACGGAGAAGCGAGGCTCGATCTGAACGAGTTTTCCCCTCAAGCCGGGCCTTCCCCTCCGCAAAAACCCGTAGCCCCAGAGGTTTCGGAGGGAGGGACGGGAGGCTTCGAGAAGGCTTGCGCCAAAGGAGAGAACATAATTGACCTCTTCCCAGTGAATCGCGAGGAAATCTCTCACGCCCATCGTGAAGAAATGGCCTTTCAGAATCCCCTCGGATCCCCGTGCCGGATTTCCGAGATGGTTGGGTGTACCGTAGGCCTCCAGGAAACGGGCCATGAGATCGGCCATATGCCCCCGGTATCTTCCGCCAAGAACCATGAGACCCTGAGGTCTTCCCTCCTGCCGGAGAAGTCTCAATTTCTCGGTGACGAGGCGGATTCCCTCCTCCCAGGAGATCTTCTCCCAGTTTCCCTCGCCCCTCTTGCCTTTCCTCTTCAACGGGTGACGGATCCGATCAGGATCGTAGAGAACCTGGAGACCGGATTGACCCTTCGGACAGAGACGGCCCTGATTGATCGGATAGTCCTTGATCCCTTCCAACTTCACCGGCCACTGGTTCACGGACCGGATCCGGAGGCCGCACCCGCCGGGGCACTGGAGGCAGACGCCTGTGGACCAGTATTCTTCGAAAGGAACCCATTCCCCCTCCTTTGGAAGGGCATGAAGGACCTCGTCCGGAAGGACCATGCCGAGGGTGCCCGCGCCGATCATCTTGAGTAAGTTTCTTCTGTTAATCTTCATCTATTCGCTCTGAATCTTCTTGGAGGCAAGAGGCATATTTCTCCTCCTCGTAAGTCGCAAGTCGTAAAGCGTGAGAAGGAAAAACCAATCCTTGCCCCTCGCGCTTTACGTCTCACGGTTCAACTGGAATGGCAGGTGTAGCAATCGACACTTGCCTTTCTCTTCTCGTGACAGTCGACGCACCACTCCATGTACATCCGGTCTACCATCTTCACCGGTCTGTCTTTTGTCCCCGTCAGGCCATGGCAGACGGAGCAATCCACTCCATTTTGAACATGAATCCAGTGAGGAAAGACCACGTAGCGCGGCAGTTCATACATCCTTTTCCATGGAATGGTTTTCTCGGCCTGAACATACTTCACCACTTTGAGCGCCTCGGGCCTTTTGCTCATGGCATCGGTGGAGTGACAGGCCCGGCAGATCTCGATATTCGGGATTCCTGCGATCCGCTCCCGTTCAACATAGCGGTGGCAGAAAGTGCAGTTCAAGTTCGCGGCCTCTTTGTGGTGGATATGGTTGAACAGGATTGGCTGATCGACGGACGTCCATGCAAAAATGGGGAAGAGGGAGAAGAAGACGTGCTTCGTCTGAACCTGAAACCGGTGGAAAGCGATGATACTCAACAGGAGGACCAGGACGATCCCGATACCCAAAACGATCCACTTTTTCATATCTTCTATGCTATGTGATGGAGAGCGAATCTGTCAAGAAGAAATCGGAGGTGGCTCGTATCCCCTCAGTTTCATGCGGTGGTTTCAAGGCGGGGTGTTCCCCGGAGTCGGTCCACCCCCGGGGAACTCTCTCATGCCGCCGGTGCAATGATTTCAGATCTCTGAAGGGTTACAGGAGGTTGATTTGCATAGGTTGCAGTGCTATGCTTTGTGGGCAGGAGGTTTTTTTATGATTCCAAAGGTTCTGCTGGGTTTGGCGCTGGGCGGCGTTGCCGGTTTCCTGCTGAGCTATCTGACCCGGAATATCGGCAGCTCCTGAGCCCTCACCTGTAACCCCTACGTGTCCATTCCGCTGGGCGCGGTGGTGGGGTTGCTCTGGGCCTTAGGCTAAGGCCAAACACCGAGATTGAAGATTTTAGATTTCAGATTTTAGATTGAACTTCCTATTGGCAATCTTGAATCGCAAATCTACCGTGGACCAGTATTATGCCTCAATTGAGACAGGACCGGACGACGAAGGAATGGGTCATCATTGCCGCAGAACGGGCCAAGAGACCCCATGATTTCGCGAGGAAGGCAGTGGCCGTTGAAAAAGCCGCCTACCGGGAAGACTGCCCCTTCTGTCCCGGGAATGAGCACTTTACCCCCCATGAGACCCTCGCCTATCGCAGCAGCGGCCCGCCGGACAGCAGGGGCTGGTGGGTCAGGGTCGTTCCCAACCGGTTTCCCGCCCTTTCTCCGGAAGGAAGCCTGGAAAGAAAAGAAGAGAAAGGTTTCTTCAGGATGATGGATGGAGTGGGAATGCATGAAGTGGTGATCGAAAGCCCTCTTCATCATCAGACTCTTCCTTTGATGGATGACAGACAGGTTGAGGAGGTTCTCCTTGCCTACCGGGAGAGGTACCTCGCCCTCCGGGAAGACCCGAGGATCAAATTGATCATCATCTTCAAGAATCACGGGGAAGCGGCCGGAACATCGCTGGAACATTCCCATTCACAACTTGTTGCCACAGCAGTCGTCCCATCCAATATCAGGAAGAAACTGGAAGCAGCCGCTCGGCATTATGATGACCACGGGTGCTGTGTCTATTGCGACATGGTGGAGGAGGAGCTGGCTTCCGGGAAACGGATTGTGATGGATACGGAGAGATTTGTGGTTCTTCAACCCTTCGCCTCCCGATCTCCCTTTGAAACCTGGATCCTTCCCAAAGAGCATCAGGCCTCGTTCGGCTTGATCTCCATGGACGATTCAAAACGGTTTGCAAAGGTTTTACGGGCGACGCTGCTCAAACTCTACTCCAAACTGAACAACCCCGACTACAATTTTGTCATTCACACCTCTCCGATCAAGGATGAGATGGAGGATTACTACCACTGGCATCTTCAGATCATCCCGAGACTGACTACCCCCGCAGGTTTTGAAATGGGATCCGGGATTCACATTAACGTCTCCTTTCCGGAAGAGACCGCACAGTTTCTCAGAGAAGGATAATCCCCGAAAAAGAATTGGGAGAGGGGGAAGGGCTGTTATCAGTGACCAGTAAACCATGGAGGCAGAAAGCAGAAGGCAGAAGGCAGTGAAGAAAGAGCGATCAGTAACCAGCAATCAGTGACAACGTCCCTCACCTTCCTAATTCCCCAACCGCCCCGTAAGCTTAAATCGCCCATCCTTGATTTAGAATGTCTTTGATGTCATAATTTTTTTATTGTGGTAAAACAACCGAGTCCCTCCATCAACGGAAAGATACTGGCTGGTTTCGTCCTCCTCCTCTGCTCTTTTCTCGGTATTTCCTCCTCTCCGGCCAAGGCAGACTTGAAGGTCCCGGCAGAGTATGGTGAAGTGATCTTCAGGTGCAACACGGAAAGCCCGAATCAGCTTTTCATCATCGGGTTGTACCACAGAGATGCCTTGACCCGTACCAACGGAACGAATGGGCCGAGGGTTCAGGCAGAGATTTACAAGGTGGGAGACTGGCTGATCCATCAACAAGGGTGCAAGCTTCTTCTGCCTGAAGGCTTTTTTAAGACCGGGACAGCGGAAATGGGGAAAGAGAGGGTCCTGGCCAAACCCATCAGGGATGATATGAAATCCCTGGAAGAGAGACTTGGCGATAACCGGAAATATGTTATTGCGGAGATGCTGCTGAAGGAAGATCATCCGCTGAGGCTGCAGCAGGTGGAAGACAAGGCGCTCTTCGATGCAGTCGGTTCAGGGCTCTCCAGGCTTGTAAACAGCACAGGGAGTACAGCCGATTACCTTTCTATCAAGTCACAACTGGACTACCTTCAGGAGAGAAGAACGGCAGCCATGCTCCAGAAGATCCCTGAAGTCATCGACCAGGAGTTTCAACAGGGCTCCATCAAAAACCGGAAAGCCATTTTCACGATCGGACTGTCTCATCTCTACAAGATTATCGATTACCTGAATCAGAGCAGGATCGCTGTCTATTCTCCTCTCTTCACCTCAGACAAATCCGAAGACTACGTGGCTGAGCTGGCCCTTTTCAAGAAGAATTTCGGGGTCTCAGTCATTCTGCCGAGGACCCTGGCGGACGATCAGAAGATCCTGGAAGCAACTCAGCTTGAAAAGGTCGTGGTTCGATACCGAGGTCCCTCCCTCCCGGTTGCTCCAAACTCTCTGCATTAATGCCCCCTGCAGTAAGAAAGAAAAAAAGCGGGAGGTCATGATACCCTCTCGCTTTTTTTGCCCCGATTCCTATGGAGGACTCAGTACGCGGGCTGTTCACTGCCCCCGCTCTCGGTCCAGTAGGGTTGGCGGCCATAGTAACGGTAGACGTCCTCCGCCCATTTCCGGTCTCCCATGGCCTTTCTGTCAAAGCTCGGGGCGGATTCGAGCCGCTCCCGGGTGGCATCGAGGACGAGATGCCGGTCCTTTGTGTCATAGGACAAGGCATCAAAGGGGACAGCAATCTGCTTTCCGCCCATTCTCCAGAATCCGCCGTAAGAAAGGACCGCAAAAGTGATATGTCCGCCGGTGTCGTACACGAAATCGTTGACCCTTCCAAGGTATTCTCCCTGCGTGTTCTTGACGACGGTTCCGATCGTCGCATTCACTTCATAGGCGCGGTACTCGCCCTTTGACGCGGGCCCTCCGGCATAGGTGGTGGTTGCCAGAAAACTTAGACCGATCATGAAGACCAGTGCAACAAACAATGTTCTCTTTTCCATCTTTCATTCCTCCTTTTTCCATCAATTTCAGCCAATTACGTTTCAATTCCCCCTTTACTTAAATTTAACCACCCGTCCCTACTTTTTCAAGAAACGGCCGATTCCCTCCGTCCCCCGGTCCTTCTACTCTCTCCTGAGACCGGGGATCGGCCTAATACAGTCTTTTCCGGAGAAAATTACATGAAAACCCTATTGAGGTAATTGTGATTCTGTGGTAATGTCTCAGGTCATATTCAACCTTATGCCACCTCAGGAGCAACTCATGACTAAAACCCTGCTTGTCGAAGACAGCTCTCATTTCCGCCAACTGCTCAGGGACCATTTGAAAGAGCGGTTTCCCTCGATGTCCATCGAGGAGGCGACGGATGGAACGGAGGCTATGAACAAGCTCGATGCCTTCTGTCCGGATCTGATCTTCATGGACATCCGCCTGCCCGGGGTTAACGGCCTTGAACTTACCAGGAGAATTAAAGAGAAATGCCCTGACATTCACATTATTGTCCTGACCAGCTATGACCTTCCGGAGTACCGGGAAACGGCCCGGCAGTATGGAGCAAATCATTTTATCGCCAAAGGGTCTACGACCATGGAGGAGATCCTGACCCTCGCAAATTCCTGTGTCTCTACGGAATTGTGTGTGCCTCTGTGAACCCGGGATTAGCCGGACAGGCACCCCAGAATGAGAAGGGTGACAACGACGAGGGCATAGAGATTGATCGAGTTGAAGGCGGTTTGAAGGGAGTGTCGTGTCAGGCCAGGTCTTAGCAGTCCAGAACCTTTCCAGATGAGCCAGCATCCCGCAGCAAAGAGCCCCCCGTAAACCGGATACGACGTTACCGTCCCATACAATGGTATCAGGAGACATGTCACGACTGCCCCGAGGAGCCATATGAAGGTGATCCGCCTGATCTGGACAAGGGAAAAGATCCGGGTCAGGGCGGGAAATCCGGCTCGCTCGTATTCACCGGCGGAGTTTAGGAAAAGAATCCAGAAATGCGGGATCTGCCAGATAAAGAAGAAGAAGGCAACAGCCAGTATTTGAGGTCCGAGAGGATGTTTTCCTTCGGAGATCCACCCCAATATGGGAGGAATCGCACCGATCAACGCTCCCGGTACGGCTGCAAAGGCGGTCCTTTTTTTCAGAGGGGTGTAAATGCCATTGTAGAGAATCATTGCCGCAATGCCGAGCCCCAGCGCCTTCCAGTTTGTCTCCAGGGGCAGTATCAATAACCCCGGAAAAACCAGGCAGAAAGAGATCTTCAGGACGGTGGGCGGGCTCAGTTCTCCTGCCGGCAGGGGCCTTCCCTGAGTCCTTTCCATGATTCGATCCGATTGCCTTTCCTGGTATTGATTGAGCGCGCAGGATCCACAGGCAAGAAGAAAAACACCCAGGACCGGAGGGAGGATGTCTCCTGACAAACCTTGATGGGCGAGAATGAACCCCGCTGCTGTTGAAAGGGCTGCAAAAAGAGAGATGCTGAATTTAGTGAGATGAAGGAGGATCGTGAGCCAGCGGATCATGGGAGACGACTCCGGGAAGCGGTTGCCGCTCCGGCGAAACCGGAGCAAAAACAGCACCTCCTAAAGGGTGCGGCCGATGTTTTGATGTTGACCGAGAGTGACGCAGTAAAGACTCACTTCAATTCCTTCAGATACTTCACCATCTCCTCGATCTCGAAATCGGTTAAGATCCCTCTTTGGGGAGGCATGATGGGTGGATAGCCTTTTACAACATCCGCACCGGGATCGACAAGGGACTTTTTCAGGTAAGTCTCATCGGTGACCACCTTGCGTTCTTTCCCGCCTGTCAGGACTGTTACGGTTTTTCCAAAAATGCCTTTGAGCGTGGGTCCGACCAAAGGGGTTCCGTCGATGCTGTGGCAGACCTTGCATCCCTTCTCCTGAAAAAGTCGAACCCCGGGGGCAGCGCCTTTTGCCGCCTCTGCTTCCCTTTCTTTCTGGATTCCCTTTAGCCAGAGGTCGAAGTCCGCTTCCGGAAGCACCGCCACCTTTGACAGCATATAAGAATGCTGCAGGCCGCAATATTCGGCACACAAGACCTCGTAAGTGCCTGTGGAGGTCGCTTGAAACCACAACCGGGTTTCCATCCCCGGCACGGCATCCTGCTTAATCTTAAAGGCAGGCAGGTAGAAGCTATGGATCACATCCTGAGAAGTCAGCAGCAATTCAACCGGCTTTCCGACCGGGACTCTCAGATCGGAGGCCTTGACCCCGTTTTCATACTCAAACAGCCACGACCACTGGCGGGCGACCACCTTTACCTTCATTGCATTCTCGGGCGGACTCCTCAGGGTCTGGAAGCCCACGTAGCCGTAATAGAACATCGTGACGACCAGAAAAGAGGGAATGACCGTCCAGACGATCTCCAGCCAGAGGCTTCCCACGATCTGAACCGGTTGGGGATGTCTGCTGCTGCGGTAGCGGATGACAAAGAAGACCGTCAGAAAGGTGATCAGGACAAAGAAGAAGACGCAGATCGCCCCGATGTAGAGGAAGACGTTCTCAACAATCCTGCCTGATATCCCTGTTGTCCCTGAGATCATGTTTGGGATGCCTTATCTGAAAACCACATCAAAAAAAGTCAGTCCGATAAAAAGGACGAGAATGAGGATGATTCCCGGGACCATCAGCTTGAAGAGCCACAGCCCCTTCTCGTATTTCAGGTGCATGAAGTAGTTGAGCACCAGTCCGGATTTGAACGCAGCGATGAGAAGGGCGACAACGATTCCGATTCGCCCCAGATCCATCCCCGCCACAGAGACGGTTACCCCTGTCAGGAGGATCAGCCCGACCCAGACAAGGACGTAGGTTCTCTGTGGTACCCTGTGACGAATGTCTTCTTTCTCTTTCGTCATTTCAGGTTTCTTTCCCCGGTTCTGTGAAACCCTTTCGCTATGCTCTCTCCCTCGAGCGAGTAGGTGCAGAAGTCCTTTGCGGGCCTATTTCTTCTACGTTATCAAGTAGAAGAGTGGAAAAAGAAAAATCCAGACGATATCCACCAGATGCCAGTACAATCCCGAATTCTCGATGAAGGCATAGTTCCTCTCATTGATCTTTTCTTTCGCAACGAAGAAACAGGTCAGTGTCAGCAGGCAGAGGCCCACCAGCACATGGAGGCCGTGCAGACCTGTCATGGCATAGTAAAGACCGAAGAAGAGGACTTCCCCTTTACTGCGTTCCAGGAGGATGGGGGAATCGGGATAGATCCCATGATGGAATTTGACACTCCATTCCAAATACTTGTTGAGGAGAAAGAAAAGTCCCAGCAACAGGGTTGCCACAATCCAGAGCATGGACCCTCTGCGATTTCCCCTTTGCACGGAGGAGATGGAGAGGGCCATGGTCAGACTGCTGGTGAGAAGGATCAGCGTATTGAAGGTTCCCACCACCCGGTTAAGCTCCCCTGCGGCATGGTGAAAATCGACGGAGAACTTGTAGCGGTAAGTGGCATAGAGAAGAAACAGTCCTCCGAAAAGGAGGATTTCAGAAAGGAGAAAGAGCCACATGCCGATCTTTGAAGTGGTGTCGTCTTTATGAGCATCCATATCCGTGCAGATCAAATCCGAAGCACGAAATCCGAAATCCGAAGGACCCAATTATCCAAGCCCTGTGATTCGTATCGGATTTCAAATTTTGGTGATTGGAAATTGTTTCGCCTGCCTACCGCAGGCAGGAATTTTGATATTCGGATTTCGAGTTTATCAAATTTTCACCCCCTCTTTTTTCACGAAGTCATACGGTCCCCGTTCCACCGTCGGGATCTTTTCGAAATTCTCCCTTGGGGGCGGCGAGGGAATCTGCCACTCCAGGGTGGCCCCGCCCCACGGATTCTCTTCCGCTCTTTCTCCCTTAAAAAGGGCATGAAAAAGATTGCCGAAGAAGATGAGCAGACCGCTGATCAGAATCCATGAACCGATCGTGGAGGTCAACTGAAGCGGGTAGAATTGGGGAAGATAGTCATAGTATCTCCGGGGCATGCCTTCCCACCCCAGGATCAGCATCGGGAAATAGAGCGTATTGAACCCCGCGAAGAGAAAGACCCATGCGATGAACGCCGGCCTTCTGCGGACCATTCTCCCAAACATCTTCGGGAACCAGTAGAGCAGGCTGGCGAAGAAGGTGAATCCCATTCCGCCGAAAATGACATAGTGAAAATGTCCCACGATCCAGTAGGTGTCATGGAGATGGACATTCGTTGCCAGGGCCCCCTGGAAGAGGCCTGTGAGGCCCCCGATCGCAAAGAGAAAGAGGAACGTCAGGGCAAAGAGAAACGGGGGCTCCAGCTCAATGGAGCCTTTGTACAGGGTGGCCACCCAGTTGAAGACCTTCACGGCGCTCGGGATGGCCACCAGAAAAGTCAGCAGGGAGAAGATGATGGAGGCGAGATCGCTCTGGCCGCTCACGAACATGTGGTGTCCCCACACGAAGGAACCTACCAGGGCGATGGCCACGCTTGAAAAGGCGACCGCCTTGTAGCCGAAGATGGTCTTTCTCGAGAAGACCGGGAATGATTTCCGAAATCACTCCCATGGCCGGAAGGATCATGATGTAGACCGCCGGGTGGGAATAGATCCAGAAAAGGTGCTGGTAGAGGATCGGATCTCCCCCTTTCGTGGGATCGAACACCCCCACTCCCGCCAGCCTCTCCGCCAGGGTGAGGAGCAGGGTGATCCCGACGACCGGGGTGGCAAGAATCTGAATCCAAGCCGTCGCGTAAAGGGACCAGACGAAAAGAGGCAAACGAAACCACGTCATTCCCGGGGCACGAAGGCGGTGAATGGTCGTCACGAAATTGATTCCGGTCAGGATCGACGAAAAGCCGAGGACGAAGACCCCGAGGACGGCCAGAGGAACATTGACCGTGGTTCGAAGGCTGTAAGGGGCATAAAAGGTCCACCCCGTATCGATCGGCCCCCCGCCGGTAAAGAGGGAAAGAACCGCCAGGACGGCACCTGCCATGTAGACCCACCAGGAGAGAAGGTTTACCCTCGGGAAGGCGACGTCCCGGGCGCCGATCTGGATCGGCAGAAAAAAATTCCCGAAGACGGCAGGGAACCCCGGGATGACGAACAGGAAGACCATGATCACCCCGTGGAGGGTAAAGAGGGCGTTGTAAGTCTGGGGCCTCATGATGGTGGGGCCGGGCGCCATGAGCTCAAGCCGCATCAGGAATCCGAGGGAGACCCCTGCTGCGACGAAGGTCAGGATGGAAGCAAGATAGAGAAGCCCGATTCTCTTATGATCCGTGGAAAAGATCCACGAGAGGATCCCGGGGTATTTCCCATGATATTCGTAAAAACCGCCCCCGGAAGAGGCTTCCTCCGATACCACGTGGATTGACATTCCTATGCCTCCGCTTTCGATTCCTGCTTTCCGCCCTTGAAGACCAGAAATAGGATAAAACACAGGGCGAAAAGCAGCGTCACGATCCCGGTCACCTTGAGGCTGTTGAAAACGTATTTCCTGCCTTTGGGGTCGTAACTGAAACAGAACCGCAGCACTTTACTGATCGTGGGACCCACTCTGCCCTCTGAGGCTTCCAGAATGGCCATTCTCAAATCGAGGGGAAGGAGGTCCGTACCGTAAAGGTAACGGGTGATCCTGCCGTTCGGAGAGAGAACAACCACGGTGACGGGATGGAGAAAATCCTTTCCCTCCCGCTTGAAATGGAAGCCAACGGAGTCCGTCAGTTTTCGGATAGTCACCTGGTCGCCCGTCAAAAATCTCCAGGCTTCTTCCGGGAAGGGCCTGTCGATCATGTTGAGATAGATCTTTTTTCTCTCAAGGGCAAGTCCGGGCTTCTCCGTTTCGTCAAAACTGACCGAAAGCACCTGATACTCCCTGCCCGGCTCGACGGGCAGTCTGTTCAGGACCTTAGCCACGCTGAGCAGGAGAGTGCTGCAGACATCAGGACAGTGATAATATACCAGGACGAGGACAGCGGGATGATCAATGAGCTGCTTCAGGGTTACCGGTTCCCCTTTCTCATCATTGAAGACCAGATCGAGGGGGACCTGCTGCCCCAGCTTCTCCGTAAGTCCGACACTTGCGTCGGCAGGCTGCTGACCTTTTGGGGGTTCGACATGCGCATACACCGTGACGCACAAGACAATCGCGAAGGTCACCCAAATAGAAATGTTTAATATCGGATGCCGGGTGCGACGGCACATAAATCGGAACCCTCTATTCTAATCCGCGCAAAGAAACGAAGAATACCATGATAAGGAGCCAAAGAGCTTAACCTGCTCAAAGATCACTCTTTCTACGGTGTTAGGATACCTCAATCCCATTTCTAAATCAATCGAATTCGCCGCTCTTTCGTATCCCTTCAGTGACGTGCGGTTGTAGAGAGAAGGGGTGTTCCTCGAAGTTGGTCCGATCCGTCCTTCCGTTATCTCTTGAATCGAATCCGGCCGGCCCTGGGGGTTGACAATGCGATAACGGCTGCCTACCTTTACACAAAGAACGGTTGCAGATTCTTTCCTGTAAACATTGCGGCTATGAATGCTAAGGGCGAGGAAAGGAGGGATTCGAGATGAGAGTGATAAAGTTTCTGATTTTTTCTGCCCTTGCCATCCAGTTGAGCGGTTGTTTCTTTACGAAAATCGTGACAGTCCCCATGCGTGTCGGAGGGGCGATCATTTCAGTCGTCCCTGTGGCAGGCAATCCGGCCCATGACGTTGTTGATGGCGCCGCTGACGCAGTCGATGCCCTTCCCTTTTAGGTCTACACCCCGGGTCTCTCATTTGCATGGAAATAGGAAGAACAAGGGTGAGGGCTGAGGATTAAAAAAAAGGCAGGAAGGATTCCTTCCTGCCTTTTCCTTTCAGGTCCTCCCTGGAAGGGCCTGCTTTGCATGATGACAGACATTCAACTCAGAACGGGGACCCCCGCCTCGCCTTCTCAATGACCGGTCGAAGAAGATCCTCCCCCTTCGGTCCAGTAGGGTTGCTGGCCAAAGTATCTGTAAACGTCTTCGGACCAGCTCCGGCTGGCCATCGAAGCCCTATCAAAAGCAGGTGCTGCGGCCAGTGCATCTTTGCTCATATTCAGGACGAAAAGCCTGTCCTCGCTGTTGAAGGTAAGGGCACTCCAGGGAATCGCCACGGATCTTTCACCGATCCCCAGAAAGCCCCCATAGGAAATGACGACCAGAGAGACGCGCCCCTGATGATCAATGACAAGATCATTGATTGTTCCGAGATAGTCCCTGTCATTGTTTATGATGTACCTCCCGATCACGTCCCTGGACTCACACGGTGCAGTCCAGCCCGTGGACGGGGTCTCTCCCGCGTACGCAACGGACAGCATCAAAGCAAAAATCAGCGTGCAAGCTACCGCTAAGTAAGTCGTTCTGTTGTTCATCTCTATCCCTCCTTTGCTCTGCCATTCCCTCCGGACATATTGACGGAGGATCATCCCCCCTTTCAATTAAAGTGTAATCTATGATCTTCTTTTTTTTCAAGGGACAGGATGGAGGCGCACTTGTCCCGGGAAGAAGATCCCGGAACCATACCATCTCCGTGCCGTGGTCGAGGGGGGCTCTCTTCGGGGGGTTCTCCCGTGGCTGTCAAAGGTGACGTGATTGAAGGGATGATCGGTGAGTGGATTCGCGGCAGGTGAAGCTTTCCGCCCTAAAGGGCGGGGCCGTTCGACGGTCCTAAGTGTGTTGATGGACTTCCCGGCAAGGTAGCTTCATTTGTATAGCCCCCCTTCCTGCCAACCGGCAGGCAGGAAGGGGGACATGCCGGTCAGACGAGTTGAAGTCCGAAGACAGACCTGACCTGTTGCCTGCCCGGGCTTATTTTTTTCTCGGGCTCAATCGTTCCGATGATCCATGGTGGTATTGTGGGGATTGAACGATTCATTGGGCTTGCTCGTTCAGATCCCTCAGCCTTTCTGAGAAAGCCGGTTTTCCATCACGACTTGATCAAAGATCTCTCCGCACGTGATGCACCGCCACCCGAAAAAGTGCTCGCAGATTCCGTAGAACTTCTCGTAAATCATCATCCCGCCGCATCGATGGCACCTCATGTCAACCTCCCTGATCAAGAATTGATATCTTCCCTTCAAGTTTAAAGAGGGGTGGCGGATATGTAAATTAGGTAAATTATGTATTTTATGAGTAAAAACAATGTATATCCCCACCCACATAGAAACGCATTCTTGCGTGAAAGCTCACATCGTAGGCCGGGATAGAAGAGGATAAACGGTCAATGAGTGAATGAGGAAATAGGTTAATAAGGTTTTCATTAACCCATTTCCTCATTCACTCAGCACGTCCTCACGCCCCTGATGATCTGAGCTCTACAGGCGTTATGTTTGAATCGCAGGGCTTCCGCTAAGGTTCTTGAAGTTCTCTGAGATAAGTTTTAGAATGTTCGCCTTAGAAGGCCTTCTGCTTCTTACGCTTCAAAGGGTAGGTCTCCATTGCGGGCCGGAAGGATACTTCCTCCATACAGATCGGTAATCTTCTGTGATAAGTGTCTCTTAATCACTTATTCCTCGAGAGGTGGAACGATGCATCGAGAGGTGATCAAGGCCAATATGATTGTCTTCATTGCCAGTTTTTGCACGCTTGTAATCGAATTGGTGGCAGGAAGGATCATGGCTCCCTACGTGGGAGTTTCCCTCTACACCTGGACAAGCATCATCGGCGTTGTCCTTGCCGGAATCAGTATCGGCGCTTACCTGGGAGGACTTCTTGCAGACCGCGTCCCGAAGTCAGCGACGCTCGGATGGCTCCTTTTCTTCTCCGGGCTCGGGGCCTTCGCCATTTCCCCTCTCACCAATCTCCTCGGAGCCGCCCACTTTCAAACCAGCCTGATGGTGCGCATCGTCCTGATTACGACGTTCATCTTCTTCCTGCCTTCGTGCCTTCTCGGGATGATCTCTCCGGTTGTGGTGAAACTGACGCTGAACAACCTGGAGAAGACCGGAAATATCGTAGGAAAGATCTATGCCTTCTCAACCCTTGGTTCCATCCTGGGAACCTTTGCCACCGGGTTTTTTCTCATCTCCTGGATGGGAACCCGTCAGATCCTGCTCTGCGTCGGATTGATTCTGGTCATTTCCGCTCTGATCTTCGGGGGCTTCTGGAAGAGGAAGAAAACGTTCGGCCTCTTCTGCGTTCTTCTCTTTCTGGTCGTCCTCCTTCCGTTGATCGGATGGTACGGGTATGCGGCGGTCAATCCCGAGAAAGCGGCCTTCTCTTACTCTCCGCTCCGATCTTTGAAGATGCTTTTCGGTTACGCCTTTAAGCCATTCCTGGACGAAGAGACCTATTTCTTCAAGGAGAGCAACTACTACACCCTCAAGTTGAAAAGAGACAAGACCCGGACCGAGGGAGCGCCGCTGGATTCGTTGGTCCTCGATCACCTCATCCACTCTTACACGGATCTGAACGATCCCTTCTACCTGGAATACGAATACATCCGGATGTATGAAGAGGTGGTGAGGTGGCAGGCGAACAGAAGGAGATCCTTCAGGACACTCTCCATCGGCGGGGGAGGGTATACCTTTCCACGATTTCTCGAAGCAAAATACCCTGATGCAGAGATGACGGTGGTGGAGATCGATCCGGAGATTACCCGGGTCGCCCAAACCTATCTCGGGGTTCCGAAAAATACGAGAATCCGCTCCTTCAATGAGGATGCCCGATGGTTTATCATGAACTGCAGGGAGAGCGGGACCTTCGACTTTATTTTCGGGGATGCCTTCAATGATCTTTCCATTCCTTACCATCTGACCACCCGGGAGTTTGCCCTTGAACTCAAACGGCTTCTGAAGCCCGACGGGTTGCTCCTGGCCAACGTGATCGACAGTTTCAAAAAAGGAGGGTTCATGCCCGCCTATCTCCATACCCTGGAGGAGGTGTTCGGAAAAGGAAATGTCCATCTCCTGGTCCTCACGCCGGATACCGACCAGATCGGCATCAGCACCTGTGTCATCGTTGCCAGCCCCCAGGGTCTGGACATGAACGATTTTGTCAGAACGATCAAGAAAAGAGAGGATCAGGAGATGACCTCTCACGTCATGCCTTCAGAGAAGCTGCAGCAGTACCTGAAGGAACGTCGCCCGATCCTTCTGACAGACGACTACGTGCCCGTCGATAATCTGATCGCCCCCATCTTTGAAGAACGCTTCGGGTACCGCGGTTGAGAAGAGCAGGCCGAAAAGATTTTTCAGCAATGTTCGAACCGCGTAGGAGAGCCTGCAATGGAAAATACGGTCTTACTCGTTGCCACATTCGATACAAAGGAAGAGGAGGCGCTCTTTCTTAAAAAGCGCATCGAAGCCCGGGGAGTCCGGGTCCTGGTGATGGATACGGGAATCCTTTCCCCGCCCCATGTCCGTGTGGATGTGCATCAGGATGAGATCGCGCGCCGGGGAGGGATTTCTCTTCAGGAGGCCGTCTCTTCGGGCGACAAAGGAAAATGCATCCTGAACATGATCCGGGGGGCGGAAATCGTCTGCAGAGAACTTTATGATCAAGGTCGATTCCAGGGTGTTGTGGGAATCGGAGGGGCCCAGGGAACGGATATCGGCTGTGCCGCCATGCGCAGCCTTCCGGTCGGGGTACCGCGGCTGATGGTTTCCACCGTGGCCTCAGGCCGTGCCACTTTCGGACCCTACGTGGGGACAAAGGATATCACCCTGATGCATTCCGTGGCCGACATGCAGGGATTGAATTTTCTGACGAAGCGGATCCTTGAAAACGCGGCGGGGGCGATCTGCGGGATGGTGCAGGGGCTCGATCAGGATGTGGCCAAACTTGAAGGAATCCCCGTTGCCCTGTCCATGCTGGGGACGACAACACCGGGGGCGCTGCGCTGCAAAACGCTTCTGGAAAGCCGGGGATTCGAAGTGGTGACCTTTCATCAGAACGGAACCGGTGGAATCGCCATGGAGGATATGATTCGGGAAGGCGCATTCAGGGGGGTCCTGGATCTGAATCTCCATGAAATCGGAGACCGGTTTGTGGGAGGGCTCCACGGGGCGATCCGCGAGGATCGCCTGGAAGCAGCCGGTGAAGCGGCCATTCCCCAGGTGGTTGCTCCGGGAAGTATCAACTATGTGGTCCTCGGGCCTCTTGACGGTCTTTCCCCTGAATGGAGGGCACGAAAACTCATTGTCCACAACCCGAATCTGACCCTCGTTCGGCTCACCCCCGAAGAACTCCGGGAAGTGGGGAAGAAGGTGGGGGAGAAATTGAACCGGGCAAAAGGCCCTGTCCAGGTCTTTATCCCGCTGAAAGGATTCTCCTATCCGGACCGAAAAGGCCTCCCTCACTGGGAGCCGGAGGGAAATCAGGTCTTCATCGATTCATTCAAGGCAACGCTCCGGTCTTCCATTCCGGTAACCGAGTTGGATGCCCACATCAACGACCCCGAGTTTGTTGATCCCGGTGGTGGAGGCCTTTCTGTCCATGATGAGAGAGGACACCGGCCGGAAGTCCGACTTTAACCTTGCGTTGCAAAGGCAGTCGCATGTGCTTCTTAACCTTTACAACGCGGATATTCGTCGCTATTTGATGGGAGACAAGGTGATGTCACCTGAAGGAAGGAGCAGGGAATCATGATCAAGAAAAGCGTCATTGAAAAACTGTGGGAAGTGAATCCGGAAGCGGAGATCTGGTGGGATTCCTCACCCATTATCTTTGATCGCTGGCGGGCAAAGATGATCGAGAAGGCAGCGGACAAGGAAGAGATGAAGACCTGGCTTGATCGCCTCTACCACCGGGACAATCCTCCCGGAAAGAATATTCTCCGAGGGGTCACCACCAATCCTCCCCTGTCATACAATGCCATCAAGGACGACCCGGAATACTGGACCCGTTGGGTCGATCAATTAATTGCAGAGGACCGTTGCAAGGATACGGAGGTGGTTTTCTGGCAAACCTATAAGGAGATCGTGCGTAGGGGAGCAGAGCTCTACCTGCCCGTTTTCGAAGCCACCCGTTACAAATACGGGTTTATTTCAGGCCAGGTGGACCCCCGGATCCGGCAAGACGTGGGAAAGATGGTTGCCCAGGGGATCGAACTCCATACCATTTCCCCCAATGTCATGATCAAAGTTCCCGGGACGGTTGAAGGATACGAAGTGATCCGGCAGCTGACAGCCAGAGGGATTGCGACGAACAATACCCTGGCCTTCATTGTTCCGCAATTCATGGCCTGCATGAAGGCGGTCGTCGCCGGATTGAAGGAGGCCGGAGACAAAGGGGTTGATCTTACGCGGTGGCGGTCCGTCATCACGGCCATGAGTGCCCGTTACGGGACCCTGGGCGATCTGCAGAAAGAGGCCGCGGAACGAAATATCGACCTGAGCGAGGCCGAAGTCCGGTGGGCAGAGATCGCCATCTTTAAGAAGGCCTGTCGCCTTGTGAAAGAAAGCCGGGATTATCCCGGAAAGATGCTTCTCTGCTCGATGCGGATGAGCCCGGAGGTAGACGGCCAGATCCGTTCGTGGCATGTCGAGAAGAGCGCCGGGGCCGATATCGTCTATACCTGTCCCCCTCCTTACATCGAGGGCCTTCTGGAAAAGGGGCAGCACATCGAATTCAGCAACCAGATCGAAGAGCCTGTGCCTGAGAAGGTCATGGAGAAGCTGATGAAGATTCCGTACTTCAAAAGAGGCTATGCCGAGGATGGGTATCGGCCGGAGGAATTCAACCAGCATCCCGCCCTGGCGGCAACGGCGAAGGAATTCTCAGGGGCCACCCAGTCCATGGTCGACTTCGTTTCCAAAAGAGTCGCCAAGTACTGCGGATGAAAAGACATCCTACGGGCCATCGCGCATCACCGATAGCGGGATGGCCCCTCTTTCCCTGGACATGATCGAAGAAAGCTCTTCATCTCCCGAACCACCTCCCGGGTCAGATATGCTACGGAAACGCACGGACTTCTTGATCCGAAAGCAGACTGCGCTCCGACCTTCAGAGGGATCCGTTTATTCCAAGGCATGGATTGGGAAGACACGATAGAAAAAACGAATCGGGTGCGAAAAAGAACTGATTTGACAGAGAACCTGCTTAATTGTAAATTGCAGCATACCCCGGTTTGAGCTCGGCCCGTTAAAAACAGAGAGAAGAGACGGTCTCCTGGAAGGAACCTCTTTGATTGAAGGGGGATACGATAGGCTGACAGGATATTGGGTGAACCCTCTCCCAAAGGAAGAAGTTGCCTCCAAAGAAAGTTTCACTTGACATTGAGCAATTACAAAAAGTAAACTGTTCTTTCCCAAAGCTGAAGATTCCCTCGTGACGGAGGAGGAATGGCTTTCCTGAACGTCGATGACGTGTCGAAATCCTTCGGAGGCCTTATGGTCATCCAGGGATTGTCCTTCTCCCTTGAGGAAGGGGAGATCCTCGGCGTCATCGGTCCAAACGGATCCGGTAAAACGACCCTTTTCAACTTAGTGACGGGGTTTTTGAGAACGGATGGCGGCAAGATCGAATTCCTCGGAAACGATATTGCCAACCAGCGGCCATCTTCGATCTGTCAAGCCGGGATCACCCGAACCTTCCAGATCGTGAAGCCTTTTGCCGGGCTGACCGTCCTTGAAAATGTAATCGCCGGCCGGGCTTTTGGCAAGGAGCCTGCCAAGGGTTTGAAGCAGGCGAGGGAGGAGTCGCTCGAATTACTCGACTTGACTCAGATGCGCCGGAAGCAGGATATCCTCACCTCTCAGCTCAGCCTGATCGACCGTAAGAGGCTTGAAATCGCAAGGGCCCTGGCTACCCGGCCGAGGTTGTTGCTGCTCGATGAAGTCTTCGCAGGCCTGAACCCCACTGAAACGGAGGAGGCTCTCCTCCTGATCCAGAAGATCAAAGAACTCGGGATCACCCTCATGGTCGTGGAGCATGTGATCAGAGTGATCCTAAGTGTCTCCGACCGGGTTGTCGTCCTCAGTTCGGGCAATAAAATATTCGATGGACTTCCGAAAGACGCGGTCAACGATCCGAAGGTGATCGAGGCCTACCTGGGAAAGGATTTCCATGCTTGACGTCGAGAATGTGGATGTCCACTACGGAGATGTCCAGGCCCTGTGGGACGTTTCCCTGAAGATGACAGACGGGGAGATCGTGGCGCTCATCGGCTCGAACGGAGCCGGGAAGACGACCACCCTCAGGACCGTCTGTGGGATTCTGAAACCGACGAAAGGGACCGTGACGATCGGGAAGGTTCGATCCAATGAAATCCGGGCCCATCAGATCGTGGAACTGGGCGTGTCTCTGGTGCCTGAAGGAAGAAGGCTCTTCCGGGATATGACCGTCTTTGAAAATCTCGAACTCGGGGGTATCTCGGCAGGACGCGGCCCATGAAGAACGAGAACCTGAAGTGGATCTTCGGCATGTTTCCAGTCCTTGAGACCCGGGTCAAGCAATCCGCAGGAACACTGAGCGGCGGCGAACAGCAGATGCTGGCGATTGCGAGAGGGCTGATGTCCGAGCCCAGGTTACTTCTGGTGGACGAACTGTCCCTCGGGCTGGCGCCGCTCGTTGTGAAGAACATTTATGATACCCTGACCGAGGTCAATCGCTTAAAGAAGATGACGATTTTAATCGTGGAGCAGAATGTCCGGCTCGCCCTGGAAATAGCGGATCGAGGCTACATTCTCGAGAACGGCCGGATGACGGGAGAAGGAAAGGGAGAGGATCTCCTGAAGAGTGACCGGGTCAAGAGCGCTTATCTCGCGATTGGATAGGAATCCATGTTCAGGTTTATTCAAATTTTCAGCTACGGGTTATTGAACGGCGCCCTGTACGGCCTGGTGGCCCTGGGCCTGTCTCTGGTCTTTGGCGTGATGAATTACCTTCTGGTTGCCCATGGGGCGCTGATCATGATGGCCGCCTACCTGGCCTTCTGGGTTTTCCGTTACATTCATCTCGATCCCTTCCTGTCCATCCTGGTGCTGATGCCCGCCTTTTTCATTATCGGGTGGATCCTGTTCAAGCTCCTGTATCAACGTTTGATGGACCTGCCGGAGGGAGAAAAAATAAAGAACTCATTGCTCATTTCATTCGGCCTCCTGCTGATCGTTTCCAACTTGGCCATCCTGTTTTGGACGGCGGACGAAAGAGCGGTGACCACGTGGTACTCGGGAAAGGTGTTCAGTCTGTTCGACGTCCGTCTGCCCTACATCGGGTTGGGCGGGGTTGCGTTGGCCCTGATTGTGATCGTCGCCCTGCACCTGTTCCTCACCCGGACCTACTTCGGTAAGGCCATCCGGGCCGTTTCCCTGGACAACGAAGCCGCCACGCTGATGGGGATCAATGTCAACCGCGTCTGTCTAGTCGCTTTTTCTCTGGGATGCGCCTTGGCCGGGATTCCAGGCGTTCTGACCGCTCTGCACGCGTTCAACCCTGCCATCTCCTTCGAGCTGACCAACAAGGCCCTCATCGTGCTGATCCTGGGAGGGGTCGGGAGTATCAAGGGGGTCTTGATCGGTGGTTTCTTCCTCGGAGCCGTTGAGGCCATCGGCGTCTATTTTGTGGGAACCCCCTATCGGGAGGTCTTCGGATTGGTCCTGTTTCTCTTGATCCTGATGTTCAGACCGCAGGGATTGGCCGGGAAGAAGTCATGAAAAAGATCCTGCTCCTCACCGTGATCGTGATCTGCCTGGCCCTGGTCCCCCTGGTCTGGACCGGGGAGTACGTTCTTAATCTGCTCATCCTGGTCTCCCTCTATACCGTCCTGTCTCACAGCTGGAACGTTCTTGGAGGATTCACAGGACAGATCAGCCTGGGACATTCGACGTTTTTCGGAATGGGCGCCCTTGTCTTTCGATACGCGTGGTCAGCGGGCCTGCATCCTGTCTTTGCCCTGATGGCGGCGTCCCTTTCATCCCTGCTGCTTGCCGTCATCATCGGGTTTCCTGCCTTCAAGCTGAAAGGCCATTACTTTTCGATCGGGACCCTTGCCCTGGCGATGATCGGATTGATTACGGTTCAGAATATCCTCCCGGGGGTGAGTTTTATTCCTCCGGAATACATGAAGAACTACAGCCTCTTTCCGGTCTATTACATGGCCCTGATCGTGGGGGCGTTGACGATGGGGCTTGTCTATGCACTGTCCCATTCAAAGCTGGGGGTGGCACTCGCTTCGATCCGTGAGAATGAAGAAGCTGCCGAAGCCATCGGGATCAATACGTTCAAGTACAAAGTCATCTCCATGAGTTTGAGCACCCTGATCGCAGGGGTGGGAGGAGGGCTTTTTTCCTTCTACATCGCCAGCTATTACTACTATGTCCCTTTTGACTTGGGATGGGCGTTTGATCCTGTGCTCATCTCCTTTATCGGGGGCGCAGGGACGGTGATCGGGCCGCTGCTGGGTGCGATCGTCTTTGTGATATTGAAGGAACTCTTTGCCATCAGTCTGGGACAGATGAATGTGCTGATCTTCGGCGTTGTTTTCATCTTCACGGTCCTCTTCTTTCCCAAGGGAATCATCGGAATTCCCAAACTGCTCCGGAAGAAAAAGTCACCAGGTCTCTCCGTAAAGGAGGCCTGAGAAGGCATGGGAGGATCCCCATTCAGGTTCGGCGACGGTGAAGGCAAGAAGGAAGGCGGAACTTGCCTTTACGTGTTAGAAATGGATTCACAGGTGAGACCCCGTAAGAACCTGATCGGGGATGGGGTAAGGAGGAGCGTCTTGGCGTAAAACTTTTTTCCGGGGGAACGGATCGGTCATGCGAGGATCCCCATTAAACAAGGAGGTGCCTATGAGAGTGGAAAGGTTACTGAAGAAGATCTGTATGCTCATCGCTCTTTTCGTTCTACTGACGGCGGTCCCTTTAAGTCAGGTACTGGCGGCGCCGGCCCCGGCGACGATCAAAATCGGCGCGGTCATTGCCCTCACCGGGGCGATGGCCTCCGGGGGCAAGGATGTGAAGGCAGGCTACGACATTGCCATCAAGCACCTCAACGATGCGGGTGGTATCTTTGTCAAAGAGTACAACAAGAAGTTGCCGATCGAATTGCTCGTCCTGGATGACGAATCCGATGCGGTCAAAACGACCGCGAGGCTCGATAAGCTGTTCTCGGTGGACAACGTCGTCAGTTATCTCGGGGGCTTTTCCAGCGATTTGAACGTGGTTGGGATGTCCACGGCAGAGAAGAACAAAGTTCCGTGGATCGGCGTCACCGTGGCTTCGGAGACCCCTTTCAAAAGAGGTTTCAAATATATCTTTGTTCCCTTTTCCCTGGCAAGCGACCAGGCACAAACGTTTTTTGATCTTCTGGATTCCATTCCCAAGGAACAGAGACCAACCAAGATCGGACACATGGAATTGCAGGTCGACTGGGGAAAAGAATGCGGGGATTATATCCGGCAACTGGCCAAGCCGAGGGGGTACAGTATTGTCGCGGATCTGAAGTATGCTCCTCCCACAAAGGATTTTTCCTCGATCATCCTGGATCTGAAATCTGCCGGCGCCGATGTGGTCTTCTCGGTTCCTACGCCGCCCCAGAGCATCATGATCGTCAAGCAGATGAAGGAACTCAATTACGCACCGAAGGTGACGCTCTTCATCCGCGGACCCGATCTGAGCACCTACTGGGATGCGATGGGAGTCGATGCCAACTATATCGTTTCCGATGGAAACTGGCATGAAAGCATGCCCTATCCGGGCAACGACAGGGTGGTCAAAGACTATCTCGCAAAAAATCCTGATGCCAAAAGCATCGGCATCCCGGTCGGATGTGCTTATTCGGCCGTACAGATTCTGGCCAGGGCCATTGAGTCGGCCGGAAGCCTCGATCGGGAGAAGATCCGGAATGCCATCGGGAAGGTCGAGATGACGACGGTGCGAGGGCCCGTCAAGTTCAGGGAGAACGGGTCTGCGATTATTCGATACGGTTTCCGGCAGTGGATGAATACCAAGAATATTCAGATCTTCCCGAAAGAAGTGGCCATCGGCGAGCTTCGCTTGGCCCCGCCATGGGACAAAAGATAATTAAGGAAGGCGAAGCGCAGAGGGCTAAGCATGAGACCTGACCGGACCCGTGCACTCTGCGCTTTGCTGTTTGGATCGGGGGATCGGGAGGTTCCGAATGGATCTGGTTCTTGATCGAGAAGGGCCTGTTGTCCGGATCACCATCAACAGGGAGCGGTCACACAATGCCCTGAATACCGCTGTCCTGGAAGGGCTCGCTGAACTGTTTGATCAACTGGAGAGCGATGAAAGCGTGGTCTCCGTGGTCATCACCGGGGCGGGCGAGAAGGCTTTCGTGGCAGGGGCGGACGTCCAGGAGATCAAGGAGGCGGGCGGGGCGAGAACGGCCCTCATCCAGCGAGGTCAGGAGATCCTTTCCAAGATCAGGCGTTCCGGCAAGGTAGTGATTGCCGCTGTCAACGGGTATGCCCTGGGCGGAGGGTGTGAACTGGCCATGGCATGCGATATCCGGATTGCTTCGGAGCATGCGACCTTCGGTCTTCCCGAAGTCAAGTTGGGGCTGATGACCGGTTATGGCGGATCACAGCTTCTCCCGAGATTGATCGGAACCGGGAGGGCCAAGTACCTCATGTTCACGGGAGACAGGGTGACGGCCGGAGAGGCCTACCAACTGGGACTCGTGGATCGGGTTTGCAGCCAGGAAAGCCTAACGGAGGAAGCCATGGCCCTGGCGAAGCGGATTGCTTCGAACGGTCCTTTTGCTGTTCGATCCTGCAAGAGAGCCATTGACGGCGGGATCGCACTTCCCCTGGATGAGGCCTTGAAGTTTGAGCTCGAAGTCTATGACGGCGTCGCCCGTTCAGAGGATGCGGAGACGGGACTGGACGCCTTCCTGCAAAAGAAGAAACCCGTCTTCATTGGAAAATAATAGAGAAGGAGGAAGGGCGCCATGGAGTCTGAGAAGCTGTTTTCACCGACCACGATGCGAGGGGTTACCTTTGCCAACAGGATACAGCGTACCTCCATGGTCTCCGGTCTGGCGACGGAGGATGGGCGTGTCACCGAGGATCTGAAGAAGAGGTACCAGCGAGAGGCAAGAGGGGGTGTGGGGGCCATCGTCGTGGAGGCTGCCGTCATCATTCCCTCAAAAAGTTCTTATAACCTTCGGATCAGCGGTGATGACTCCGTCCCCGGATTGACTGAATTGGTCGAAGCGATCCGGCAAGCGAACCGGGAGGTCCGAATCGGCCTTCAGATCATGCAATTTCTGAAACTCTCCAGGAGCGGCTGGAGACAGAAGGTGGAGGATTTCAAAACAGAGGACCTCTCCAGGATTGTCGACGACCATGTGGCGGCTGCCAGGCGCGCCCTCTCCGCCGGTTTTGAATTTCTCGAAATTCACATGGCCCATGCCTATGTGCTCTCGTCTTTTCTGTCGCGGGTGAACAAGAGGGCCGACGGGTATGGCGGCACCTTTGAAAACAGGATGAAATTGCCGATCGAGGTTTACAGAGCGGTCAGGGATACCGTGGGGGAGAAGGTTCCGCTGGGGATCCGGATAAACGGTGAGGACTTCATGACCGAAGGAAATACCCTGGCCCAGAGCAGCCGGATTGCCAGGAGGTTTGCCGAACTCGGGGCCGACTACATCAGTGTCTCTGCGGGGAGCCGCTTCGAAGATGCAAAGACCCCGGCCGAGGGAAACCCGCCCGATCCCATGTCCGGCTACAGCGGCCACCGCATGAGCCCGTGGTTCTGGTGGCCTGACGGGACCCACGTCTATCTGTCGGAAGGGATCCGAAAGGCCATCCGGGACGCCGGGCTGGAGACTCCGGTTGTCATTGCAGGCAAGATCCGGGAACCCAGGCACGCCGAAGAAATCCTGGCTCAGGGAAAAGCGGATATCATCGGACTCTGCCGCGCCCTGCTGTGCGATCCCGACTGGCCGGTGAAAGCGAAAGAAGGCAGGGAGAAGGAGATCGTCCGGTGTGTGGCCTGCAACTGGTGCTTGGAGGCGGACTCGAGGTATGAGAAGGTGAACTGTGACCGGTGGCCCCAGGGAAGTGCGAATGCTCCGGAACCTTTTCTGCTCAAGATGGCCCGGCCCGGGACGTTTAAGAAGGAAGATCTTTAATTAGAAAATGAAAGTTTCGAAGATAAGAAGATGAGAAGTTGGGAAAAAAGAGATATAAGAAAACAGGAATCGCAACTTCATAACTTCTCAACTTCTCACCTTCGTCTCTATTTTCATGGTTCGAGGGCGCCATCCGGGCATAGAGCTTCTGTCTCGTTTCGGGAGCTTGTCCGGGTGCGGCGAAACCGGTTCAGGAGAGTTAGAGAAATGACCACGATTCAATTCCCAAAGCACAGAGATGAGGACATTGAAAGATATACGAAGGAACGATGGTGGGCTGGAATCACCCTTGGCGAAGTTCTGGATCGTGCGGCGACGGTCTTTCCAGACAGGGAGGCACTGGTCGATGACCGGGGTCGGCTTACCTACGCCGGCCTCAGGGAAAAGAGCGACAGGATAGCCGCCGGTCTGATCTCCATCGGATTGGCAAAGGGTGAGACCGTCCTCCTGCAGCTTCCCAACTGGGCCGAGTTTGTCACCTCCTATTTTGCCCTTCAGAAGATCGGTTGTATCCCGGTCCTTTTGATCTCGGGATATCGAGAGCTTGAGGTCAGTCACGTTGCCCGTCTGACAGGGGCCGGGGCCTGGATCGTGCCCGATATCTACCGAAAGATCGATTATCTCTCCTTTATCGGAAAGGTGAAGGAGGCGAATCCGCAACTCCGGACCATCGTCTCGGTGAGAGCCGTGACACAGAGCGGGATGTTTACAACCAGCCTGGAACGGCTTGTCGGAGGGGAGCTGACCGCATCAGACCGCGAAAGCGTCTTCATGAGAAGGCCCAAGCCAACGGATGTGGCCCACATTCTGCCCTCCGGCGGCACCACGGGGCTGCCCAAAGGGATCCCGCGAACCCACAACGACTACCTCTGCAACGTCGAGCATCAGCAGAAGGGATGGAGGATGGAGCCCGGGGATGTAGGTCTCCTCTTTGTCCCTGTGGGCCACAACCTTGCCTTGCTCAATATCGTTGGGGCGGTTCTAGTCGGCTATAAGCTGGTCCTGTTGGATTCCACCAAGCTGGAGGATATCTGCGCCACCGTCGAGAAGGAGAAAGTCACCTATACGGCGACGGTTCCGAGTATGGTGAGAAGGGTGCTGGAGTCCGAGCGGTTTCAGGATTATGACTTAAGCTCATTGAAGAAGATCTCTGCCGGAGGAGAGCCGAGTCCTCCCGACTTGATCCGGGCGGTGCGCCAGAAAATGAGCTGCACCTACATCCATGAATTTGGGATGAGCGAGGGTCTGCTCTGCCGGACGCGCCTTGACGATGACCTTGAGACGGTCTGCCGCACGGTTGGAAAGCCCTGCTGTCCCTACGATGAGATCAGGATCATCGATGAGGGAGCAAAGGAATTGCCACCGGATCGAGACGGGGAATTGGCCACGAAGGGTCCGGGGATCTTTGCCGGCTATCTGGGGAGCCCGGAGGAGAATAGCAAGAATTTTACCGTGGACGGTTTTTTCAAGACCGGGGATCAGGCAAGAATCGATGACTCCGGGTATCTGACCATTACCGGAAGAATCAAGGACATCATCATCCGGGGCGGTGAAAACATCAGTCCCGCTCAGGTGGAGGAACTCCTGAGGGCTTATCCGGCTGTTGCCGACGTGGCGGTCGTCGGGATGCCGGACCGGGAGATGGGTGAGAGGGTCTGCGCTTATATTCAGACCGTTTCCGGGAAAGCCATTGACCCGGGGGAGATAAAACTTTTTATGGAGGGGAAAGGAGCTTCAAGACTGCTCATCCCTGAAAGGTTCGAGTTTGTGAAGAGCCTCCCCATGACAGAAGCTGGAAAGCATGACAAAAAGGCCCTGCGGCTTGACATCAAAAAGAAGATAGGAAATCTTGCGTAAGGACCCGTGACTTGAAACTCTTGAAACGTCCCTGACCGGGATGCCCATCTGTTCCATTTCAAGTCGCTCACGTGTTACTATTTGTCCATAAATGCTTAAAGGAGGCACAGATCCCCCATGGCGAAAGAAGTGAAAGAGGTCTTGACGGACTGTACCCTCTGTTATCACAGCTGTGGAACGAGAGTCACCGTAGAGGACGGCAGGGCTGTTAAGGTGGAGGGCCTCGAGTCCCATCCCCTGAACAAGGGGAAACTCTGTCCGAAAGGGGAGGCTGCCCTGGACAACATCTACGACCCGAACCGGCTGAAGCATCCCATGAAAAGGGTGAAGGGAGGCTGGGAGCGGATCACATGGGATCAGGCCCTTTCCGAAATTGCGGATAAGCTTCTGAAACTGAAAAGGGACTTCGGTCCGGAGGTGCTCGGCGTCTTCAGCGGTTCCATCGGGGTGGAGAACCTTGAGATGGTGGGTCTCACTCAGAGGTTCAAGGCCGCCTTCGGATCGCCCAACTTCTTCTCTGTGGAGAGCATCTGTTACCGGATGCGCATCCGGACCAGGCAGATCACCTTCGGGAAGTATCCCACGGAAGAGCTGAATTCAAATCTCTATCTCCTCTGGGGGCACAATCCGGATGAATCCGACTTCCCGTTGCAGCTTGCTATCGAAGAGAACCTGAAAAAGGGAGCCAAGATCGTCGTCATTGATCCCAAGAGAATCCCGCTCGCTGACCGGGCTGAGATGTACCTCAAGATCAGGCCGGGAACGGACGGGGCCATGGCCCTTGCGATGATTCAGGTGATCATTCGTGAGAAGCTCTATGACGTCGATTTCGTTGAGAAGCACACCATCGGGTTCGATCAACTGGTTCCGCATATCCAGCAGTATACCCCGGAATGGGCTGAGAAGATCACCTGGGTTCCCGCAGAAGAGATCCGGAAGCTTGCCCGGCTCTTCGCCAAAACGGAAGGCGCAGGCATCTACCAGGGGACAAACACTCAGGATCAGACGGCCAACGGCACTCAGAACAGCCGTGCCTTTTCCGTGCTTCAGATCATCACGGGAAACATCAACAATCCGGGAGGCTGGGTCATCAGCCCGAGATTGAAGCTGGGAAACGTGTCCATGGAGGTTGAGGGAAGGCCTCTCGGAACCGACCAGTATCCTCTCTTCTACGAGGTGTGGGGAAGGAAAAGCCCCTACGGGATCGTTACCTGCGTCCCGGGGAGTGTCCCGGAGAAGATCAAGAGCTTCCTGAACATTGGAGGAAACCCGATCCTCTCCATGGCGGACTCCAGTGCCCTGACAGAGGCCTTCAAGAAACTCGATCTCCTCGTCGTCCATGATCTCTTCATGACGGAGACGGGGGAGCTTGCCCATTACGTGCTTCCCGCCTGCTCCCATCTTGAGAAGTGGGGCGTTGCCTACACCTACAACGTCTGCCACTGCATGCCCTATCTCATGCTGAGAAAGAAAGCCATCGAGCCCCTCGGCGAAAGCTGGTCGGAATGGAAGTTTTTGACGGAGCTGGCAAAGAAGATGGGCATGGGAGATCTCTTTCCGTGGAAGTCGGAAGAAGAGCTGGTTGCCTTCGAATTGGGGCCGACGGGACTGACCTTCAAACAGCTTCTGGAGGAGAAGCCCGAAGGGGCCTTCTACCAGGAGAAGGTATACGGGATGAAGGAGACCAGGTTCACCACCCCCACGAAGAAGATCGAGATCTACAGCCAGGCCTTGAAAGATGTCGGATTCGATCCTCTTCCCACCTATCTGGAACCTCAAAGAAGTCCTCTCAGCACGCCTGAGTTGCTGGGGAAGTATCCCCTGATTCTCTCCACGGGCAACCGGAACATGTACTACACCCATGGGCAATTCAGGAAGGTGAAATCCCTCAAAGAGAAGAATCCCAACCCGAGAGCCGAAATCGGACCGGAAACGGCCGTGAAATACGGGATTGAAGAGGGAGACGATATCCTCATTGAGACGAACAGAGGGGTTGCCCGAATGAAGGCAAGCGTGGACAAGAGGGTTGCGGAAGGAGTGGTCCTGATTCCGCACGGGTGGCCGGGAGAGGCCAATGCCAACCTGCTGACCGATACCCTGTGCCGTGAGCCGATCATGGGCTACCCCGAGATGAAATCGCTTCTGTGTTCGATTCGCAAAGGATAAGGAAGGAACATGGGGGAGGAGACAATGGAAATCAAGAAGATCGGCGTTCTGGGATGCGGACAGATGGGAGCGGGGATTGTGCAGGTATTCGCTCAAGGGGGTTATCAGGTCATTGCCGTCGATTCGAACGAATCGATGCTCGGAAAAGCCTTGAAGGGAATCGATAAGAGGCTCGCGGGCCGGGTGGAGAAGGGCAAGCTGTCACAGGCCGAAAAAGAGGGCATCCTGGCCCGGATCAGAACGAGCACCCGGCTGGAAGAACTCAAAGAGTGCGATCTGATCGAAGAGGCCGTCCCCGAAGATCTTGAACTGAAGAAGAAGGTCTTTGCCGATCTGAACAGGATTTGTCCGGTCCATACGATTCTTGCCACGAATACATCCTGCCTGTCCGTAACAGACATGGCTGTGGCGTCCGGAAGGGGCGACAGAATGCTGGGGATGCACTTTCATAACCCTGCACCGGTCATGCAGCTCCTGGAGCTCGTAAGAACGATTATGACCTCCGGCGAGACCATTGAAACCGTGAGGAAGTTCGGAGAGACCCTGGGGAAGACGGTGGTGGTCGCCCCTGACGTGGGAGGATTCATCGTCACGCGGCTTTTCACCCCGTTCCTGCTGGGGGCGGTGCGGATGCTCGAAGCAGGCATTGCCACCCGGGAGGAGATCGATATCTCCATGAAGCTGGCCGTCAACCATCCCATGGGCCCTCTGGAGGTCGTTGATTTCATCGGATTGGACACGGAACTCTCCATTGCGGAGACGCTCTATGAAGAGACGAAAGACCCCAAATACGCCCCGCCCCTTCTGCTCCGGAAGATGGTGACCGCCGGATGGCTCGGCAGGAAGACCGGAAAGGGATTCTACGACTACAAATAAGGCGTTCGTTCTACCCCATGGATACCTTCTTTTTTTAACGCAATGAGTCTCGAAGGGAAGGTCGCCCTCGTCACGGGTTCGGGTCGCGGCCTGGGGAGGGCTATGGCCGTTGCCCTGGCCAGGGCAGGAGCGGACCTTGTGGTAACCGCGAGGACGCGGGAAGAGATCGATGAAACAGCCCGGGAGATCGGTCGACTGGGAAGAAGGGCCATTGCCGTACAGGCCGATGTGACAGACCCGGGACAGACGGAAGACCTGGTCCGGGAGACCCTCAAGCATTTTGGGAAGATCGATATCCTGGTGAATAATGCCGGGGTGGCCCTCGTGAAGAACCTTCAGGAGATGACGCTGGAGGAATGGCGGAAAACGATCGATACCAATCTCACCAGCCTCTTTCTCTGCTGTAAGGCCGTTGGCCCTGCCATGATGGCCCGGCGGCAGGGGAAGATCATCAATATCACCTCGATTGACGGAGCGGCCGGAAAGGCCTCCCTGGTCGCCTATTGTGCCTCGAAAGGGGGAGTCATCCAGTTTACCCGGGCCCTGGCCGTAGAGTGGGCCAGGTACAATATTCAGGTCAATGCCATCGGTCCGGGCGCCTTCTACACGAAGCCCATGGCCGTGGTTCTTGATGATGAGAAGCTGGGACCGATCCGAAGAAAAAAAATTCCCATGGGAAGGGAAGGAAGGCCAGAAGAATTGGGTCCCCTGGTCGTTTATCTTGCCTCTTCCGCCTCGGACTTTATGACGGGTGAAACCCTATTCATTGATGGCGGGGAATTGGCAAAACTGTAGAAATGATTTGAGTTCAAATAACAAACCTCTTGATATGATAAGGCAAGTCGTGTTATTGACCTGCATGATTGAAGAGGTGCACCCAGGTATTCAAAAATACTTAAGAGGGAGGTTTAAATCGATGCAATACGGACGCTTTGCAGTGGATTACGAGTATCGCCCCTACAATCCGGAGCGCATGCGCAACGAAAGGGTGGCAAGGGCACAGGCTTCACTCAAGAAACACGGGCTTGGAGCAGTGATTTTATTCGACTTCGACTATCACCGCTACCTGGGATATTATTCATTCCATCAATATTGCAGACGCCGGCTTGGTCATTTTGTCCTGTTGATTGAGGGTGAAGGCTTCCCCTATGTTCCGCACGATCATTACCACGGCACATGGGATCAGGCACGCATGCCCTGGTTTAAAGGCAAAATGGTTATAGAAACATCTAAAGCATTCAGCATTCAGCAAGGTCTGCCCGATCACCCGAATTATGTCCCCGGCGAAATGGACAAAATCGTTGCGGAAGTCAAAGGCCTGTTAAAGAAGCATGGCAAGCTCGATATGCCCATTGGGATCGACATCTCCAACTATCACTTGATTAAGGCTTTCGAGCGTGCGGGCGTTAAAATTTGTGACGGACTCGTGGCCATGATCGATGCAACTCAGGTTAAAACCGAGGATGAAATTCACTGCCTACGGATGGCCGGCGTGATTACGGAAAGCGCCCATTGGGAGGTATCCAAGGCTTTGCGGCCGGGGATCACCGAGTTGCAGATTGCCGGCATTGCGGCCAATGCACTCTTCAAACTGGGAGCTGAAGAGTTGGAGGGGCCCAGTTTCGTGGTTTGCTCCGGTGAAAGATCGGGCTACGGCGTCCCGAACATGCCCACCGACAGAATCGTAAGGCCGGGAGACTTTGTGATTGTAGATATCAACGGCGTCAGCTTCCAGGGTTACCGGACCTGTTTCTACCGCACGTATCTGGTAGGAGACAAGCCCACACAATTCCAGAAAGAAGTTTACAAAGTCGCTCGCGACGGTCTCGCTGCCCTGACGGAGTGCATGAAACCTGGCATCACCACCGACGACGTAACAAGAGAATGGATGAAAATGGGAGACTTTCCGGGCGGGTGGGGACGCCTGCCCAAGTGGCCCGAGCCGGGTCGGCATTTCTTCGGCTCGGTCGGGCATTCGATCGGCCTCCGTTCCGGCGATGCGGGGCCCACGATTGCCGGAGCCAGTGCGGCCATGGGCTATCAGGTCCCTCCCGTGAAAATAGTGAAAAATATGTGCTTCGCGGTCGAAGTGGGATGTTTCACCTGGCTTGGCGACAGATGGGCAAAGGATGGCGTGAAAATTGAGCACTGCGGCGTGGTCACCGACGATGGGTTCGAATCCTTCTATCGTGCTCCGAAAGATGACCTGATCGTCTGCGGACTGCCCGGCGAATATTACCCTATAGAATAAGGTGATTGCGCGCTGGCGTACATCAAAACACGGGAGTGATCTCTGAGGACACTCAGGGTTCACTCCCTTTTTGTCTCCGACTCCCGGATCTATTCCGGAAGGACTTTCCTTTTTTCCGCGAACGAATTCCATCCGACGATGAGAGTGGCGATCCCGAGAAAAGCCAAGACGACAAAACCCCAGGCAAATGACCCCGACGTCTGCTTGATCCAGCCGAACATCAATGTGAATAGAACGGCGCCGGCATTGGCCAGAAAATTGATGAAGCCTAAAAGGGTGGCCAACGAATCCGGCGTTGTCTCCTGGGAGGCCAGGTGGAAGAAAGCCCCGAAATTGATGGAGCCGAACCAGGCCGCAAGAAGGAGCAACGCCAGAGTGAGGCCGGGATAGGGTATCAGGAAGAGTCCGAGGAAGATGGCCGAGAGGATCAGGATGGAGGCGTTCGCGACGAAAGAGGACCTGAACCTGAGCAACAGGAACCCTCCGGATACGCGGCCGACTCCGCTGATCAGCATCAACAACGCCCCGCCCCAGGCGATCTGGGCGGCGGTGGGGTTGTGTCTGATCTCTGACAGAAGGGAAGGCCACCAGTTGCCCAGGGTGACCACCGATCCGAAAGAGAGGGCGTGGTAAATGCCGAGGATCCAGCCGTTTCGAATACGGACAATCCTCCAAAGTCCGAGAGGTCTTGGAGCGGCCGGAGAGATCGATTCCAGTCGCAGTGTCCCAAGGAATACGAGAAAGAGCAGGCTGATCCCGCCGGGGACCAGATAAGACCAACGCCAGCTTGCGCGGCCAGGAGAGGGATGACGAGGTAGGAAAAGATCGTCCCGAACGCAGAAGAGTCCTCCGATAAAAGACTGGTAGACACCGACCCTGCCCGCCGGGGCGTAAAGGGCGATCATCTTCATCGATGTGAGAAAAGAGAGTCCTGTTCCGATTCCTGTAAGGGTCCGGCCGAGCAGGGCCAACTCCAGGGAGGGAAGGGCAGCCGGCATGAAATTGCCGAAACAGATGAAAGACAGGCCGATGAGGAGGGTCTTCCTGATCCCCAGGCGGTCTGCAACGATTCCTCCGGGGATCTGCATCAGGGCATGGCTCCAGAAGAGAATTCCAATCAGGACGGAGACTTGAACGTAAGACACCTGATAAACCTTCATCAGTCTGTCGAGGGCCGGAGGCACATTCATGAAGGTGACGCCGAAATTAAATCCCGTCAAAGAGGCAAAAAGGATTATTCTATTCACCGAAAATTTCCCTCATCCGTTCTGTTCCAAGAAACGATCTCGTCATGCCCCTTGCTCCCCGCTGTCGTCTTTTCTTCAGCGGGCATTCTGAGAATGGGGTCATGATTCCTCTTCTGCACAAAAAATAAATATAAGTTACTTATGGTCATTTGGCCACCCTCGGGTTCGACAGACAGGGTGAAGGTAACCCTTCAGAACCTGTGAAAAAATTGGAACAAACAGAAAGGTATCCCGGGCCCAATGAGGGCGGGCCGTTTGGAAAACTTTAGAGCGAAACCTTATCGAGCGAACCGGTGCGTAGATTTGCTATAGTAACGTAGACTTACTAACAGGATGGTTGCCCTGATTAAAAGATCGCGATTCTAAAGTTTGGAAAGCGGCCCGCCTTCGTTGGGCCGGAAAAAGAAAGGAACGTACTTTTTCATAAGGTCTGAAGGGATACAAGTGAAGATAAGACTGATTTGACAAACTTCGGGAAAGGGGATAATTTGGGGTCCTATGAAAGAAATTGTCGAGGTGGCGGTCGGCCTCCCTGTCCCCAGGACATTCCATTACCTGGTTCCTGAAAGGATGAGGGAATCCCTGGAAGTCGGGATGAGGGTGCTCGTCCCTTTTAAGGGGAGGAAGGTCACGGGTTTTGCCCTTGACCTGCAGGAGCGCCCTCCTGAGGGAATCGAAGAGAAGCTGAAAGAAGTCGAGGAACTCCTCGACGAGTTTCCTCTGATCGGTCCGCAGATGATGCGTTTCTACCGCTGGGTTGCGGATTACTATCTCCATCCTCTGGGCGAAGTCATCAAGACAGGACTTCCACCGGGGCTTCATCTGAAGAGCGAGATGATGCTGACCCTGACCGAAGAGGGGGGTAAGGCGCTGGAGAAGGGAGATTCAGATTCCCTCGAGGCGAGAGTGCTGAGGGAGATTCCTGCCTGTGGAGAAATCTCCATGAAGAGGGTTCTGAAACTCTACCCGGGTGAGGTCTCAAGGTCTCAGCTATTCCTCTGGGCGCGAAAGGGTCTTTTCAGGATAGAGGCCGGATGGGGAAAGGGGCAGGTTAAACCGAAGATTGAAAAGGTCATTGAGGTTCAGGAAACCCGGACGAGCCGCCCCCTGTCGAAGAAGCAGGCGGAGATCCTGGAATGGTTTTCGGAGCGAAAGAAGGTCTTCCTCCCGGAACTCACCCGGAGGTTTCCTTCTTCCTCAAAGGCCATCCGTTCCCTTCAAGAAAAGGGATGCATCTCGATCTCCTGCCAGGAGGTATGCCGTCCTCTCTCCCTTCGACCGGAAATGGTGTCTTATCCGAAGCCTGAACTCACGGACAGTCAGGAGAAGGTCTTTCAGGAGATTCTGAAAGGAATCCATTCGAACCAATTCTCCCCCTTCCTCCTTCACGGCGTGACCGGGAGCGGAAAGACCGAGATCTATTTACGGGTGATTGAAGAGGTTCTCATGCAGGGAAGGGAGGCCATCGCCCTCGTTCCCGAGATCTCCCTGACCCCGCAGCTTTTCTCCCGGTTCGAAGGCCGCTTCGGAGGAAACCTGAGCCTTCTTCACAGCGGCCTTGGAAGGGGGGAGAGGTACGATCAGTGGAGACGAATCCTGAGAAGTGAAGTGAAGATCGTTCTTGGAGCGAGATCGGCGATCTTCGCACCCTTCAAGAACGTGGGGGTGATCATTGTCGATGAAGAGCATGACCCTTCCTATAAACAGGAGGAAAAGCTGAAATACCACGCCAGGGATCTGGCCGTTGTCAGGGCGAAACAGGATGGCGCCGTTCTCCTCATGGGCTCAGCGACCCCCTCCCTGGAATCGTTCCACAATGCCGAACAGGGGAAGTTCCGTCTCCTCTCTCTCCCGGAGCGAATCGAGGGCAGACCCCTGCCGGAAGTGGAAATCGTCGACATGAAGGGGAGAGAGGGGAGCCTCTCGGATGAATTGAAGGCAGCCCTTCAAAAGAATCTTCGCGAGAAAAGGCAGAGCCTGCTCTTTCTCAATCGGAGGGGATTTGCCACCTTTATCTTCTGCCCGGAGTGCGGGTTTACCTTTCATTGCCCGAACTGCAGTGTGACATTGACTCATCACCTCCGGGACCGCTCTCTCCAGTGCCATTATTGTGACTATCGAATCGAGGCCCCGGGAGACTGCCCCCGATGTGAAGGCCATCGGCTGAAAGGGATGGGAACCGGAACGGAACGGTTGGAAGAGGAGATTCGGGTCCTTTTTCCCGAGATGCGCATTGGGCGAATGGATCGGGATACGACGACACGGAAACATTCCCACCAACAGATCCTGAAAGGGGTGGAAACGGGGAAGATCGACCTTCTGTTAGGGACCCAGATGATTGTGAAGGGCCACGATTTTCCGAATATCGGCTTTGTAGGAGTCGTTTCCGCAGATACCTCGCTCCACTTCCCTGATTTTCGCTCGAGCGAAAGGACCTTTCAACTGTTGACCCAGGTGGCGGGAAGGGCAGGGAGGGGGGATTTCCGGGGAGAAGTGGTGATCCAGACCTTTCATCCGGATCACTACAGTATCCAGAGGGCGAAAGATCACGATTTTCCGGGTTTTTATCGGGAGGAAATCCAGTTCAGGAAGGCCCTGGAATATCCTCCCTTTTCGCGGATCGTCAACTTCAGGCTGACCGGAAACAGCGAGAAGGGAACACAGAACGTTGCAGAGGCAATGGGAAGAATCGGAGAGGCCCTCCTGAAAAAAGGGTATCAAAAAGGGATTGAGCTCCTCGGGCCGAGCACGGCCCCTTTTGTCAAAATGAGAGGGAAGTTCCGATGGCAGATGCTGGCCAAAGGGAAGAGCTCCCGGCTGCTTCATCAGTTTGCGGTCCGGCTGTCTTCCCACCTGGAGAAGAAGACAAAAGGAACGGGGGTCAATCTGGATATTGATGTGGATCCTATCTTCATCCTATAATGGAACCAGCTTGCCTGGAAGGAAGAAACAAGACCGGGGATTCTTAAATGGAAAAGGCGCTTGAGAAACTGGCAGAACAGATCCTCCACTTCGATGAGGCATCGCTGGCCCATCTGAGGGAGAAATACCGGACGAGGATTGAGCATTTCGACGGAACGAAGGATTGGGAGAAGTCGGTCATCATCTACTGCATCATCAACGCCGTCAGCATGAAGAACACGCTCTTCAATGAAAACGTCCTGAAAAGGAAGAAAGGCAAGGAGATCAAATCAGAGGCGACGGGAAGAAGCCGCCCCGATCTGAAACGAATCAAGTAATGAGACTTCTTCCTCTTCTCGTTTTCTGGGGGCTCTGGTTCCTAAACTACTCGACCCGGACCTGCTTCTCGCCCATCCTTCCCCTGGTGGAAGACAGCCTTCACCTCACCCACGGGGCATCGGGCGGGCTTTTTACGACCCTCTCCATAGGGTACAGCCTGGCCCTCTTCCTGTCGGGACGGTTTGCCTCGGCATGGGGATATAAAAGAACGGTCCTCATGGGTTTTGTTTGCACCGGACTCGTCTTCTTCGGGCTCCAGTGGGCGGAATCCTATATCGCCTTTCATGTCCTCTTCTTCCTCATGGGTATGGCCTCAGGGACTTACATCCCGGCCATCGTGCCCATTCTGACAGAAACCTATGATGCCCGGCACTGGGGTAAGGCGATCGGCTTTCATGACTCGGCTGCGAGTTTCTCCATTCTCGTGCTCCCCATCTTTATGGCCTTCGGTCTCCATTTCCTTCCCTGGAAGAGGCTTCTTCTGGTGATCGGCATTGCCTGCCTTCTGTTGCCCATCCTCTTCTGGAAGGTCTCCGCCGAACCGAAGCGGGAAGGGGACGCCCATCGATCCCGGACGATCGATTTATTGAAGAAGAAGTCGATCTGGATCATGGGCCTCCTCTGGGTATTCTCTGCGGGTTCAAGCTCGGGACTCTACTCCGTACTGCCTCTCTACCTCATCAAGGAACGGGGTATTGATTTCCAGCTCGCAAACACCCTGTTTGGATTGTCGAGAATCGGGGGGGTTTTTGTCTCCATTCTTACCGGTTTCCTGATTGATCGTTACGGATACAGGTCCATCCTCAGGATGGGTATCCTGACAACCGGCCTGAGCACCATCCTGCTCTCCTTATCCGCTTCCATTTCCACGATCCTGATCTCCCTCTTCCTCCAGGCCACCCTCTCCCTTGCCTTCTTTCCCATCGGGTTCACCGTCATCTCGAAGCTGACCTCCCCCGATGAGAGGTCCCTGGCTGCCGGACTGGTGATCGGCATTGGAGTCATCTGCGGTTCCGGAGTCGTTCCCTTCTTTCTGGGCTTTACCGCGGACCATCTCAGTTTCCAGGCGGGAATCCTGGGGCTGGGAGTTTTGACAGCTCTCTCCTCGCTGGGGGTAGGGTTGCTCGAAAGGGAAGCCAGCTGAGCCGAGAATAAGATTGACATTCCGGGGTCGACTGTAGTAAAATGTGATTTACTTTCACAATCAAGCAGACATGGACGAAAGCAAAGGGCGAATGAAGTTTAGCCAAGCGCGCCATTGCACCGGCAAAAACGGAAATGGGGGGGCCTTACGGTCCCCGGGATGGATCAGGATCGACGGCATGCCTGACATGATATCAGTTGAAAGAATGACTGCCCCCCGGCTTCGTCTCTACAGGACGGGCTTTCTCATCGGGGTTTTACTTCTCATCTTGTTTCTGCTTCCCCAACTGGAATCAGAAACGCAGTTTCTTCCGTCCGGGCTAAGGTATTTCTCCACTGAGTTCTGGAAGAGGGAGACTGCAATTAACGATATATATCAAGTGCTTGAAAAGCATCCGACAGGATTGTCTATCAGCACAAAACAGCAACTTGCGGAAGTCATCTACGACGAGTCGGTGCGGCACAACCAGGACCCCAAGTTCATTCTCGCTCTCATCAAGATCGAGAGTTCTTTCAAGAACGGCTCCGTGTCCGAGCAAGGGGCAAAGGGTCTCATGCAGATCATGCCCTATGTAGCGGAGTCGCTCGCCAAAGAACTGGGCATCGAGTGGGCAGGCGACAGCACGCTCTTTAATCCGATGCTCAACATAAGGATGGGAATGCATTATCTTTCCCAGCTTATCCGCGATTTCAATGATCTGGGACTCGCCATCACAGCCTACAACTGTGGCCCTACCTACGTGAAGGGTCTTCTGGATAGAAAGGAGAAGATCCCCCCCGACTACTACCGGCGGGTTCTCAAGGTCTATCAGGACGAAGCCATTTAGGACCCCTGAGTCATTGCATCCACCAGTGCAAGAAAGGACCCGGACAGACCGCTCTCCAAGGCTTCGAATGGTAAGACCTATTTAAGAAAGAACGGCATTGATTTATAATTGCCTTAATGAACAACGACAAAGAACCTCCACTAAAGGGTTTCACACCTCCTTATATTCTTCTCCATGAAAAAGGGGAACTCCTCCGGAGGATCCGACTCCTTCAGGATCTTCTCAGCAGGTGCCGACTCTGTCCGAGGCAGTGCGGGGCGGATCGTCTTCAGGGAGAGACAGGGTACTGCAAGGCCGGATATGAACTCAAGGTCTCCGGCGCCTTTCCTCATTTCGGCGAGGAGTCCCCTCTGGTTGGGTCCCGGGGATCCGGGACGATCTTCCTGGCCCACTGTAACCTCCGATGCGTCTTCTGTCAGAACTACGATATCAGCCATGGCGGAGGGGGAAGCTCTGTCACCCCTTCCGAAATGGCAAGAACCATGGTGAGACTGCAGGAGGTCGGGTGCCACAACATCAATTTTGTCACACCCACTCATTATGTTCCGCAGATCATAGCCTCCTTCCCCGAGGCCATTAAAAAGGGACTCCGGATCCCTATTGTCTACAACTGTTCCGGGTATGAATCCCTCGAAGCGATACAGCTTCTTGAAGGGATTGTGGATGTCTACATGCCGGATATCAAATCGATGGATGAAAGACATTCAAGGCGCCTGTTGAATGCTCCGGATTACCCGGAGGTCGTCAAGAGGGTACTCAAAGAGATGCACCGCCAGGTAGGAGACTTGCAGATCGATGCAAGCGGAATCGCCTGGAGAGGCCTTCTGATCAGACATCTGGTGATGCCGGAGGGAACTGCCGCTTCTGAATCCGTCCTCGAATTCATCGCCCACGATCTCTCTATTCACTCCTATGTCAACATTATGGATCAGTATCGCCCCGAGTACCGGGCTCATGAATATCCTGAAATCAGTCGCAGGATCACAGAGAAAGAATACGGGTCGGCGATCCGGATCGCCAGGCATTACCGCCTCTACCGGGGTTTCTGAGTGAAACATGATGATATTCTTACAGAAATTCAATCTCTGAGAAGAAAGGTCCGGCGGCTTTCCAGGGAGATTGAGGTCATCCGGGCCCTCTCGCTGGATGATCCTTCGCCAGTGGAGGGATTGCTCAAGGCAAGGGGGATCAAAGTCTTTCGAAAAAACCCGACGGACCGCCTATTCTTCCCTGCCGATCTTTCCTCCGCCGGCAAAGTCCGGTTTTACGAGATGATGAAGAGGTATTCCTTCAGGCTCGTCGTGAGGGATATGATCAAGAACCAGCCCGCGTTTCGGGTTAAGAACCTCACCCGGTATTGCTCATCCAGCGTCGCACGCGGGTACTGTGAATTTCTGACCGAGTTGGGGGCCATCGAAAAGAAAGGAAGAGGGGAGTATGGCATCAGGAACCCTCCCCGTTACAGTTTCGGGCCGACTCTCGAATGGTTTATCTCCGAGATGTTCAAGCGGGAGTTCGCTTCTCCTTCCATCTACGGAGTCAGCCTTAAGAAGACCCCTGCCGGGGGGGATTACGATGTCTTTGCCTCCTGGAACAGAAGGCTCGTCTATGTCGAGGTGAAGTCTTCCCCTCCCAGAGGAATCGAACAGGGTGAGATCTCCGCCTTCTTCTCCCGCATTGACGACGTCCTGCCGGAGGTGGCTCTGCTCTTTAATGACACCCAGCTCAGGATGAAGGACAAGCTGGTTGTGATGTTTGAAGGGGAACTGAACCGGCGATATGGAGCGGAAGCCGGGACCCGCTATCCCGTGGAGAGGTTGGTGGACGAGCTCTTTCACGTTCGGAACCGTATCTTTATCGTCAACAGCAAGAAGGATGCGGCGGAGAATTTTCGCATCTGCCTCAACCATTATCTCAGGCACGGGGACAACAACCCGCATAAGCGCATAGCGCATAGGGCATAGAGCATAGGGCATAGGGCATAGGGTGTAACGCGCAAGAACCGAGTAAAAACGAAATCTCTGCTTGTGCGTGCCATGGGCATCAGCGAAAGAACTGCTCCAGATCATTCACGAACTGGGGGAAGGGGGCAGGGGTGAAGGAGAGGATGAAAATCAGGAAGGTCAATCCACCGATCACTTTTCTGGTGGTGTCCAGAGGGGTTTGATCATCCAGCGGGGCCGGGTGGCGGAAGCCGAAGAGAATGATGAGGATCAGGAGGAGGAACCATCCGGGATTGATGAAAACAGTGATGAAGGCCATGACGATAACGGCAACGAGGAAGACGAGGCGGCTTCTTCCTCCGAAAAGGGCATAGGCGACATGGCCTCCGTCCAGTTGCCCGATAGGTAGAAGATTCAATGCGGTGACGAAAAGGCCAACCCATCCTGCATACCCAATGGGGTGAAGAAGGATGTCATGACCTCCCGGAACTTCCCCGAAGACGAGCCGCTGGATCACGGAGAAAAGAAGGGGATCCCCCAATCGCAGCATTCCTTCATCCACTTGGGAGATGGGAACAAGGCGAGAAAGACCCAGGCCGATCACAATCGCAGGAATACTCAGGCAGAGACCGGTCAATGGTCCCGCCGCACCGGTATCGAAGAGGGCCTTTCGTGAGGACAGGGTCCCATGCATCCGGATCACGGCACCCAGCGTTCCGAAGGGAGACAGAGGGAAGGGCAGGAAAAAAGGAAGGGTTGCCGCCATTCCATACTTCCGGGACATGAAATAGTGACCCATTTCATGTCCCAGAAGGATCAGCATGATCGTCATGGAATAAGCAGGGCCTCCGACGAGCAACGTGGAGGCCACCGTCAGAACAAAGAGAAGGACATGAATCCAGAGCCGGCGCATGGCGGCCATTACTTCTTCTTATGACGATCCCGGTCCAGCTGTTTCTTGTGTTTGTGCTTCCTCATCTTCTTCCGCCTCTTCTTGACAACACTCCCCATACACTCTCCTCCCGATTAAGCAAAAAATCGCAAGGCGCAGATCCTGTCCTTCACAGCAGAGCCTGCGAAGGGCAGGTCGCGCATGGCGTTAACCTCAGGGCAATCAATCTCTTTCCGGCCGGAAGGCGACTCCGGACACCTTCCCTAATCTACAATCACGTTCGTTTGAGTCCGCAGGACACCCGGGAGACTCTGGATCTTGTTCACGATAAATTCCCCCAGGATGGTGATATCCGGCGCCTCCACCAGAGCGATCACATCATAAGGCCCGGTTGTGGCGTTTGCCCGCTTTACCCCGGGGATTCTGACGACATCCTTTACGACCTTCGTCGAAGCCCCTGCAGTGCATTCGATAAACACATAAGCAGAAATCGTCATGGAATCACCTCCGATGGAAAAAGTACTACGTTCCCCTGTCCAAGAAAGGAGAGTCCCTTGCCATCCTGAGGGACTTGGACTCTCCTCATTCTCCGTAAAGATTTAGATTATCTCAATTTGACTCCATTTTCAAGCCCAAAATTCTTTTATTTCAAAAGGTTTTGATCGAGAGCTCGATCGGCATGTGCCCCGAACACCCTGTCCTTCAGGGCGGAGGGCTTCCCTATTTCACTTTGCTCAATTCCTTCTCTTCAATATGAAAACTGTGCTGGTCCGTGGGAAAGACCCCTGTCAAAACCTCTTCCCGGTAATCCCGAAAGGCCTTCAGGATCAGTTCGCTGAGATTGATGTACCCCTTTGCGAATTTGGGTGTAAACCGATCAAAGAGGCCAAGCATATCATGGACCACCAGTACCTGGCCGTCACAGTGGGGACCTGCACCGATTCCGACGGTAGGGACTTTCAGCCGGGCCGTGATCTTCTCCGCAATGGGGGCCGGAACGGCCTCCAGGAGAACCGAGAAGGCACCGGCGTCTTCAAGGAGCAATGCGTCATCAATGATTCTCTGGGCCGCCTGGGCGTCCTTTCCCTGAACCTTGAACCCCCCCAGCATTGAAACTGTCTGAGGAGTGAGCCCGATATGGCCCATGACCGGAATCCCTGCTTTGACAAGAGACCTCACAACATCCTTCATGGAAGCGCCGCCCTCCAGCTTGACCGCGTCGGCGCCTGCCTCTTTCATGAAACGGCCGGCATTGAGGATCGCCTCCCGCTCCGAGGTGTTGTAGGACATGAAGGGCATATCCCCGAGGATGAGCGCATAGGTTGCTCCCCGGGTTACCGCCTTGGTATGATGGATCATCTCGTCCATGGTTACCGGAACGGTGTTCGGATAGCCCAGTACGGTCATGGCCAGGGAGTCGCCCACCAGGATGACCTCAATCCCCGCCCGGTCTTCAAGCAGGGCCAGTGGGTAGTCATACGCCGTGAGCATGCTGAACCGCTTTCCCTCATTCTTCATGGCCTGAAGATCCACGGGGGTGATCTTCTTACGTTCCATCTCTCTCCTCCTCGTTTGCAGGGGGCAAGGTTTGAAGCCCCTTGCGACTTGCGCTCTCGCGTCTTAGGGTTGTCGAGTTTAAAATCTCCTTTCGATGACTCTAACGAGATCCGTGATCATGCGATTGCACGGGACAGGGATTCCGAGGCGCTCGGCTTCCCTCACAATGGCCCCGTTGATCACGTCAATCTCGGTCCGCCGCCGGTAGTCAAAGTCCTGCCCCATGGAAGACCGGTTTCCCCCTGTGGCCAGCGCGACAGCCTTGGCCTTCTCGACCGGATTCCCTTCGATACGGATGCCTTTTGCGGCTGCTACCTCCGCAGCCTCGGTGACCAGGGCTTCGAGAAGCCTCAGCGTTTCCGGATGGTCGAGGAGTTGACCATTTCTCAGCCCGGTTAGAGCGGTTAAGGCATTGATTCCCGCATTGGTCAGCAATTTATCCCAGAGAAGATCATGGATATTTGCGGAGACTTCCGTCTCGATATCGGCCTCGGAAAAGACCTCGGCGATTCGCTTGGCACGATCGGTCACCCGGTGGTCCAACTCGCCGATAAAGGACTTCCCCTTTCCCGCATGGCGAATGTGACCCGGACCCAGGAGCGTCGCCCCGTGTCCTGTTACGCCGAGCATCACCTTCCCGGGGTCCACCTTTTTGCAGATCGCCTCTTCGTTGCCAAGGCCGTTCTGCAGGGTTAGAAAGACCGTATCTTCCTTTTCGAGAACCAAGGCGTCCGAGACGGCCTTCTCCGTATGGTAGGTCTTCACGAAGAAAAGGACCAGATCCGCCTTTCCAAAGGAAGCGATATCGTTCGTGACGTTCATACTCAGCATTTCAATCTTTCCTTCTTCCTCGAAGGTAAGGCCGACGGAACGGATCGTATGGATATGCTCCTTGCTGATCTCCACCACCCAGACCTCTTCCCCGGAATAGGTCAGGAGGGCCCCGAAAAGGCTTCCCATCGCACCACCACCGATGATCGCGATCTTCATCCCCTCTCCTTCCATCTGCAGTAGCTGAAAACTAACAGAGGTCCCCGGAAAAATCAAGCCGAAAGAGGAGTCTTCGATGCGCGATAACCGCGGAGCGTCCGGGAACCGCGAAAATATTCGGGCTTATTGTTAAAGGTCACGGTGACGAAGCCCGTTTCGTTCAGGGTAAAAGGGTTACGTTAAGACCGACGACCTTACCGAATGACGATACGGGCATCGTTACCCTAACCGTGGGCCGAAGACTATTTTCAAATCCCTGAAGATGAAGGATGTCTCACAGAGACTGGATCAGCAAGAGAAGGGTGAAGCCGATCAAGATTAACGCGGTGACCCAGGCGACGGTATTGAAGACGGGGCCGTTGGTGTGGTCCATCATCAGTTTCTTGTCATTGATGAGCAGGAGCATGAAGACGAGGATACACGGGAGGACCATTCCGTTGATGACCTGGGAGAGATACATAATCGGAATGAGCGGAACGTCCGGATAGAGAATGATCCCCGCCCCCAAAAAGATCATCAGGGAATAGAATCCATAGAACTGAGGCGCCTCGGCAAATTTTTTGTCAATCCCGGCTTCCCATCCCAATCCTTCGCAGATCAGGTAAGTCGTCGACAGGGGGAGGATCGAGGCCGCGAAAAGGGAGGCGTTCACCAGTCCGAAGGCGAAGAGGTAGGTGCAGTACCTCCCGGCCAGGGGCTCGAGAGAAAGGGCGGCGTCCTTGGCTGTTTCAATTCGGACCCCGCTTTTGAAGAGAGTTTCTGCGCAGACCAGGATGATGAAGAACGCCACGATATGGACGAAGACCGATCCCATGACCACATCGAATCGTGCGAATTTATACTCCTCGATTTTGATCCCCTTCTCTACGATGGAGGCCTGAAGATAGAACTGCATCCAGGGAGCGATGGTCGTTCCCACAAGGCCGATGACCATGGTCATCTCAGGGGGGGTCAGGCTCAGCTGGGGATGAAGGAATTGATCGAGCACATGGTTCCAGTCCGGTCTCACGATGATTCCTGTGATAATGTAGGAGAGATAGAAGACACACGCCCCGAGGAAGACCTTCTCAACGAAGCGATACGTTCCCTTCACAACCATCCACCAGACCAGAAAAGCGCTTATGGGAACGGAAATAAACTTACTGACCCCGAAGATCTCCATCCCGGCGGCGATCCCCGCAAACTCGGAGACGACGTTGCCCATATTTGTGAGGAACATGCCGAGCATCAGATACATGGTGATCTTGGCCCCGAATTTCTCACGAATGAGGTCGGACAATCCCTTTCCAGTCACAACGCCCATTCTGGCGCACATCTCCTGGATCACAATCAGGGCGATCATGATGGGAATCATGGACCAGATCAGCTTCAGCCCGTATTGCGCGCCTGCCAGCGAGTAAGTCGTAATCCCGCCCGCATCATTGTCCACATTGGACGTAATGATCCCCGGTCCCATGAGGATGAAGAAGAGCCCCACAGTCTTCCAGAGGGATTGTTTTGACCTTAAGAGATACTTTCCGTAGTCTGCCATAAGAAGAATTGAAGAGTCCTGTTTCAGTGTCCGTTCTTCCTGACACGAAGACGAATCACGGGCACGTTTCCCTACCCTGCCTCCGGAGCCAGAACCTGCAAGATGCTCTGAAAACTGATGACCCCCTTGAGACGGTTCGCGTCATCCACCACGGGCAGGGCCTTGAACCCGTACTTCACGAATTCCTCCACCACCTCATTCTGATGTTCGTCGAGCCTGACGCTGACCAATCTCGACGTCTGGATCTGTGAGAGGCGTTGGTGGGACGGCGCCGTGAAAAGGTCCCGAATGCTGGCGACTCCCTGGAGAACCTCTTCTTCATCGATGACATAGATGTAGTCGACAATATCGAGATTCGGGGCTTCCGCTTTCAACTTTGACATGGCCGTCTCCACGGTCACCTCGCGGTTCAGGCTGAGGTAAGCCGTCGTCATCAATCCTCCCGCGGTTTCATCCGGGTGAACAAGAAGCTCTCTCAGGTCTTCGGCCCTTTCTTCCTCCATCTCCTCCAGGATCTCTTCCGCTCGTTCTTCCGGAAGGTCCGCCAGCAGGTCGGCCGCATCGCTGGGAGACATCTCTTCCATAATGTCCGAGGCCCTTTCCACGGGGATGGTCTCGATGAGGGCCTTCTGTATTTTCGGATCGATCTCCTCCAGGGCCTCGGCCGCCGTCTCCGTGTCCAGTGCGTGAAAGACGGCGGACCGCTCCCGGCCGCCGAGATCCTCGAGGATATCGGCCAGGTCTGCAGGATGAAGATGGGAGAGTTTCTTCTGGGAGACGCTGAGGTGCAGGAGGTCGGAGCCGGAAAGGAGTTGAACATATTTCCACGAGATGAACTGGTTGGGAAGATCGTAGGAGAAGAGCAGTTGAAGCAGTTTATCCACCCCCTTCTCCCATCCCACCCTTCTCATCAGGCCGCGAAAACCCACATCCACATGGATCAACCGGAGGTGTGAGTCGATCCGGAGAAAGTGGAGGTCATTGACCCGGACCACCTTTGCACCGTAGGTGTCTACGATCTGTTTATCCATGACCTCTTCCCGGAGAAGCACACTCTCTTTCTCCGGGAAGCGGGTCTGAAGGGCCCCCGGATCCTCTCCGGACGTCGTGATTTCAGGCTCGAAACGCCTGATTTCTCCCCACGGAAGATAGAGCCGTTTTTGTCCTCTTCCCGGTCGAAAGACGAGACCGATCATCATCGGATAAGCCTGTCCCCTCTCGGCCACCAGGTCCACGACCCTGCCTACCCTCTCGCCGGCGGGATTGAAGACCTTGCGGTTCAGAAATTCACTGAAAAAGTAGAAGTCCTTGAGAGGAGGAATCATGGAAATCCCGTTTTGAATTCGATAGGAACAGATGGTTTATCGACCATTCGGCCGGTGACGGGAAGGGTGAAACCGTGAAAAACGGATCTAAGGTTTCTTATAACGCGTACGGGGAGGAGTGTCAAATCGAAAGGATCTTTACTTCTCCTTCTTTCATTTCGGCAAGAAGAGACTCCACCCTGCTGAACCGGTCGCTTTCGAGATCCTGTTGGGCGTGAACGGGAAGGAGCAGACATCTCAAATGCGAAAACCCTCTGTCCTTCACCAGGCGCTGGAAGATGCCCTCGATCTCGGAAGGAAGAACCTTCTTCAGATGAGCCAACGTTCCTCGAACCTCATCCGGCCGGGTCCTCTCGATGATATCATGCTCTCTGAAGCGAATCCGGGACAGTAGGTCGTCCAGAGTGGAAGGATCTCCCTTGAGGAGGAAGAGGGTAAGGCTTCTTTCGGTGCCGAGATCGCGTCTCTCCACATTTTCCGATCCGGAAGCATGCTCATAATCCAGTTCTGTGAGTGTGCGGAGATTCTTGGCGAGGCCGATTTGATTTTCTCCGGAATGGAACCAGCAGGGAGAAAGGTCGTCGTCCTTCTCGCGGGAGACCGGCTCCTTGGGGCCGGGTTCTTTGAGCCCGGTCTTCATTCTCCCCTGAGCCAGTTTCTGCTTCAGGACATATTCGAATTTGGAATAGCAGTTCTTTGCAACAAAGCCGAACTCCAGGATCTCCTTGTCTCTCACGCTGTCCCGGTGGTAGTATTGGCGATACTTGCCTTGAATGAGTTGCTGAATGGCCTTGATCTCGGTCAGCCTGCCTCGAATTTCTTTATACATTTCACGGATGTCGACGATGATCCCCTGGGGAACATTCCTCTCGGGAGTCACCATCCGGCACATCTCCTGGAAATCATCCAGGGCGGTTTTGAGATAGAGATAGTCGTTCTTGACGGTGCGTTCCAGGCTTGCAGCGTATCGTTCCCCCCGGTCCTTCTCCATGGCCAACCCACCCTCAGGATGCTCGCTCTTTCAACCGGATCAAGACAGCTCCGATGTCTGATCCGTAAACCCGCCCTTCAGGGCGTAAAACCTCCCCGGAAAGCCGCGATCGCGCTGTCATCCGTGAGAAGACAATCGTTTCTGGATGGATTGATCAGCGGGCGGCATCCGGAGCCCCGCGATCTCCTGGGGTTTAACCCATCGGAGTTCGTGACACCCCAGAGGTTCGGGGATGCCTTCCTCGATTCGGCAGCGGTAAATCAAAAGAAGAACGGAAGAGGCGAAATCGTCGTGAAAAACGACATCGAAGAGATCCCGAACCTCGACACGAATTCCCAGTTCTTCCTCCAGTTCCCTGCGCAGGGCCTGCCTGGGCTCTTCATCCTTTTCGATCTTTCCGCCGGGGAATTCCCAGAAGAGACCGTAGGATGCGTCTTTCTTTCTCCGGGTGACGAGGATCCGTTCTTCGTCGGCAATCAGCGCCGCAACCACCAGAAGGGCCTTCACGCTATCCCTCGATCCGGTTCCGACCCGCTCTCTTGGCGCGATAGAGGGCATTATCCGCATCCCGAATGAGGTCGGTGAGTGTCGCAATCGGGGGCAAAAAGGACCCGACACCGATACTGACCGTCAGGTCCTCGTTGGGCTGTGCCTGCTCGTTGGGGAAGCGGGTATCGGCCACCTTCTTCCTCACCCGCTCCGCAATCTCGAAGGCCCCCTGCTTTCCCGTATTGATCAGAATGGCTGAAAACTCTTCACCTCCGTATCGAGCCACGATGTCGGTATGCCGGACCCCGCGCTGGATCAAGAGGGCGATCGCTTTTAAAGCCTGATCCCCTGCCAAGTGGCCGTTGGTATCATTGTAATGTTTAAAATAGTCGATATCGATCATCAAGAGGGTAAGAGGAGCAGGATAGCGGGCTTGCCGCTGCACTTCCATCGTGAGTTGCTCGATAAAAAAACGGTGGTTGTAGATGCCCGTCAGATCGTCGATATAGGAGAGGCGGACGGCTTCCTCCCTCATGGCCTCGATCTCTTTCATCTTCTCCCGGTAGAGATCTCTGACGGCCTGCAACTCACGGGCAAACTGATCTCTTTCCTCAATCTGTCTTGCGAAGTCCATCTTGATACTCTCGATCTGTTCCTCGATCCGGATCTTCTCTCTCAAGTCCTTCAGGGTAATGAGCAGAAATTCTCCCTTCAGAGATCCAAAGAACTCAACCGGGATCTTTCCGCCCAAACGTGTGAGGAGATGGGTCCGGAATTGCGCCGCCTTTCCCGTCTCGATCTCCTCGATCCCGTTTCTCATTCTGTCACGATCCTCGTCGGCGAAAAGGCCCCAAAAGGCCATCTGCCGGAGCTCTTCCCAGCGGTAACCGAAGGCTTCCATTCCTTTCGGGTTGACGCTCAGGAATTCACCCTTTCCGTTCAGAACGATGACGGGGTCCTGGGTACTTTCATAGATCGATCGTAGAAGAAGGATTTCTTTCTCTAAAGGGTCCATTCTTACCGACGTCTTGGAGGGAAATCTCGGCGTTTCTTTCACCTTATTTCCAGACTTTAGACTCTTCAACCTGCAATCTGTTGTCTGAAATGGGTCAGATCATCGCCTGGATTTCCCTCTCCACTTCCCTCAGCATGCTGAGGTCGAATGGAAAAAGGCCTTTGAGCTTGGGATCGAGAGGATTCTCCGGATTGAAGTTCTGGAGAACGAGCCGCTTCCCCGCCCTCAGCTGGTCCGCCAGCATCTGGATGTCTTCCTTTTTGTGGATTCCCGGGACAACGGTAAGTCGAAAGTGGTATTCGACCCCCGCTCGCTTGATGATTTCAATCGATTCCCGAATAAGATCGAGATCCACGGGAACGCCCGCGGCACGCCTGTACCGCAGAGGATCGAGCGGAGCTTTCACATCCATGGCGACATAATCGAGCTGCCCTTCACGGATCAACTTCTCCAGAAGTTCCGGATGCGTCCCGTTTGTGTCCAGCTTGACCAGAAACCCTTTTCGCCTGATCTCCTTGATCAGCAGGGGAAGACGGGTGTGTAGGGTGGGTTCTCCTCCAGTGAGGCAGATGCCGTCAATCCACCCCTGAAAGGATGAAAGACGGTCCAGGATATCCCGGATGGGAATCGAAGCAAGCTGCTCCGGATGAGAAACGAGGGCGGCGTTGTGGCAGTATGGGCACCGAAGATTGCAGTAAGGCAGAAAAAGGACGGAACAAATCTTTCCGGGCCAGTCTACGAAGGAGGTTTCAAGAAATCCTTTGATATCAATCATCGCTGCGACAGTTCACCTTAACATTGCGTTTCCTTACGCGGTTGGGTGTGCTTCCAAACCTTCACTGAGCGATTATTTGGCATATTTTACAGGCAATACGCGGCTTCCCCTGGGGTTCGAAAATCGGAGTTCGTTTGAGATTGAAGGTTTGAGGCGCCTGACGCTTCATCGGATGGCCTGGAGATGCTGCTTCACCTCCTGGAGCGTCGGGGTGGCCCCTCTCCAGCCTGCAATTTCCTTTTCCTCCCCATCTTCAATCAGGATGGAGGGGGTGGAAAGGATCCCGTAAAAGGAGGCTTCTGCGAGGCCGTCGATGGTATCCAGATCGTAATGATGGACAGAAACACCTTCCTTCTTCAATTCCGCCAAAATTTGCTTGGCTGCCGGACACTTAGGACATTTTGCTTTTGTGAAAATCTTGACCAGGCCCATGTTCCCTCCTGAAAAAACTCGATGGTCATTGTGAAGGTTACGGCTGAGAAGCCCGTTTCGTCAAGAGTCCGCTGGTTACAGCAAGTGTTAAAGACCCATGACCTAACCGACCGACGATACGGGCTTCGTCACCCTTACCGTTTCCGTCATTGCTCATTGCTAATTGTTCACTACCCCTTTTCCTTCTCCCGGTTCCAAGAAGGCCTGATTTCGATACCGGTTCCGCAGTTCTCCCAGTTTGCCCTTGTTCCAACTCGACACCTTGGTGAAATAGCCGGTGATGCGGGTAATGCCGTCCACATCCTCCGAGCCGCAGTAGTCGCACTTCGTCCGGAGGCCCCGGCTCGTTCTGTGGCAGAGGTTGCAGGTTGTAAATTCGGGGGAGAAGGCGATCTGGTCATTCTGAGTGGATTGAAAGGTCTTGATGACGAAGTTCGACAGAGAGGCGCTGGAAGGTCTGGATTCCCCCAGCCAGATGTGTGTGAGGGATCCGGCTTCAATCAGGGGATGAAAGAGTCCTTCCTGCCTGACCCGTTCAATGGGGTTGAGAACGGCAGAGTTGTTCAGATAGGTGGAATTGGTGTAATAGACTTCTCCTCTTGAAATATCTCCCTTGACGATGTGGCCGGAGGCAGGCGAATGATAGGTCAGATCCAGTTTGGCAAAACGGTAGGCCGTGGATTCCGCAGGGGTCTGTTCCAGAACGAATCTCATTCCATAGCGCTGGCTGAATTTGTCAATCAGGAGTTTCATGTGAGCGATCACCTTGAGGCCGAACTTGAAGGCGTCTCTGGACTGGTGCAGCTCCTGGCCCGTGTGGATCTGGACGAGTTCATTGAGTCCCACCATCCCGATGAGAAAACTGGCCCGGTGCATCCGGAGATAAGGAGAGCCATCCCGATCCATGGCGAGGAGCGCGAGAGGGCCCTTCTCTCCCAGAGAGAGAAGTTTCTCGATGAAGAGTTTCTTCTCGAGATGGGCTTTGACCGCCACCTCCAGAAACTCGGCGATTTTTGAAAAAAGCAGGGTATCCTCCTTTTTAGAAAGGTAGGCGATCCGGGGCAGATTGAGGGTGACATTCTGAAGAGCACAGTAGCGCATCTTCCACGGCTGCTTTGCATCCTCCAGGTCCGATTGATCCAGCTTGAAGCTGAGACGGCAGCACTCAGAGATCTTGGCCGTCTCACCGCGGTCAAAGACGAAATAGGTGTTTCCCTTCTCGGCGGAGATGTCACAGATATGGTTGAGGAAATCCATATGGCCGGGGGTTTTGAAAAATTTCTCCGTGATGTGGACCATCGGCTTCGGGAAGAAAAAGGGTCTTCCGGAACCATCTCCGTGCATGTAAACGTCGAAGAGGGACCACGCAAAACGCTGGGCCTCTTTTTCGTATTCCCCGTACGTCTTGCCCGTCAACTCCCCTCCCGGGCCGATGGCCGGGACCTTCTCAAAATGTTTTGGAACCTCCCAGTAGAGGTTGAGATCCGTAAAGATGGCCTGGCCTCCCCTGGCGACGGCCTGCTGGGAAAACTCAAAGATCATCATCTGGGCCAGCTGTTCCACATCGCGGTTGGACATGCCGACGATGTAGGGAGCGAAGAAGAGATTGACGGAGTCCCACCCGATGGCGCCTGCGAAGTGGCTCTGAAGGGCCGCGGCAAACTTCACCATGTGGGCAAGCAGAACCTCCGAGTGTTTGGCGGGTTTGGCCATGGCAATCGAATTGGGAAGACTCAGTCCGAACTTCTTGATATATTCAAGCGATTGGCCGCTGCAGTAAGGCCGATCTATAAACCCCAGGTCGTGCAGGTGAAGGTCGCCGCGCATATGGGCGTCGGCCACTTCCTGGGAAAAGACGGAGAGGAGGGCATACTCCTTTTTGATCCTTTCTGCGAGCGTCAGATTGGTCGCCTCGGGCCCGTGGGGGACATTCGCATTCTCCTTATTCGGATGGAGGATGAGCTGGTCCACATCAAAGAGAGGCATGCCGAGACGGGTGTGCATCCTGCGGGCTTGCTCAAGACCTCGTTCAATCAGTTTTGCGTCCACCAGCTCGCGGATCAGAGGGGCTGTGACCATTCTGATCTTGGACGTGGCAATGAGCTCCTCCACTTCCTGTGCGATCTCTTTTGCCGTATCGAAATCGACATAGGTCTCCCGGACCAGGGCATCGACGATCCTCTGACGGTCCCAGCCGTGCATGGATTCATCGGATGTCCGGACAAAAAGGGCCATGTCCGTGGTCTCGACTTCTTCCCTAAATCCGATACGTTCGCCTTGCAGTTCAATCACTTTTGACATTTTTTTCCACCTTGTCTCGAAGTTTATCAGAGAGGAAAGCCTTAAAGAGGGGCTACATTTAGTATGCTTTAAAGTTTTTACACCAACATGTCGTGTCTTGTCAAGAGAAAAATGGGGAAAAACGGATTTGTGAAAAGATTTTTTTAACCCTTGACCGAACAAACCCAATTCCACAAGAATCGGGTCAAGGACCCGGGGATTTCTGGAAGGGCCTCAGGGGCGTTTCGAGAAGACGTTTCACAAATCCCAGGAATCCTTCGCCCAACGCCTTGATCGGGATGGCCTCGATCCTGGGATCCTCCAGATCGCCTTTGACTTCGTAGTAGTAAGAGATGAAGGCCTTTTCATTGCCGGTGAGGATGTATCCCACAATTGGAATCTTACTCAATAACGTATCCACCGTGACCAGGGGATGAACGCCTATTTTTGCGTCGATAGTCCCTTTGCCCAGATCGATGCCGCCGGCGAGGGTGATCCGGATGGCATCGCTGTCAACAAAAAGATCCTCTGTCGTGGCAACACCGTCCTTGATAAGAACATTCGCGGAGATCTGATGAAAGGGGAGGCCCTTGCTCTTGAGATCCGGCAATCGGCCCATCAGGAGCTGAGAGACATTCAAGACGGAAAAAATCTTTGAGAGGATGTTCCACCGCTCGATCACTCCGTTTTCGAGCGTCAGTCTCAGCATTCCGTTCAGGGACTCTTTCACTTTTTGAAAATCCTCTCCCTCTCCCCTCAGTTCCACCTTGTTGATATTCATCCTTCCACGGATATCGATTCTCTCTTCCTTCCCTTTTTGAAGGAGGATCCGCAGAAAAGGCTTTGCGTCCATATTGGAGATGCGGGGTTTCGTCTCGAATCTCACCCCTTTTTCCGTGGGCTCAACCCATCCCTCACCCCAAAGGTCTCCCCCGTCTCCTCTGAGCTGAAAGGTGCGGAACTGTAATCTACCATCAACCGTCTTCATCTCCACCTTCACATCCTGAAAGAGAGAATCCCGGTACTTCCATTTCTCCACATCAATCCGGCCGTCCAGATTCCAAGTGGAAAGCCAATCCCTGAGTCTTCTCAGGAACGGTTGCGAGGATAAAGATGTCCCTTCTCTCGCGGGGAAAAGGGCATCGAGGTCGATTTGGGGCGAGGCGACCTGAAACGAGAGAGAGCGGGGAGCGGAAGGAACGGAAGAAGGGCTTCCGGGAGCAAGCCCGAGGCGGGAGACAGCCCCCGAGGCCGTGAGGGATGTGCCTCCCAGGCTCCCTCTTCAATCCCTCGAATCGTATCTGTTCCGGAGAGAAACGGAACAGGCCTTCGACCCCCGAAAGGGGGAAAGAAATCCCCTGGTGACGGAGGGTCGCTCCTTTCACCCTGATCTCGCCCTCCCTGATGGCATGAATCCAGTCATCGATGCTTCCGGACCATCTCAGACGCACGGCGGCCTCACCGCGCAGTTCGCGGATCTCATCCGGCCGGGAAGAGACGACATCGGATAGGAGAGGCGATTGAAGAACAGCCATCACGTAGCTCAGATCGATGGAACCCGTTGTATCCAGGGTCATGGTTTTGGCGTTCATGGAGCCTTCCAGGGTGAGGGGAAGGTCCCTGTATTGGATCTTCAACTTTGAAAAATGGAGACCCGAATTCGAAAAGGAGAGAGAACCCTCTCTGACCATCAGCGGAGAGGATGTTCCTTTCAACTGAATCTGGTTCTCCTTCGGGACCCATTCTCCCTCGTAGGATGAGAACCGGAGCCCTTCGGGGCCCTGCCCCTTGAATGAGAAGTCCCCCTTCCCGGAAAGGATGTCGAGGGATTTCATCTTCTGCCGGATTCCCTCGGGAAAAGAAGGGGAGTCTGCGAGGGGGATCAGGTTCTTGAGATCAAGCCTGCCTTTGGCTGAGATTCCAAAAGGTTCCCCCTTCGATCCCTTTTTCCATCGGCCGTTCATGGAGAAGGAGGAATCCCCGAAGGCCAATCGGACCCCGGTCCACACCCCCCCGTCGCTGGAGTAATCGATCTTTCCGTCCGGAATGGACAAGGGAAAGGGGATCCTTGGATGCTGGAGTTGCACGTTGGAAAGGTCGTAGACCCCCTGGTGCTGAAAATCGATTGGGGTCCTGAGTTCCGCCTTGAAGGAGAGTTTGTAATCGGCCTTTCCGGCAATGCGGCGGAAGCCCCCAAAAATCCGTTCAGCCGAAAAACCCTCTATTTTCTCCAGGGCGGGGAGGTCGCTCAGATCGAGCTCCCCCTCGCTGCTGTATTGAAGCGTTGGGACGTGCAGCAGGCGAAGAAAAATGCCCTTCGCTCTCTCCATGCTGGAGTGGAAAAAACTGCCGCTCATCTCCGTCAGGTTCAGGTGACCCTCCTTGAACAAAAGGTTCCCCTTGAGATTCTCGAAGGGCGGTAGATGTCCAGGGTAGGCGCAAACGGACCTTATTGAGTTTCACCTCCGCCGAAAGGGTATGAGCATGTTGCAGGAGGTCACAATGCTCGATTTCCTCCATCTTTCCGGCAAGCCTGGCCGAAACGATCTGGACAGAGCCGCTTCCCTCCGAAGTGAAGAGATGGTCGGACACTTCTTTGGCAATGATCCTGTAGGGGATGTACCGCCTTCCATCCGAGAGGTCAAACGGACCGGTCCGGGCCTCCGCTTCCATGCCCATCTCCTTCGTTCCGATTCCGTAGAACCTTCCTTTTCCTTTTACCCAGAATTCGGGGAGTTCGATGGAAAAGTCGGGAACGTCGAAGTTCGTTGAATCAGAGTTCATCTGGAAATCGAGATTGACCCGTTTGGGAGTGAACGTCTGAGCGAAGACCTGGGGATGGTCGTAGACCACATCCCGGACACGGATTCTTGCCGAGGTCTTAAACCCTCCTGAGAACCTCCCCTGGTAGTTTCCCTCCAGATCAAAAACCCCTGCGACTGCTTTCATGGGAAGCCGTGTCCTGAGATAGGGCCAGAAGTGAGAGAGATCGATCCCTTTGGTCTCGACTTCCGCTTTGATTCTTCCCTTGGCAAAGTCCATATCTTCCGGAATATCCCCGATCGTTCCGCTGAAAGAGAATTTACCCTCCCTGTTTGAATGAACCATCTTGCCGTAGAAGAGAAAGGGGAACGGCTTCTCGTAGGATACCCCGGACAGGTTCAGGGTGAATGCCCTCAGTTCGGTGACGAGAGGGCTTTCTCCAACGAATTCGTCTGAAAAGCGGAGCGTGCCGTTGCGAACCGTGAAGGACCCTCCGAACAACGTCGCAAGCGCGCGAAACAGCTTCTGCTGGGATGCTTTCAGGTCCTCCGGCGTCAGAGAGGCATCCGCGAAGTTGAATCGTCCCTGCTTATCCCTGACGAGATGGAGGTTCGGCGAATCAAGAATGATCTCCCGCCACTTCACCTCTTTTCTGATCAGGGGCTTCAGCTTGACCGTTGCGATCAGCTTCCTGGCTTGAAGGAAATCAAAACCACCGGAGAGGTCTTTGACTCTGAAATCTTCAAAAGCGATTCCGAGTCCTCCCCAGACGTTCACCTTCGTTTTTCCGATCGTGACCTCCCTTCCAATCTCTCTGCCCACCGCCTCCTGGAGCATTTTCCCGTAAAGGGCAGGGTCGAGGAGATGAGAGACGGAGATGAAGAGCAGAATGCCGACGGCCAGAATCGGAATCAGGATCCAGAGAAAGAACCATTTTCTGCTTTGGCTCATCCTTTTTCTCGCAATTGAAACAGAAAGAAAAGAATGGAATAAGTCTTATATGACTTATAAGACCTATTCTTTCAATTCCTTTTTACCGCATGGGCCAACGTCAGGACGTCCACCCGTCGGGCTCCCTCGGCAACGAGGATCCGGGCACATTCGTTGACCGTTGCTCCGGTCGTATAGACGTCATCCAGCAGGAGGATGGATTTCCCCTCCAGTCCCTCGTTTCCGGCAAGACAAAAAGCATCCTTCACCGCTCGTTCCCTGTCGGCTCCGCTCAGCTCGACCTGTGGCGTCGTGGCGCTTTTCTTTTGCAGAAATCCCTTCCGATAGGGAATCCCCGTCCTGCGACTGAGACCCTTTGCCAGCAGGAGGGCCTGATTGAATCCCCGCTCCCGGAGGCGCCGGGTATGGAGAGGGACGGGCAGCAGAAGGTCGAAACGGGGAGGATCCCAATAACGGTCTAATCCCGATGCCATCCACTCAACGAGAGGACCCGTGAGATGGGTCTTTCCCTCATATTTCCATCGATGGATCATTTTCTGCAGGGACCCTCCGTAATATCCGAGAGCCCTGGCCGTCTGGAAGTACCTCTTCCCGCGCATGCAGTCACTGCAGGGATGGGACTCACCGACCCGGGAGGGAAAGGGGCTGCCGCAGATCGAGCAGAAAGGAGGTTCGAGCCAGTGAATATGGGAGAGACAGTCCGGACAGACAATCCCTGCTCCTTCCTCCAGGAAGCTTTCACAGCATGGACACTGAGAGGGTAACAGAAACTGGAAGACCTGCCCGATAACGTCGGTTATCCGCCTGGGTTTCAATAAGAGGTTTCGCCGAGCCATGGCAACGGCCGCTGTTCGCCTACGGAAGGGGGGAAGAACGTGGCGATTCTCTCGCCCTCTTTAATCGCATACGTGTTCCAATGGCGGCACTGCGGGCAATAAGCCACCCATTCCTTCGATTCTTTTTCGCAGACATTACAGAAGAAAGGAAGGTACGAGGTCCCGCTCAATTCGAAGGTTTTTTCAAATTCGTGAGCCGCCTGGTCGAAGTCCTTCTTCCGGAGATAGATCTGCGCCAGAAGCCGATGGAGAGCCGGAAAATCCTTCCTCTTGAGGCTGAGTTCGTCCACCGCCTCCAGGGCTTCGTCCAGCAATTCCAGCCTCAGGCAGAGCCTCGCATAATGGAACGTCATGACCCAGTTCTCCGGATCCCGTTTCAATGCCCGCTGATAGATCCGGAGGAGGGTACTCGGATCCTCCCGGCTCAGGTAGAGTTCTTCCAGCCGCAGGATGAAGACGATCGATTTGAAGCGGGCAAAACTCTTTCCCCAGACCTTTCCGGCGATCGCCCATTTTCCCATTTTCAGGTAGATATCCCCGAGAAGGACAAGGCCCGGCATGAACGTCTTGCTTTCCTTGACAATCTCCTTGGCTTCTTTCAGGGCACGCTCCAGAGAAGCCTCTCCGCCCTTGTTGAGGAAATCTCTGGCGTGCTCGTACTTCAATCCCAGGTAGAAGAGGGTCTCCTCCTCTTCGGCTTTTTTCCCCTTTGTCAATTTGAGAATCGACCGCTGGGTCTGGATGGCTTCTTCCCATCGCTGGCTGTTCAGGAAGATTTCGCGCAGACTTCTTAAAGCCCTGAGATTCGAATCATCCAGCCGGATGACCCGGTTTAGCGTCCGGATGGCGTCATCAAACCGCTTCATCTGCTGGTAAAGGTTTACCTCTGCGAAGAGGGCCTCCAGATTGTTCATGTCGATCGCTTTCGCCCGCTCCAGCCATTGGAATGCTTCGTCCTCGTTACTCTCTTTCAAGGAGATCTCGGAAAGCCGGAGATAGAGGTCGATCTGGGAGGGGTCCTTCTTAAGTACCGTCACAAAGTGGGTTTTTGCCTTGGACAGATTTCCCCGGAGAAAGGCTTCCATGCCCCGGTTGAATTCCTCTTTCAGGGAGAGGCCCTTCTTCTTCTGCCGGGACTCCTGGATGCCTTCGATCGCCCTTTTCACATCCCGGGCCACAAACACGATGAAGGCCAACATGGCTCCGAGCAGGAAAGATAAGAACATCAGCGTGGGAAGATCGGTGGGACCGGTTTTCCAAAAAAGGAGGTTGAATTCTTCGATATCTAAAGGATTGCCCAGTGAAACCGCGCAGAAGAGAGCAATGGCAGCCAGAACGATAATGGTTAATAGTCTCGACAGCATGGTCTACAATTTCCCTTTTTCGAGTTTGGTTTTACAGGGGACACAATACTTGGCAACGGGTCGGACCTCAAGACGTTTCAGTCCGATGGGTTCGCCGCACTCTTCGCAGATGCCGTATAAGCCGCCTTCAATTCGGTCCAGGGCTTCATCCACTTCCTGAAGCCGGGTTCGTTCATTTTCCGTCAGGCTGAGCAGGACCTGCCGGTGATAGATGTTGGCCGCTTCATCCCCAATATCCTGAATCCCGTCTTGACCCATCTCTTTGGAGGATTCGTAGATCTGCTTTACCTCTCCGATGATTTCTTCCCGCTCTTTAAGCAGCGTTTTTCTGAAGCGTGCAAGCGTTTTTTTGTCAATTCCCTTCTTCGGATCCAATGGCTGTCTCCTCACTGGTTAGATCTTCTTGGAAATCTATCCTGGGCGCATCCATCCACAGTCCTTCCAGGTCGTAGAACGCCCTGACGGGCTCCAGAAAGACATGGATGACCACATCCTCGTAATCCATCAGGATCCACTTTCCTTCGAGGGTTCCTTCCTGCCCCAAAGGCTGAATCCCTCTTTTTTTCAGATCCTTTTCTATCGCCTGAGCGATGGTCTGAACCTGGCGGTCCGATTTTCCGCTGCAGATGAAAAAGTAATCCGCGATGGAGGCAATTTCCCTCATCTCGAGAAGGACTGGATCGACCGCCTTCTTCTCAATGGCCGCTTTCATACAGAGCAGGGATTTTGTCTTCGAATCGATCATCATAACGTATCAAAATAATTGTAGCATTATAACAGAAAAAACGGTCGTGACAACAAAAAAAAATCCCCCGACTGCAGAAACATTTTCAAACTAAGTCCTTCGGTACAATCCATGGCTATGGATGTAGGTTTCCACATCGGGAGGGATCAGGTATCTTATCGATTTCTCTCTTTGGATCAAATCCCGGATCTTTGTGGAAGAGATGTCCAAATAGTTGATTTCCTTAAAGGAAAGCGTATGACCGGAGGTGTGAATCCATTCCTCCGTCTCCGGACGATACAGAAAGTCCTCAGAAAGAGAAGACGGGAGTCGGGGCCCGGGAGCGTTTTGCCGGTGCCGGGGTTGGGTCATGACGACGTAGTGGCAGAGAGAGAAAAGGTGCCGAAATTCCTTCCAGGTCTCAATTTCCATGAAGGCATCCTTTCCCATGATGAAAAAGAGATCTCCCTGTTCCTTCTCCCGGAAATACCGGATGGTGTCAATGGAATAGGATTTCCCAGCCCTTTTGAGCTCAACGTCCGAGACAAAAAAATAAGGATTTCCGGACGTGGCGATGTGAACCATCTCGAGCCGGTGTCCGGAGTCGACAAGGCCCTCCCGTGCCTTGTGAGGCGGGTTGGCGGCCGGGATAAAGATTATTTTTTGAAGTCCGAAGGCCTCCCGAATGTCTTCCGCTCCCCGGAGATGACCCAGATGGATGGGATTGAAGGTTCCTCCAAACAACCCAACCCTTTTTCCCTCAGCTTCTTTTCTGATCTTCCGCTCCCCCTCTCAGGAATAAATCCGAAATCCGAAATCTCGCCTGCCGCAGGTAGGCGAAAGCGTCAGGCGAAGCGTCCTCTTAGGACCAATCCGAACCAAATCCCAAGTCCGAATGCGCCAATTCATCCAAAGAAACGGGTCTTAATGTTTCGGATTCTGAACATTCGATCCTTGTCTCGGCATTTCGTGCTTCGAGTTTTTGTTCTATTCTCCCCTGACCTGTCCTTCTCCATACACAATGAACTTCGTGGTCGTCAGCTCCTCCAGTCCCATGGGGCCGAAGGCATGAAGTTTCGTGGTGCTGATCCCGATCTCGGCGCCCAAACCGAGTTCATAACCGTCATTGAACCTTGTTGACGCATTGACCAGGACACAGGAGGAATTGACTTCTTTCAGAAACCGTTGGGCGTTCTGATAGTCGGAGGTGACGATGGCTTCGGTATGAAGGGAGCCGTAGGCGGCAATATGCTCGACGGCCTCGTCCATCCCGGGAACCACCTTGACGGCGAGGATCAGATCCAGGTATTCTTCGCTCCAGTCCTGATCGGTGGCCTCCGCGATCTTGGGAAGGATCTTCCGGGTCATCGGACAACCGCGCAACACGACCCCCTTTCCTGCAGAGCCCCGGCAACGTGCGGCAGAAAGCGTGCCGCGATCCTCTCGTGAACCAGGAGGGTTTCCATGGCATTACAGACACCCGGTCTCTGGACCTTGGCGTTGAGGCAGATGCGGGTTGCCATCTCGATATCCGCGCTTTCATCCACGAAGATGTGGCAGACTCCCTTGTAGTGCTTGATCACGGGTATTTTCGAATGGGTCATCACAAACCGGATGAGATCTTCCCCGCCTCGAGGAATGATCAGGTCAATCTCCTCCTCCCGTTGAAGGAGTTCCTTCATCGCTTCTCTTTCTTTCCAGGGAAAGATCTGAAGCGCCTCCCGCGGCAGCCCCTGCCTGACCAGAACCTCCTGAAGAAGACTCCCCATGATCCGGTTCGAATGAAACGCCTCGGAGCCTCCCCGCAGGATGACGCTGTTTCCCGATTTGAGGCAGAGGCCTGAGGCATCGGCCGTGACATTGGGACGGGATTCGTAGATGATTCCCACGACACCCAGCGGAATTCTCATTCTTCCCACCATCAGACCGTTCGGCCTCTTCCACATTCTGACCACTTCACCGACCGGGTCGGAAAGACGGGCCACTTCCCGAAGTCCCTCCGCCATGCCGCGAATGACTGCGGGGGTGACCTTCAACCGGTCCATCAGGGCCGGAGAAAGCTGACGCTTCTCGCCGACAGCCAGGTCCTTCTTGTTCTCTTCGACCAGAAGATTCTCGTTCTGCTCCAGCGTGGCGGCCATCTCCAAGAGAAGGCGATTTTTGGAATCCGCGGAGAGCCGGGCCAGCCGATAGGATGCCTCTTTCGCTTTCTTTGCAAGCGTTTGAATTTCTGCGGTGAAGTCCATCTTACCCCTCAGAGCACCACCAAATCGTCCCGATGAATGACTTCATCGGAGTACTTATATCCCAGGGTCGGTTCGATTTTTTCCGTCCGAAGCCCCCGGATTTTTTTCAATTCGGAGGCGCTGTAGTTCACCAGCCCCCTGGCAAATTCCTTGCCCCGGGGGCCCAGGCAGGAAACCGAATCCCCCCGCTCGAAGGGACCGTGAACTTCGACAATCCCTGACGGCAGCAGGCTCTTTCCCTTCTGGACCACGGCCTTCTTCGCTCCTTCGTCTACGACCACATCCCCTCGAGGTTTGAGGTTGTAGGCGATCCAGTGTTTTCGACTGCTGAGGATTTCTCCTTTCGGGAGAATGAGGGTTCCCACTTCCTCCCCTTTGAGAATTCGCCGGAGAATGTTCTCCTCTGTTCCGCTTGCCACAACGGTGGGGACCCCGAAATGGGAAGCCTTCTGCGCCGCCTGGATCTTGCTGATCATGCCTCCCACGCTCATTTCATTGAGTGTGTCTTCCGCCAGGTTTTTCGTGCTCAGATCGACGTCGTTGAGCAGGGGAATCCGCTGGGCATGGGGATTTCGGCGCGGGTCTGCATCGTAGATGCCGTCGATATCGGTCAGGATGATGAGGAGGTCCGCTTCAACCACGTTTGTGATCAGGGCCGATAGGTTGTCGTTGTCACCGACCTTGATCTCGTCGACCACAACGGTGTCATTCTCGTTGATGATGGGAAGGATCCCCAGGTCAAGCAGTGTCAGCAAGGTATTCCGGGCATTGAGGAACCTCCGCCGGTGGCTCAAATCGTCACGGGTGAGCAGGACCTGGGCCACCATTTGCTGATGCCGCGAAAAGTGGTTCTCATAGACATTCATCAGCCGCGACTGTCCTACTGCCGCGGTGGCCTGTTTGTGCATGATGGACTGGGGCCGGGTTTTGTATCCCAATGTCTCCATTCCTGCAGCAACCGCTCCCGAAGAGACCAGGACGATTTCATAGCCCTTCCGTTTCAGTTCCGAGATCTCTTCGGCCAGGCGGGAAAAGACATCATGGTGGAGCCCCTTGTCGACAGAGGCCAGGATACTGGATCCCACCTTCACCACCACCCGTTTTGTCTTATGTAAGGTCTTTTTCCGAATCTCTTTTGTCATCATTCTCCTGGACCTGGAGGGTGTTGAGTTCTCTCGATACGGCCTCCAACAAATCCTCCAACCCTTCGCCTGTTTTACCGGAAATGAAGTGGAGCCGGTACCCCATTTCCTCGAAGACCCTCTCGAGATCCGCCGCCCTTTCCTTCACCCCCGGGAGGTCTATCTTGCTTACGGCCACGATCTGCCTCTTCTTTTTCAAGGAGGGGTGGTAAGTTTCCAGCTCGCGATTGAGGGTTCTGAAATCCCCGACGGGATCGGGCGAAGGCTCCCCTGAGATATCCAAGAGATGGATGAGAAGGCGTGTCCGCTCGACGTGACGGAGAAAGGTCAACCCGAGCCCCGCTCCCTGCGAGGCTCCTTCAATCAACCCGGGAATATCGGCCACCACAAAAGGCTTCTCTTCTTTCCGAATCACGACGCCCAGATTCGGGACGAGCGTCGTAAAAGGGTAATCCGCGATTTTCGGTTTGGCTGAGGAGATCCGGGACAGAAGGGTCGATTTCCCCGCGTTGGGAAAACCAACGAGGCCCACGTCCGCAAGGAGTTTCAACTCGAGGCGAACCCGTCGTTCCTCCCCTTTTTCTCCCTTTTCGGCATGGTGGGGCGCCCGTTGGGCGGGATTGGCAAAGCGCGTATTTCCCCTCCCTCCCCTTCCCCCCTTTGCAATCAGGAATTGCTGACCGTCCCGGGTCAGATCCTCGAGGACTTCTCCGGTTTTGCCGTCCCGGACGAGGGTTCCTACGGGAACGCGAATCCAGAGGTCCTCCCCATTTTTTCCGGTCTGGTCTTTTCCTTTTCCGTGAGTTCCCCTTTGGGAACGGAGGGTCTGGGGGTAGGTTAGATCGAGAAGGGTTGAAAGCTGGGCATCCGCCTGGAGGAAGACATCTCCGCCTTTTCCTCCGTCGCCCCCATTGGGTCCTCCCCTGGGAATGAAACGTTCTCTTCGAAAACTGACGCAACCATTGCCACCGTCTCCGGCTTTGACATGGATTCGTGCTTCATCGGCAAACTTCATTGCTGTGGACTGGAGATGCTTGAAAGGGCTAAGCGGTTTGGGCCAGGACACTTACCTGTTTCTTGTCTTTTCCCTTCTTCTCAAATTTGACGACGCCCGTCGATGGTTGCGAAGAGCGTATAATCCTTTCCCATCCCCACGTTCTCTGCCGGGAAAGATCCGGGTTCCTTTCTGGCGAACCAGGATATTCCCGGCCTGGACCGTCTGACCGCTGAACCGTTTCACACCCAGGCGCTGTCCCCCGCTATCTCTTCCGTTCCGGGAACTTCCCCCTGCCTTCTTGTGTGCCATGATCTCCTCCTGCCTGAAAGGCCGAAATCCCAAACTTCACACTCCGGATTGCGTACAAAATCTTCGACGTCGATCGGTGTCTCTTCAAGGCCACCCGAATCTCATCAATCTTGAGGGTGGTATAGAACTGCCGGTGTCCTTTGAAGCGCCGGTAATTCTTTCTTCTCTTCATCTTATACGTCAGGACCTTCTTTCCCTGGGCCTGCTCAACGATCTTCGCCGTGATCGAGGCCTGCGTCAGGAGCGGCGTTCCGAACTGAGCCTCTCCCTGGTCGGAGACCATCAACACCTCGCCCAGGCTCACCGGATCCCCTACGTTTCCTTCCAGCTTTTCGACACGGATCAAATCCCCCTGCTGCACCCGGTACTCTTTTCCTCCGGTCTTGATCACGGCATACATAGGACCCCTCCCTATTTGAATCGACTTATGTTAATTGGTTTTCAAGGATTTGTCAATACGCTGACGTTCGACCCAATGAACGCCGGGAGATCCCCCAGTCAGCGTTCCAAGCCAAATGCCGTATGACACATCATATCTCAATGATATTGAACTGTTCCTGGTGAAAACCCGGTCTTCCCTTTGATCAGAATCTTCTTCCTAAGCTTCCGCTCCAATTCCTCCACCGCGCTTCGTTCCTCTTCGTAGAGTAGGCCGGCGATCTCCGGATTGACCTCAACCAGGATGCTATGCCCTCCCAGTTCGGAGGCGGTTCGTTCAATCTCACGAAAGATCTCATAACAGACCGTTGTCTTTGATTTGATGAATCCGGCCCCTTCGCAATAAGGGCAGGATTCCCCCAGGATCCTTGAAATATTCTCGCGGGTCCGCTTCCGGGTCATCTCCACCAGACCCAGTTCCGAAATCTTGAAAATATTGTCTTCTGCCGGTCCTTCCGAATGGCCTCTTCCAGGGCCTGGTAGACTTTTTCACGATCTCCTTCCCTCTCCATATCGATAAAGTCGATGATGATAATCCCCCCGATATTTCGGAGTCGGAGCTGGTACGCAATCTCTTTGGCGGCCTCCAGATTCGTTTTCAGGATCGTGTCGGCCAGATTCCTCTTTCCGACATACCTCCCCGTGTTGACATCGATGGCAACCAGGGCCTCGGTCATGTCGATCACGATATACCCGCCGGATTTCAGCCAGATCTTTCTCCCAAGAATCTTCCCGATCTCCATCTCAATGCCGTAGGCGTCGAAGATGGGCTCCTTCTTTTCGTACAGGCTGATCTCATACTTCAGCTTAGGCATGTACGTGCTGATGAAGGCGACGATGTTGTCGTATTCTTCTCTGGCATCGATGACGATCCGGTTGACCTGGGGAGAAAGGATATCCCGGATGACCCGGAGCACCATGGTCAGGTCGCTGTAGATGAGAGAAGGGGCGGACGAAGTCTCGTTCTTCTTCTGAACGTTGTTCCACAGCCTGAGAAGAAAGTCCATATCGTTGCGAATTTCCTCGGGGTCAGCCCCTTCGCTGGCCGTACGGACGATGAAGCCCCCGGAAGGGGGTTTCATGGCCTGGACAATCTCCCGCAGCCGTTTCCGTTCCCGTTCCTCCTTGATTCTTCTTGAAACACCGACATGGTCCACGGTCGGCATGAAGACGAGATACCGGCCCGGCAGCGTCACGTGAGAGGTAATGCGAGTCCCCTTCGTGCCGAGGGGTTCCTTCGAAACCTGCACCAGAATCTCCTGCCCTTCTGAAAGGAGGTCCTCGATCGGCGAGGGCTGGGGTGAAGTAACTGGGCATCTCCTCCGCCCTGAAAACCGATCTCTTCGTAATCTTCCACTCCGCCGTAAACGTCAGAGACGTAGAGAAAGGACGCCTTCTCCAGTCCGACATCCACAAACGCCGCCTGCATCCCGGGGAGGACCTTGACCACTTTTCCCTTGTAGATGTTCCCCACGATTCCCCGGTCTTTGGCGCGCTCAATGTACAACTCCGCAAGAACCCTGTCCTCGAGGAGGGCCACCCTGGTTTCCTGGTGTGTCACATTGATAATCAGCTCGTTGGCCATGATGCTCCCCGCTACATGTCCGTAATACGCACTTCGCGATCCATTTCCGGAGAAAGAGCTCGGGTGATGTCAACGAGAACTACTCCAGCTTCGACCACTTTGATCTGAGACTCACGAGACGGGCCTTCCAGCCCGAGGATCGCTCCAATGATCTCTAAAGGTTTGGCCGTCCTTCCCTCCCCTCCGGAGGACCAGTTCGACCCCCCAATCGTTGTCGCCCCGTTCTTCCGCTTCCTCGTCGACCCCGGTGTTCCAGGACCCTCTCCGTCCGGAGGGTTTTTGACAACCATCCTCTCAATCAGGGGCCGGAGGTCGATGCTCCGTTTCTTTTCCTTCCTTTCCTGTATCAACGGGAGCTCCTCCTTTTCGAGAGCTTTCCTGATCTTCGCGTCGGCCTCCGTTCTGGAGATCAGAGTGATCCAGGAGGATCCAATAAGTCGACCGTTGGAGCAGAGACTGGAGGCGAAACCCGGAGTGAGGAACCTCTTCCGCCCCGATGATTCGAATCCCCGCCGGAAGCGTCTGATTGAACCTCTCCTTGATCTCAACGGGCTTCATGCCGTCCCTCGATTTCCAGATCCACGATCTCGTCCAGGCTCTCCATGCCCACGGGAAGGGCCCTGGCGAAGATGATCCTCGGCATCGGGTGAAATCCTTCAGAGTAACAGAGGGCAAGATGAGCCCTCTTCGAAGCCCGGTGGAAGAGATGGACCAGTTCGAGATGACTGACGAAGCAGATCGGCCCTCTCTTTTCGAATTTCAGCCGGACCCTCTTTTTCGTTCCCTCTTCTTCGAAGAGCCGTTTTGGCAGGGGGCCTTCGAGAGGTCGATGTCCATTCCCCTTCCCCTCCCTGACCCGAATGGCCGTTCCATCGCAGATGCCGCAGCGGTGACAGGTCCCCTCCCGGCATGGAGGACTGTACTCGCCCTTCAACCCTCTCTCATATTCTTCACGGAGAAACCCGGGACGGACCCCGGTGCTCACGAAAGACCATGGAAAGACTTCATGGACATCCCTCCTCCGGGCGCAGGCAATCATATCCGGTGCCCGTCCTCTCAAAGGCTTTCTCCCAGAGATCAGAGCGGAACTGGTCACTCCAGCCATCGAACCGGCATCCCAGCCGATGGGCTTCGATCAGCACCCTGCGAAAGCTTCCGGTCTCCCTTGGAAAAAATCCCCTCCAACCGGCTGAGATGGGGGTCCTGCCACTTCAATCGACAGGGGCTTTTCCTTAACCCTTCTTTGAGGAAACGGAGCTTCTCCTTCATCTCCTCCAGGGAAATCTGGGGTTCCCACTGGAAGGGCGTATGGGGTTTGGGGACAAACGTGGAAACGCTCACGCCCACACTGGGAGAACCTTTCTGTCTTCGTCCGAAGGAAAGAATCTTCTTCGATAGATCGAGGATCCCCTGCAGATCTTCCTCCGTCTCCGAGGGAAGTCCCATCATGAAATAGAGCTTGATATTCTTCCAGCCCTTTGAAAAAAGATCAGAGACCCCCTGGAAGAGCACCTCCTCCTCAATCTGCTTGTTGATGACCTTTCGCAATCGTTCCGTCCCGGCCTCCGGCGCAATCGTGAATCCGGTCTTCCGCACCCGCTTGACCTCGTCGGCCAGATGTCCCACCACCTCTTCAATCCTCAGAGAAGGAAAAGAGACCGCCAGTCTTTTCGATTCAAATTGGTCCATGAGATGGGTCGAGCAGAGGTCCGATGACGGAATAATCCCCTGCGCTGAGAGAGAGGAGGGAGATCTCTTCGTAGCCCGTCTGCTTCAGGGACGGCTTGCAAAATCTCTTCGATCGACCTGGGGGCTTCTTTCCCGGTAAGGTCTGTAAATAAACCCCGCTTCGCAGAATCGGCACCCGCGCTTGCAGCCCCTGCGCAATCTCCATGCTGAGGCGGTCATGGACCACCTTCATGTAAGGGAGAACAGGGCAGACCGGGAAAGGAGCCCGGTCGAGGTCGGAAACAAGACGTTTGTGAATGACGCTGCCGCCGGTGTGGAGGCAGGGAACGTAGACCCCCTCCAACTCGACAGAGGGCCCTCAGGAGATCTTCTTTTCCCTTCCCCGATTCTTTCCACCGGAGGGTGAGATCACAGATCTCGACGATCGCCTCTTCTCCGTCTCCGATGAGAATGGCATCGAAGAAGTCAGCGACCGGCGCAGGATTGAAGGCGGTCGGTCCGCCGGCGATGATGAGCGGAAAGCGTTCGTCCCGCTCCGCTGCCAGAAAGGGAATCCCGGACAGGCTGAGCATATTGAGGATATTGGTATAAGAGAGCTCGTATTGAAGGGAGAAGCCCAGGAGGTCGAACTCCGCAAGGGGAGTGGATGTTTCCAGGGATGAGAGAGGCATTCCCTTTTCCTTCAGGAGATTCTCCAGATCAATCCAGGGAGCGAAGACCCTCTCGCAGAAAATGTCCTTCCTGCTGTTCAGGATATGATACAGGATCTGAATCCCCAGGTGGGACATCCCCACCTCGTAAACATCCGGGAAGGCAAGACAGAATCTCAATCTCACCCCGGATGGATCCTTGACGACCGAGTTGATTTCCCGTCCGAGATACCGGACGGGCTTTGAAACGGAGGAAAGCAATTCATTCAGCAATTGGCCACCTGTTGTGAAGAGTGAAGCTCTCCGGCTGAAGACCGGGGCTTGCGGAGCATGTGCCGGTAAAGGGTTCGGGAAAAATGAGTTGATAACCTTTTGACTTCTTTAAGTTATTAAGAATAGTACAATCCCCGCCGATTGTCAATTTACGCGAAGACGCGCCGCGGATTTGTTGTCTTTCGATAGAGGTATTATATTTAAAGAGGGACGGACAAATTTGCCCGTTTAACAGAAGGGAGTGGTTAAACAATGAGAAACTCCTTGACGATTTTGTGTGTGGTCAGTCTGCTCTTGATTCTATCGGTTAGAAGCGCTTACACAGAAGAGCCGGCGGCAGAGGCTCCTCCCGTGGCCCAGACGCTGGTAAGGGAAGGCGACTTCGCCGTGAAGCTGGTGGAAGCCCTCAAACTGGGAAGCGTCAAGAGCGAAGCTGAAGCGGAAAACACCCTGGCCGCGGCCGGCATTGCACCCAGGAACGGATGGATTGCCGCCTATCCCATGACACCGGATATCCTCGGCGAACTCCGGGGCGCAGTGGGGGAGGCGGCGGAAGCCGGCAGACTGGCGATGCGCAAGGACGAAGCGGTCCAGGTTCTCCAAACGCTGTCCGCAGAAGAAAACCTGCCCGTTGTTTCGGATACCAGCGGCAGGGAATCCGGAAGAGAATCGGAGGGCGGTTCCGGTCCGTATTCCGACCCTGCGGCCGTCAACAATTATTACTACAACGAGGGTCCTCCGGTGGTAACTTACTACCCACCCCCCTGGGATTACGGCTACATGTACAGCTGGGTTCCCTATCCATTCTGGTGGAACACGTTCTTCTTCCCGGGGTTCTTTATCCTTCACGATTTTAATCGGGTCATTTTCGTGAATAAGACCGTTATCAAGGTGGTGAGCAACCATATCTATGATCGTGCAACGGGGAGAATGTTTGCAGTGGATCCCCTGACCCGCACCGGTGCGAGGAGATTCGAGGCCCAGAGGATTGGCTCCGCACCGGGAGGATTCGCCTCCGTGGACGCCCGGAGAGGCGCGGCATCCATCGTTGAGCGGAGCCGTGAAAGGGTGAGATCCGGAACCGTGCCTGCCGCGATCACAAATCGGGGAGGTTTCGTGAATCGTGCGGAAGCTCTCGGTTCCGGAGGTCGTCGCGGGGGAGTCGTCTCACCGAACACGAATCAAAGCGGATCGTTGAGAGGGGGGAACGGATGGGGGATTCGAAAGACGCCGCTTTGAGACGGGACGAAATGAGATGGGAGGAAGCTCCTTCAATCGTCCGGATACCTCCTCCGCGGAACCGAGGCAGCATGGGCCTCGGCGGCCGATCGCCCGGGGTCTCCAGCAGCGGCAGGGGAATGAGCTTTGAGAGGCCCGCTCCAAGAATGGACCGCTCTTTCAGCGCACCTTCCATCAGAACCCCTTCTCTGAGGGGCGGAGGATCCGTACAGGGGTTTCGCGGGGGAGGAAGCAACAGCGGGCGCGGCGGTTTTGCACGCGGCGGGTCTTCCGGGGGAGGCTGCCGGGGTCGTTGCTGAGGTATCGCCCGAAGGATTGAGGCGTGTCGACGGATTGACATCGGGGTAACGACCGTGATATAGAATACCCAAGAATTGATCCGTATCCGGGTGGCATGGACTTTAAAGGGGAACCCCGTCAGACTCGGGGACGGCCACGCCGCTGTAAACGGGGACGAAACCTGCCGGAACCACTCTCCTGAGCCCTGAACGTGCAGAAGGGCCAAAGGACGGGAAGGGGCAGGGAGGCCTGGGATCGGGTAGGGCAGCAGGCCAAGTAGGATGATCCGTGAGTCAGAAAACCCGCCTGGATACGCTTCACAATAGGTCTTCGGTGGAAGGCCGTGAAGGGAACTGTCTCAAAAAAACCCGGTCTTTCTTCTGAAGGACCGGGTTTTTTTTAAACCCCGATCGGATGAACATTCCGATTGAACTTAATCGTCGATGAAAAAACATCTCCTGATATCTCTCCTGATTCTTTTTTTATGCGCGCCGGTCCGGGTGTCGACCTCCACACCGTCTTCTTCAACGTTTATCGATGAAGTCGGCAGGGAAGTCGCCGTTTCCTCTCCTCCCCGGAGGATCGTTTCTCTGGCGCCCAATATCACCGAGATCCTCTTCAGCCTCGGTCTCGACGAGGAGATCGCTGGGGTTTCGATTCACTGTAATTTCCCCGAAAGGGCCAAGACCAAGGTGCGGGTGGGAAGCTATATCAACCTCGATTTTGAAAGGATCCTCTCTCTGAAGCCCGATCTCATTCTTGCCACGGGGGTCGGAAATACCCGGGAGATGGTCGACCGCCTGGAAAAGTTCGGTTTTCCGGTCTATGTTATCTTTCCAAAAAATTTCAACGATATCCTGACCAGTATCGGCCACATCGGGCAGGTGGTGGGGCGAGAAGCCCGGGCGGCGGAAATCGTTCAGGGAATGGAGAAGCGAAAAGAGAGAGTGATCGCCCGCGTCAGAAATTTGCCCCGTCCCAGGGTTTTCCTCCAGATTGGTGATCTTCCCATCGTCACCGCCGGCAAGGGAAGCTTTGCAGACCATCTCATCTCCCTGGCCGGGGGGGAAAACATTGCGGGAGATGAGAAGGAGACGTACCCCCGATGGGGTATGGAAGAGATTCTGAAGAGATCTCCGGAGGTCATTGTGGTCAGCACCCACAACCCCAAAGGGGACTATAGAAAGCTGCTCCAGGAGTGGGGTCGATGGAATACGATCCCTGCCGTAAAGCAGCATCGGATCCATCTGGTCAATTCGGACCTGATCGACCGCCCTTCCCCTCGAATCGTCGAGGGGCTGGAAGCGATTGCAGCGGTCCTGCACCCCGAGAAGATCAAAAAGTGACGGGAGAAGGGAGGGGGGGCAATGATCATGGCCCATGGCTCATTATCCATTGAGGTTTTATGAAGATCGTCACCCTGCGAAAAGTGATCCTTGTTTCAGCACTCCTGAGTGTCCTCTTTCTCCTGGTCACCGTGATTTCCGTGACGTTGGGAAGCGTGAGGATTCCTTTCTCTCAATCGATCCGCATCCTCTTGCACTCCCTTTTCGGCCTTGAGAACGCAGGGAATGAAACACACCGGGCCATCCTCCTTTCCCTGAGGGTTCCCCGGGCCGCGGTGGCCGGTCTGGTAGGAGCAGGTCTTTCCGTTTCAGGAGCGACCTTTCAGGCCCTTCTGCGAAACCCCCTGGCCGATCCCTATATCCTCGGAGTCTCGAGCGGAGCGGCTGTCGGAGCGATCGTCGCCATCCTCATCGGATTCAGCACGGCTTCTCTGGGCATCCCTCTGGCTTCCTCGCTCGGAGCCCTTCTCACCATCCTCGTCGTCTTCTATTTCGGAAGACAGGACGGAAAGATTCATCCCAATACACTCCTGCTGGCAGGGCGTCATCACGAGCTCCTTTCTCTCCGCAGTCATCATGTTCTTTCTCTCGATCTCACAGAGAGAGGAGCTTCACACCATCCTCTTCTGGCTGATGGGTGACTTCAGTTTTGCGAGCGGAGGCATGATCGGAATGATCTTCCCGTACATTGTTCTCGGTATCCTATTTCTCTATTTCCGGTCCCGCCAGCTGAACCTGATCCTTTCAGGTGAAGAAAACGCCGTTCAGCTCGGGGTGGATGTGGAAAGGTTGAAACTCCTCTCGTACCTTTCCGCCTCGTTGATGACCGCCGCTTCCGTCTCTGTCTGCGGCCTGATCGGTTTTGTGGGCCTGATTGTGCCCCATTCGGTTCGATTGATCTTCGGACCGGACCACCGTCTGCTCATTCCCGCTTCGGCGCTGATCGGCGCCTCATTTCTCGTCGCTTCGGACACCCTGGCCAGGACGATCCTCGCCCCCGTGGAGTTGCCGGTGGGAGTCATTACCGCGGTCTTTGGAGGGCCCTTCTTCATCTATCTCCTCAGGACGCGAAAGGTGATCAAGCCCCTATGATCGATGTCGATGCGGTTTCATTCCGCTATCGCGAAGACTGGGTTCTGCAGCATGTCTCCTTCCGGGTGGAAAAAGGAGAATTCATCGGCATCATCGGCCCCAACGGCTCGGGCAAAACAACGCTTCTCAAGATTCTTTACCGCTTGATTTCCCCGAAGAGCGGAGAGGTCCTCTTTGAAAAAATCCCTTTGAAAAAACTGAAACAGGGCGAAATTGCGAAGAGGATTGCCGTGGTGGCCCAGGAGACTCATCTCCTCTTTCCCTTTCGCGTGATGGAGATCGTTCTCATGGGAAGATCCCCCTATCTGGGCCATCTGGTGTTCGAAGGCAAGAAAGATCTGGAGATTGCGACGAAGGCGATGGAATGGACGGAGATCCTTCCCCTTGCGGAACGGCCCGTTGAAGAGCTCTCCGGAGGAGAGAGGAAGAGGGTTTTCATTGCCAGGGCGCTGGCCCAGGAGCCCGAGGTGATTCTCCTGGACGAGCCTACTGCCAGCCTGGACATCCATCATCAGGTGGAGTTCCTGAACCTGATCCTTGATCTTCACCGGGAAAAGGGCATGAGCATCGTGATGGCGACGCATGACATGAATATTGCCTCCGAATTCTGTGACAAGCTGATTCTTCTTCAAGGAGGAAAGATATTCAAAATCGGAACCCCCCAGGAGGTCATCACCCGGGAGAATATTGAACGCGTTTACGGCTGCGACGTGTGGGTGGACAAGCACCCCGTTTCGGGGATGCCGCGCATCAGCCTGTTGAAAAAAGGGAGGGCATCTTCGTGAGACTCTGGGAAGAGATTGAAGCTGCACAGAACAGGATTCAGCGGGCCGTTCTCCGGACCCCCATGATCTATTCGGACGCAATTTCGAAGATGACGGGGAAAGACGTCTTCCTCAAACTGGAGAACCTTCAGAAGACCGGCTCCTTCAAGATCAGAGGGGCTTACAACAGGCTGTCCCAGTTGTCTCCAGCAGAGCGGAAGAGGGGCGTTGTTGCGGCATCGGCCGGCAATCATGCCCAGGGTGTCGCGTACGCTTCTTCTCTTCTGGGGATTCCCTCGACGATTGTGATGCCTGAAGGCGCTTCCCTGGCCAAGCAGGTTGCGACAAGATCCTATGGAGGAGAGGTTGTCCTGTTCGGAAAAGATATGGACGAAGCCCTGAATCGTGCGAGCGAAATGGCGCATGCGGGAAGGTTCTTGATTCATCCCTTTAATGACGAACAGGTGATTGCCGGTCAGGGGACGATCGGCATCGAAATCCTGGAGGAGGTCCCCGAGGTCGAGGCCGTGATCGTCCCCGTAGGCGGGGGAGGTCTGATTTCGGGAATCGCTTCGATCCTGAAGAAGCGCCGCCCCCGTGTGAAGATCATCGGCGTTCAGTCCGCCCACGCGCCCTCGGCTTTTCTCGCATGCGAGAAGAAGAGAATTGTGGAAGTGAGGATCAAACCCACCCTGGCGGATGGCATCGCTCTCAGGAGGCTGGGGGAGACGACTTTTTCCGTTATCCGGAAGCATGTGGATCAGATCCTCACCGTGGAGGAGGACGAGATTGCCTCAGCCATTCTTCTGCTGATCGAAAGAAAAAGAGTGATCGCGGAGGGGGCGGGAGCGGCCCCGCTGGCGGCCCTCCTATCGAAGAAGGGCAGGATCGACGCGAAGAAGGTCGTTCTGATCATCAGCGGAGGAAATATCGACGTCCATCTCCTGGACCGGATCATTGAAAAAGGTCTCGCCCGGACAGGACGAGTGGTTCGCATGGAGATTCTCCTGCGGGATGTCCCGGGAGCGCTGGCAGAGCTGGTCACCCTGGTCGGGCAGCGTCGGGCCAACATTCTTCACATCCTTCACGAACGGACGGCCAGGGACATTCCGATCGGGTTTTCCAGGGTCGTCCTGGTCCTGGAGACCCGCGGGCCGGAACACATCTCGGAGATCAAAACCCACCTGAGAAAAAAAGGATATTCCCTTCGGGGTCGGAGTTAGGTTTGCCCGGCCGTTGCAGAGATGAATCCGGGCGGGCCGATGATCTTGCCCTTGCGCCGTACCGGCTGCGTTATCGTGTTTACAAATCCTTCGATTCGTTGTAGGATTGATCTGGAAGCTGCCGGCAGCGGATTTCACGCCGAGAAAGGCTTACAGAAAGGACAACGGGATGAGTGAGGGAGACAATACCTTAGCGGTTTTTATCGATTTTGAGAACCTGGCGCTGGGTTTTAAAGGGAAGAAAGAGAAACGCTTCGAGATCCGGAAAGTATTAGAACGTCTGGTCGAGAAGGGAAAGATCATCGTTAAGAAGGCCTATGCGGACTGGGGCGGCTTCGCGGATTACAAGAGGGCCCTTCACGAAGCGGCCATCGAGTTGATCGATATCCCGAAACGGTCCATGAGCGGCAAGAACTCTGCAGATATCCGGCTCTGTGTCGATTCCATCGACCTCTGCTATTCCAAAGAGCACATCGACACGTTTGTGATTGTTTCCGGGGACAGTGATTTTTCTCCCCTCGTCTCGAAACTGAAGGAGAACGGGAAGCGGGTGATCGGCCTGGGGATGAAGGAATCGAGCTCCCACCTCCTGATCGATAACTGCGATGAATTCATCTATTACGAGGATCTGGAGCGGCCCCTGGGGACCCCTCCGACCATCGACATGGATCTGCCGGAACGAAAGAAAGAAGGCTTCCAGCTTCTGGTCGATTCCCTGGTGGCCCTGGTCCGGGAGAACAAAGAAGTGCTGTGGTCATCGATGGTGAAAGAGACGATGAAGCGGAAGAAACCTTCCTTCAACGAATCCTACTATGGGTACCGGACCTTCAGCGACCTTCTCGAAGACGCAGAGAAACAAGGAATCGTCCAGCTCAGGACGGATGCCCGAAGCGGTACCTACGTCATCACGGGGTTCGGGAAAGTCCAGGGAAAGAGGGAACCGGAGGAGTCAAAAGAAACGAAAGAACGGGTGGCTCAACCGGAACGGAAAACCCAGAAGAAACCGACAACCCCCAAACCGCACTGGCGATCCCGGCAGAGAAGGCCGTCGGCTCAGCCCGCAGCGGCTCAATCCGCAACCCCAGAATCCGTGGCACCGGAAGGCCCTCCCGCGGAAGCGAGCGGCGGAGAATCCTCCGGGACGGAGGCGAGTGACCCAACCAGCGATCCGGGGATTTAAGGTTAACGTCCCAATTGCACAAACCAAGCTCAAAAAGGCGGTTGAGTGTGCTGGAAAACCTTTGTAGCCTGCCTACCCAGGCAGGCGGTACCGTCTGCGCCGGTTCTTTCGTTCTTCTGGTTGTTGCCGCCCTCTATTTCTTTTTTCCCTCCCGAAAAATCCTTTGCCTTCCGTCGTCTGGGCACTCCCGTGAAGGAACCGGTGAGCTGGGGGGTACATCTCGGGCCCGGCAAGACCGGCAAGCCGGATACCCTCTATATCTCCTTCTCACAGTATGGGGCGCCTCTTTTCCTTCTTGCCGTCAATCCCGATACCGGCGAAATGAAGCAGTTCAACGGGCCTCTTTCTTCGGAGATGGGTTCTTGGGGCTATACCCTCGATCTTGAGAACAGGATCTATCTCGGTAGCTACTACAACGCCCACCTCCTGAGGTTCGATCCCGGGACGGAAAGATGGGAGGACCTCGGCCGTCCGTGCGGAGAAAAAGAGTCCTTCATTTGCAGCCTCAGCACAGGCCCGGATGGAAAGATCTGGGGGGGAACGTTTCCATCGGCAAAACTCTTCTCTTATGATCCAAAGACGGGAAAGACCGAGGATTACGGTCGGATGGATCCGGACCAATTCTACTGTTATCCGACGGCCGGAGAGGATGGCCTGATCTATTGCTCGATCCAGTTCGAAAAGGTCGACGTCGTCGTCTTTGACCCGGAGCGACGAACCGGAACATCCCTGATTTCTCCAGGGGACCGCGGGCCGGGACGCCTCCGGTTATTCAAAGGGAATGATGGAAAGATGTACGCAAGCCGTTCTTTTCAGACCGGCCCGGAGAAGTGGTTTCGGATTGAAGAAGGGAAGAAAATGGCGGAGCTTTCCAGAGGGGACGTTCCTCTCCCGCAGAGAGCCCTCCCCGACGGCCGGCAGTTCTTTGTCGTGGAAAACAAGATCCTCGGGCTGCGGGATCCTGTGACAAAAGAGGAAAAGGAAATTCCCCTTCGCTACGATGCCGCGGGGGCCTATATCTTTGTGGTGGGGGAAGGACCGGACGGCCGGATCTACGGCAGCAGCATGTTGCCTCTCCGTCTCTTTGTCTACGACCCTGAAGAAAATTCCCTCACCAATCTCGGGAAAGCCGCTCATGCCACAGGAGAGGTCTACTCGATGGGGGTTTTCAATGAAAAACTCTACCTGTGTTCCTATCCTGAGGCCCGGCTTTCGGTCTATGACCCGAAGAGGCCCCTCCGATTCGGAGATACGGAGGGATCGAATCCGAGAGATTTAGGACCCATGGGAGAGGGTCAATACCGGCCGAGGGCGATGCTGGCAGGACCTCACGGAAAAATCTACGTGGGAGGTTACCCTGATTACGGCCTCCTGGGCGGTGCGCTGGGCGTCTATGACCCTGAGAAAAACGAGAAGAGAGGCTACCGGAATGTGATCCAGAATCAAAGCATTGCCTCGCTGGCCTACGTCGAGACGTCCGATCTTCTGGCGGCCGGGAGTTCGGTACGGGGCGGGTCCGGGACACGGGCGGTTGAAAAAGAGGCCAAGCTGATGCTGTGGGACCCCGAAGAGGAAAAAAAGGTTTTTGAAACCGTCCCCGTTCCTGGAGCAAGAACGATTCTCTCTCTTGCCTCAACCGCGGATGGCTTCCTGTATGGCATTACGGAGAAAGAAGACGTTTTTGTTTTTGATGTTGAAAAGAGAAAGGTGAAGAAGATCTTCCCTCTCGGATTGAAGGAGCCGGCGGAGATCTCTCTCCGGCGCGGATTCGACGGCAGGCTCTACGGGCTTTCGAAAGAGGCGATCTTCGTCATCGATCCCGGGAACGACGAGGTCCTTCTCCTGGGGCACCCCGCTCAGCCCATCACGTCGGGGATGGGATTGGCAAACCGGAAGATCTACTATGGCTCGGAGGCGGATCTTTACGAATTTGAGATTCCCATCGACCCGGATTCATCGTCCAGGTGAGAGGGGCGTTGATTCATCCTTCAGACGCAGAAACGAACCCGGACAAATCGCTCTCCAAGGGACCCATGCCGGTCAACCCCGCTGGAGTGAAGCGGCAAAAGCGCTTAAACGCTCTTCCTGTTCCCGAAGAAGACGGTGGGCCTCCTCAATGCCGATGGATTCAAAACGCACCCTGTCTCCCGGTTTCAACTGGGCGATTCTGCTTAACTCGGCGGAAATGACGGTGGCAATCTTTGCGTAGCCCCCAGTGACTGTTTCCGTCAGGATCATCATGGGTTGACCGTCCCCTGGGACCTGGATCACTCCCGGGACCAGTCCTTCGGAGATGATCGATTCTTCCACGTCCGGCCGTCTTCGAATGATCGGGCCCTGGAGCCGGATGCCGGTCCGGTCACATTGGCGAGACACCTCGTAGACGGAAGACCGGAAGGTGCCGATTCCCTCCTGAGTAAAGTGATCGTCCTGAGGGCCGAAGATCACTTTGAAAGAGGCCTCTTTCTTCAGGTCGGGGACCCAGACGCCTGGAAATTGAGTTCCCACGTTTTTCAACAGGGGCGGGACGTCCGGGACAGAGAGGAGATCCCCACGCTTCAGGGCCCTGCCTTCCAAGCCGCCGAATTTTCCGGAGAGACAGGTGGCCCGGCTTCCCATGACAGGGGAAACGGAGATGCCTCCCCCCGCTGCAAGATAGGCCCGGCAGCCCGTCCTCACCTTCTTGAAGGCGACGATGTCCCCTTCGACCAGGAGGTGGGTCTTCCACATTGCAAGGGGATCTCCGTTGAGAAGAGGGGTGAGGTCCCCGCCTGTGATAGAGACGACAATCTCCCTTAAAGCCCTCATCCTGAGACCCATGATCGTGATTTCAAGGCACGCCTCGGCCTCCCGGTTTCCCGCAAGGAGATTGGCGGCTCTGAATGAAAAGGAATCTGAAGCCCCGGAAGGAGGGACTCCGAACCGGGCAAGGCCGTGCCGGCCGAGGTCCTGAATCGTGGTCAGGATGCCGGGGTCCAGGACTTCGAAAGTCTCTATCGTCTCCATGCTTCAAACTCTTTTTCAGAGATGGGATAGAACCGGACCTGGTCTCCCGCTTGAAGCAGGGCAGGGGGGTCTTTTTGAGGATCGAACAGTCTTTCCGGGGTGCGGCCGATGACCCGCCAGCCTCCCGGGCTCTCCACCGTATAGATGCCCGTCTGCCTCTGTGCAATCGCCACGGAACCGGCCGGAACCGATAATCTCGGCGTCTTCAGCCGGGGTGTGACGAGTTTCTCCGGGAGTTCTCCCATATAGGGATACCCGGGCATAAAGCCGATCATGTAAATGAGATAGGGAAGACTGCAATGGAGACGGATGACCTCTCCGGATGGGATCTGATGGTGCCGGGCGACGTCATCCAGGTCCGGACCATAAGAACCTCCATAGAGGACAGGAATCCGGTTCAGCTTCGGCTGGGGAAACGTGATCTGCTGAAGTTCTCTCTCGATCTTCTTTAAGGCTTCCTTCACGGCAGTGACGCAGAGGAGCAGCGGATCATAGATGACGAGAAGAGAACGATAGGCAGGGACCGTTTCAACAATGCCGGCAATGGCCTTCGCCTGGAGGGCAAGGGCCATTCTCCTTACCTTATCGTTTGCCTCACGGCTGATCGCATCTCCGAATTCAAGCAGGAGGCCGCGATCTCCCATTGGCCTGAAGACGGTTTCCGGATAAAGATTCATCCCCTCACCAAAAAATCCGAAATCCCTGCCTGCTCCGAAGCGGCTACGCGCAGGCAGGTGCTTCGAATCTGTTCTCTTAGAATAGATTCTGCAGGGCTGTCACTTCGACGCCGGCTGTTTTCAGGTCTTCCCGGATCTTTTTGACCATCTGGACTGCGGCAGGGTTGTCCCCGTGAACGCAGAGGGTTTCCGCCCTGAGGTCAATCTCTGTCCCATCGGTCGCAACGACTTTCCCCTCCAGGGCCATTTTCAGTGCCCTCTGAGCCACTCGTTGATGGTCTTCGATCACTGCCCCTTTTTCTCTTCGCGAGGTCAGCGCGCCATCGCTGTTGTAGGCGCGGTCAGGAAAGGCTTCAAAGGCGAAACGGATCCCCACCCGTTTTCCCGTCTCCAGCAGGGTGTCTCTCATTGAGGAAGCCAGGACGATCAGAATGATCTCCGGATCCACGCTGGCTACAGCCTCGGCCATGGCCTGCCAGATTTTCGGATTTGCCACAGCCATGTTGTAGAGACCGCCGTGCGCTTTCAGGTGCTGCAATTTGAGCCCCTGAGCCCTGGCAAAGGCCTGAAGGGCCCCGGTCTGATAGACGACGTAATCCTGGATTTCTTCGATCGTGGCGTCCATCTTTCTTCTTCCGAATCCCATGAGGTCTGGAAATCCGGGATGGGCGCCGACGGCGACACCATACTGTTTGGCCAGGGCGACGGTCTTCCGCATGACCCCGGGATCCCCGGCATGGAAACCACAGGCGATGTTTGCGGAGGTGATGTGAGGAATCACGTCCTCATCGAGTCCCAGTTTGTAAACTCCGAAACTCTCTCCGACATCGGAATTGAGATCGAACCGTATCTTCTCTTTCATACCCCTTCCCCTTCCAGGACCATCTGAATCGCTTTTTTGGGACAGACGGATGCACAGATGCCGCATCCTTTGCAGTAGTTCAGGTCGATCTGGACCTGCCCTGTCTTCTCGTCCCGGGTGATGCAGAGATCGGGGCAGAAGAGAGAACAGGTCTCACACGATTCACATTCCCGCAACCCCAGGCAACGTTGGGCTTCCTGAACGGCCTCTTCCTTTTGAAGGCCGGATTCTCCGGCGGGGGGGCCCTGCCTTCGCTTCCTGTGAAGCGGGCCTTCCCGTTTCGGCTTCGGTACAACTTCTTTCTTACATTCCCTCGTCATTCCCGCCCCTTCATGAAAGGTATTGATCGATCGATACGGCCCCCCTTTTGCCGGCTGCGATGGCATCGATCGCCCAGCCAGGTCCTGTGACCACGTCCCCTCCTGCAAAAACACCTTCCACGTTCGCTGCCCCGGTGTCCGGATGGACCGCCAGGGTTCCATCTTCCCGGAGGGCGAGTCCTCTTAAAGCGCTTGAGTCCACACGCTGGCCTATGGCTGAAATGATGCGATCGGCCTTCACCCTGAAACCGGATCCTTCAATCGGGACCGGCCATGGTCTCCCTGATCGATCGAGCGGGCCAAGCTCCATTCGGACACATTCCAGACCGGTTGCCTTGCCGTTTTTTCCGGTGATTCGAACGGGAGACGCAAGAAAAAGCATCCTGATCCCTTCGCGAACGGCTTCATCCACTTCCTCGGCCATGGCGGGCATCTCTCTCCGGGATCTTCGATAAATGAGGTCGACCGACTCCGCTTTCCGTCGAATGACGGAACGCGCCACATCAAGGGCGACATTCCCGCCGCCGATCACGACGACTTTCTTTCCAACCGGCATGGTCTTACCGAGGTTCAGATCCCGCAGGAATTCCACTCCAGATGAGACCCCCTGGAATGCGGTGCCCGGCACCTTCAGGCGGGCGCTGCGATGGGCCCCGATGGAAAGAAAGACCGCCTGGAAGCCGAGCTTTCGAAAGACGTTCACGCTCCCGTCGAACCGGAAAGGGTGTTCCGTCCGGACCTCCACCCCGAGTGCTTTGATGCCTTCGATTTCCATTTTGAGGATGTCCCTGGGTAACCGAAATTCCGGGATCCCCACGGCAAGCATTCCCCCGGAGACCGGAAGGGCTTCCATAATGACCACCCCGTATCCCAGAAGGCTCAAATCATTGGCTGCCGTCAGGCCTGCAGGTCCGGAACCGATCACCAGGATTCTTTCGCGTCTCTTTTTCCGGGGTCTGCGGAGGACCCTCCCTCCTTCCCTCTCGTATTCCGCGACGAAGCGCTTCAGGAGCCTGAGCGGGACGGGCTGATCCACCTCGGTTCTCAAACAGGCCTCTTCACAAAGGTGGTGGCAGATAAATCCACAGACAGCCGGGAGGGGGTTAACTTCCCGGATCAATTCGAGGGCCTCTTTCAGCTTTCCTCTGGCAATGAGGCCGGCATAGCCTCTTGTATCCTGATGGATGGGACAGGCCTCCTGACACGGAGGAAGCGGCACCCGGTCTTCCCGTCCGGCTTCTGTCAACCTTCCTCTGTAAAGGGCGCCACGCAGGGTCTCCGGTTCCTGTCGGTATTCCGGAATGATTTCCGCAGGACACCCTCTGATGCAGATATTGCAGCTCCGGCATTTCTCCGGATGAATCACCGGCCTGTGGGTTCTTCCCTCAACCATGCGTTTTTCTCCCCAGGTCCATGCCGACCCGGAAGGCCTCGATGTTCAGGGCCGAGAATCTTGGGGGGATCAAAGAACGGATAGCCTTCCGGAGGGTACCGGGAGAGACGATTCCCGTCTTCTCCACAAGGCTGCCGACCAGGATGATGTTTGCAACCTGCCTGTTCTTCAGTTTCTTGACGGCATAGGCTGTCGCCGGAATTCCAAATTGACTCACATTCAAATCCTGCCTGGGTGTCACCTGCCCCTGATCGTAAAAAACGAGCCCTGACGGTTTTATAACATCGTCACAGTCCGCCTGATAGGCCTGCTGCGACATAGCCACAAGAATGTCCGCTCCGATCAGATGGGGAAAGTCGATGGGATCCTTTGAAAAAATGACCTCCGATTTGCAGCCGGAGCCCCGGGCCTGGGCACCATAGGCGTCCGAGCCGCAAACATATTTCCCTTCGATCACCCCCGCATGACCCAGGAGTCTTCCTGCCAGGACAATCCCCTGGCCTCCAAAACCGCTCAAACGAACCTGTGTGATCTTTGCCACGGCATCCCATCCGATAGGGAAAGTTTAAGATGAACAGACGAATTCCCCGGTGATGATCCTTCCGGACAGTTCTTCCTCCGTCAACCGCTCCGCCTCCTCCTTGAGAATGCATTGCCGGATGAGGTTCTGGACCATATCCTCAGGGCGGTCGAATTGATTCCTTCTGCCGAACTGTGTCGGACAGGGAGAGAGGACCTCGATGAAAGAGAACCCTCTGTTGAGAAAAGCCTTCTTGATGGAGCGCATCAGCCCTTCGGGTTGTGTGACGGAGTACCTGGCCACGTACGTTGCGCCTGCGGCCTCCACCAGCTTGCACAGATCAAAAGGACGGTAGGGATTCCCTTCTTCTGTGGTGGAGGTTCTTGATCCTTTCGGCGTGGTCGAGGCAACCTGTCCGCCCGTCATCCCGTAGATCATATTGTTGGCACAGATCACCTTCAGGTCGATGTTTCTTCTTGCCGCGTGGATCAGATGATTTCCTCCGATCGAAGAAAGATCTCCGTCTCCGCTGATGACCATCACCGTGAGATCCGGGTTGAAGAGTTTGGCCCCCGTGGCAAAGGCCAGCGCCCTGCCGTGAAGGGTATGAAGGGTGTCTCCATTAAAATGGGGACTGGGGATCCACGCAGCGCACCCGATCCCGGAGACAAAGAGCAGCTTCTCCATCTTCAGGTTGAGTTCATCTATGGCCCTTAAAACGGCATGCATCAGGATCCCGTGGCCGCAGCCCGGGCAGAAAGGGGTTCCCTTGACGCCGGGGCGGAGATACTTTTCCATTGCTCTTGCCATTGCGGAACCTCATCCGTAGGGCCATCCCGTGCTGCCACCCGTCCGATCTCGAAGCAGCAGACGTCCTCCCTACAGGTTCTTCAAAACCTCAAAGATCTTCTCGGGACGGATGACTTCCCCGTTGCTTTGATGGATCTGGAGGACATCGCGAAGACACGCCTTTTTCACCTCTCCGGCAACCTGGCCCTGATTCATTTCGGGAACGACGACCCACTGAACCCGCTCCCCTGCTTTTCGAACCGCCTCCTCCGGGAAAGGCCAGAGGGTTTTCAATCTTAACAAGCCGACCTTTGCGCCCTCCTGACGCAGTCTTCTGACCGCATAGAGGCTCGTCCGGGCAGTGAACCCGTAGGCCACGACAACCGTTTCAGCCTCTTCCAGGAAGTAGGATTCGGTTTGAGCAATCGATCCCCGATGCTTCAGGATTTTTTGATGGATACGCTCGACGAGTCTGGCATGAGCCTCCGGATCATCGGTCTTTCGGAAACCCATCGCATCATGGGTGGACCCGGTGACGAGCAGACGGGCGCCCTCCCCGAAAGCCGGCATATCCGGAACCCCGTCTTCCGAATCGGTCCCGAAAGGGGGAGCCCCTTTCCTCTTCTTTCTGGACCAGGTTTCGATCCTTCGTGGGATGGAAACATTTTCCCGAAGATGACCGATGGCTGCGTCGGCCAGAACCATGGCAGGGACACGATACCGTTCGCTGAGATTGAAGGCCTGAATGGTGAAATCCGCCATTTCCTGAACCGACCAGGGAGAGAGGGCGATCACCTGATAGTCGCCATGGGAGCCCCATTTCGCCTGCATGACGTCACCGCTTCCCACTCTGGTCGCCTGGCCGGTGCCGGGACCTGCCCGCTGGACATCCATGACGACGCAGGGCGTTTCGGTAAATGCGGCGTATCCGATCGCTTCCTGCATCAGGCTGAATCCGGGACCCGATGTGGCGGTCATGGCCTTCGCCCCGGCCCATGACGCTCCGATGACGGCGGAGATGGAACCGATCTCATCCTCCATCTGGATGAAGACCCCTCCCACCTCCGCGAGACGGACCGCCATGCGTTCCATGATTTCGCTGGAAGGGGTGATGGGATATCCGGCGTAAAACCTGCAACCGGCGGCAATGGCCGCCTCTGCAGCTGCTTCATTGCCCGAGAGGTAATCCGTTCGATGGAGAAGGGCTGTTTTCGTCCGTTTCAGCGGCATGGCACCCTTGACAAATCCACGGAGAGACGGGAAGTAAAAACGGCTTCTCTTTTCCGGGAAAAGGAGGCCGACGATAAGACCCCTGTTTTCGTTACGGAAATCCCGATTAAGAAAACTCTTGACAAATAGTAAATTAAAAGAGATAAATAAATCAATAATTAGCACGAAAACAACGGGGGGAACAGATGGCCTGTGGAACGAAGACTCCTAAAACGAAGAAGGCAACCAAGAAAGGGACGTCCAAGAAAAAATAGGTTTCCTTGAAAGCGCCGACGAAAGACCGGATACGCCCTTCATAGCCGATGTTTCCGGGAACCTGCTATCGGTCTGACCTGATTCCCTGCCTGCGGGCCGGGGAGGCGCTCGCTTTTTTGGTGTTCGTTCATTTTTTTCTTGACAATAACTTCATTTTTTTGTTATTCGTGTTGGCGGGGTGACGTTAGCCGAACTTCTCCAGACCTTTAACGAAAGGAGGTGAAGCGTAATGAGGAAATGGGTGAGTATTTTCTTGGCATTGGCGATGTTGGCAGTTTTCTCGGTAGGATGCGGTGGCATTGCAAAAGACACAAAGATTAAATGCCCCAAATGTGGTGCCGTTTTTACAGTGGATGAAGGCTTAGCGGAAATTCAGAAGAAAGGATTCTGATTCTTTTCGCAGCAAGAAGCCTGAGTCGATGAAAGAGTAAAATGGGCCCATAGGAGGAAAGAGAACGTTTTTGTAAGGGAAGAGCAAGACTCTTCCCTTTTTTTCTTTCCAGGCCCTGAGGGTAAGTTTTTCCGCCCGCGACCAGGCCGGGACTCGGGTCACCCAATCTCCACGGAGGGATGTTCGCTGTCCAGAATGGACGAAAGGATCTTCCCTCCCAGAAACTGCGGGATCAAGGTGTCCAACTCCCGGATGATTTCACCCGCCCTCTCTTTGCCCACCTCTCCAAGAACGTCGATGGGAATGAAGATGTTTTTCGTTCTTTCCGTGGCTTTATCTTTTTCGCACTGACGCCATGCCCAATTCCGGGTAAGCACCTCCTGTTCGTCTCGATAGACGAGTTCCCCTTTTGGGACGATCATGGGTTCTCCTGTTCCCATCGGGGTAAAAGGTTCCCATCCCTCCGCGAATCGAAGATGGACATCTCCCCTCAGGGTATCCAGATCGTGACCGCCCATGGGAACCAGATACTTCAACGAGAGACTGTTATAAAGATCAACCAGGGGGTTGATTCTCGGAAAGGGGTCTCCCTTCAGAATTCTCCGGGTCATCGACTCGATGGAACTCGGAAATTTACTTCCCGAAATGCCAACCTTTGAAAAAGCCGCTCTCCAGGGTTTGATCCTGGGATGGTCCTGGGGTTTCCCCGTGTTGATGTTCTCCTTGATTCCTCCGACAGCCCGGGTCAGAAGATCATCGATTTCTTTGCGGGGACGGGTATTGTCCAGGCCGGTTGCGACGACGACGCCAAGCGTAAGATCGGGCAGGTGATCAAACAACTCTTTCTGAACCGTGAAGCGCATCTTTTTCTCCTCTCAATCTCCATTAGCATTCGCTCCGCCAAAAGTCAATCTTTCGATACGTCGACCTTCAGACGGGGGACAACAGAGTGAGATCAGGGTGGGGGGAACTGTCGGAAAAAACTTGGACCTGCCTGCGCGTAGCCGCTTCGGCGAAGGCAGGGCGGCACCTTTTTTGTCGAAATTCCTCGGAAAAAATGGCAAGAAAAGCCTCTGCAACCCTCTTCCGCCTCGCAGCCCCTACCTGTCAATTAACCGCTTACCAAGATTTTGGAGATAGTTCCTCCCGCCCTGAGACCCTTCTCCCTTTCCCAATGCCCCCCGTCAGTGGGGGAATGCCTTCGATTCGTCCTTTCTTGACGGCGAAAACCTTTTCCATTATATTTTCAACGATGGAAATCAAACCCAGTCTCTTGATCGTCGATGATGAGCCCGGCGCCAGGGAATCGCTTGAAGTCATCCTTGAAGACGATTACCGACTCCATAGTGTGGAAAGCGGGCAGGAGGCGTTAAGAACGATCAGGAAAGTGCCCGTGGATCTTGTTCTCCTGGACGTCAATATGCCGGACATGGACGGGTTGGAGGTACTTCGGCGGATCAAAGAAGTGGATGAAGGGATCGATGTCATCATGGTCTCTGCCCTCAACCTCGCCCGAAAGGCGGCGGACGCGATCAAACTGGGCGCCTACGATTACATCACCAAGCCCTATGAACCGGAGGAGATCCTGTCCACCGTCGAGCGGGTAATCAGCAATCAGCGGCTTCAGAAAGAACTGGACTACCTCCGGAAAGAAGTCAAACAGTTTCGGGGACCGGACAAGATTGTTGGCCGGAGCAAAGTGATGCTGGACATCTTCGACCTCATCAGAAAGGTCTCCTTCACCTCCACCAGTATTCTTATTACCGGGGAGAGCGGAACCGGGAAAGAACTGATTGCCCGGTCCGTTCACGAGCAGGGAAATCGAAAAAGCGGCCCTTTTGTGGCAATCAACTGCGCGGCCATTCCGTCTGAATTGATGGAAAGCGAGATGTTCGGCCACGAAAAGGGGGCCTTTACAGGAGCTCACACGAGGACGATCGGAAAGTTTGAGCACGCCCATGGCGGCACCCTTTTTCTCGATGAGATCTCCGCATTAAGGCATGATCTTCAGGCAAAGCTTTTGAGGGTCCTTCAGGAAAGAGAGATTGAACGGATCGGATCGAATAAGCCCTTCAAGATCGATATCCGGGTGATTGCCGCCACCAATACCAACCTGGACCATGCCGTCCAGGAAGGGAAGTTCCGGCAGGACCTCTATTTCAGACTCAACGTTGTACCCATCACCCTCCCGTCCCTCCGGGAGAGGAGCGAGGACATGCCGCTCCTGGCAAAGCATTTCCTGAACAAGTTCAACCTTGCCTTTCACAAGAGGATCCCGGGATTCTCCGACAAAGCCATGGAAGGCCTGATGCGGTATCATTGGCCGGGGAATATTCGCGAACTGGAGAACCTCATTGAGAGGATCGTCGTTCTTTCGAGTCGCACCGAGCCGATTCAATTGGAGGACATCCCGTTAGAAATCCTGATGTCTTCGAACCAGGATGTCAGGGGGCTCGATCTGCCGAAGGCGGGGCTCCTCCGAATCAGGGAAGAGTTCGAGAAAAGAATGATCGTGAACGTTCTCGAAACGACCCGGTGGAACCAGACGGAGGCGGCCAAAATCCTCAAAATCAACCGGAACACCCTCCTGCAGAAAGCCAAACAATTCGGCATACTCCTCAAGAAACCAAGCGGATAAAGTCCTGATGTTGGATGAAGGAGGCTTCACCCGTTCGACGGCGCGAAGCCCCGCCTTTTAGGCGGGGATAGGAACGCCGCTCAGGGTCTATTGAGCAAGCCCCGACATTTATGCCGGGGAGCCGATGAGTTGACTCAGCCCCGGCGACCCGCTTTGCAGCCGGAAGTAAAATCCTCCGTTTCCCCTTAGATCTCTCAAAAACCGGCATTTGAAGGCTCGCAACACGGTCTGTCCGGGTTCGTTTCGTCCGGGAAGCCGCTTATTTTTCTATGGATTGCCCGTCATCATGGGCAATCAAGACTTCCTCCATTGAATCAAATAGTTCTTCATGGTTTTCCGCCTGTTCCCTCCAAGGGCTGCCCAATCGAATAGGCAGCTGATCGGAAGGGGCTTTTCCTAACACCAAATAACGGCTTGCCCGAAAACTCCTTTTATCACAGCAATTTACCCTCCGCCGGGCCGGAGAAATGGACCTCCATTTCTTCCGGCACCCGTCTTGCTCTTCTACCCCAGCATCGTTCTTATCAGGTTCCTTTATCTCAATCCAATCGGAGGAGGTGATATCATGAAGAAGATCGCGATCGAGCTTCTTATCGTAGCAGCGACAGTGGCCGCCTATGTGCTCCCGGTTCTGGCCGACGGAGGTGGATGGTAATCCGGCAAGGATTTTCCGGCAGACGAAAAGAAGAAGCATGTCTCGGAAGGGATCATGCTTCTTTTTTTTGTCCTTGAAAATTCATCTTTTTCCCTCTAAGATATGCGGCAGAGCGTTACCAAGAGAATCAAGGATATTTTAGAGGTCACCCGAAGTGCAAACGGCCAAACGTATTTTTATTCTTCATTCTTCTCCAGCTGTTTGTCCTCTCGTGGATCTGCCCTGCGTCGGCTCAAAGTCCTTCGGGCGATGCGATGGAGAAAGAGCCCCCGAATCACGGAGGGATCTATCGGATTCCTCTCGAGTTCAGTCCGAGAACACTTGATCCCGCCTTATCCAGGGACATCTATTCGACAACGGTCATTCAGCAGATCTTCGATGGCCTGGTTCAATTCGACAAGGATCTCAACACGGTTCCGGCCATTGCAAAATCGTGGGAGATCTCTCCGGATGGCCTCACCTACACGTTTCACCTGAGGGAAGGGGTCCGGTTTCACAACGGCAGGAAGGTGACTGCAGCGGATTTCGTATACTCCTTCACCCGGATACTCGATTCGGATGTGCAATCGAATTTCGCCGATTTTTTCAACAGGATCCTCGGCGCAAACGAGTTCATGGAAAAAAGGGCAAAAGGGGTAAAGGGGCTCGTGGCGGTGGATGAACGCACCCTCCGGATTATTCTGACCGAACCCTATGCCCCATTTATCAGCATCCTTGCCATGAAGGGCGCCAAGGTTGTTCCCAGGGAAGAGGTGGGGAAAAAAAAGGGGATCGGTTTCAGGAATTTTCCCGTGGGGACCGGGCCGTTCAAGCTGGTGTCGATGAAAGAAGGGGAAGAGATCGTTCTCGAGGCCAATCCGGATTACTTTGAGGGAAGGCCTTTTCTGGATCGGATTGTCTTCAAGGTCTACCACGGAGCCCCCAGGAATGAGATCCTGCGGGCCTTCGAGGAAGGTGCTCTGGAGGAATCCTTCATTCCTCCTGACCGATTGGAGAAGATCGTCCAGGAAAAACAGTACCCTTTTTTGCAGAAACCCCTTCTCTCCCTGAGATTCTATGGTTTCCATCTCTTGTCGAACCCCCTGGATCATCGGGGATTGAGAAAGGCCATCAATCTTGCCATCGACAAGAAATTCATCGTTTCCGAGCTTCACAAGAATCAGTTCATGCTGGCTAAGAGTATTTTACCCCCGGGGATGCCCGGCCACGATCCCCAGAAAGAAATGTATCCTTTTGATGAAATCCGGGCCAGGAAACTCCTTGCCGAAGGAGGGGACCTGAAAAACCAGATCCTGGAAATCTGGAGTGCGACCCAGTCCGAGGCAGCCCGGAAAGAGCTCAATGAAGTCAAGTCACGGCTGAACAGGATCGGCATGCGAACGAACATCCGTTTTGAAACCAACTGGCCTGCGTACGAATCCCTTCTCAGGAATCACAAGGCCCCTGTCTTCATCTATGCCTGGTACGCTGATTTCCCGGACCCGGATAATTTTCTCGGGACGCTTTTCCATTCCAAATCCAAATATAATTACACGGCCTATCAAAACCCGGAAGTCGATCGTCTCCTCGAACAGGCAAGGGCCGAGAGGGATTATCTCAAGCGAATGGAGATGTACCGAAAGATCGAGGAGATGATTCTGGATGACGCTCCGATTGTCCCCATGGTCAACCCCCTCTTTCAGATGGTCTATCAACCTTACGTCAGGGGGGTGGAGGTGAGCGCCCTTGGGGGGCCTTACATCCCGATGAAGAAAATATGGTTGAAGAAGAAGTAATCTTCCGCAACAGGGAATCCGATTCAGATGATTCTGCCTCTGAAAACAAAATCGCTCCGTCTGCAAAACCGTCTCATTCTTTATTCTACGGTCCTGATTCTTGTCCTCATGGCCATCATCATTTTTTTGGTTGAGAAACGCCAGTCTGAAATCATTCAGGAAGAGTCGAGAAAGCGGGGGCTGGCCATTGCTCAAAACCTGGCCTCCGTCAGTATCAATGCCCTCCTCACCTATAACTATGTCGTTCTGCAGCAGAACGGCGAAAAGGTTGCGCTTGATGAGGACATCGATTACGTGATCATCCATGACAAGGAGACGAAAGTCGCTGTGTACAGTCGGCACGATGAAAAACAGGGGGTGATCCTGACGGATGAGGTCAGTCAAAAAGCGCTGGAGGCCCGGAAACCCACCGTCACGGCCGTGTCTTACGGGGAGTCGGGAAAAAGGATCCTCGATATTGCCGTTCCTGTTTTTATCAAAGGGTCCGAAGAGAAATGGGGAACCGTCCGAATCGGCCTCTCCCTTGAGAGAATGTATCGCCAGATTACCCGGACGCGTTTCAACCTCCTCCTCCTGGCTTTCTTCGCCGTGATCCTCGGTATTCTGGGTTCCATCTTTTTTGCAAGACGGATCACCCAACCCATTTCGAGGTTGGTGGAATCGACCATTGCGGCAGCGAGGGGAAATCTTGAACAGGCCATCGACATCCGGACGGGGGATGAAATTGAAGAGCTGGGAAAGAACTTTCATCACATGATCCGGCAGATTCTTCTACACAGGATGGAATTGGAAACCCGTCTCCGGGAAATCACCTCCCTCAAAGCCTATACGGATAACGTGCTTGCCTCCATGACCAATGGACTCGTGACGATCGATCCGGAAAAGAGAATCGTCACCCTCAATCAGATGGCTGTGCGCATTCTGGCCAGAAGGGAGGAGGAAATGGCGGGGAGGAACCTGGAGGAGGTCCTGGGGGTGAGCCACCCCCTCTCGGCCATGTTGACCGAGACCCTCTCCGAAGGCGAAGGGCTATTCCTTTCCGAGCGTGAACTGAAGAGAGGCGAAGAAACGCTGTGGATCCTGGCGAGCACCTCGGTCCTGACGGATGGGGAGAAGAAGGCCATCGGAGCGCTGGCGATCTTCCAGGACATCACGGAGATGAAGGGATTGGAGGAGAAACTCCGGCAGGCGGATCGCCTGGCAGCCCTGGGGACCCTTTCTGCGGGTCTTGCTCACGAAATCAAGAACCCCCTCTCGGCCATCAAGACCTTCGTCCAGCTCCTGCCCAAAAAGGTTGAAAATCTCTCTTTTATGGAGCGATTCAATGTCACGGTCCCCCGCGAAATTGAACGGATCAATCAACTGGTGGAAGATCTTCTGGAATTGACCCGAACCCGGAAGAGACCCTTTGTTCATGTCGACGTCAATCAACTGATTCTTCAGGTCACGGACCTCCATGACGAAGAGATGGCCAGGAAACAGATCGTTTTTGAGGATCATCTGGACCGAAGCCTTCGAGGGATCCATGGTGACCCCGACAAGCTCTACCGCGCTTTTTCGAACCTGATCATCAACGCCCTTCAGGCCATGCCGGGCGGGGGACGGCTTTCGGTATCCTCCAGGGTTGAGAAGTCCGGGTCGCCGAGGGTCAAGATCGCCTTCCGGGATACCGGAATCGGGATGGACGAAGTGACCGCTAAGAACATCTTTAACCCTTTCTACACCACCAAGGATAAGGGCGTGGGTCTCGGGATGGCCCTGGCTCACAAGATCATGGAGGACCACAGAGGCTCCATTGAGGTCACGAGTGAAAAAGGCAAAGGAGCCCTCGTTGTTCTGAGAACTCCCTGTTGTAAAAACTTAGAACTGCCTACTAGGATAGGCAATCCGCTCTCCGCTCTCCTGAATTTCCTTAACATCCCTTAGCTCGTTTAACTTGTTGAATTCTAAAAGAGTTTCATCCAGTCCGGAATTCCACGGAGATCCGGCATTCTTTTTGCTGATAAAAAGACATCGGTTCGCCGGAATCATCCAAGTATCGGTCTCGAACGGCCGACCGACGAAGACTTGGACTCCTGCCTCAGTCCTCTCTCCGCCATCGAGAGAAGAGTGGCATTCAGACAGAGACGCTGTGGAGGACGCGATGGAAAATCTTTCAAAACGAATTCTGGTTGTGGATGATGATCAAGGGATCCTCGATTCTTTTGAAGTCCTTCTGGGTGATCGATACGATCTGATCAAAGCGGAAAACGGTTATAAAGCCCTTCAAATTCTGGAGGACGACCCGCCCAGTCTCATGTTTCTGGATATCAAGATGCCGGGCATCGATGGGATCGATATTCTGAGACGGCTTCATGAAAATAAGAAAGAGGTGGACGTGGTCATCATTACGGCAAGTAATCAGGAGAGTGTGGAAGACGAGGCAAAATCCCTCGGCATCCTCAACTACTTGAGAAAACCTCTGGACATTTTTGAAATTGACAGGATCACCTCACAGGTGTTCGCATGATGCCTGAGAAAGACCTGCCCGTGAGACCCCGGAGGGACACCCCCGCAAAGATCCTCAAGGAGGGGCTTTGCTCACCCCTGGAATCCGGAGGGGCCTTCCAATGCAGACCGCTCCGAAAAAGCCCCCCAGAGGAATGAGGCGACGTTCAAAGCGATCTTTGAACGCGTGGCGGCGGGGATCGCCCTTGTGGATATGGGGGGGAGGCTTGTTGAGAGCAATGCCGCCCTGGAGAGGATGCTTGGATATGGGAAAGAAGAGCTCCAGAACAGACTGTTCAGAGAATTCACCCATCCTGAGGATGTCGCCGCGGAAGTTCCGTCCTACGAGGAACTGGTGTCCGGAAATCGAAATCACTACCAGATTGAGAAGCGCTATGTCAGAAAAGACGGCAGCTTCGTCTGGGGGCTGGTCAATGTTTCACTTCTCCGGAGTGAAGAGGGAGAGCCGGATTTCACCATCTTCATCATTGAAGACATCACCGAACGAAAGCATCTCGAGAATCAATTCTTTCAGTCTCAGAAGATGGAGACGATCGGAAAACTGGCAGGGGGGGTGGCCCATGACTTCAACAACCTGTTGACGGTCCTCAGCGGCTACACCCAGCTCTGTCTCTTGGGAGTTGAAGAGGGCGATCCCATGAGGGGAAATCTGGAGGAGATCCGGAAAGCGACGGAGAAAGCCTCTGCATTGACCCATCAGCTTCTGGCCTTCAGCCGGCGCCAGATCATGGACATGAAGGTGATCGATCTGAATGCGGTATTGAAGGACCTGGACAGGATGTTACGCCGGATCATCGGGGAGGACGTCGAGTTGAAAACCCTTTTGGCTCAGGATCTGGGAAGGGTCAGGACCGATCTGAGTCAAATCGAGCAGGTGATCCTCAACCTGGTCGTCAATGCAAGAGACGCCATGCCGAAAGGCGGGACCCTCCTGCTCGAAACAGCCAATGTGGCACTGGATGAGGAATACGCCCGTTATCATGTCGGGGTCAGACCCGGAAGCTATGTGGTGCTCTCAGTGACCGATACCGGCTGCGGGATGCCGGCCGAGGTCAGGGAACATATCTTCGAACCCTTCTTTACAACGAAAGGAAAGGGGACCGGCCTCGGCCTTTCCACGGTTTACGGCATCGTCAAACAGAGCGGAGGAAACATCTGGGTTTACAGCGAGGTCAACCGGGGCACCTCGTTCAAGGTTTATCTGCCGCGAATCGAGGAAGAAATCGATACGCTTCTTCCCCGCGATACCAAAGAGCCCCCTCCGAAGGGAGATGAGACGGTTCTCCTTGTGGAAGACGACACATCGGTTCGTGAATTGGCCGCCCGGATTCTGCGGGACCAGGGGTACACGGTCATCGAGGCCATCCACGGAAACGAGGCCATCCACCTGGGCCGCGACTATGCCGGCAGGGAGATCCATCTTCTTCTTACCGATGTGGTCATGCCCCAGGTGGGCGGAAGAGAACTCGTTAGCCGATTCAGAACGCTTCACCCCGAAGCGAAAGTACTTTTCATCTCCGGATACTCCGATTTAACGATGACGCATCAGGCCCTGATCAAGCCGGGAGATCCGTTTCTACAGAAACCCTTCTCGCCGACGACCCTCGCGAAGAAAGTCCGCGAGGTCCTGGACCGGTGAGCAAGAGGGGTCGGCAGGATAAGGGGGGTGTTCTTCTTTAGAGCCGGACTGAGAAATCAAAAAGAAACCAACCCCGAGAGGAGTGAAGATGGGGAGCATTGTCACTGCGAAAGAACTCAGCCAGTTCTTAAAGCTTTCTGAATCCACGATCTATAAGTTGGCCTCGACCGGGGAACTTCCGGGGTTCAAGATCGGAGACTCCTGGCGTTTTGATATGGACGAGATTACGGAAGCGATCAAGAAGGCAAAGAGATGGAACCAAGGGTGAGTTGTGATTCCAGGGCCTGGCATAAATAAGCCACCCCTGATCCCTTCAGTCGGCTGAGAGAGATGATCAGGCCCTGGAATTTTTTCATCCCCTGCGAACCGAAGAGGACATCGAAAAAAGAAAGAAGGTCCTTCCGGCTTTTCAGCGGGTTCCGGCACTTTATCCCTCCCCTTTACTCCCCCCGAAAAGAATCTAACTCCCCCTCGCCCCCTGTCTGCGTATGCAGGGCGGACAGGTCTACTCCAGGCCGACATCTCGCAAAACCCCGAAGAGCCATAATTGAAATCCCGCAGAAATTCTGTTTACCCGGGCTGGAAGATCTGTTATGGTTCTGTCATGATAAAACCGCGCAGAGGCGTTGAAAAGGATACGAACTCCATGACGGCGTTAAATGAAGACCTTTCCAACAGGAAACCTGTCCTCCTTGTGACGACGCTCGGGTCGTTCTTGATTGCCTTCACGGGGTCGTCCATTCACATTGCCCTGCCTTCCATCGGGAAAGAGTTCGCCATGGATGCCATCCTGCTGGGGTGGGTGACAAGCTCTTATCTCTTGACCCTTGCCATTTTACAGATCCCGTTCGGGAGGATTGCGGATATTTCCGGGAGAAAGAGGTTATTCCTTTACGGATCCATCACCTACGCCTTTGCCTCTCTTCTCGCAGCCATGGCCATGTCGCCCTTTTTCCTAATTCTTACCCGTGTGATCCAGGGGATCGGGGGAGCCATGATCTTCACCACGGCCCTGGCGATCGTCACATCGATCTTCCCCGCCGAGGAGAGAGGAAAGGTCCTGGGGATCAACGTTGCCGCCGTTTACGGGGGACTTTCATGCGGGCCCTTCTTCGGAGGGCTTCTCACCCACTCTTTGGGTTGGCGGAGCGTCTTCCTGATCAACATTCCCCTTGGACTCCCTGTCATTTTTCTCACCCTGTGGAAGGTGAAAGGGGACTGGACCGAAGCGAAAGGGGAGGCCTTCGACTTCCCGGGAGCGGGCCTTTACGGCATGGCGCTGGTGAGCCTCATGGTCGGCCTGTCGCAGCTCCCTGCGATCAAGGGGGCCTGCCTGATCGGCCTCAGCGCCCTCGGTTTTTTCGTCTTTGCAAAATGGGAAATGAGGTCGAAGAGTCCCATTTTCAACATCGATCTCTTCCGAAAGAACAAGGGTTTTGCCTTCTCCAACCTTGCCGCTCTGATCAATTACAGTGCCACGTTTGCGGTCACGTTTCTTCTCAGTCTTTACCTGCAATTCATCAAAGGGTTTAATCCCCAGCAGGCAGGCTTGATTCTGCTTTCTCAGCCCGTAGTCCAGACGATCTTTTCTCCCTTTGCCGGCAGGCTTTCGGATCGGATGGAGCCCCATATCGTTGCCTCCATCGGAATGGCGATCAGCGCTGTGGGGCTTCTTCTTTTCGCTTTCCTGGGCGAAAGAACGGGAATCGTTCTCATTATCGGCAACCTGGTCCTCCTCGGTTTCGGTTTTGCCCTGTTCTCGTCCCCCAATACGAATGCCGTCATGAGATCTGTGGAGAAAAGGTTCTACGGTGTGGCTTCAGGCATTCTCGGGACGATGCGGACGACGGGGATGACCTTCAGTATGGGAATGACGATGTTGATTTTTTCTTTGTGCATGGGACGGTCCCAGATGACCCCTGCGTCCTACCCGCAATTTATCAGAAGTGCAAGAATCGCTTTCGTCGTATTTACCGTCCTATGCCTTGGCGGGACCCTTGCGTCCCTATGGCGGGACCGCCGCGGAGGATTGACAAAGGAGAGGGTAGTCTGATAAGTTTGGGAAGATCAGAGTGGAGTCATTCAAGAAAGGGGGATTACGGAGATGAGGGAAAAGAGCGCGAAGAGAGAGTGGAGCCGAAGGGATTTCATGAAGAAGAGCGTGCTCGGGGCTGCGGTCCTCGGCATGGGAAGCCTTGCGAGGAAGAGGGTCTTTGCCCAGACCAAACCGCCCATCAAGATCGGCGTCGCCATCTCCCTGACCGGCGCCATGGCCAGGGAAGGCGAGCTGGAAGTGGGGGGATACAAACTCTGGGGGAAGATTATCAATGAAAAGGGTTGCACCTTCGGAGAGGTTGAGAAACTGGGCTGTTCGGGTCCCGGGCTCCTTGGACGTCCGGTGGAATTCGTGGTCTATGACGACAAGAGCGATCCCAGCGAGGCGGTGAAGCTGGTTCGGAAGCTCGTGGTCTCGGATAAGGTGGATTTGATCCTCGGCCCGTACGGAAGCGGTGCGTCGAATGCCATTGCTCCGCTGGCGGAGCAATACCAGATGCCGATCATTACGCCCCTGGCCAATGCGCCTGTCATCTGGGAAGGAAAGAAGAGGGAGTGGTTTGTCGGTATCCTGCCTCTGGCCTGGAAGAACCTCTACGGGTGCCTCGATATCGGAAAGGAGAAGGGCGCGAAGAGCGTGGCCTTCATCTATTCGGACACGGCGTTTCCCATCGGGGCCATGAAACCCCTCGTTGCAAAGGCGAAAGAGATGGGGATGCAGGTTGTCCTGGATGAGGCCTATCCGAAAGAGACGGCGGACTGGGAACCCATTGTGTCGAAAGCCTGGTCTCAGAAACCCGATATCCTTATGGGGGGAGGCTATCTTCCCGATTCGATCGGCGTGACCAAAGCGGCGAAGGCCATCAACGCGACTCCGAAACTGTTCGGATTCCTCGTGGGACCGGCCATCGGCGATTTTGCAAAGTCCTTGAAACTCGATGGCCTGTATGTGACTGGAGAGACCTTTTGGGAGCCCTTCAGCAAGACACCGGGGAACCAGGATTTCTACAGGGCGTATCTGAAGGAGTTCAAAGGGGAACCTTCTTATCACGCCGCGGCGGGTTTCGCAGCGGGACAGATCCTGGAGCGGGCCATGAAAGAAGTCGGTTCTGCGGAAGATAAGAAGGCGATCCGGGACAAATTGTACTCGATTAAGACCACGACCGTCTTCGGCGAGTACGAAATCGCTCCCCTCGGAAGTCCGGATTCGGGGTTGCAGGTGGGCAAGGCGACAAACCTGATCCAGTGGCAGAAGGCCGAAGGGAAGAAGCTGCTTCCCAGCCAGGTGGCCGTTGAAGGGATGATCAAACAGATCGTTTATCCCAAAGGGATGAAAACGGCGGACGCCGTCTATCCTTTCCCGGGATGGAGCAAGTAAGACACTGGAAGAATGGAATATTGGATTGATGGAATCATGATTCAAGTTTCTTTTTCAGAATTGAATTCCATTTTCTTGCCCAACATTCCATCGTTCCACTATTCCATGGTTCTATGCTCAATTTCGTCGAAATCCTGATTCGGGGATTGATGCTGGGGTCGGTCTATGCCCTCGTGGGCATGGGCTTGACCCTGGTCTGGGGAGTGGTGGGGATCGTCAATATCGCCCACGGCGAGTTTGTCATGCTCGGTGCCTACTTCGCCTTCTGGGCCTTCAGCCTTCTCCACCTCAACCCCCTTCTCTCCGTGGTCCTTGCCGTCCCCATCTTCTTTTTCTTCGGGGTGGTGATCCACGGACGGATTACGGAACGGCTCATCAAGGAGCACGAGCTTTCGGCCCTGATCCTCACCTTCGGGATGTCCATTCTGATCTGGAATCTGGCCCAGTTCTTCTGGACGAATACCTACCGGTCTATCTCTTATCTGACTGGCAGCTTTCCCATCATGGGGCTGGTCTTCGGCAAGAGCAAAACAGCCTCCTTTGGCCTGGCCATCGGGATCACGGCGGCGCTCTTTCTCTTTCTGAAGTACTCCAAGTGGGGCAAGGCCATCCGGGCCACTTCTCAGAACTCGGAGGTGGCCCTGGTGTGCGGGATCAACACCATGAGAATGAGGATGCTGACCTTCGGAATGGGAATTGCCCTGGCTGGCGCGGCAGGGGCCATCGTCAGCCTGCAGTGGGTGATCTTTCCTCAGATGGGAGGAAGCTACGTCTCAAAGGCGTTTGCCATTGTCGTCCTGGGGGGTCTGGGAAATATCCAGGGGGCCCTGGCCGGGGGGCTGATCATCGGCATCCTGGAGGCCGTGGTCACTCAATATATGAGCGCCAAGATGGCTCAGATCATTCCCTCGGTGACGATCCTGATCATTCTTCTCTTCAGACCGACAGGACTTTTCAAGAAATGAAGACGTTCTTAGAGAATAAAACCCTTCTTCGGATTGGAATCGTTGTCCTGATGATTTTTCTCATCGCGATTCCCTTCTTTGCCTCCGATTACTGGATCACCCTTCTGGTGCTCATCCTGATCTACAGCGTCTATGCGTCGGGATGGAATGTGTTCTCGGGTCTGACCGGGTACACGAATTTCGGCCTGGCCTGGTTTATCGGTGTGAGCGGGTATACGAGCAGCCTCCTGATTGCCGACTACGGTGTCCCCTGGGTCGTTGCCTGGCCCATTGGGGCCATCCTCATCGCAATGGTCTCCATCGGGGTCGGATATATTCTGCTCCGGATCAAGGGGGTCTATTTTGCCATCTCCATGGTGGCTTTGACAGAGGGCACAAGGGAATTCTTCGGCACGGAGTATCTTTCGCCGATCACGCATGGAGGAGAGGGAGTCCCCTTTGTCGCGGGGATCAGACTCCCAACGCTTTACTGGGCGATTCTCCTGCTTGCCGTTGTTTCACTGGTGATCTGCTATCAGGTCGTATCGTCCAAGTTCGGTCTTCGCCTGATGGCGATTCGTGAAGATGAACAGGCAGCGGAGACCCTGGGGATCCACACCACCCGGGATAAGATCCTGGCCTTTGTCCTCAGCGCTTTTCTCGTCGGCCTGGCCGGAGCCATCCACTTCACGTATCAGAATTACATCGATCCGTCCTTTGCCTTCAGCATCCACCTGACGCTTACCCCCATCGTGATGGCGCTTTTCGGCGGGGTTGGGACGGTCTTTGGCCCGATCCTCGGGGCAACCCTGTTTACGCTCATCCATGAGGTCCTGTGGTCGGAGCTGACGCTGCTCTATATGGCGATCTTCGGAGGAATCCTGATGGCCCTGATCCTCTTTTTCCCGCAGGGGCTGCTGGGCTGGATGAAGGAAAGGGGGATATTGCCAAGAACCCGGAAAATATAGCAGGCAGGCAAAATAAAGTTATCAGTGATCAATGATCAGTAAACCCAAGAAAGATGAAGGCAGTAGGCAGAAAGCAGAATAAACAGAGTCATCAGTGATCAGTTATCAGTGAGGCAAAGAGAAGAAATAAGCAGAAAGCAGAAGCCTGCCCTGAGCGAGATCGAAGGGGCAGCAGGCAGAAAAAACAGAGTGATCCGTGAGCGTGAAGTCTAGATTTCAAAATTTAAGACTCAAAATTCAAAACTGAAAGCGGAAGGATGGCAAGGGAACCCATACTCAAGATTGTGGACGTGGTCAAGAAGTTCGGCGAACTGATGGCTGTTGACCATTGTTTCATCGACTTTGAGCCCGGATCCATCACCGGGCTGATCGGCCCTAACGGAGCCGGGAAGACCACGCTCTTCAACCTCATCACAGGGGTCCTGCGACCCGATTCAGGACAGATCTATTTCAAAGGGGAAAGAGATCACGCGGAAAGAAGCCGTACGAAATCGCCCGCAGGGGAATCGTTCGAACCTACCAGCTCATCCGGATTTTCCCGAAAATGACCCTCCTCGAGAACCTGATCGTTGTCGGGAGAGGGAAGGAGAAGAAGGTTGCTGAGAAGGCCATGGACCTTCTCCAGCTCGTCAAACTTGTGGAGAAGAAGGATGCCTATGCCTCGGATCTCTCGTTCGGCCAGCAGAAGCTTCTTTCCCTTGCCCAGGTCCTGATGCTTGATGCGGAGGTCGTCCTTCTCGATGAACCGGCGGCCGGCATCAATCCCACGCTTCAGAACGAGTTGATGGAATTGATCCATGCGTTGAACCGGGAAGGAAAGACCTTTATCATCGTCGAGCACGACATGAATGTCATCATGGACCATTGTCAGACTGCCGTGGCCCTCAACTACGGGCAGAAGATTGCCGAAGGGAGCTGCAGCGAGATTCAGAAGAACGAACTCCTGCTCGAACATTATTTCGGAAGATGACAGAGAGAGAAGATCAACCTATCCTGTCCGTTGAGAGCCTGGTTGCAGGCTATGGGAAGATGGAGATCCTTCACGGAGTTTCCGTCTCCGTGCGGAAAGGCGAGATCGTCGCGCTCATCGGCCCCAATGGAGCCGGCAAGTCGACGGTGCTCAAGGTCGCGGCAGGTCTTCTGCCGGTCCGTTCGGGGAAAGTCGTCTTCCTGGAAGAAGAGATCACAAACCACCCGCCTTATAGAGTGGTGGAGAAAGGTCTGGCCTTCAATCCGCAGGGAAGGGTTGTCTTCCCCGACATGACTATCCAGGAGCACCTGGAAATGGGGGCATGGACGATCAAGGATCGGCTCGAGAAAGAGAGATCCCTCGACCGGGTCCAGACGCTCTTTCCCTGGTTGATGGAGAATAAAAGTAGAAAGGCCAAACAGATGAGCGGGGGCGAGCAGCAGATGCTTTCCCTGGCAAGGGCTTTGATGATTCAGCCCAAGCTCCTCCTTCTGGACGAGCCCTCTCTCGGTCTTTCCCCCAAAATGGTCAAGACCGTATTTGATAAGATTGTGGAGATTAAGAAGACCGGCATTCCCTGCCTTGTAGTGGAACAGAAGGCTGCAATGGCCCTCGAATACTCCGATTACGCTTATGTCCTTGAAATGGGAAATAACCGGTACGAGGGAAGAGGTCATGATCTGCTCCACAATCCGGACGTCCGCAAGCTCTACCTCGGCGGCTGAACCTTCGCGTTGCGCTTCCTTTGGCGGTTCTCCATCGACAATTGTAGGCTAATAAAGCCCGTTTGCAGATTGGGTATTGACAACACAAAATATTGTGCTAATCTTTTTGTTGACCGCAACATTTAGTAGCTCATTCCTAAGAGAATCGTTTTTTTTCAGGCTGATCAAGAACGCCCTGTTGCAATCGTGGTGGACCCACTGCAGGTAGGAGGTTTATTCGACAGCCTGTCAGGAGGGAAAGATGGGATCCGTTACTCTTACACAGAATGCCATAACTGTTCTGGAAAAAAGGTACTTCAAACACGATGCCCAGGGCAACGTGCAGGAGACGCCGGAGGAGCTTTTCCGCCGGGTGGCCGGAAACATTGCCGAGGCGGACGGCCTCTACCCTCCCAAGTGCGATCTTCGACAGACCGAGGAGGAGTTCTATGCTCTCATGGCCTCCCTCGACTTTCTGCCCAATTCTCCCACCCTGATGAATGCGGGGAGAGAACTCCAGCAGCTCTCTGCCTGTTTTGTGCTTCCGGTGGGCGATTCCATGGAAGAGATCTTCGATTCCGTCAAGCAGATGGCGCTCATTCAAAAAAGCGGAGGAGGGACCGGTTTCTCCTTTTCCAGGATCCGGCCCAAAAGGGACGTTGTCGGTTCGACCCAAGGGATCTCGAGCGGTCCGGTCTCTTTTATGAGGGTTTTCGACACGGCCACCGAGACCATCAAGCAGGGTGGGACCCGAAGGGGAGCGAACATGGGCATTCTCAGGGTGGACCACCCTGATGTCCTCGATTTCATACGGTGCAAGGAAGAGGACCACCATTTCAACAATTTCAACATCTCGGTGGCCTTGACCGAGGAGTTCATGGAGGCGATGAAACGGAACAGCCCCTATGCACTCCGGAATCCGCGAACCCGCGAGATTGTTCGCTCGCTGGATGCCAGGGATGTTTTTGACCGGATTACCATTCATGCCTGGAAGAACGGGGATCCGGGGATCATTTTTCTGGACCGGATCAACCGGGACAACCCGACCCCTCAACTGGGAGAGATTGAGAGCACGAACCCCTGCGGGGAGCAACCCCTGCTTCCATACGAGTCCTGTAATCTTGGTTCGATCAACCTCTCCCGCATGGTCAAGGACGGGGCGATCGACTGGGAAAAGCTCGGCTCGGTGACGGAGAGTGCGGTCCATTTTCTGGATAACGTGATCGATATGAATCGCTATACCCTTCCTGAGATTGAGACGATGACCAAGTCGAACCGGAAGATCGGCCTGGGGGTGATGGGGTTTGCAGACCTCCTCATCCAGTTGAGGGCCCCGTATGATTCTCCGGAAGCTCTCGACATCGGCGAGAAGGTGATGGCCTTCATTCAGAAGAGGGGGCGGAAAGCCTCCCGGGAACTGGCCCTTCAGCGGGGATCGTTTCCCAATTTTGAACGAAGCGTTTTAAAGAATGGATGGGACGCAATGAGGAATGCGGCGGTGACCACGATCGCGCCCACCGGGACCATCTCCATCATTGCTGGGACTTCGTCCGGAATCGAGCCTCTGTTTGCCCTGGCGTTTGTTCGAAATGTTCTGGACGGGAAGGACCTCGTGGAGGTGAACCCTTTCTTTGAAACGCTGGCGAAGGAGAAGGGGTTTTGTTCGGAGGACCTGATGAAAGAGATCGCCCAGAGGGGTCATCTCCAGGGACTGGACGGGATTTCGGAGGAGATCAAACGGCTTTTTGTTACAGCCCATGATATTTCTCCGGAGGACCATATCCGCATGCAGGCCGCCTTTCAGAAGTTTACGGATAACGCCGTTTCGAAAACGGTCAACTTTTCCCATGAGGCGACCGTTGAAGATGTGGCAAAGGTCTATCAGATGGCTTACGAATTGGGCTGCAAAGGGGTTACCATCTACCGGGACGGAAGCCGGACCAAACAGGTTCTCTACAGAGGGGTCTCGGAGACGCCGACCCAGGACCTTCCGGGGAAGACGGACGGGCCGCAGAGAGAAGAGCGCCGGCCCAGGGCCCGCCAGGATGTGATCCACGGGTCGACCCGGAAACTCCGGACCGGATGTGGAAATCTCTACGTCACGGTGAACGAAGGCGAGGACGGAGCCCCTTTCGAGATCTTCAATCAGATGGGAAAGGCAGGGGGATGCGCAGCCTCTCAATCCGAAGCGATCGGTCGGCTGGTCTCTCTGGCCTTCCGTTCCGGCATCGAGCCCGAAGACGTGATTCGACAGTTGAAAGGGATCAGCTGTCACATGCCGGTCTGGTGTCAGGAAGGAAAGATCCTTTCCTGTGCGGATGCGATCGGAAAGGCGGTAGAGTGGCACCTTCTCGGAGCCAGAGGGGAAGAGGAGAATCGATCTCAGAGGGAAACAACGGGTCCGAGGGTGATGAAGAACAGGGCGGACCCGCTCACGGAAAGAACAACCTCCGTCTTCCAGCGGGGGGCATGCCCGGAGTGCGGCGGGCAACTCCTCTTTGAAGAAGGGTGCGTGAAGTGCTTCTGCGGGTACTCGGATTGCGGGTAAATCCGCGCAGTGCGGAAACGGACCCGGACAGACCGGATGCTTTGAAGGGATCATCGAAAAAACTCTGCCAAGGATGAAATGTTGAAGGTCCTGGGTCTTCTCCTGGTCATCACGGTTTTCTTGCTGGGGGTGGCGGCTGACGGCACCGGGTTGACGAAACCCGCAGAGATCACCCCGGGAGCGGGGAAGACGTTTATCTTCATCGCCAAGCAGCTCGGGATTCCTGCCGTCAAAGCCTCGATCAGGCTGAGAGAGAGGCCTGATGGCCAAGGGAAACGGAGTTACCAGATCGAGGCCCGGGTGGAGTCGCTCAACTTTGGATTCTTCTTCCGGATGAATAATCATTTCACGTCCACCATGGATGCGGAGACATGCCGGCCCGTCCAATACGTGAGGGAAATTGACCAGGACGGGCTCTTCGTTAAAAATAGAAAATATATGGAGGTAGCAACATTCGATACGATCCGGCAGAAGGTGGTGCTGGAGAGAAAGGGAGTTGTTGAGAAGAAAGAGATTTCCCTCCCCTCTGGCACCTACGACCCTCTCTCCATGTTCGCCAGGTGCTACCTGAAAGAAGAGCTTCATCCGGGCAGGGACGTTCCCATGTCCGTCTTCGATGGCGTGAAGGTGCGGCAGATGGTCTTCCATTCGGAGAGAGAACGGGTGGCATCAACGCTGCTTGGAGAGATGGGGGCCGTCCGTTTAGAATCGACAACGCCTTTTTCCTCCTTCGGGGAGAAAGAGGGGACGATCCGCATCTGGTATACGGCCGACGAAAAGAAGATCCCGGTCGTCATGGAACTGGACCTGCCTGCCGGGTCGATGAGATTTGAGCTGACGGCCATAGAGGAGAACTGATAAAGACATTTTAGATTTCAGATTGGCAACCGGAAACCCGGAATCGAACTGATTGAAAAGAGGAGAAAAACATGGCTCAGAAGAAAGCAGTTGCGAAGACAGCGAAGAAAGCGGTTTCCAAGTCTGTGAAGAAGCCTGTGAACAAAGGAGATGCCTATAAGTGCGGTGTCTGCGGCCTTTCGATTGTCGTCGACGAGGTCTGCGGATGTGTCGACACCTGCGACATCATCTGTTGTGAAAAAGAGATGAAACCCAGGAAAAAGAGGGCGTGAAAAGAAAGGTGCCTACATCCCTTCTTCCAGGAAGGACAAGGCGATTTCCGAAACTTTAGAATTGCGGGCATCAGACGGATGGTTTTCTTTTCCTCGCAGTGAGAGGATGAGGCGGGTCCGTTTTCGGCCTTGAAGGTTAATCGGTTAAGGATGCGCTCTAAAGTTTCTCCAACCGCCCCGTCCTTCCTGGAAAGGCTTTTTCTTTTTGGGTTTTGACTTCTTTATATTTTCTGAAGGGCTATCAAAGGTTTATCACTCGGTTGGGTTAGCAGCGATGCAAGAGATTTCCACGGACATCCTGGTGATCGGAAGCGGCCTGGCTGGAAGCGTGGCCGCCCTGGAAGCGGAGCGATTCGGTCTGAACGTTCTCCTCGTGGGTAAGTTTGCCATTGGAATGGGGACCAATACCTCTCTATCCAACGGCGCCTTCTCGGTAGCCCATTCCGGTTTGTCAGAAGAAGCTCATCTCCGTATCACCCTGGATTGCGGCAGAGGACTGAACCATCTCCCTCTCGTCAAAACCCTGGTTGAAAAGGGACCTGAGGCAATCGAGAGAATCATGGAGAACGGCGTTTCACTGACTGAAAGAGCAAACGGGATTCGCGTAGCCCGGCCGGAGGGATCATGGCAGTTGCCCGGGGTCTTACTGGTCAGAGGCCTTGTTGAAAGGCTGAAGAACAGCTCTGTCCGTCTCCTGCCCGGACTGATGGTCTTTGATCTGGTTGTCGAGGAGGGTGAGGTCCGAGGGGCCTTCGGTTTCCTCCGGGACGGAAACCCCTGCTTGGTGCGGTCAAAGGCTGTTGTCCTTGCGGCAGGAGGGGCAGGGGGGGCCTATGCGAGGAGCGACAATCAGAGGAGTATCCTGGGAGATGGATACTCCCTCGCCCTCCGTGCCGGGGTCCCCCTTTTCGACTTGGAATTCGTTCAATTCTATCCCCTGGTCGTAGCGGAACCGAGACTCTCCACACTGATCCTTCTTCCTCCTTACCCCGAAGAGATGAGGCTGCTCAACGAGAAAGGGGAAGACCTCCTGCAGAAGTTTGAGATCGGGGAGAACCTGAACCGGGCAGTGGTCACCCAGAGAGACCGCCTTTCGATTGCCCTCTACGAGGTTTCTCGAAAAGGGGATGTCTACATGGACCTCACCCGGACTCCCTCCGAGGAGTGGGAACGGTTTCCGCTCAACTTTCTCAGAAAGTCGAGGTTCCTGTTCCGTGAGAAGCCCTTCCTGGTTGCACCGGCGGTCCATTTTTTCATGGGTGGCCTTGAGATCAGCGAGACCGGCAGGACGTCTCTTCCCGGACTTTTTGCCGCGGGAGAGACGGTTTGGGGGCTTCACGGCGCCAACCGCCTTGGAGGAAATGCCCTGACCGAGTGTGCCGTTTTTGGCCTCATGGCCGGCCGCTCCGCTGCGGAGGCGTGCCTTCACAGACACCCCGTCGCAATACCATCCGATCCTTCTCCGGACAGCTTGAGCAGAAAATGGGCCAAAACGGCCAAGGAATATATGAAACAGAAGAGGGGGCTTTTTGACCCTCCCCGGGATCTCTTGAAGGATTTGAGGCTCCTGGCCTGGAGATGCCTCGGACCCGTCCGGGAGGAGAGTACCCTGAAAGAGGGCCTGGACCGATTGAAAGAGATCGAAGGGAGAATTGAAAGGGTCTCTCCGGCAACGGTGAACGATCTTTTCAGAAAGAAGGATGTTGAAAACGTGGCCCTCCTCCTGAGGGCCATTCTGCGAGGCAGTCTTGTCAGAGAGGAGAGCAGGGGGGCCTTTTCCAGGAGGGATTTTCCGGAGCAGGATGATTTGAATTGGCTGAAGAATACCCGTTACCAACTGAAGGATCAGGAGGTGGAGGTGACGCACCGGCCCGTCCCACCACTCCAGGACGGATGAAGGCAAGCCTGATAAATGCGAAATTCGAATATCGAAATTCGAAACAAATTCAAATCTGAAATTTCGGAAATTTGAAACGACTTTTGAAACACTTTGATCTAAATTTTCAGGGATGATTCGAGTTTCTCTTGCTTTTGCAGCGCCGGGGTAAGGGATATGCCTATCAGCACGAAAAAAGGGGATAGGGGGTTTACCGGTCTTCTGAGCGGGAAACGGGTTCCCAAGTACCATATCAGGCCGGAGGCCTACGGCACCCTGGATGAATTGAATTCCTTTGTCGGCATGGGCAGGGCGGTTTCGAAAGACGAGAAGGTGAAGGCGATTCTCCTCACCTTTCAGAATCACTTTTTCATCATCGGAGCCGAGCTTGCCCTTGCGGGTCAGGACCGCGGTCTTTTGAAAAACCGGATCTCACAGCCTGAAGTTGACTGGGTCAATCAGCTCTCGGCCGATTTCGAAGCCCTACTCAAGCCTGAGCCCGGGTTTATCCTTTACGGAGAGACCTTCGTCTCCAGCGTTCTCGATGTAGCCAGGGCCGTCTCCAGAAGAGCGGAACGACGGGTGGCGAAGATGAAATCGATGGGTATGATTCAAAACCCGAAGATTCTTGAATACCTTAACCGCCTGTCGGATGTTCTCTACCTGTTGGCCCGGTATGAAGATAAGACGGCTGGAATTACGCCAAGACATCCCACCTATGAAGACGAATGAAAGAGCGGGTCTTGACCGCCCTGATTTGTTACACGGACCAGCACCCTTCTAAAAAAACAATTTCTGTCAGGCTGCTCAAAAATGCCCAGATGCAAGGCGCCCGCAACCCTGAGGAGTGAGGCGTACTGGCCTGTACGCCGCAACGACGAAGGGAAAGGGCAACGCGGCAGATGGGCGTTTTTCAGCAGCCTGCTAAAGGCCCATCTTTCCAGGGTTGAGAATCCCGTTGGGATCGAAGAGTCGTTTCAGGGCGGCCATCACGTCTATGGCGACCGGGCTGTGCTCCAGGTTCATGTAAGGGGCCTTGGCCAGGCCGATTCCATGCTCTCCCGTCAGGGTGCCGCCAAGACTGCAGGTCAATCGAAAGATGGCCTCAACGGCTTCGTGCATCCCCCTGACCTGAACCGGATCCGCCCGGTCGTACATGATTCGAGGATGGAGGTTTCCATCGCCGGCATGGCCGAAGATAACAAAAGGAAGGCCCTTTTCCTGAACGATCTGAGAGACGCCGGTGAGGAGGTCCGGAACCCTGGAGATGGGGACGGTCACGTCCTCGGAGACATTATGAGGCCGGAGCCGCGCTGCAATGCTTCCGATCGATTTCCGGATCTTCCAAAGGGCCTCCGTCTCTCCGACGCCATGGGCGATCCGGATTTCCGCCGCATGATGGCGTCTGAACCGGTCGAGGACCTGGTCCATCTGGAATGAAGCCTCTTCGTCCGTGTAACCATCGGTTTCAGCCAGAATCAAGGCCATTCCTTCCGGGATGTCGATGCTGCTGTGGTCCCGCAGGATCCGGAGGGTGTTCTCATCCAGGATTTCGAGGACGCTTGGAAGAATTCCGGCAAGCATGATGTCAACGACCGCCCGCCCCGCATCCACGAGACTCTTGAAGGAGCCAAGACTCGTCTTCGTCGTAAAGGGTTTTGGCCGGATCTTGAGAGTGATCTCCGTGATGACGCCGAGTGTCCCTTCGGAGCCGACGAAGAGCTGGGTCAATTCATATCCCGACGCGGACTTAATGCAGCCGGAGCCGGTCCGAAGAATCCGCCCGTCCGCCAGAACCACCTCGAGACCCAAGACATAATCCCGGGTGACCCCGTATTTTGCTGCACGAAGCCCTCCTGCGTTTGTGGCGACGTTTCCGCCCAGGGTACAGACACTGCTGCTCGATGGATCAGGGGGAAAGAAGAAATCGTGGGCTGCCAGGGCTCTCTCAAGGTCCGCATAGACCACCCCGGGCTGGACAACGGCAAGACGGTCCGTGATCCGGATATCGAGGATCCTGTTCATCCGGCAGAGGTCGAGCACAAGGCCTCCGTGAGCGGGGACAGGTCCGCCCGAGAGGCTCGTTCCGGCTCCCCGGGGCGTAACCGGGAATCGGTGATCATTGGCCAGGTGTAAAATCCTTGAAATCTGGTCGGCAGTTACGGGCCACACGACCGCCTCGGTACGGTGGTCATGGTCCGAAGCGTCATAGCCGTAAGGGACCAGTTCAATCGGATCGTCAGAGAAGTGGTCCTCCCCTGCAATCTCCCTCATAGCTTTTCTTCACAGAGGCTTCCAACGGGGCCTGCCTTTTCTCCTTAACGGGAGACCTTTTCGTCCCTTTCAGGGTACCATATTCGGGTGGGAGATCACAACCTCCCCTCGAATCTGCAATGTAACCCTTCAGAAGCTGTGAAAAAATTAGGACAAGTGGAAAGTATCCCGGCCCCAATGAGGGTAGGCCGTTTGGAAAACTTTAGAGCGAAACCTTATCGAGCGAACGAGTGCGTAGACTTGCAATAGTAACGCAGACTTACTGACAGGATGGTTGCCCTGATTAAGAGATCGCAATTCTAAAGTTTGGAAAGCGGCCTGCCCTCGTTGGGACAGAAAAAGATAGGGACCTATTTTTTCACAGCTTCAGTGACGGGTGGCAGTTGGGTAGGCAGTGGGTTTCCAGGGTGGGAGGAACTATCTCCAAAACCTTGGTAAGCGGTTATTTTACGGTAGGGGCTCCTAAACGGAAGAGGGTTGCAGACGCTTTTTTTGCCATTCCACTCATGAATTTCTCCAAAAGAGGCCCGCCCTGCCTGCGCGTAGCCGCTTCGGCGCAGGCAGGGCCAAGGTTTTTCCGACAGTCCCTCCACCCCTGATGGGCCTTTGTTCTTCCACCCGTCACTGAAGAGATACCTGGCCTCCTGCCGCTTACATTGACATTGGAGGGGGGTTCTTTTATATTTTTATGATATTCTCAGGAAGAAAGTGAAGGGTTGTTCATATGGGGTACATTGATCTCCATCTTCATACCACAGCCTCGGACGGAGCCATGAGCCCGTCGGCGATGGTCAGATATGCAAAGTCCAAAGGACTTCAGGCGATAGCGATCACCGATCACGATACCATCGAAGGCCTGGAAGAAGGTCTTGCAGAAGGCGCGAAGACCGGTCTTGAAGTGATCACCGGAATCGAGATCAGCGCTGAGCACTCGCCGGGATCGATGCACCTTCTCGCCTATTTTTTTGACATTCGTCACCCCCTGTTAAATGAGAGACTGGCCTATCTTCAAAGGGCGAGGGCGGAAAGAAACCCGAAAATCATTGAGAACCTCAACCGGCTGGGAGTCGACATCACCTATGAGGAGGTGGTGAAAGCTTCCGGCGGAGGGCAGGTGGGGAGACCCCATTTTGCCCAGGTCCTTGAGGAGAAAGGCTATGTCAGAAGCTTTCAGGAGGCCTTCGAACGGTATTTGAGGAAGGGAGCCTCGGCCTATGTGGACAAGGTCAGATTTACCCCGAAAGAAGCGCTCCATTTTGTGAAAGAGGCCAACGGGGTAGCCGTTCTTGCCCATCCCAACACCCTCGGCATGAGCGGACGTGCGGAACTGGAGAAACTGGTTCTTCAACTGGTTGAATTCGGCCTTGCGGGAATCGAGGTTTATTATCCCGAGCACTCCCCTCTTGAGGTGGCCCAGTATAAGCTTCTGGCGGAAAGGCATAGCCTTGTGATGACGGGCGGAACGGATTATCATGGGCTCGAAAAAAACGGCCTTGACATCGGAGTGGGCCGGGGGGAGATGAAGCTGCCTTACGCGATCGTCGAAAACCTCAAACGCCGTAACGGGTTGAGCCGGGCATCGAGGGAGCGGGAGAGGTGATCGTCTTCCTTCTGGTTGCCACCGCCGTGTTGTGGGGGGCGACTCCCATCATCGAGAAGATCGGTCTGGCCAGGGTGGACCCTTTGGTCGGGGTAACCGTCCGAAGTACGATCGTGACGGCAGGGCTTTTGATTCTTACGTTTCTCATGGGCAAAGGGAGGGACCTGCTGGCGGTAGATGGCCGGACCCTGGTCATTTTCGGGGCCAGTGGCATGATGGCCGGACTCCTTGCCATGTGGACATACTATACGGCGCTCAAAATGGAAGCAACCTCCAAGATCGTGCCCATTGCCGCGTGCTATCCGCTGGTCACCGTTCTTCTGGGCGTTCTGATCCTCAGGGAGGGGATCACCCTGTCCCGGGTGATCGGGACCGCATTGATTGTTTCCGGGATCTGGTTCGTGAAGTGACCGCGATGTCATAAGTCTTGAACAAGAAACAGCCTCGCGAGAAGCGTTGAAGAAACGGGAAAGCGCGGGAGAGGAGGAAACGTGAGAAAAAGGAACAAAACGAATCGTCTCAAGGCAATGTTGAAAAGGAAGAATGTCAAGAGCTCCCTCCGGAAATCGAAGGGGGAGAGAAAGTACCCCACCTGACCCGCCAGCGGCAAACATGGACCCGAACAAACCGCTCTCCAAGACTTCGAATGGCGGTCTTTCGTAGACTTGACGGAAACCGGAGGAAATTGCTCCAAGTAACTTCTGACAACAGGACGGCGCGATGGGGCTGATACGCTAAGATGGTTCGCCTCAATGTCTTTCCGACCGGCCTGTCCAGGTCCATGTGAATTACTCTTCGCAACATCCGGATGAAGATGTTTGAGGCGTAAGGTCGGAGGAGGGGGCAGGAGCACACGTGCCTTCAACCTCAAGCGAAATGGTCCTCAAACTTCTTACTGAAATTGAGCATGTCCAATTTTGAGTACCCCCGGCTTATTCTCGCTGATCATCAAGGCAAGATCTTTGACCATCCTTCCCTGAAGCTGGCCGGACGGTCGGGGAGCCGGTTCATCCTGCCTGACTCCGCTGAATTCGTTCCTCTCCCTGCGGGAAGCCAGCTTTTTACGCTTCCCGGAAGAATTCCGGTCGGATGGGACGAGGAAAAGGAAACCTTCGTCGCCTCCGAAAAGGTGACGAAGGGGAGAAAAGAGTCGAGCTGCACCGCCGTGGCGGCATTCCTTCCGCCCGGGTACGTACGGACCCTTCTTCCAGCAACACGCTGCAGGCAGAAGGCGCCGGTGCTTCCCCTGTGGGCATATAGTGCCGTGGGCTGGAAAGGAGGAAAGTTCTGGTCCACAGGACTCATGATCGACCCCAACCCCCACTGGAACCCCAGGTATTTCCAGAATGATTCCCTTCTCGGAAGGAAAGTGGCTTCTTCTCTGAAACGGAGCCCGGAAAACCGCCTCCTCCGTCAGCTCTCAAGGTGTGCCCTCGAATATCACTGCTTTGCGGCCAAGAATGTTTTCTTCAGAAGATGGGAATGTCCCCTTCCCACTTCCCCCACCTGCAATGCGGATTGTATCGGTTGCATCTCGCTTCAGCCCTCCGAATGCTGCCCGGCTTCACAGGAGCGAATCACATTCGTTCCCACGGTGGATGAGGTGGTCGGTGTCGCGCTTCCCCATCTGGAAAAGGCGGAGGATGCCATCGTCAGCTTTGGCCAGGGATGTGAAGGCGAACCCCTGATGCAGTGGCGCCTTCTGGAAGCCTCCATCCAGAGACTTCGAGAGAAGACGGCACGGGGCGCCATCAACCTGAACACGAACGGGAGCTTCCCGGAGCGCATCAAGGCGTTGAGCCGTGCGGGACTCGACAGCATCCGGGTGACCTTAAACAGTCCCCATTCGGAGTTCTATGACCGCTATCACAGGCCCAGGGGATATACCTTTAAAGCATTGCCCGAAACGCTCATGGAAGCCAAGGCGCGGGGATTGTATACCTCGATCAATCTGCTCGTCTTTCCGGGTTTTACCGACAGGGAAGAAGAGGTGGAGGGTCTCGTGGACTTGATCAGGAAGACGAAGCTTGATCTGGTCCAGATGCGAAATCTCAACATCGATCCTGACCGTTATCTCGAAGAGATGGGGGAAGGAGAGGGGATGGGAATTCCAAAAATGATCACCCTCCTGAAGAACGAATTCCCATCTCTGGAGTTCGGTTATTTCAACAGGACGAAGGAGTCCTACTTTTCCAAATGACTTTTTCAGCAAGGTTAGATTGCAGATGCAGGGCTTAACATCTTAAATCTGAAATCTGAAATCGGTGGAGATGAATCGCAGGGAGTTCAGAGAGGGCGCCAGAGCAGCCCTTCCGATCGTGCTGGGATATCTTCCCGTGGGGATGGCGTTTGGAATACTGGCCCGGAATGCCGGTCTTACCCCCTTCGAGATTGGCTTGATGAGCCTTCTCGTCTACGCAGGGGCCAGCCAGTTCATCGCGGTCGAAATGATTTCAAAAGGGGTCATGGGTTGGCCTGTCGTCCTGACGACGTTCTTCATCAACTTCAGACATTTCCTCATGAGTTCCACCCTGTTCCTCCATTTCGAGAAGCTGTCCATGCGTACCCTCGGTCTTCTCTCCGCCCAGCTGACCGATGAATCTTTTGGCCTGGCCCTTTCGGATCCTTCCAAAATCCGGAACCGCCCCAGCTTCCTATTTGGCCTGCAGGTTACCTCCCATCTTGCATGGATAACCGGATCGGTGATCGGGGGGCTGTTCGGGGGGCTCGTCAACCACCAAGGCTTCGGTCTGGCATTCGCATTACCGGGGCTTTTCATCTGCCTTCTCGTTTTTCAAGTCAAAAGCCTCACTCATTTCTGGGTCCTGGTCATTGCCGGGGGAACGTCGCTCTTCTTCAAATGGGCTCTTCCAGGCACCTGGTATATGGTCCTGGCAGCCCTGGTTGCGTCGGGATGCGGTGTGCTGATCGATAGGAGGAAAGGGCGATGAGAGAATCCATACTGGCCGTCATCATCGGCATGGCCCTGGTCACATTTCTTCCCCGTTTCCTGCCCATGGCTCTTCTCTCCCGTTGGGCCATTCCGACAGAGGTCAGGAGAGGGTTGGAGTACATCCCGGCCTCGGTGTTGAGCGCCCTTGTCTTTCCGATTCTGTTCTTTGACGGCACGGGAAACTTCGGAGTCCAGGGCCGATTTCTGCTGTCTGCCCTTCCGGTTTTTGTCCTGGCCTGGAAAGTGAAGAGCCTGTGGGGATCGGTGATTCTGGGAATGGGTCTTTACTGGGGGCTGGGGTTTGTGCTGTAAAGAGGCATAGAGCGAAGAGCATAGGGCATAGGGGAAGAACTTACCCTCTGTCTTCAGCAGCCTGTTAGGTCTTTTCGGCAATCAGGCTGGCCACGGCCTTCTTTCGACGGTCTTCGATAAAGATTCCTTCCCGGTAGATGAGAATTCGAAATCCCTTGAAAAGCCTCAGAAGCTCGTTATGTTTCAAGAAATATTTCGGGTTTCTGGGTCCCTCTGAGCCAAGGTCCCGGTGTTCGAGGAGGTAGGTTTCAAAGACGACTCTCCCGCCCCTTTTTAATCCATCCTTTATTTTCGGAATGAGATTCCGGTCAAGAAAATAGAAATTGGTGATGAGATCGTATCTGCTCTTGGCGATGCGGTAGGTATCAAGGTCGGCGGCGACAGTGTGAATTCGAACTCCCCGCGTCTTTTGCGAGGATTCGGGCCTTGCTTAAGCCCACCTTCGAAATGTCGACCGCATCGACCTCGAGGCCCTGGAGGGCAAGAAAGACAGCATTTCTTCCTTCTCCGGTTGCAAGGTCAAGGGCTATTCCTTTCGGAAGGAAGTTGACATGCCTGCGCAGAAACGGGTTTGCCCTTCTGCCGAGGGCGAATTTTTTTTCTGCGAATATCGCATCCCACCGCTCCTGATCCGCTTTCATGTTCTCCCCCTGAATACCCTGACCGTACCATTCCATCCGAAGGGAGTCAAGTCCCTGTGACCGGGTGTGGGCTTTAATGCGTCACTCTCCTGTGTGCCCGTTGCAGATCCGGAAGGGATGCCGGAAAAAATCTTACCGGGGCAACCCTGGATTAAACATTCTGATTGCATTCCGGGCCGGTTTTGATTAACCTGATTGAAGGAGGGTGGGGTGGAGCAGGAAAGAAAGGGACTCGGCGATCTTTACCATCAGGGGACCCGATACCACAGGGAAACCATTTCCCATGGAGGGCTTGACTGGGACCATCAGCCCTCTCCCTATAAGGAAGTTCTCAGGCCCGTTGAAGCGCATTTCCCTTTCTTCCCCTGAGCGAACAGGGGGAAGAGGTCTCTGGGAGGCGGTGTCTCAAAGACGTTCCATCCGGGATTTTTCAAACGGCCCCATGACCTTCCGCGAACTCTCTCAATTGATCTGGGCTACCCAGGGGGTTACCTGGAGAACGCCTGGATTTGATTTCAGGGCCTCCCCTTCCGCAGGCGCCCTCTATCCTGTCGAGACTTATATCATTGCCAACAGGGTCGAAGAGCTTTCCCCGGGAGTCTATCACTACAGCGTCAGGAGGTCTGAGCTGGTATTCATCAAAGAAGGGTTATTCGGGCCGGCTCTCCGAGATGCGGGACTGGGCCAGGAGATGCTCTCGGAGGCCGCCTCTGTTTTTGTCTGGACGGCAATGGTTGAGAGGTCAAAATGGAAGTACCGCGAGAGGGCATATCGGTACATCTACATGGACGTCGGACACATCGGACAGAATCTCTACCTGGCTGCGACATCCCTGGGGCTTGGATGCTGCACGGTGGGGGCCTTTTTCGATGAAGAAGTCAACTCCCTGATAGGAGCGGACGGCAAGGAGGAAGTGGCCCTGTATCTCGGTGCGGTGGGAAGCATAGCCTGAAAACCCGGCAGCAGATCTCAACAGCTTTTAACCTATTTCGTCCGGATTCGATACACCGTGGGGTTTTACTCACTACAAGGATACAACCTATTAAAATGCCGGCGAAAATAAGAAATGAAATATTTTAGATTCCATGGGGGAGTCGATTATGATACAATAGTATAAAAGTGGAATTTTTCTCGTGAGGAATGAAGCCCGATTTCTTTTGAGAATAATAGATTAGAATCATTGAGAATCAAACAACCAAAAATTTGTTCAGGGAATCTTTGGCTAAATGGTATGGAGATTGCTCAGAAATATTCCGCGGGGGTGAACGATATGAAAAAGTGTTTTCTTCTCCTGGCGACAGTTCTTTTCTTTTCGGGAGGATGTGCCGGGATTCATGATAACCTTCAAGTCCCGGCCGGTAGAATAGCAGGCGATCAATTTACCGGAATCAGATATCCCTTCACACTTTCAATCCCTCCCACTTGGAAAATGACAACAGAGTTCCCGGATTTTTTGCGGGAATTGGGATACGAGGCACCCGGTTCCGCCGACAAGGAGGTGACGGAATTATATGTTTTCAATCCATCGACCGAATCAAGTATCCAGTTTGATCTCACGCCGGCAAATCGAGGTGTCCGATTTACTCAGGAGTCGATCGAGAATTTAACCGCAGCCGGTACGAACAGTCTTAAATCCGAGTTGGAAAAAGAACATGGGGCAGGTGCTGTCAAGGTGGAGGTTGGTCCTACGGAACCCATTTCTCTGAAAGGGGTTCAATTTGCTGCGAAAAAATACGTGACGTACACCCTGAAGGGTGTGAAACGAGAGCAGGGATGGATTTATGGTTACGCCGAGCCGGATCAGGTTTTTATCCTCTATATGATATTAGAAAAGGATGGGTCGAACGACCGTCAGGAGATGAAGGGAATTCTGAACTCTTTTGAAGTGAGATCAAAGAAATAGTTCTTTCTCAATCCTGTGTGGTGGGGGGAGAGAACAAATCGAGGAGAGGAGGTGATATGGAATGGCAACGGTAAAGAAAGCAGCAGGTCCAAAGACGGCAGCCAAAAAGGCTGTGGCCAAGAAATCCGCTTCGATCTACAAGTGCAAGACATGCGGCCTGGTGACAACAGAGAAGGGACATCTCTGCGCTCCCCAGGAGGTGAAGAAGGCCTATACCTGTGAGTATTGCGGGATCACCGTATCCAACCCGAGGCATGTCTGCAAGCCGAAGGTGGCCGAATTGAACTATGCCTGTGATGCATGCGGACGGCTGGCAGTGGAGAAAGGAGACCTCTGCAAACCGAAAGCGATCAGGAAGTAAATCTTTCGGCGCCAGGGTCTGTTCTTTGATTTTGCCCGGTTGAACGGGGAGACCCGTCAAACGGCCCGAGAGGTCTGTTTTTCCGCCTCTCAGAAGAACGCGCCGAACGATGATCGTGGGTCCCATCAGTCGGAACGGATTGATGGGACTTGCTTTTTAAACCAGGAGGAGCATGTGAAGGCGATTGAAGTGAAACCGGATATCTACTGGGTGGGGGCCATCGACTGGGGGGTGAGAGACTTTCACGGGTACGTCACTCCGAACGGTACGACCTATAACAACTATCTCATTCTCGACGAAAGGGTAACACTGATTGATACGGTGAAGTACGACTTCGCCGACGTGATGCTCGAATCGATCCGGGGTCTTGTCCCCCCGGAAAAGATCGAAGTCGTTGTCATCAATCACATCGAAATCGACCACGTGAGCAGCTTGGACCGAATCATGCAGGTCGCTCCCGCAGCAGAGATTTACGCAACAGCCAAGGGGAAAGAGGGGCTGGCAAGGCATTTCGATATTTCCGGCTGGAACGTCCGTGTGGTCAAGACAGGAGACGCTCTACGGATCGGGAAAAGGACCCTTCTCTTTGTTGAGACGCCGATGCTCCATTGGCCGGATTCCATGGTGACCTATGTGAAGGAGGATAAGCTTCTGATCAGCCAGGATGCCTTCGGCCAACACTTCGCCTCCTCCGCCCGGTTTGACGATGAGGTGAACGAATCGGTTCTTGAAGATGCGGTCATTGACTATTATGCAAATATCCTTATGCCCTTTGGGGTTCTTGTCAAAAAGAAGATCGGGGAGATAAAGAACCTTCATCTCGACATCGATATGATTGCCCCGGATCATGGGGTAATCTGGAGAAAGAATCCCGGAAAAGTCCTGGAGTGGTACCTGAAGATGGCGGAGTCCAAAGCCGATTTAGGGGTGGTGATCGTCTATGATACCATGTGGAAGAGTACGGAGCGGTTGACCCTTCCGATTTTTGAAGGAATCCGGTCAGCCGGCGTCGACGCAAGAATCATCAAGTTGAGGGCTACCCCGATGAGCGTCGCTATCAAGGAGATCTGGAAAGCCAGGGGAATGCTCGTGGGGACTCCCACCCTGAACAATATTATGTATCCGTCCATTGCTGAATTCCTGACGCACTTGAGGGGACTCAGACCCACCCATCGGATCGCGGGGGCCTTCGGAAGCTACGGGTGGGGAGGCGGGGCGGTTAAAGAGGCTTATGCCGAGTTTAAGAGAATGGGACTGGAGGTCTTCGAACCGGGGGTGGAGATTCAATACCGGCCAAAGGCGGAAGACCTTGAAAAGGCGTTTCAGTTCGGAAAGGCCTTTGCCGAGAGAGTGGCCGAGTTTCACAAAAACTTTGAACCATGACCGACGTGCCCGGGGCTTATCATTCGATCGTGATGGATCACTTCACTCATCCGAGAAACACGGGGGAGATGAAAGATGCGGACGGGATCGGAGAGGCCAGGAACCCCGTCTGCGGGGATACCCTGAGGCTCTTCATCCGGGTTGAAGCCGATCGGATTGTCGAGGCCACCTTCCTCGCCCTCGGATGTGCGCCTGCCATCGCCGCTTCGAGCATGACGACGGAAATGATCAGAGGGAGAACGCTTGAAGAGGTTTTGAAGATCACACGACAGGGTGTTTCGGATGCCCTGGGCGGCCTTCCGCCCACAAAGGTTCATTGTTCGGTTCTCGCGGAGACAGCCATCAGGGCTGCGGTCTCGGATTACCGCAAAAGAAACAGATAGCGAGGTCAAACCATGCTTGGAAGAGAAAGATGCCTCCGGTTCCTGAAGAAGGTTGTTCAGGAATCCTCTGCCGACCAGACAGAGGCCGTGCTGCTGACAGAGGACTCGTCCCTGACCCGGTTCTCCCGTTCCACGGTTCACCAGCACGTGGCCGAACGGAATGGAACATTGATCCTGCGGGTTGCTGTGGGAAAGAGGGTTGCCGTGGTGACGACAAATATGCTGCACCCCGACTCTGTCGGAATTCTCCTGCAGAAGGCAGTTGCCCTGGCGAAGGTCCTTCCGCCGGACGAACAGTTTCGTTCCCTTGCGGCACCGAAGCCCGTACCCGAAACGGATACGTTCTTTGGGACGATAAACCGTCTTACCCCCAGCAAGAAGGTGAAAATCATCAAGGACCTGATCAAACAGATGAATGGGAAAGGTCTAAAAGTCTCCGGTGCGTTTTCGAAAGGGGTGGTTGAGTCAGCGGTCGTGAATTCCCTTGGGGTGGAGGCTTACCAACTCTATTCCGACCTGTTCCTTCATTTCATTCCGGAAGGGGAGAAGAATACGGGTTACGCTCATTTTGTTTCGAGAGATCCGGACCAACTGGATCTGGAAAAACTGGCGGAAGAAGCGGCCCGTAAGGTGACGAACCAGGAAGCGATCCAGATCGATCCCGGGGAATACGAGGTTATCCTGGAGCCTCATGCGGTGAGTGAACTGCTTGACTTTCTGGCTGTCCTGGGGTTTCATGCCCAGGCTGTTCAGGAAGAGAGGAGTTTTCTTTGCGGTCTCTTCGGCAAGAAGATTCTGGATGAAAAAGTGACCATTTACGACGATGGCCTTGACCCGGCAGGGTTACAGGTTCCCTTTGACTTTGAAGGGGTTCCGAAACAGAGGGTGAATTTCTTTGAGAACGGAGTGGCCGGAGAGGTGACTTATGACTCGTTCACCGCGGGCCGGGAGGGAAAAGAATCGACGGGCCACGGACTCATCTCCCCGAACACGGCAGGCCCTATTCCCCTCAACGTGATCATGAAAGAAGGAGACTCAACCCTGGATAAAATGGTGAAATCGGTCCGCAAAGGGATCTATGTCACCCGATTCCATTACACGAATGTTGTTGAGCCCATGAAAGCGGTCGTGACGGGAATGACCCGGGACGGGACTTTTCTCATCGAAGGCGGAGAGATCCGGCAACCGGTAAAGAACCTGAGATTCACGGAATCGATTCTGAAGGTCCTCTCCAGGGTGAGTGCCATTTCAAGAGACCGGAAAATCTGCGCTGAGGGGACCGTCTATTCCAGACGGTTTATCTGCGGAACGGTTGCACCGGCCATCAAAGTGGATGGGTTCAATTTCTCCGGGGTATCATCGCTGTAAAGCGAGGGACAACGTGCTGCAGTGATACGGTGCTGCGGTACTGCCGTTAACGGCAACACAGCAGCACGGCAGCACGAAATAACTTCCCCTTATCACTTACGTAAAGAGAGGACAGGGACCGATGAAAAACCTCGTTCTGGATATTCTCGATTCGGCGAAGGTGAAAGGCGCAGACTATGCCGACCTTCGGATTGTCAGGAGAAAGATGGAAGAGATTGAGGTCAAGAACGGAAGAGCGGATGGTCTGACGTATGATGAGGATATCGGCTTTGGAATCAGGGTTCTCTCATCGGGGGCATGGGGATTTGCATGCAGTTCAAAAATCACGAAAAAGGAGATGGAGTCCGTCCTTGGAAAAGCCCTGAAGATTGCCAGAGCCAGCGCAAGGGCGAAGAGAGAGGATATCTCTTTCCCCTCTGCGTCCCCTGTCGTGGACCACTACGAAACCCCGTGTTCCGTCAATCCCTTTGATGTGCCTCCCGAGACAAAGCTCGGTCTGCTCCTGGATGTCGACGAGATGGTTCGAAGAGAAAAGAAGGTGAAGATCTCAGAAGCCTTCATGGGGTCTTACCAGACGGAGAAGACCTTCGCCTCCACCGAGGGATCTTTCATCGATGAGAAGATCGTAGAATGCGGGGCGGGCATTTTCAGCGACGGCGATCGAGGCCGGGGAGGTCCAGGTCCGTTCCTACCCGAACTCCTTCCGGGGCAATTTTGCAACAAGAGGTTACGAATGGATTGAGACCCTGGCGCTTCCGAGCCATACGGAGAGGGTGGCTGCCGAAGCAGTTCAGCTTCTTTCGGCCAAACCGTGCCCGTCGGGGAAGACCACGCTCATTCTTGACAGCTCCCAGCTGGCCCTCCAGATTCACGAATCGATCGGGCATCCCATCGAGCTCGATCGGATCTTCGGAACGGAGGTCAGTTACGCCGGAAGCAGCTTCCTCAGTCCGGAGATGCTCGGGCATTTCAGGTATGGCTCTGATCTCGTCAATGTCTTTGCGGACGCCACGGTGCCGGGCGGATTGGGGACCTTCGGCTATGACGACGAGGGGATCCGGGCGCAGCGGGTACCGATCATTGCCCGGGGGATCCTGGTGGGTTTTCTGACATCCAGGGAGACAGCCCACCGGCTGGGCAAAGAAAGCAATGGGACCATGAGGGCGGATGGCTGGTGCCGGATTCCCTTGATCCGGATGACCAATATCAACCTTGAACCCGGGGACTGGACACTGGATGGAATGATCGCCGATACCGAAGAAGGTCTCTTTCTCACAACCAACCGAAGCTGGTCGATCGACGACAAGCGGATCAACTTTCAATTCGGGGCGGAAGTCGGATGGGAGATTAAAGGCGGAAAGCTCGGAGAGATGGTGAAGAATCCCACGTATACAGGAATTACGCCCCAATTCTGGGGTTCCTGCGATGCCATCGGGAACAGGGAGCACTGGCAGATGTGGGGGACGCCGAACTGCGGAAAAGGAGAGCCCGGGCAGGTGGCTCATGTCGGGCACGGTACGGCCCCGGCAAGATTCCGGAATGTTCAGGTAGGAGTGATGAAATAAGTACCAGTGATCAGTAACCAGTAATCAGTTATCAGTCAGGCAAACATACGTGGTGCGACCAGGTAGCGTCAGGATGACACTCCTATGCGGGGTTATTCAAAGAGCTAAAGCGTTGTGGAGTTTTATTTCTCTTTTTTGTCGTCTTCTTTCCCGTAGCCTTCTTTAAAACCATCGACGATCTCCTCGGACATCTTCTTGGTGGCCTTGAAGATCTTCTTCAGACCGTCCTTGAGCAGCTCCTTGGCTTCTTCCAGATCCTCTTCTTCCTCTTTCATCGTTTCAACCCACCGGACAATGAAGGTCACGGTCTCAAATCCCACTCCCTATTGAAGAAATCTTACCCCAGACAGACGAATTAATCAAATGGACCGGTAGGGATAACCCCTCACATTTGTGAAAAAATTAGAACAAACGCAACACTTTAGCTCTTTCAAAAGATCCAAAACAGCCGCACTCTAAAGCTTTGGAAGCATTCCTGGCCGCTGTCCCTTCCAAAATCCGATTTCAAAGAACCAAAGTGACACAAAGACCGCAATTCTAAAGTTTGGAAAGCGGCCCGCCCTCATTGGGCCAAAAAAAAATAGAAACCTATTTCTTCACACCTTCCTGAGAGGATACCCGGCAGAAGCGGGAATTGATTTTAAACCAGGGGACCTTATGTTATGATGAAGATAATCGCTTCAACGGCGGATCAGATTCCGAATCTCCTGTGAGCAGGTTCGGCCGGGAAGGGGAAAGATGAGATGAATCGAAAATACGGGTTATTGGGGCTCTGCCTCCTTTTCTCAGTCTTCTTTCTGACCGGGTGCCCCAAAAGAGTTCCTGAACCGGTTCCCGAGAAAATGATCGTAAAGAATCCGATCCAGCAGATCCTGGATGCCCTGTCGAATGCGGAATCCCTTGAAGCCAAGATGTCGATCCGGATCGAAACCGTAAGAAATGGTCAAAAAATGTCTTTTGGCTTGAACGGAGACCTTCTCTACCGGAAGCCGACCTCCCTGCGGCTGCAGGGTTATCTTCCCTGGGGAACAGGCGCCTTCGATTCACTCTACCGGAATGGCGAACTCTTTCTTCTGATCCCCGTCCAGAAGAAGGCCTTCACAGGGGAGCTTTCGGAGATGGAGGGTCTCATGGACCGTGCCGGCACCATCAAGATCCTGGTGGAGAAGAACGAAGGAAACGGGGTTCCAAGGCGGATCCAGATTGAACTGGTGGAGAAAGAGACCCGGATTGACATGAAGTTGAAGGACGTTGTCATCAATTCCGAGCTTCCCGGAGATGCTTTCGACTGGGTCGTTCCGGAAGGGGTGGAAGTGAGGCCTCTGACCCGCCTTCTGAGGGGGAAGACCGACAGATAGCGGATCGGGATGATACTGTTTCCTGTCGGTTGATCGATGAAACAGGAATTGGAGAGAAAAAAGGGAGGACGAGGGTCCTCCCTTTTTTCTCTCCGGTTCACTTCCGTCCGAATGTTAGAAACAGCCGCGACCCGGTCCGCGTCCCCTGCCGCCTCCGCAGGCACCGAACTGTGAAAGCTGTTCGTCCGTCAGGTGGTTACGGGCCTCCAGCCTGAACTGAACCATCTTGTCCCTCATCTGGTTCGAAAGGTCTCTCAACTCCTTCTCCTTTGCCTGGATGAGCTTCTGGAGCCGCTTTAGGATCGGTCCAGAGGGTTCGGAGCTCCAGCCTCTTGGTGCGCATCGTCTCCCTCAGCAGAGCTGTTCCCTCAAAGAACTTCTGCCGCAACTGCTGAAGTTCCCCTTTCTGCTCGGCGCTCAAAGAGGATTCCCCACAGGGGCCGGCGCAATCGCCCTTCCGCCCGAATCCGGGTCCGAAACCAGGACCCTGAGCGTAAGCGTAGGTTACGCCCATCACAACCAATGCGACCAACGAGATTGCTACCAAAGTTTTCTTCATTTTTTTTCTCTCCTTTCTTGGGTTGGTATTTGTGAGGGGATAGAGCAAGGGTTGTGCCAATATGGAAAAGCCGCATCATGGCAGTATCCACGGAGGAATACGGACATAGGATATTGTCCAAAGTTTCGGAAGGTTAAGAAATCCCGATCCATTTCAGCAACCGGCCCCGAAGCGACAGAACACGGAATGCCGGAGAAACCTCCGGCCGGAAGCATTTGTCGAGTCGCAAGGGGAAGGGTGGGTTTTCTGAATGGAATTCGGCCAATTGACGACGTTCGACAATCTTGACGAGCTTATCGACAGGATCTTCCTGTCCAGTTCTGGTATCGATCACCGGTAACCCCTCCGTTACCTCACCTATCAACCCATCCGCCTTCTGGAACGCGAGGACGGACCGGACCGCCCCCGGGGAACATCCCGTCTCAATCTCTTCGCACGTCGCTGAAGGATTACCCCTGTGTTGCTTCTTTCCTTGAAAAAAAATCCCATATTCTTTAAGCTTCAGGTACTATGCTCCACAGGAGGAAGCCATGACTCTGCTGATGATCCTGATCATCCTGACCATCATCGTCTTTGCCGTCATCATGATGTACAACAAACTGGTTCGCCTCCGGACCACGGTCAAATCCTCCTGGTCGGACATCGATGTCCAGTGCAAGAAACGATACGATCTGGTGCCCAATCTGGTGGAAACGGTCAAAGGGTACGCCTCCCATGAGAAGACGGTCTTCGAAAAGGTGACCCAGGCCCGATCGATGGCCATGCAGGCAACGACCCCCGGGGAGATGGCCAAGGCCGAGAACATGTTCAGGGACACGTTGAAGAGCCTCTTCGCCGTGGCCGAGGCCTACCCCGACCTGAAGGCCAATGCCAACTTCACACAGCTCCAGACTCAGCTTCAGGAGTTGGAGAACAACATCGAATACGCACGGCGATACTATAACGCCGTTGTCCGTGACTACAATATCGTGATTGAATCCTTCCCCTCCAACCTGATTGCATCCCAGTTCAAATTCGAAAAAGGGGAATTCTTTGAACTGGAGTCTCCGGCGGAAGAAAGAAAACCTGTGAAAGTCAGTTTTTGATAAGAGACGACAAAAAGAAAGTGCTGCGGTGCTGCGGTCAAAGACCGGTGAGAAGAAAATGACCAAAACAGAAGTGCTGCGGTGCTGCATGACCAAAGAAAACAGATCTCTCAAGGAGATTAAATGAAACGTTGTGGAAAGCTCCATCGTCTCCCTTTCCGGGTTTTGCTCAACCTCAGCCTGAGCCTCAGCCTTTTGTTTGTCTTTCTTCTTTCTCCGGCTTTTGCCCAGTATTTCACCATCAACCGGTTTCACTCCGACATTACGGTCCGTGAGGATTCATCCTTTCTTGTGGAAGAAAGGATTGACGTTACCTTTGACCGTCCCCGGCACGGGATCTACCGTGAAATCCCTTTCAAGTATGAGACCGAGATGGGGGAGGCGATGCGGACGCCCACCCGGGTCCTTTCCGTTGTCGACGGGACCGGGAAGAAGTGGAAGTACCAGGTAAAGAAGACGGGATCCGTGATCCATGTCCGGATCGGGGATCCGAAGCGATATGTGGACGGCCGTCAGACCTACATCATCACGTATCAGGTTGAAAACGCGATCCTCTTTCTGAACGATTACGATGAGCTCTACTGGAACGTCACCGGAAATGCCTGGAAGGCTCCCATTGAAGAAGCGTCCGCAGATGTCTTTCTTTCCCTGAAGAAAAAAAGCGAGAAACTTCAGCATGCCTGTTACACCGGGGTTTATGGTTCAAACCAGGCGGAATGCTCGGTGGAGCCCCACGAGAACAGGTGCAAATTCCAGACAAAAAGAAACCTTGGGATCGGGGAGGGGTTTACCATCGCCCTCAGCTGGGATAAAGGCCTGGTGTTTCCTCCCTCGAAATGGAAGAAGGCCCTGTGGGCGATTGATCTGAAGGAGAACTGGGTCTTTCTCTTCCCCATTGCTGCGTTTGTGTTCATGGGTTTGAGATGGAGGAAGAAGGGAAGGGATCCGGCCGTGAGAGAGTCCGTCACAGTGATGTACGAGCCCCCCAGGTTTGGGAGCACCCCCTTGACGCCCGCCGAGGTGGGGACCCTTCTGGATGAGAAACTCGACCCGAGGGATATCACGTCCACCATCTTGGGTCTGGCTGTCAAAGGATTTCTTCAGATTGAGGAGACCCGGAAGGAGGGATGGCTCACCGATTCGAAGGATTTCTATCTTAAGAAAACAAAAGACCACGACCAGGCATTGAGTCCCTTTGAGACGGAGCTGATGAATAGCCTGTTTCCATCCCCGCTGCCCGGGATTCTTGTCTCACAGTTGAAAAACAGGTTCTATGTCCATCTGAGTCTGTTGAAGCGGACACTCTACGGAGATCTGGTTCGTAAGAAGTATTTTCTCAGCAATCCTGAGAAGGTGAGACAATCCTATGCGATCGCGGGATTTCTCGTCATGATTATCGGCAGCCTTATCTTTGCCGTGCTGTCAGGCGATCCTTCCGTCAAGTGTATTATCGCGGGCGTCTTGACAGGGATTCCTGTGATAGGATTTGCCGGTGTTATGCCTGCCAAGACGAAATCCGGAGCCTCTGCCCGCATGGACGTTCTGGGTTTTCAGGAATTTCTGAATCGAGCAGAGAAGGATAGACTGGAACGGATGGGGGATGCAACCCTCTTCTCCAGATTCCTGCCTTACGCCCTCTGCCTCGGGGTGGCCGACAACTGGGCAAAAGCTTTTGAAGGAATCTATCAGGACCCGCCCGACTGGTACGCCTCTCCGTCGGGATTCAGGACCTTCAGCCCCTACGGGTTTACCCACTCGATGAGCTCCGTCACGTCGGATCTATCGTCCGCCATGTTCTCAGCTCCACGAAGCAGTGAAGGAGGAAGCGGCGGTGGGGGAGGTTCGGGCGGAGGAGGCTCCTCAGGCGGCGGCTTCGGAGGCGGCGGAGGAGGGAGCTGGTGAGGGTATCCTTTTTCAGGACATTTTCTCTTGCGACGATCGACTTGGAGGGGCCTCCGGTCAGAAATACTTCCAAAGGTTTAGAATGCGGTTTTTTGTTGTGTTATGGGAAACAATCGGAATCGATTAACGAACGGTGTCTTCTGGCTTGAGAGTCAGTGTCCGCTCGCTAAAAGGTTTCCGCTCTAAACCTTTTACAGCATTCCTGACCGGAGGCCCCTGGGCTTTCACAGATTCTTAGATACTAATGAGTCCATAATAGAAAAAACATGCTCTTAGGAAATCTCCCCTCGCCCCTCTTTGCCAAAGAGGGGTAATTCCTCCCTTTGTAAAGGGAGGGAAGGAGGGATTTGGTTTCGGGTGTCTACACAATTATGGACCGATTAATAACTGAAGTCTTTCCCTTTTCTCTATTTCACTTCGCACATGCCATAGATGGAATTGCATGCCTCGGGCAGGAGCTGCTCGACCCAGTCCTCAGCCCGGTTACGGGCGAGGAGAGAGGAACCGCAGGCTGTGCACGTTTTCATCCTGGCCATACGGTGCAGGATGAGCTGGGTCGACGGCAACGAAGGTGGAGTGGCTCCAGGTCAGAGGCGAGACCGAGACGGGTTCGCCCGTGAGGGGGCTGATCTGTTCCGCAAGAACTCCGGAAGGCAGCGCATGATCTGAAACCCACTTCAGAATATCGAGGGATTGCTTCAGGTCCTCTTCCGTTTTCGCTCTCTCCGCGAGATAGTTTGCCAGCCACAGACTGCAGATAAACCATGGGTTTCCGGGAACGGCGGGGGTCACCCGCTGATAGGAGTCCTCCTCGTAGCGGGCCATGCCTCCGACGCCTGTTCTGACCGAGAGCCTCTGTTCCAGGGCGTTGAAGGTCGAGACGATCCTCGGGTCGTCAGCCGGATAGAGGCCGAAGGCAAAGAGCCCCCAGAGGCTGGCGTCGAGCGTCTCATCCGCATTCAGGCGTCCGCGATCATCCCGGCAGAGGCTCCTGCAGAACCGGTTCACGCCGGGCCGCCAGAGATGCTTGGAAGCGGCATCCCGGATCTCCGCCGCAGCCTTCTTGCAGCGCTCGGCCTCCTCTTCATTACCAAAAACCGTGCAGAAAAGAGACGCGGCGGTCAGGCCGCCGAAAACCGCCCCGACGGTGAAACTGAAAATGCCCCGCCGCTCTTCCCACAGATCGTAAGATTCGTCCGGAAGGCCTGTCTCAGGGTTCCGATAGCGGCACATGAACTCGGCGGCCCTTCTGATCAGCGGCTTATAGATCAGCCGGATGAATTCGATGTCCCGATACAGGACAAAGTGGTTCCACAGGGTCCAGATGACGAGGGCGGTCTCATCTTCCTGTATGGGAAGCTGGGGTTTGCCTCTGTCAAACCAGGGATGCCAGGATGAAGCGAGAGTCCCGTCCGGATTATATTTGTGAAGGAAATGGCCTTCCTCTTCGATGATCTCGGCGGCAAACTGGTAGAAGTTCCGTGCCAGGACTCCGTATCCTGCCAAGTCAAGGGCATGGGCTGCCAGGGCTCCATCCCGGGGCCACACGTAGGAATAGGTGTCTTTTGCAAAGTGGATGATGTCCGAATCGTTGGCTGCAGTAATTCCTCCCTTCCAATCAATCTGAGAGCTGATCACGAGCAGGCTCCGGCGATACAGCCGTCCGATCTCCGGGGGCAACACCTCCAGGGGCGGGGTCTCTTTGCGGCTCCACAGGAGCCAGTAGTCAAGGGTTCGATGCATCAGATTCTCCGGGCCTTCGGACTGAACGAGAGTGTTGAGATTCCGGACATCGCTCCAGTTCTGGCCTGCGGCAATCCAATAATAAATCTTCTTTTTCGCCCCGCCCTCCAATTGAAGACTGAACCCGACGGCGGAGTCAACCGATCCCTGAGCGATCGGATTCCCGGACAAGGAGCCGTCTTCCGCGTCTCTAAAGGTTCCTTCCTTGCCGCCGAATCCTTTCTGACCCACTGCAAACTGGAAAAGGCCCTGATGGTCTTCCGGGCTGCCGTGGATCAGAAAATACCGGGACCCCTTGTAATGAACGACCGCCCCGCTGGCCGGGTCGAAGGCGGCCGTATCCCCGACATCATTGCCTGAGATGTTGAAGTCCTGGTTGAAGAAGAGGCGGATTTCCCTCGGACGGACTTCCAGATTCTCAACCGAGACTTCGCGGAGGTAGACATTCTCCTGACAATCCACCGCATCATGGCAATTCAAGAGAATGCCCATTTCCTTATTGGAGAGCCTCACATTGGTCACCAGCGTATCCGGCAGATAGCCGAGTTCCCGCTTCCATTCCGGGCCGACCCATGAGAACCGGTTCTCGGCCCAGACCCCCAGCCGGAAGAAGCGGCCCCCGATATGGTTCTCCTGGCCCACGTGAGGAAAGTAGAGGTCTCGAATCGCATAATTCCTGTCAAAGCAGATCAGAAGCTTTCCATTCCCAACAGGAAGGTCACGGGGCATGTTCTTCTCCTTAGAAAAAGGTTTCGTCCAACGGCAGGGGTTTCGATGCCCGTATCGTCATTCGGCAACGTCTTTCGTCTTAGGAGCTATACGTAACCCTTTGACTTTTAACGAAACGGGCGTCGTAACCGTTACCGTAACCCAGGGACGCAGCCCATTTCCAGGTTCGAGTCCACCTGCCGCCTAAAAAGGTCCGTGGCCGCTTAGGTGGTGATCCCTCGCGTGCCGGGACGAAAGTCGGAGCAGGTCTTTCAACCTGAGAATCCCGAGGTGCCGGGCTTCCTTGATCATCTTTTGAAAGATCTGGGCGGTTGCCAGTGCGTCTCCGAATGAAGAGTGGCGTTCTTCGATCCGCACCTGATAGCGGGCGGCCAGGGCGCCGAGACTGCTATCCTGCTCAGGCATCCCGTGCAGGGAACGTTTTTTCCCGGCCAGGAGAGCGCCGCCCAGGACAGCGGTATCCAGCACCGGGTTCTGAATCGGAAATCCGTACAGACGGACCATCTCCCTGTTCAGAAAGGTCATGTCGAGCCAGACGTGGTGAGCGACCAGCGGGGATGCGCCGATATAACCGACAAAACCGGGGAGCACCTCTTCGAATGGGGGTTTCCCGGCAACCATGCGAGGGAGGATCTCGTGAACCGTCGCCGTCTGAGAAGGAATGTCCCGTTTGGGATTGACCAGTTCATGAAAGGTATCCGAGAGGTCAATACGCCCCTGTTTGATGCGCACCCCGCTCAAAGAGAGGATGCGGTCCCCCTTTCCGGCATTCAGGCCGGTTGTCTCCGTATCGAAGACCACGAAATCGGTCTCGGCGATGGATGTCTTGAGGCTGAGACGCTTGAAGAGAAGGAGGTTGTTTTGAGCCACCGAGGGCAGGTTTCTTCCCCGTAGCTTCCGAAAATAGTAAAAGTTCCTCATTCGAAGCCAGAAGGCGTTCATCGCGGTCCGGAAACAGATCCTCGAAAAGAAATGGATTTTAACGTTTTTCAGCAGCCTGCTAAAGGACCCTCAGACGATATCGAAGCTCCAGCAGGCGCTGCAATTTATCGATGCTTTTGAAAGCCTCCTTCAGCATGGTCCGCTGAATGATACTCAATGCCTCGGGGTCGATGTAATTGTCAGGGAGCCTTCCCTGCTGAACCAGGCTGACATGGTGGCGGACCCTCACGAGCATGATTGCGTTAAAGGCATCGCGGAGGTCTTCCGCTTCCGCGGAGGTCACCACTTCCTTTTCGGCGAGCGCTGCAATACGATCGAGCGTGTTGGTCTCAAAGATCCTCTGATCCAGGGCAAGGGTCCGGACGGCATCGACGAGAGGGGTTAAGCCGTTCAATTTCAGGTTGAGCTGGTTCTTATGCTCCCCTGATTTTTCAACTACGAGGCGCTTGAAAAAGCCAAGGGGCGTTTCATGAAGAACCGCGGTTTCAGCCATGTCTCTGAGAAAGCTTTCCCTCTGGGTCAGGGATTCGGAGACGAACTCCCAGAACCCGTTCATGAATTCCTGCGGGACCGTAAATGGGACGGAAGTCGAAGAAGACGAAGGTCTGCAGGACCTCCTCTTTCGGATAGTCGAAATCAATGATCCAGTGGCGAAAATAGTCCTTCCAGACGTGCTCCGGCTGACACCACCTGGGATTGGAGGCCATGATTCCCCCTTTGCACCGGGGAAACCCGCATCGTTCGAGACCCGAAACGACCTTTTCCGCAAGGGCAAGGAAATAGCTTCCGAACCTCCGCCTCTCTTTCAGGGAGGCAGTCTGCGAAGAGGATGGCATTGTCCTGATCCGTCCTCAAAGTCTGCTCGCGTCTTCCCTCGCTTCCCAGGGCGATCCAGGAATAAGGAACCGGAGGGCGGCCCTGCCCTTCGTGAACCATGGCCTCTTCGGAAAGAGAGAGGATCTTCTGGGTGAGATGATCATTGAAGGTCGTGATCAGTTCGCAAATGTCTCTGGCCATTCCTCCATGTTCAAGAATGACATTCAACGCCTGGTCAATCCTTCGCCGGATGAGGACAACCTGCTCGATGTCGGCCGCCTGTCCGATTCCTTTAATGACCGCAATGGGGTTATGTCCCTGAGAGACCATCAGGTCGTGTCCGGAGATGATTCCCTTCAGCTCCAGACCGTCCATGACCGGGAGGTGTTTGATCCGGTTCATCATCATGGACAGGACGGCCTCAAAACAGAAGGCCTCGGAGTTGATGGACTGGACAGGGCGACTCATCACATCGATGACCGGAAGGTTGGTCAATTTTCCGGACGCCACGATTTTCATGCGAAAGTCCCCGTCTGTCACGATTCCGATGGGCACTCCCGTCTCATCCACGACCACTGCCGATCCGACTCCCATGGCCGTCATTCTGCGGGCAATGCCGACCACAGTCTCTTCAGGAGGACAGGTCAGGACGTTTGAACTCATGAGATCTTTGATCCTGCCTGCAAAGAGGATTTCCTCCGCCACAGGAGGATTCAGGTCGGCCGGAAGGACCGGGAAGGCCCGTTTCCAGACAGAGCTGCTTGAATCCCTTGCTGGGTCCAGTGGTAAAGTAGAGAAGCATGCTCGGATGGTCGTCGAGAAGTCTTTTGAAGACCTCTTTCTTAACGAGATAGCAGAGGGTATCCTCCTCGGCGAGAACGGTGAAGGGGGAGGCTTCCCCGCTCAGAAGAGAGATGAGGCCGAAAAATTCTCCCTCGTCGCGGTAGTCATAAACCTTATCCGATCCACCCTCCTTCTCTCGAACGAGGAACTTAACCCCTCCCGAACGGATGATGTAGAGAAACTGAGTGGGCGGGCCCTTCGGGTTCAGAATGATCTCCCCTTTCGGGAAGTATTCGATAAGGAGTTCCTTGACCAGTTCATCCACGGCATGTTCGGGAAGCAGGTGAAAAGGCGGAACCCTGTTCATGAAATCCTTCAACTTGTCCAGGGGGAGAGATTCGGGCATTCAGGGTCCTTCTGGAGTGATGTGAATGCAATGATACCACAAAAGGGGGCGTTTTAGAAACTCTTGGGTAGGAGAAAAAAGGGGGCCAAGGGGCCCCCTTCTCTTCATTTCTTCTGCGGAAAGAGAAGATTGATTGTTTTGTCGGAAGGCGGTTTGGTCAGGTAAGCTGACCGCGAAATAGATGACCCCGCAGCCGATCACGAGGATCCATTCCATGGTGCCCATCCCGAGACTCTTCTTATAGAGTACGGCCCATCCGCCGTACAGCGTCATGACCGTCCCGTAAATCACGGTACAGACCGCGCCCCATTTTGTGGCCCGTTTCCAGTAGTAGGAGATGGCCGTGACGAAGAAGAAGACAGCGCCCAGCCCCATGGCCGCCATGCCCATGAAGATGGAGAGCAGCTCGGGGGGTCTCTTCAGTGTCCAGTAGAAGGGGAGGAAGAGGAAGAGGGCGATGAGGAAGTATCCGAGGGCGAGCATGGACTGGTCCGAAACCTTCGGGGACCAGAGTTTGATGACGTCCCTTGTGATGTTGGCGCTCATGATGAAAACCATTCCTGCCACGGTTGACAGGGCTGCCGAGAAAAGGCCCGCCGTGTATAAGGCCAACATCGGGGAGCCGCCCAGGGCGTGGGCGAGCATGGGGGCTGCGAGATCTCCTCTCCACGGCTCGATCTTAAGAAGCTGGGGGCCGTAGAGGATTCTTGCCACGAGGCCGTTGCTCGAGCAGTCGAGCATGATCGGAATGCCTGTGAACAACCACACGATAAAGACCATCCAGATGTAGTCCCTCTTGGTCATCTTTTTCATTCCGAGAAACGGCTCACATTGTGCGGAAAGCCTGTGGCCATCGTGAAAAAGATGACGGGCGTGGCAAGAATTCCTACCCAGCTGGACATGAGTTGAGTAGAGCCGAGCGCAGGAAGATCGGGCCTGATCAGGGACATCAGTTTCGGGTTCTCGGCCACCAGCTTGGCCGTGATTTGATAGAAACCTCCGCTCTGCGCAATGGCGACGACTCCGATGAGCGTTCCCACGACAGCAAAAACGAGTCCCTGGAGCGCCATGGCATACTGGTTTCCCACGTAACCGCCCAGGGCCATATAGAGCCAGGCGACGAAGACGGAGAGCAGAAGGCACCAGAGGGGTGACAGTCCGGTCAGCGCATACCAGACGCTCGCTCCGGCCTTCAGCTGGCCGACGGAATACATGAAGAGGAAGAAGAGCATGGAGATGGCAATGACCGTCTGGAGCATCTTGGATTCGAATCGCCTGCCGATCGTTTCAGGCACGGTGGCCGCCCCGAGCTTCACCGAGAACTCCCTTGTCTTGACGGAGGCGAGCCAGATGCAGGGGATGATCCCGACGAGGCTCCAGATCCCGGCGAACCACATCCCGGAGAATCCGAGGGTGTAGACAATTCCCGTACTTCCGCAGAAGGCCCACCCGGAGATGTAGGAGGCGGAAAGCGCAGCCCCCGTGATGAAAGGGCCGATGTCCCGGTGGCCTACGAGATACTCTTCAAAGCTCTTCCATTTTCTCCTTCCCAGGGCGCCGAGGGAGGCGGAGAGGACCAGCAGGATTCCAAGGGCGATGATCCCGGCAACAATCATTTCCGTTGTGGGCGTTGGTACGGGTAACCATTGTGGTTTCATTCATCCCACCTCCTTCTCTTGACGACGATCCAGGTTCCGATGACGGTCATCAGAAATGTGCCAAGAAAGATCAGTCCCCAGACATACCAGGCTCCCATGTACGCGGACACATCCGGCTGTGGTTGCATGACAGCACCTCCTCTCTGGATTTTAGGATGGGTTCTTTACCTGTTCACTTCTTGCGGTTTTGCGGTTCAATAAAGAAGAAACCCGGCTTCTCCTTTTGAAGCACCGAAGGTAGGTATTTACGGTCCACCCTTTTTCCCCCATAAGGTGGTGGCCAAATTTCGATCTCGGGACGATGATTTGAATGAAAGAGACGGTTTACGTCCCTCTTATGAAATGGAAGGTTTTATCCATAAATACATAAGTGAAAAAATTTGTCAAGAAGTTTTTGAGGTTGGTTCTTGGTGCGAGGTTTTCTGAGATCTTTTGAGGTTTTCAGGGAATCCCGCGAACTCCGGCTGGGGTCATCTTCCCAGGTAGGCATGCTTGACCTTATCATCCTCCAGGAGTCCCTTCGTTTCTCCATGAAGCACGATCTGTCCTGTTTCGAGCACATAGCCCGCGTCACCGATTTTCAGGGCGGCCCTTGCGTTCTGCTCCACAAGAAGGATGGTGACTCCCTGCCTGTTGAGTTCCCGGGTCACCCGGAAGATCTCCATGACCACCAGAGGGGCCAGCCCCATGGAGGGCTCGTCCATCATCATCAGTTTGGGCCTCGACATGAAGGCGCGGCCGATGGCCAGCATCTGCTGCTCCCCTCCACTCAGGGTCCCGGAGGTCTGCCTCTGACGGCTTTTCAGAATCGGGAAGGTCGCAAAGATCTCCTCCATCCTCGCCCGGATTTCGTCTCTGTGCCGTCTGTCAAAATAGAGATAGGCCCCCAGTTTCAGATTATCCAGAACGGAGAGATGGCCGAAGATCTGCCTTCCCTCCGGAACGAGGCAAATCCCCCGGGCCACAATCTCTCCGGGCAGAGAGCGCGTGATCGGCTTCCCTTCGTAAAAGATCTCTCCGTCCTGTTTTGCAATCAGACCTGCAATGGATTTGAGGAGAGTGGTCTTGCCCGCTCCATTTGCGCCGATCAGGACGACGATCTTCCCACTTCCGACCGAGAGAGAGACGTTCCTCAGTGCGTGGATAGCCCCGTAATAGGCATTGATTGCTTTGACCTCAAGCATAGTCCACTTCCTCTCCGAGGTAGGCGTCGATCACCTTCCGATCGTTCCTGATCTCTTCGGGGCTTCCCTCGGCAATCTTCTCCCCATAATTGAGAACGACGATCTCATCTGAAACCCCCATGACCAGATCCATGTGGTGCTCCACGAGAAGCACCGTCATTCCCCGGTCGCGGATTTTTCTGACGATCTCCGCCATCCTCAAGATCTCCGTTTCGTTGAGGCCTCCTGCAGGTTCATCGAGGAGAATCAGTTTCGGACGGGTTGCCAGGGCCCGGGCGACTTCAAGCAGTTTCTGCTCACCGAGAGGCAATCCGGAGGCCGGCTCCTCCGCCTTGTCGAGGAGTCCCGTGAGAAGCAGCTTCTCCTGAGCGGCTTCGATGATGAGCCGTTCCTCTTTTTTGACTCCCGGGAGTCTCAGACCCGATCGGAACAATCCCATCCCTGTCCAGAGGTGACAGCCTGCCATGACGTTTTCGAGAACGGTCATATTGCCGAAAAGCTCAACCGTTTGAAAGGTCCGGGAGACGCCCTGCCGTGCGATGGCATGAGGCTTCGTCCCGCTGATCGTCTTCCCCTGGAACCGAACCGAGCCTTCCGAGGGGGGAAAGATTCCGGTGATGAGATTGAAGAGGGTTGTCTTCCCCGCGCCATTGGGTCCGATCACGGCCTTGATCTGGCCGGCCGTGACGTCGAAACTGAGGTCCATGATCGCCATCAGCCCTCCGAAGGCCTTCCTTAACCGCCTGATCTCGATGAGAGGAGAGGGGAGACTCATTTTTTTCTCCACCGTTTCGTGAGTACGGTCAGTCCTTTGAAGATTCCCTCGGGCATAAAGAGAAGGATGACGACCAGGATGATTCCGTACACCAGGATATCAAAATCCTTCAGGGCTCTTAAATACTCCGGAAGAAGGGTCAGGATCCCGGCCCCGAGCAGGGCCCCCCAGATACTTCCGCTGCCGCCGATCACCACCATCATCAAGAGCAGGATGGAGGCAAAGAGTCCGAATGTGGGAGGACTGATGAACGTGACGAAATGGGCATAGAGCGATCCCGCAATGGAGGCATAAATGGCGCTGAGCACAAAGACCTGAACTTTGAGCCGGCTGACATCGATCCCCATGGCCTCTGCGGCGAGGTCGCTTCCATGAACGGCCCGAAGGGCCCTTCCCATTCTTGAGTGGATGACGTTCAGTGAAAAAACGAGGAGGACCAGAAAAAGGATCCAGACCAGATAGAAGAACGACGTACTCCCTGTCACGGCAAAACCGAGGAGTTCGGCGGGAGGGATACCGGAGAGCCCGGAGGGGCCTCCGGTCAGGTCCAGAAGTTCATTGAAGAGGATGAAGATGATCTCACCGAAACCGAGTGTAGCAACAGCCAGGTAGTGGCCTTTCAGCTTCAACGTGGGGACGGCGATGGCGATCGCCATGATCGCCGACAGAAGGATGCCGCACACGAATGCCCAAAAGACCGGGATCCCGAATTTGACCGTGAAGACGCCGCTGCAATAGGCCCCGATTCCGAAAAAGGCGGCATGCCCCAGAGAGATCTGGCCGGCATAACCCATCAGCAGGCTCAATCCCATTGCGGCGATGGCGTTGATCCCGATGAAGATCAGGATGCTCAGGTAATAGTCACTTGAAATAAAAACGGGAAGGAGGCCGAGACCGATCGATAGAACGATCAGGGCTCGACGATTTGCCTTTCCCATCCAACCCTCCGATTAGGTTCTTACATGACCTAATCTCAAGATATGTTTCTCTCACTTGAGATATGGATTCGCCTTGGTTTTAAAGCTTAACTTGAAACTCAACCTTACCCTGATGATTAGAATTTCTTTATCTTGTTGAGTTCTTTGCTTCCGAACACGCCACTCGGTTTGAGGCAGAGAATGAACAGGAGGATCACCAGGGCGATCGCATCTTTGAATCCGGAATGAACCAGGCCCGCGGTCATGGATTCGAGGATCCCGAGGATGAAACCTCCGGCGATCGCCCCGTAGCCGACACCCAGGCCTCCCAGGACCGCCGCACAGAATCCTTTGACCGCCAGCATGGGACCCCGATCGTAATCCATCAGGGAGATGGGTGTGATGACGATCCCTGCCACCGCACCCAGGCCGGCGCTCAGGGCAAAGGAGAGAAGGATCATTTTCCTCACCGGGATGCCCACCAGGCTTGCGGCCGTGGGATTGAATGAACAGGCGCTCATGGCTTTTCCGACGATCGTTTTTCCAAAAAAGAGAGCCATCAGGATGACGATGGCCAGGGCCGTGCCCAGGACCCAGAAGGTCTGAAGCATGATCACCGCTCCTCCAATCATCACCGGGCTCCCGGAGGTGAAAGGAGGAAGCATATAGGGGTCCTTTCCCCAGACGAACATGGCCACGCCCCGGAAGAGAATCGACGCTGCAATCGTGACGATAATCAGCGTCAACAGGGAGGCGTTCCTCAACGGCCGAATGGCGAGGCGTTCGAAGAGGACCCCCACAACCGTCACCGCGATGATGGTGAGAGGGAATGCGATGAGGAGGGGAAGTTTCAGCACCGCGGTAAAAAAGACCATGATCAATCCCCCGAACATGACAAATTCTCCCTGGGCCAGATTGATGATGGTCGTGGCGTTATAGATGATGTTGAACCCCAGGCCGACCATGGCATAGATCGCCCCGATCGTTAACCCGGTAAAAAGGAATTGAAGAAGCTGGCTGAAAAGACTCATTCTTGTCGGTCCTACACGAGGAAATCCGCCAGTTGCAATAAGACCAGTATCTTGAAACCGGGCGGCGGTGCTGGAAAAGCCTTGCAGCGGCACATTTAGGAGTGCGACTCCAGGCGTTTCCGGGCAACAACCGGGACTTCAACTTAAAGTGTAGGTCCTCGTGTCACCCTTCATTTTCATAAAATCCGCGACTTGCCGAAGGGTTTGGAAGTACCCCCGCCCGGGCTCCGATATCACAACATCTGCGAAAAGTTAGCATGGCGGTTTTCAGGATCATGGCACATCCCGCCTCTCTTTTCCCTTTTCTATTTTACCAACTCCCACTCCCCCTTGACGACTTCGGTCATTTCGAAGGCATCCGGCCCAAGGCCCGTGTGATCCGTCGGGGAGATGTTGAACATGCCCCCGGTTCCCGGCCAATACCGGATCTTTGTTTCGAGGTAGTCCCTGATCTTCTTCTTGTCCGGGCCAACCGCCTTCAGGGCATCGACCGCCATCATGAGGGCATCGTACCCATGGCCGCCGAAGGTGGAGACATCTTTCTTGTAGCGGCTCTCATATTCTGTCTTGTACTTCGTGATCACCTCTTTCTGGGGATGTTTTGGGTCCACTTTTTCAGCGAAGACAACCCGACCCAGGGGCGCCATGACCCCCTCGGAAGCCGGTCCGGCCAGCCGAATGTTCCCTTTGCTTCCCCAGCCGTGACTCTGGATTAAGGGGATTTTGCCTCTCATCCCGAGGTCGTGCCAGTTCTTGGTCACGATCACCTGAGGAGGACCGATGGACCAGTTGATGACAGCCTGGGCCGGAGAGGCCTTGATCTTGGTCAGCTGGGCAGTCATGTCCGTGTCCCTCCCGCCATAAAGTTCGTCGGCAACGATTTCGATCCCGTATTTGGGAGCGAATCGTTTCAACTGTCTCCGGCCTTCCACACCGAAGCCGACGCTGACCGTGATGATGGCGACCTTCTTAATATTCTTGGCCTGGCAGTACATGTAGATCTTTTCCACGGCGGAGGCATCGGCCTGGGGGGTTTTGAAAATCCAGTGACGCTGCTTCTTCGGGACTTCCAGCCACGGTTTCTGAGAGGCTTCGATCCGCTTCGTCTCGTCTTCAGGGGTGACAATCGAGAGGGCTGCGGCCATGGAGATCATGGGGGTTTCGGCTTTTTCGCAGATGGGGACCATGGCCATGGAAACGCCGGTGGTGGACTCGCCGATCACAACGAGGACCTTTTCCTTTTCGATCAATTTCTTGGTCAGCAGGACACCGTCGGCCTCTACGCCTTTTGAATCTTCGATGACGATCTCAAGGGGGGTGCCTTTGATTCCACCCGCCTTGTTGATCCAATCCTGCACCATCTGTGCGGTCTCCTTCTCAGGTTCTCCCAGGAAGGAGGCAGGGCCTGTGATGGCTGCTACGAAACCGATCTTGTGAGAGGCCCATCCCGGGCCGTTTAAGGTCAGACATAAGAAAATGCCAAGCAGAACGATCCAGCTTTTCTTCATACTCTTCCCCTTTCTCAAAGGTTTATAAAGAACCTATTCCCCTGACTGCCCCTCGGATTGTTTCTAAAAAAAATAGACGAAGGCTGAGCGCGGAGACTATCCCCCCTTCACATCGGCCGACGACTCCGATCTTCACCTCCTTTCCTCAAAGAATGTGAACCGGATAGACTTCACCTTTTTTTCATCAACCGGATGAAAATTGAAGATAGACACGGATGATCGGAGCTGAAGAATCCCACCCCACCAAGGTGTATTCTGAAAATCTTATCCAATTAAAAAGCGTCAAGCAAGAATTTTATTTCACATGAACTTATGCCGGAGATATTGAGGCAGGGTGTTCCCCGGAAGCGGCCCGATCCGTCCTCACGTTCCAGAAGGCGAATCGATTGACAGGTGAGGTAACGAAGTGATCGTGCCGATAGCGGGACCTGTAGCCCATTGGAACACAATGCTCTTTTCAGGAAAGGTTCCGCCACTGAAACGCTCCGGGCGATCGGACCCCGCCCCCGGGGAACTGTCTTCCGCCGCCGGTGCAAAGATTTCCCAGAATAGAGCGGTTACTGGCTGCAAACGAATTTGCTTTGCTTCAGGTCAGGAACGGCAGTATAATTTAAGGGACACGGATTCTCGATGCGGCAACGGGCAACTCCCGGCTCGCTGTCGAGGGCGGGGATGGAAGTTTGCTTTCCTAACACCGGATACTTGAAAGGAGGGACAAAGATGTCAAAAGAGGAAACGAGGAACCGGATCACCCGGCGCCAGTTTTTCAAACGGGCAGCCGGTGCAACCGCGATCGCCGCGGCAGGCGGTCTCATTACCCAATCCCCTGCGTCCGCCCAGGGAACCCCAACCCGATGGGACAAAGAGGCGGATGTTGTCGTGATCGGTGCAGGGGCTATGGGACTTCCCGCTGCGATCGTGGCCCAGGAAGCGGGATCGAAAGTGATCCTTGTGGAAGCGGAACCCGATATCGGAGGTCACGCTATCACGAGCGGCGGGAATGTTCCACTGGGGGGCGGGACGAGCGCCCAGAAAAAGGCCGGTATCGAAGATTCCCCGGATCTGCTTTTCCGGGACCTGACCGACTGGTCCGTCGTCCAACCCAACGGATTCCCGGATTATCGGTATAACGACAAAGAGATTATCCGGGCCTTTGCCGACAACAGCGCTCCGACCTTTGAATGGCTGGTCGCCCATGGGGTGATCTTTATAGACCAGCCCCCGGACAGGCTGGGCGGAATTTCCGTCGGGAACTCGGTTCCCCGGGAGATGCATTCAGCCGTGATGGACTGGCCGATGGTCCAGACAGGCAAACCGGCGGACCCCACTGTGCAGGCGAAAACCTCCTCCGGTAACGGCCTCATGCGGCCCCTGGAAGTCGCGGCAAAGAAAGCGGGCGTCGAAATCATGCTCGAGCACAGGATGACGAGCATTTACCGGCAGAACCCGAATTCCGGCCGGGTGCTTGGAATCGCAGTCGACCACAAAGGCGGCAAGCTGAACATCCGTGCGAAGAAAGCCGTCATCATCGCCACCGGCGGGTTTACCGGGAACGTGAATTTCCGGTGCATGTTCGACCCTCGCCTCACCGAGGAGTACTGCGGCCTATCGGGTATGCCGTGGTCCGATCAGGATGCCAGCGGAGAAATTGCCGCCATGGCGATCGGAGCCTCGCTCTGGGGACTCTACAACCAGACCGGAGAATTCGGCTCGAATATTACGAAACCGGGCATGGTGGGGTGCCAATACAATTATCGCAACCTGCAGTGGATGCCGGGCAGCCCCGTTTTCAAACTTGCCCGGGCCTCCGGACTGCGGGTCTCCGACTGGCAGAACGTCATCCTCGTAAACATGCTCGGTCAGCGATTCTATGATGAGACCGGAGACCAGTTCACTGCAAACAACGCGGGAGACATCAAGCCCTATGTGCACGGCAGTTACCTGAACGCTTCGAACATCAAGTATGCTCCCAGAAACTTCATCAATGCGGCCCTGGCTGGAATCGGAGACGAACATAACGGAGGCGGACCGATCTGGGCGATCTTCGATGCCGAGGCCGTAACCCGGCAGAGATGGAGACCCGTACCTCCCAATGTGGATATTGAAGGGGGTTTCTTTTTCAGCGCGGATACGCTTTCGGAATTGGCGAATAAGATCGTCATGAAGTTTCAGCGCGTCCGCATGCCTGTGAAGAATCTGGAAGAGACCGTGGACAGGTACAACAAGTTTGTGGATGCGGGAACGGACGCCGATTTTGGAAAGCCCGCTCCCAAATTCAAGATTGCGAAACCGCCATTCTACGCGGCCTGGGCAACACCCATCGTTCACGATGCACGTGCCGGTCTGAGGATCAACGCCAAGTGTCAGGTGCAGGACATGAGCGGTCAGGTCATACCGGGACTCTACTGCGGCGGCGAATCCGCCGGCGGGTTCAGTCAGCACGGTCTGGCCAGAGCCGCCTGCCAGGGTTACATCGCCGGGAAGATCGCCGCGGAGGAAAAGACGATGTAGCGACTGGACCGTGAATTCGTCCGTTCGACGGCGCGAAGCCCCGCCTTTGAAGGCGGGGATAGGAAGCGCCGCTCAGGGTATACTCTGAGCAAGCTCCGGCATTTATGCCGGGGAGCCGATGAGTTGACTTCCGTGAAGCGGCAGATGCCTTTCTGACGTGTGAAGCAGAGAGGCATCTGCTGTTTTCGAGCGCACATCCCGAGATGAGGAACGTCATCCGCTCGGCACATCTGCCTACGGCGGCAGCATCGAAGGGAGGATCGAGATGCATCTGAATAGATGAGCATCGTGAACCGCAAATGCCTTCTGCCGCGTGAGCGGAAAGCATTCTCCTCAACACATGAAAAGAAAGATTCAATTCGTTGGTCTCATGGTTTTTGTAGCCTGGCAGGCGCTGTGTCTGGGGGTTTCGATCTCACCTGCAGCCCCGGTCCCTAAGGGCGATTGTCTGGATTGCCACGGGCCGTTCGATAAACTTGCCGCATCAGCACCCAGCTATGCGGCGCCAAGTGGAGAGAAGATCACGCCACACAGGTTTGTACCGCACGATTCGAAAGAGGCGAAGGCGATTCCGGAATGCAGCAACTGTCATCAGCCGCATTCGGTGCCGCCAAGCGAGAGTGATCGTGCCGCCCTTCGAAAGCCTGAGGTTGACTGGTGCTACAGCAGCTGTCACCACGAAAACACGTTCAAACCCTGCAAGGAGTGTCATCCGGAAAAAAAGAAGTGAAAGACTGCGGCCCTTACGGAAGGAATCATATGGGAGAAGGATTCTGGAAACTATCGAGCCTCGAAAGATACAATCTGGTGATTCCGAAGCCGAGCAATCCTCCCATCATCACGTCTGTGGGATAGTGAAGACCAAGGTAGATCCGGGTCCATCCAATGAATGCTGCGAGGACGAAAAAGAAGATACGATATTTCGGAAACCACGCGGCCAGAAGGGTTGCCATGATGAAGGCATAGAGCGTATGAGCACTGGGGAAACTGGGGTCCAGGATTTCCCCGGGGCCTCCTGGAAATCTTGAGGTCAGCTCCAGGGCAAAAGGAGGCCGTTGCCTCCGGATCGAGAATTTCAGCCCGTACAAGATGAAAGACTGAATGCCGTAAAGGATGAGCAGACCGTAGAGGACCTTTCTTTTTTTTGTGACAATCCAGCCGGACAGGATGAATACGGCAACCGCGACCTGGCTTCCCAGATGTGTCAGCCAGGGCAATACGGCATCAAGGACCGAAGAGGCCCACCACCCATTGCCCCACTGCATGAATCTCAATTCCCAGTCCATATTCTTCCGTTCGTCCGTTCAACGAATGCGATTAGGAAGTCCTCGTTTGACGAAGCTGGGATCGAGGCTTGATCTTGCCATGCATTGCTGCTCGAAATCGCACCCCTTGCCTCGAACTCCTTTACGAAGGGGATATTCCTCCCCGTTAAGATCAGCGTCGAGCGAACACTTTGGCGTCATGACTCTTCGTGCTCGATAGTGGCAACCTGTATGGACTGCCTTCTGACACTTTTCATATGCTTGGCAAACTGATGACTGGTCACTGATCACTGATGACTTGATTCTCCCAATTTCCTGTCAGAGCGGCAGTCGCGGGATGATCTCTGTAAGATTCTGTGAATCGATGCAGAGGCTGGCGATCTGCTCCAGCTCCTGGCAGGAAGAGTTGAAAGCGACTGAGAATCCGACTCTCTGAAACATATCCAGATCTCCCCTGCTGTCTCCTATGGCAAGGCTTTCTTCAGATGTGAGGCCGAACCGGGCGAGAATCTTTTCCACCCACTCCGCCTTTTTGTCATAATAGACCTGAATCCTTACCTCTCCGGTCAGGGTGCCGTTTTCGTGGAGAAGATCGTTGGAGACGGAATAGTCAAATCCGTACTTCTCATGGACCCAGTCGGAAAGAACGGAGAGGCCGGAAGAAACCAGGGAGAGCTTCAAGCCTTTCTCTTTCAGATGATGGACCAGTTCGTCCAGACCGGGATGAAAGGGTACGGTTTTTACGATCTCAAGGAGTTCGTGAACCCTCATTCCCTTCCAGACCTCCGCATCAAGCCGACAGAATTCCTCGTACGAAATCTTCCCGGCCAGGAACTGCTTCTGATACTCTTCTGCAAATCCGTACCACTTGCCCAAACGCTTGTGGATGTATTCCCAGATGGACCGCTCCTGCGTAAGCGTCCCGTCGAGATCGAAGACCGCAAGTTTATACCGCTGAGGCTTCCCCATCGCCCTCTTATAAGAGATAAAATGGATTCCTTCAATGGGTTCCCAGGGTGGAAAAGATCCTGTTCAAACCCAAAGAGAATGGTCAGGCCTTCAACCCGCGGGACAGGGAAGATACGAAATCACCGACGTTCCTGATCAAGTCCGGACTATTCCGGTGCTCCTCGATGAGCTTCACAATCGCGCTTCCTACGATCACGCCGTCTGCGAAAAGGCTCACCGCTTTGGCCTGGGCCGGGGTGGAAATCCCGAAGCCGACGGCAACGGGTTTCTTGCTGTATTCTCTTATCTGTTTGACCGCCCCTTCGAGCTCGACAGGCAGCTCCCCCCGGGTCCCGGTGACGCCCGTGACTGAAACATGGTAGATAAATCCGCGGCTGCACCTGTCCACCAATCTGATCCGCTCACGAGAACTGGTCGGAGCCGTCAGAAAGATGGTATCCAGATCAAAGGGCCTGGCCTCTCGAATCCATGGCCCGGCTTCCTCCGGAGGGAGATCGGGGATGATGACTCCCGCGATTCCATTTTGATGGCAGTCCTGAGCAAAGGTCTTCAACCCATACTGGAGAACGGGATTGAAATAGACCATGAGGACCAGGGGGGTCGAGATTCCCTCTCAACCTTTGCACCATGCGAAATATCTCCGGCAGGTTGACCCCTTTTTGCAGGGCCCGCTGGTAGGCTGCCTGAATCACCGGCCCGTCTGCGAGAGGATCGGAAAAGGGGATGCCGATTTCAATGAGATCCGCACCGCACTCCGCCATCCTTGGAATCAGGGCCTCTGTGGCATCAAGAGAGGGATCTCCCCCGACGATAAATGGAACCAGGGCGGTTCGGCCCTCACTCCGTAACCTTTGAAATGTGAGATCGATTCTGCTCATAATTCAACTCCGATTCTCGCGGCCACCGAGTGGACGTCTTTGTCACCCCGGCCTGACAGGTTGACGATCACAATCCGGTCGCTCCCGAGAGAAGGAGCCATCTTCCTCGCATAAGCCAGTGCATGGGCGCTTTCCAGGGCCGGAAGAATGCCTTCGGTACGGGTCAGAAGGTGAAAGGCTTCCAGGGCTTCCTCGTCCGTCACGGTGACATACTCCGCCCTTCCAACTTCTTTATAGTGGGCGTGTTCCGGTCCTACGCCCGGATAGTCCAGACCGGGGGCAAAGGAGTAGGTTTCCGAAATATTGCCGAAGCGACTCTGAAGAATGTAACTCATGCTTCCATGAAGCGTTCCCACAGACCCTGCATTGAGCGAGGCAGCCTGTTTGCCCGAGTCCATTCCGAGGCCGGCGGCCTCGACACCGACAAAGCGGACATTGTCCTTGAAGAAAGGGTGGAAAAGGCCTATGGCATTGCTCCCTCCTCCCACGCATGCCAGCAGAACGTCGGGAAGACGGCCCTCCTTTTCGAGGATCTGTCTCCTGGCTTCTTTCCCGATCACCGATTGAAAATCCCTGACCATCATGGGATAGGGGTGAGGTCCGACCACCGACCCGATGAGATAGTAGGACTCCCGGACATGTGTCACCCAGTCCCGGATGGCCTCGTTGGTGGCGTCTTTCAATGTTTTGCTGCCGGAGGAGACCGGGATCACTTCGGCCCCGAGGAGTTTCATCCGGAAGACATTCAGCGACTGTCTCCGGATATCCTCCTCTCCCATGTAAACGGCACAGGTCAGTCCCAGCAGCGCCGCCGCGGTGGCGGCGGCCACCCCGTGTTGCCCCGCCCCTGTTTCCGCGATGATCCTCCTCTTTCCCATTCTTTTCGCCAGCAAGGCCTGGCCGAGGGTGTTGTTGATCTTATGAGCGCCCGTGTGGGTGAGATCTTCGCGCTTGAGGTAAATCCTGGGCCCTTTCAACTCTCCGGTCAGTCTTTCTGCAAAATAGAGGGGGGTGGGCCTTCCGGCATAATCCTTCAAATAGAAGTTCAACTCCTTCCGAAACCGGGGATCCCTTCGTGCAGAAAGGTAAGACGATTCCAATTCCCTGATCGGAGCCATGAGGGTTTCGGGAACGAACTTCCCTCCAAATCCTCCGAAATATCCTTTCTTATCCGGCTGTTTCATCCGCTTTTCTAACCTCCTCGACAAAGGCGATCCTCTTTGAAGGCGTAGGGGTCTCCAGCAGAGGCCTCCCGCGACCGGCGTGCGCCCCGCAAGCCGGTCCTTTAGAGGGGAGAAGCTTCACATGCGCCCTGCGACTCACGGTCTTCAGACCACGGTGTCATTCATAACCTGTGTGCAGCAATAGAAGAGCTGTAGTCATATGTCTGAGTTCCGGCCAGCAGTTCCCTGATCTTTTGAGCGGGATCCGGGCTCCGCATCAGGGTCTCTCCGACCAGGATTCCGTCGATTCCTGCCTCCCTGAGAAGTCTAACATCGCCGGGGTTCTTTATCCCGCTCTCACTGATCACGCTTGTATTTGAGGGAATCGCTCTCTTGAGACGAAGAGTGGTCCCGAGGTCCACCTCAAAAGTCTTCAGGTCACGGTTGTTGATCCCGATGAGGGGAAGATCGAGGGTGGATGTCTTCTCCAGGTCTTCTTCGTTATGGACTTCAACCAATGGAACCATATTGAGACTCCTTGTCAGATCGGCAAAATCCCTGAGTTGCTTCCCGGTCGAGGAGGGCGGCGATGAGAAGAACCGCATCCGCCCCTGAAACCCTTCCCTCATAGATCTGAAAGGGGTCGATCATGAAATCCTTCTGGAGGACCGGGAGAGAAACTTCTTCTTTTACGCGATGAAGATAAGCAAGATCCCCCTTGAAGAAGTTCTCTTCCGTAAGAACGGAAATAGCCGAGGCTCCTCCTTTCTCGTACTCCCGGGCCAAGTGAAGGATATCGACGTTCTTCATTGATCATCCCCAACGAAGGTGAAGCCCTTTTTATCTCAGCGATGACGGCTACAGGAGAGTGTTGTGAGATCGCATCCATGAAATTCCGCGGAAGGGGAAGGGAAGAAATTCTTTCCTCCATCTCCCTCTGCCGGGACGGGTTCTTTCTCTCCCGGACCTCCCTCTTCTTTATTTCCACAATTCTTTCGAGAAACATCTTTCACCTCCTGACTTCTTGAAAAGCGGATGAGCGCTTCGAGTTTGTTCATGGCCCTGCCCGAGTCAATGGATTCTCTGGCCATCTCAACTCCATCTCTTCAGGTTTGATACTTTTTCTGATGCCACGAAGACCGCTGCCGCATTGAACAGAACGACATCCCGGGGAGCGACCCGGCCTCCCTTGCAGGACTTGAAGCAGGATCTCCGCATTCTTCTCCGGTGGCCCTCCCCGGATTTCCTCCAGCCTCGCCCTCTTCAGTCCTGCCATTTCGGGCTCGATTTGGTAGCATGAAATTGCTCCGGCCTTCAGCCGGCAAACGGCTGTCCTGCCCGTGATGCTGATTTCATCGGAGTGATCCTCGCTGTGCACGACAAAGGCTGCCCTGCTTCCCAGGTTTCTCAGCACTTCGGCGATGGGTTGCAACAGATCCTCCCGGTAGAGACCTGCGAGATGAATGGTCGCTCCGGCAGGGTTGGTAAGGGGACCGAGGAGATTGAAGATCGTGCGGATCCCGATCTCTTTCCGGGGGATCGCTGCATTCTTGGTTGCAGGATGGAAGGTGGGGGCAAACAGGAAGGCCAACCCATTCTCCTTCAGACATCTCTCCGCTCTTTCAGGAGGAAGGGCGTGATCGATCCCCAGGGCCTCCAGCACATCCGCGCTTCCGCATTGACTGGATACGGACCTGTTATGGTGTTTGGCAACGGTACATCCCCCGCCGGCAGCCACGAATGCCACGGCAGTGGAGATGTTGAAGGTTCCCAGTCCATCCCCGCCGGTTCCGCAGGTATCCACGACCTCTTCTCCTTCTTTGGCCCGAATGCGGAAGGCCCTGGCGCGCATGGCACGGGCGAATCCGGTAATCTCCTGAACGGTCTCGCCCTTCATCCGTAAGGCGGTGATGAATGAAGCGATCTGTGTGGGAGGGACCTCCCCTTCCATGATGAGGCCCATGGCCTCTCCGGACTCCTCCTCGCTCAGGTCTTTCCCCTCCACCACTCTGGCGATGAATCTCTTAAGCATGACCGTTCCTCCTCAGTTCTAAGAAATTTTTCAGCAGGTTTTTTCCATTCTGGGTCAGGATGGATTCGGGATGGAACTGGACCCCTTCCATCGAAAACCTCTTATGCCTCAGGCCCATGATCTCCCCTTCCTCCGTCTCTGCAGAGACTTCGAGGCAATCGGGCAGACTTTCGCGTTCAACGAGAAGAGAATGGTACCGGATGGCCTGGAAGGGGTTGGGAAGCCCTTTGAAAATCGTCTTCCCGTCATGATGGATGAGGGAGCTCTTCCCATGCATCAAACGCTTTGCCCGGATGACCTTTCCTCCGAAGGCAGACCCGATGCACTGATGACCCAGACACACCCCGAGAATGGGTACTCTCCCGGACATCTCCAGGATGGCCCCCTCAGAGATCCCCGCTTCTTTTGGGGTGCAGGGCCCGGGGGAAATAATGAGATACCCCGGCGCTCTCTCCCGGATGGCCTCAAGGCTGATCCGGTCGTTCCGGTACACCTCGCACGGGGCCCCCAGTTCACCCAGGTACTGGACCAGGTTGTAGGTAAAGGAATCGTAGTTGTCGATCATCAGGATCATGACAGCCCCTCCTCGGCAAGCTCGATGGCCTTGAAAATGGCCCGGGCCTTGTGTAACGTCTCTTCATATTCCTTCTCCGGGTCGGAATCGGCGACAACGCCTCCCCCCGCCTGGACATAGGCCTTTCCATCCTTGACGAGAATGGAGCGTATCGTAATACAGGTATCCATGTTTCCCAGAAAGCCGAAGTATCCGACGGCTCCGGCGTAAAACCCGCGCCGGAAGGGTTCGAGCTCTTCGATGATCTCCATGGCCCGGATCTTGGGAGCGCCTGAAACCGTGCCGGCGGGAAAGGTTGCCCGAAAGACGTCGAAACCGTTCAGCCCCGGGGCGAGCGTTCCCTGAACATTGGAGACGATGTGCATCACATGAGAGTACCTCTCCACCCCCATCAGTTCGGTCACCTTGACCGAGCCGATTTCCGAGACACGGCCCACATCGTTTCGACCGAGATCCACCAGCATGATGTGTTCAGCCCTCTCCTTCTCATCGGCCAGAAGGTCCTCTTCCAGGGCGAGGTCTTCCGCTTTGCTCGTACCCCGTTTGCGGGTGCCGGCGATAGGACGGAGCTCGATCTGATTGCCTTCGAGACGCACCATCACTTCCGGCGAGCTTCCCATGAGGACCGTTCCGTTCATCTTCAGATAAAAAAGATAGGGGGAAGGATTGATGCTTCGAAGGGCCCGGTAGATGTCGAAGGGGTCACAGTGAATTTCCGTCGAAAACCGCTGTGAGGGCACGACCTGGATGATGTCGCCGGCCCGAATGTACTCCTTTGCCCTTTCCACCACGTTCATATATTCCTCCCTGCTGAAATTGGAACGTAGCGGAGCGGGAGGGGATGATTTTTTTACGGAGACAGGGGGATCATGCCGCCGAAGCCGTGCAATGATTGAATTGATTTTTTCCTGTGCCTCCTGATAGGCCGCCTCAATCGATGGCCCCGAGGGCTGCCGGCTGTTCAGAAAGGCATTGCAGATCACCTTGATCTTCTTCTTCAAATTGTCGAAGACGAGCAGGGTATCCGTGATCATGAAGGAAGAATCATAAAGGTCGATGTCCTCCCGGAGACGGGTTGGAATCCTCTCGAAGGACCGTGCGACATCGTAACCGAGGTATCCCACCGCCCCTCCGGAGAATCTGGGGAGGCTGTCGTGCCGGACGGGACGGTAGACGGCAAGGAATTCCTCCAGCGCCCTGAGGGGATCTTCGTTCTCTCCTTCTCGAAGGAGTTCCCCATGCTTCAGGATCTCGAATCGGTTCCCTTTGCTTCGGAAGAGGTGGGACGAACCGGAGCCCAGGAAGCTGTAGCGTCCCCATTTTTCTCCCCCTTCCACGCTTTCAAGGAGAAAAGAACTGCTTCCATCATCGATCTTCCGGAAGGCGGAGATCGGTGTCTCCAGGTCGAAGTGGATCTCCTCGAAGACGGGAATCAGGTTGCCCTGGCCGGCCAGTCTGATGAACTCTTCCAAAGACGGGGTGATCATGTTCGAACCTCCGACAAAACAGGTTAGGGTTACGGTTACGAAGCCCGTTTCGGTTAAGGGCAACGGGTTACGTCAAGTTTTTGAGACCAAGGACGTAACCGAATGACGATACGGGCGTCGTCACCGTCACCGGCGGACGAAATCTTTGTTTCCCAACCAAACAAAAAAGGCTATGGAAATGATCCATAGCCTTTTTTGAACGCGGTCTGCCTTTGAAAAGGCAGAAATAAAAAAGGCCATGGGGGACCCGGAAGCCGCCCATGGCCTTGTTTCACTTCAAACGGTTAATGCAGCACGGGGCAAGCCTCCTCTATGTTTGCCCAGCGCCACCAGTTCCCTTGTTTCAATCTTAAAATATCTTCCACTGCGGTCCTCTTACAACTCCTTATTACATGCTGTTTAACAAATCACAGGGGGACTTGTCAAGGGGTCTCTCTTGACTTTTTTGGGGAAAGTGTTAAAAAGTAACTGTATGTTGTGGGAGTAACCAGAATGATGGCAGGAAAAGAGCAGGGTCGCTTCTTTTATTTTGGGTATTTTTACTTTAGGAGCGGGTCTGCCTCCACTGCCTGAACTCATAAAAAGGCCGTGGGCAGACCTTCATGGGCTGCCCATGGACCGGCAGGTAAGATCAGGGCCATGGGATACACCCATGGCCCTTTTTTTTGGGTGCGCCCGGTTCCGGAGGAAAGAAAGCCGTAAACGAAAGGTGAAGCGAGATGATGGATTCAATGCACAAACCGATCAGGATCACCCCGAGCCTTTATCAACTGGGAACGCCGTCGTTTCCCGCCTATCTGTCCATGGGAGAGGTGGGGATGATCATCGAGGGAGGGACCGGTCCCACCTTCGGCATTATCGCCAGTCAAATTGAGGCATTGGGAATCGATCCGAAACAGATTCACTACGTCGTCCTCACCCATTCCCACGCAGATCACATCGGCGGTGTGCCGCACATGAAACTCGCATGGCCCCATTTGAAGCTTCTGGCGAGCCCTGCGGCTTCAGAGACATTAAAGAGCAGAGAACTGCTCAAGGAATTTCTGCTGGTGGACCTGAGCATCGCCCAGCTCATGCAGGCGAGAAGAGAGCTGAAGAAACTGCCTGCCCAGCTCGATCGCTATTCATTTGAGCCGGACTCCGTGGTAAGGGAAGGGGACAGGATCGATCTGGGGAAAGGGATTGTGTGGGGGGTCCTCGACACTCCCGGTCACTCCCCCTGTCACATCTCCCTGTACGAGCAGTCGGAGCGGACTCTGGCCTTGGGCGACGCCACCGGATTCTATGTTCCCGAGCAGGACGTTTTCTGGCCCAATTACTTTCAATCCCTCGAGATCTACTGTGAGAGCATTCGAAAACTTTCGCGTTTGCCGGCCAGGCGTGCCCTCCTCAGCCACAACGGCGTCATCCAGGAGGACGTGAGGGGGCATCTTCAAAAAGCGATGATTGCCACGGAGATCTACCACAGGGAACTCCTGGAGAGACTGAACCTGGGAGAGATCGCCGAAAAGATCGCCCTCGAAAAAGCGCGGTTTGTCAGCGGTCTGACCGATATCCAGCCTTTTCGAATCATGTATGACCTCTGCAAGGTCATGATCAAAAGATCCCAGACGAACGGGAAAGGCCTGTCGTTCTCATTTTCAGGGCAGGATCAGGCCGTTCATCGAGGCGCGGCAGGGATGACACTGGCCGGGGCCGGTAGCCTCTGCCGGGGAAGATTCTCCCATAGCGCCTGTTGAGGGGACGGAGCCTCTAAGTCTTAACGAGCGGCTCAGTTTGATCGCCCTCATCGATGAAGGAATGCGTCGCGGCCTGCCCGAGGCCCCCATGGTTGCAGATCTTTTCAACGATCTATGGGGTCTTATGAACAAGACCGTTTCGGGCAGCAGGCTCGACAGGCTGAAACCCGAGGATTCCAAAGGCGGTCTCCGGTTGTTCGAGATCAATGCGGAGTCAGGGGAGAACCTGGGCCGGCTGAACATGCTCTATCTGAAGAAACCCATCCCGTGTTACTACCTTGTTTACGTTGAGGTCGCCGCCCCTTTCAGGAAGAGAGGGCTGGGGACCCGCATCCTCAAATCCTTCCACGATTTCTTGATTGACAAGTCGGCCCTCGGGATTCTGAACAATATCATTCCGGATAAAGACCCGACGTATGACATCTATCTCAGGCAATCCTGGAAACCTGTTCAGACCATCATCGGCGATTCGCTCTCCGGCAGCAACGACAACTACATGGTCTTCATTCCCCCGGCGCTGGAGGGGAGAGACCTGAAGGGGCCTCTTTTCAAACTGCTGCACCATTTGAAAAGGAAGCGCACCGTCATCCACGTGAGAGAGAACGAGGTCATGGTCGGAAGGACCATTGAGGAATTCAAAGACCTTTACCAGACCCTCCTCACCTACTTCAAGGGAGAGATCGAACGAGGGGAGGCCTCGCCGTTCATGCGGTTCATGTTCACCCGTTTCGTGACCAAGTGGACCGCCTTCAGTCGCCGGATCGGGAACCTGCTGGGCTATACGGGCGGTGAATCGACGGAACAGATCACCCTGGGACCCGAGGTGGCCAGACTGGAGGTGAAATCCTATCCTCCCCGCGAACTGGTCAAGAGAAATGCCCTGGGCAACGGTGATCTGGCGCTGCTGAATCGGCTGCCGGAAGATCTGAAAAATAAGCCCGCCTCTTTTATCGAGTCCCTGCCCAACTACCGGCGACCGAGTTTCATGGCCTGGCTGCATGAACGGGGGAAATCGCACGACGACCCCCTGACCCTGGGCGACCTCATGGATCTGGGGTTCGACCCCACCCGCCTCAAGGAGATCGTCATCGACGGGGAAGAGTTTATCTTTGAACGGATTCAGGAGAGGCAGCTGCCCGGACTGAGGACAAAGAGCAGGCTCCTGGAGCGCATCGAATCCGAGATGGCCGGGACCAAGGTCCGGAGTACCTGGCTGAAAACCAACTCCGTCCTGCTGGTCATCCGTGACCGGGGAAATGCCTATGTCTTACGCCGCAAGATCGGCGCCATTCATCTGGACGAAGCGATGGAACAGCTTCAAACCCATCCCGGTTTGAAGAGCCTCAACGCAGGTCTCCATGTCGACCAGCTGCTTCTTACCGCGGTTCAAATGGCCCAGGGTATGATCGGGGACCGGCTGGGGATCAAGCAGGAAACGATCCACGACCAGTTGACCCCGTTTGTCTCGTGGAATCTGAAGAACAATCAGCCCCAGGTGGTTATCGACTTCGAAGGGACCTATCTGGAGTCCGTCTGGATGGCATAGAGTAGGTGTCAGCTTTTACATACCCGTTCACCCTGAGCCTGTCGAGGGGCGGAATATCTTTGAACACTCCCTAAGGGTAGTGAATCAAAGATCGCCAGGTTTCTATTATCTCTTTATACCGGAAGCAGGAAGTGACGTGATCATTTACCATCCCGACAGCCTGCATGAAGGCATAGCAGATCGTAGGACCCACAAACTTAAACCCTCTTCTCTGCTAATTCCTTGCTCATCAAGTCTGATTCCCGGGTATGGGAGGGGATTTCCTTGAGACTCTTCCAGGCATTCCGGATCGGGGTGCTTCCCACAAAACTCCATAGAAACGAATCAAGAGAGCCATGCTCCCTCTGGATCTCCAAGACGGAACGGGCATTTTGAATCGTTGACTCGATCTTTCTCCTGTTTCTGATAATACCGGGGTTGCTGAGTAACTCGGCAACCTTTTCTGGATCGTATTGCGCCACCCGCTCGGGTCTGAACCCGTCAAAAGCCTTTCGATAGTTTTCGCGTTTTTTTAAGACAGTGAGCCAGCTCAGCCCCGCCTGAGCTCCTTCGAGGGTGAGCATCTCGAAAAGATGGACGTCGTCATGAACAGGGGCACCCCATTCCTCGTCATGGTAAGCGATATAGAGAGGATCCTGTGTGGCCCATTCGCATCGGTTTTTCATGGTAAAGACCAACGATCAAGATTAAGGTTGAGGTTCAGGTTAAGGTTGACAAGGCTGGGCTAAAATTGGCTTCAAGCTTCCAAAGCGCAAGGAAACCTCTGAAGAATTTTCATTCAGCCAATCCGCATCGGAGTCCATGATGTCAAGTGAATTCTTAGATCAGACCCTGTAAGAAACCGAACGATACGATCTGGATATTGACCTGTCCCTCAGCCGGCACAAGAGGTTTCTTTAAAACGCGGGGACGGGCAGCTGAAGATGCAGGCCCCGCATTGCGGAACAAAGGTGAACTGGCTCAGGGCGGCGTCGAAGGGATGAGGCTTCGTGGATGCCATCACCTGACGGAGGTCCTCCTCGGTCGGGTCTGCGGGCATCGGAACCCTGGTCCTCCGATAGCCTTTCTCGGGAAAGGGCCACTTGCACTTCACGGGATGCAGCTTGGCGTACTCAAATGTCCTTCCTTCGATCTCCAAGGATACCTTTCCTTTCATGGCCGCAGTTGGGCACGCCTTGAGACACGCATAGCCGCACACCTCGGGCCGGCAGAGTTTCGGGCCGTGGTACATGGGTGATGGCTGAAGAGGCGCATCGGTGACAATGGAGACGAGCCTCTGTCTCGGGCCGAACTGGGGGGTGAGCAGAAGGCCGCTGAAGCCGAATTCACCGAGACCGGCCGCCACGGCACTATGCCGGTGAGAGAGGTCCCCCCGAGTTCCCGTGCTTGTAGGACAACCCGGTGGGTGGAAAGGGAAGGGCCTTGAAACCCCTGGTCTCAAGGAATCGGACGAGACGCCTGACGGCCGAAGAGAGATCCCAGTTCAAAACCACATAGCCATACCACATATAGGGACCGAGTGTCTTCCCGGCTCCTCGTAGTGCCCTGCCGCCTCGATCGCTGCATCGGGGATCTTCGCCGCGCAGACCACGACGGACGTAGCCCCTGGCAGGTAATCCGTGGGACGCGCCCCTTCGGGGCCTTCTGCGAGACGGTCGACCGGAGCGACACCCAGCAGATCGATATCCAGCTGATCGAGTGCATACTGTCTCAAGCTATCCGTCAGTTCGATTTGGGCTACCATGGAAGACACCTCCTGTTAAATAATATTTCAATTCTACATGGAAGAGAGCGAAGTCCGCCACTCTCTTACTATTCTCCTCATCCCCCACTGAAGACGTGAAAGAATTGGATGGCACGTCACCCGGTGAAAACCGAGGTCTCATTCGAAATGCCTCGAAAAGAGTGAGATTCCGGCTTTCGTCGAATGACGCAAAAAAATCGCGCAGAGGGATTTTTGAGCGGTCTGCTAAGGATTCCCGGGTCTTCAGCGCCTGGACGGCATTGAGAACGAGGGCGCAGACGATCAACGCAATGCCAAGGACCTCCAGAAATGTCGGGATTTCTCCGAACTGGATCGATGCCGCCAGGACACCGACTACCGGTGTGGCAAGGGTGCCCAGGCTCGCCACGCCCGCGGGTAAACGGCTCAATGCATAAAACCAGAGGAACCAGGCGACAGCGCCCGCAAGCATACCGCTATAGGCCAAAGAGGCAATGAACGGGACAGACCAGCGAATCGGTGGTGACGAAATGAAAAGTGCGGTCAGGACCAGGGGAATGCTGCCAAAGATCATCTGCCACATCGTGAAGGAGAGCAGGTCCATTTTCGCCTTCTGCTGGAACCTCTTAGCCACAACGATTCCGGCTGCCCAGCTGAGACCCGACAGAAGGGCCAGGCTCTCGCTGAACAGTCCTTCCGTAAAACGGAACGGCATGAGGATGAAGAGCAGGCCCGTCAGGGCGACGGCAATCCCGATCCATTGTGTCTTTCGAACCCGTTCGCCGAGCCAGACCCAGGCGAGCAGAAGCACCCAGAACGGCATTGCATAAATCAACACAGCGGTCTTGCCGATCCCGCCGCTCACAAGGGCCCATGTCGAGAAAGCATAAAATCCGCCCGTCTGGAGCAGCCCTGTTAGAAATGTTCCAAAGATCTTCTCCCGGGGCAGATGAAGTCTACGAAAGAAGATGACCACCGGGAGGAGGCCCAGCACTCCCAGCAGGACGCGCAATGCCGCGAAATCGAAGGAGGGGGAATACCGGACAGCCACCTTCATGGCCACCCAGTTGTAGCCCCAGATCAAAACGAGAATAACCAGAGAGAGGACGGCTTTTGTCTGCGAGGATCGAGATCTGTTCATCAAGAGGTTATCGTTTCATGAGAGGTCCACGCCCGCTGGAATGAAGCGGAAGATGATTAAAATGGTAAGAGTAGGCACGGCTGCCATCCAATGAGCGGATGAACAGGATCGGAGACCGGCGTTTCTTTCCGAATTCCCCTGTCGATTCAGAGTCGGATTCTCTGAAGTCTCTTTGCTCTTACGAACTGGGGCAGAATGAATAGCCGCACATCTGCTCTTCCAGATCGCAATATCCTTCCCGGATGGATGCCCTCACCTTATCATAAAATTCTTTTGAGAACTCTTTCACACCGTGAATGGCCCGGCCGTGCTCCAGGATGTCCCTGAAAAGCTCCACTTCTGTTTTCTCGCATGCCGTGAAGGTGCAATCAGATCCCAAGTCTTTACAATGAATGATTCTATCCATCTTTTCAACCTCCTTCCTTACCTAAATATGGCGATCCTTTTTCAGGATTCAAGGAAAGGTGGTCAATGAGCCCGGACGCACCGCTCTCCAAGGCTTCGAATAGCGGTTTTTGAGAGGTTAGGGGACACGGGAGGATATCGCTTTAAGTGACTTCTGGCTGCAAAACGGTTCGACGGTGCCGGGACGATTAAAGGTTCGCCTCGAAGCCTTTCCGACCGGCCTGTCCGGGTTCATGCCATCCACTTTTCTGCGCCGTCAGGGTGAACTCTGAGGATAGGAGCCCAGGAGCTTGAGAAAAAGCACCTCCCCTTCAGCCGATCGAGGGATTCCGCGACCGGCGGATCGGCCGCATGGCCCTCCAGATCGATAAAGAACAGGTATTCCCAGGGCTTTCCCTTCGTGGGCCGGGATTCGATCCTGGTCAGGTTGATCCCTTCTGGTTGAAGACCTGAAGGACCCTGGAGAGCGTTCCCGGGGCATGAGAGATCGAGAGGAGGATCGAGGTCTTGTCCCGTCCCGTCTTTTCGGCGCTCTGCCGGCCGAGGACGAAGAAACGCGTATAGTTGTTCGGGTTGTCTTCGATCTGGGAGGCGACCGTCGTCAGTCCGTACACCCGAGCGGCGAGCGAACCGGCAATGGCGGCCGTTTCCGGATTCTCCGCAGCCTGTTGGGCCGCCCCGGCCGTGCTGCCCGCTTCTTCAAGCTGAACATGGGGCAAGTTCTTTCTCAGCCACTCCCGGCACTGGCCCAGGGCCTGAGGATGAGAACAGATCTTCCGGATCTCGGCAGGGTTCCCGCTTCTGGAGATCAGGTCATGGGAGATTTTGGTGAAGATCTCTCCGCAGATCTTGACCTGCGAATTAACGAACATATCCAAGGTCTGACTCACCGGACCTTCCGTTGAATTCTCTATGGGCACCACACCGTAGTCCGCCTTCCCGCGCTCCACGGATTCAAATACGGCCTGGATCGTGTTTTCCGGGTCCATCCGGACGGAACTCCCGAAATTGTTGAATACAGGCCCCGTGTGTGAAGGTCGCCTGAGGACCGAAGAAGGCCACGGTCAATTCCGCCTCTAAGGAACGGCAGGCTGAGATGATCTCCCGGAAGACGGATCGGACCGCCCACCGGGGAAAAGGGCCGGGATTCTCCGTCTTCCAGGCGCTGAAAGATCTCTTCCTCCCTGCCCGGACTGTAATAGGCCATCTCCAACTCCGATTTGACTCTGCCCACTTCCTGAACGATCCCCGCCCGATGGTTCAAGAGCTGAAGCATCTCATCATCTACCGCCTCGATCCTCTGCCGAAGAGACTGAATCTCTTCCGTTGCCGTCCTTCTTTCATCGTGCCCCTTTTTTCCCTGAGCTGTGTGCAAGACATCCAATTGTCCCCGTTCACCACTGGAATAATGGAATAGTGGAATGATGGAATACTGGGAAAACCCAAAAAACAAATGGAAGAAATCAATGTTGCGGGGCAGGATCTCCACCCATTATTCCATTATTCCAACATTCCATCATTCCAACTTCCCTTGTTTCTCGTTTCCTTTCTGTCTGAGAAGATGGTCAACCAGAACGATCGCGACCATCGCCTCACAGACCGGGTTGATCCGGGGGATGGCGGAGACATCGTGCCGGCCTTCGATCCGAAAGGAGACGGGCTTCCCTGAGTGATCGACCGTGTTCTGCTCCAGGGCGATGGACGGAATCGGTTTCACCGCCACACGGAGCCGAATCTCTTCTCCATTGGATATGCCGCCCAGAATTCCGCCGGCATCGTTCTTCTCAAATCCGCCCGGTCCGATGGGATCATTGCACTGGGACCCCAGCATGCGGGCGGCCCCGAAGCCTGCCCCCACCTCCACTCCCCGGACGGCGCCGATGCTCATCAGGGCCTTGGCCAGATCCGCTTCCAGCTTGTCGAAGACAGGCTCTCCCAGTCCCGGAGGACAGCCCCGGACAAGGATCTCCACGATCCCTCCCAGGGTGTCACCCCGGCGCTTCATCTCTTCGATCTTCCTTTCCATTGCAGCGGCCGCGTTCCTGTCGGGGCATCGAAGAAAGTTTCTTTCGATCTCTTCTTCATCGATTCTGCCGGCCGAGATCCCTCCGAGTTCCATCGTATAGGCGAGGACGGTGATTCCCTCTTTTCCGAGGATCTTTCGGCCACTGCTCCTGCAGCCACCCTTGCAACCGTCTCCCGCGCGGATGCCCTGCCTCCTCCCCGGTGGTCCCTCACGCCATACTTTGCCTGATAGGTGTAATCGGCATGGCCGGGCCGGAAGATTTCCCTGATTTCGTCGTAAGAACTCGAATCGGCATCCTCATTCCTGACCAGGAGAGAAATGGGCGTTCCGGTTGTTTTTCCCTCGAAGATCCCTGAAAGGATCTCCGGCCGGTCCTTCTCCGCTCTCGGACTCGTTCCCTTTCCCTGGCCGGGCCTTCTTCGGTCGAGCTCTCTCTGAATATCTTCATCGGAAAGGTCCATCCCTGGAGGACAGCCGTCAATGACGACGCCCAGGGCCTTTCCGTGCGATTCCCCCCAGGTGGTGATCCTGAAGAGGATTCCGAATGAATTTCCTCCCATTTTAAGGTCTTCCCACTCCTTTCCCGGATGATGGAAAAAGGACTCGTCTCGACAACTGCTTCCACATCCAGGAGCGAGGTGTCGAGGCTGGCCTCGGCTGCCTCTTCATAAAAAGGATTCCGGAACGTCAACACCTCCTCCAGTTCTTCCAGGCTCCCTTTCCCGTTCAGGGGGGTCGCTGGGAACGGTTCGGGGATCCTTGTGCCATTCTCTTGAGAAGACGTATCCCTGTCCGCCTTCAGCCAGATGATCAATCCCCTTTCTTCAGGGCCGCCACGTTCCCAGGATCGAGAACGATCCCGCCGCCCGCTGCGATGACCTGCTGATCCCGGTTCGGAAATTTCTAGATCATCTCCTTCTCCAGGGTCCGGAAATGACTCCATCCATGGGTTTCCACGATCCTCGCTGATCGTCATTCCATGACGGTTCTGGATGAGGTCGTCCGTGTCGACGAAGTTCATCTGCAGGCGAGAGGCCAAGTCTTCTTCCCACCTCACTTTTTCCGGAGCCCCGGTATCCGATGAAGACGATGTTCATCAAAGCACCAAAACTTAAGATCTACCGGAGCGAAGTCAGTTTTCGTGTTCACGAGATGCAGGTTCGATACCTCCGAAGTTCGCAATCCGCAACCCGCACTTGCAACCCGTAACCCTCACTCTCACTCTCACCGATCACCCCTAATACAGCCTTTGAAGGGTCTCCCAGAAATCCGGAAAGGATTTATCCACGCACCGCTCTCCCTTGATCTTTATCCCGGGAACGGCCAGTCCTGCAATGGCAAAGCTCATGGCGAGGCGGTGGTCGTCATGGGTTTCGATCTCTCGCCCCGTGGGCTTTTCCCCCTTCAATGGCCAGCCAGTCTTTTCCCTCTTCGACACGAACGCCCATCTTCTTCAGTTCTCCTGCGAGAGCCCTGAGCCGGTCCGACTCCTTGAAACGAAGATGGCCGATGTTTTGAATCACGGTCTTTCCCTCTGCAAAGGCCGCAGTAACTGCGAGGGTCGGGACGAGATCGGGCATGGCATTCATATCCATCTCGATTCCGTGGAGCGCTTTCCCGAGGAGTTCGGCCCAGTCATCTCCCCGGGCTGACCTCACAGCCCATTCGTCTCCAGAACGTCAAGGAATCCTGTATCTCCCTGGACGGAGTCCGGCCGGAAGTTTTCCACCCTCACCCTTCCCCGTGTGATGGCCGCCGCCGCAAAGAAATAGGAGGCATTCGAGGCATCTCCTTCAACACGGTATGTCCCGGGGGAGATAGTTCTGTCCTGCTCCGGACAAAGAAAGACTGATCTCCTTCATTCTGAACTTCGACCCCAAAGGCGGACATCACATCCAGGGTGATGTCCACATAAGGCCGGGAAGACAGATTGCCGGTGACCTCCACGCTGACGTCTTCCCGGGCATAGGGAGCGACCATCGAGAAGGGCGGACAGAAACTGGCTGCTCTCGTCTCCTCTGATCCTCGCCGTCCCTCCCTTAAGGCCCTGGGACTCCATCGTCACGGGCGGGCACCCGTTCTCCATGGACGGATCCGGCCTTGACACCCAATGCCCTCAGGCCCTTCCAGAAGATCTGCCATGGGCCGTTTTCTCATCCGTTCATTTCCGTCCAGAAGGGTGCGTCCCTTTTTGAGCGCCGCCAGAGCGGTCAGAAACCGCATGGAGGTTCCGGAATTTCCCAGAAAAAAAACTTCCTGTCCTCCCCTCCAGTTTTCCCCCCTGACCCGCTACATGGAGTCCTTCCTGTTCCTCAGAAGATCGGGATCCCAATCTGCCGCAGTCCCCGGAGGGTATGCTCCGTATCCTCGCTTCGCAGGGCGTTGACCAGGACCGATTCCCCATCGGCGAGGGCAGAGACGATGAGGGCTCTGTGGGTGTAGCTCTTTGACCCGTGGATGGTCACCACGGAGTCGCAATGATGAAGCGGCCTGATCTCAATCATTCTTTTCAATTTGAGCTCTCGATGCCGTTTTGCTCCCCGCTTCAATGCCCTTCAGAAGGTCTTCTTTGATCTGACCGATATCCGGCTTCGTCCCCGTCCAGATCTCAACCTGGCCTGCTCCCTGGCGGGCAAGCATCTCCAGTCCGTCGATCGTCTGACATCCCTGCTCCTCGGCCTCGCCGAGGAGCCTGGTTCTGAAGAGGCCAATAGACGATATCCATCACCGTCATCCCTCTTCTCCAGGCACTTCTTCGGAACGGGGCTTTCTCCGATGTTGGGATGCATGCCCACGGACGTCGCATTGATCAGCACGTCCGCCTCCGGTTCCATCCAGGGAGGATAAGGGCTTGAAAACGCATCCCAGTTCCTTTGCCAGTGCGTTCCCTTTCTCCGGTGACCGATTGACAATGGTGAGCTCGCAGCCTTTTTCTCTCAGTCCGAAGCCGATGGCCCGGGCTGTTCCGCCTGCTCCGAGGAGCAAGACCTTCTTTCCTTTCAAGTCAACCTTTTCCTTCCAAGGCCTTCGACGGCCCCGCTGCCAATCGGTGTTGTAGCCGATGAGCCTTCCCTCCTCGTTGACGATCGTGTTGACGGCCTTGATCTTTCCCGCGATCCCCTCGACCTCCGATCGAGGAAGGGAATGACTTCGGTCTTGAAGGGAAGGGTGATGCTGACCCCCCGAATTCCCAGTCCCCGGATTCCTGCCATGGCTTCCCTGAGATCTGCTCACTTCAAAGGCCAGGTAGACCGCATTCCATCCCATCCTTTTGAAGGCACTGTTATGGATGACCGGGCTCAGACTGTGCCGCACCGGGTTTCCGATGATCCCATAAAGCTCTGTTCTCGAGATCGATCATCTCAACCTCTCCCAGATCGTCCTTCATCTGCCCGGCGGTCAGCTGGCCTGGCGCAGAGGCCCTGTTTGCGGCAAGGGAGGCATAGGTCCAGGCTGCGCCCATCAAGGGAGAGAAGACGCGGCTCATCTTCCCCTTCTCCCCCATGCAGAACGTGACGATTCTCTTCTTTCTCTTAAGGGCGTAAGGAATAAGCAACAGGGTCTTCGCATTGTCTTCCCAGGACCGGGCAAAGGTGACGATCTTCACGACATCCGCTCCCAGACGGATCATCCGCTCAAAGAGCCTTCTCAGTTCCTGATGAGAGGCTGTTCCGCGAAAATCGTGGAAGGAGAGAATGACCTCCGTTGCCTTCCTGTTTTCGATCAGGTCCTGAATCAGCGACCTCCTGCTCCTCATTTCCACGTCCACATAATCAGCCCCCAGATCGACCGCCTCCTTCAGAATCCGGATCCTCCTTTCGTCCTCTTCTCCGGATCTGCCTCCCTCGTCGCTCCGCCGGTAGGTGACAATGACAGGCTTCGGTCTGTTGACGAGGAGAGGTTCCCATTCGGGCTGCTTCAGATAATCGAGGCGCAGCTCGACCAGGTCAGCCACCCGGCCGGCTTCTCCTGACCGCCCTGAGCGCCATGGCCGTGGTTGTCTCGACCATGGGGACACAGATCTTCTCCGGGCGTTCACTTTTCGATAATCGTCTCATCGATCTTGACCCCGAAATGCCTTCCTGCCTCTTCCCGGCAGACCAGGACCTCGCTTCCCTCTTTGAGATCGACCAGCGAAACCGCCTTGCCGGAAGGGGCGGTGAGCCTGATCGTTTCGGCGTTCTGGAGGATGACCGAGAAGGTGCCGCCTTTTTCTTCAGCTTCCACCAGGACCAGCGGCCTCCGCTCCACCTTGGCCCTTCCCACGACGGCCGGATAGCTCGTCCCTTCAAAATTCACGACCAGGACCTGATCGCCGGACTTCACCTCCGAGAGATACCGGGTCTCTCCGTTCTCCATGCGCAGATAGGCGTGTACCGGTCCGGCATTGACCCGGAAAGGCCTGGTGTTGACAAAGGGGTTTTCGACACTCTCCGAGTGAACGAGAAAGAGGGACTGGCTGCTGTTGCCGACCAGCATCCCTTCGCCCAATGCCATGGCAGAGCACGTATCCACGCAGACCCGGTCTCCCATCCCGAGGGGCTCGATTCGTTTGATCCTGGCCGTGAGGAGGCCGATCCTCTGGTTGCCGGCCCTGAGGGCATGGAGCATTCCGCGAACGGCATCGGGATCAGGGTTGTCGATCACAACGCCGTCAACCCCCTTTTCAAGAATGTTCAGCGCTGTCCGGCCTTCCTTCAGGTCATGGATTTCGACGAAGAGATTCTTCGTCCTGCTCAGCAGGTTTTCGAGGGGGATGATCATCCAATCCCCCCCTCTGACGACGACCTTCTTCGAAAGACTCAACGCAAGAATCTCCTCTTCGTCTTTCTTCTCCCGGATCTCTTTGACCACCACATCGCGGCCGAAGACGAGATCGCCATCCTCGGACACGGTAGGAATGAAGCCCATCTTCTTCACTTCCTGTCCCATTCCGGCGGGAACCCAGAGGGCATCGGCCCCGCATTCCAGGGCGACCATGGCGAGTTCCTTTTCCCAGGGGATGGCCTTGACCCAGATCTTTTTCATCCGATCACCCCGAACTTCCTCACCCTTTCTTCAGCCGTACCGCCACTGTGGACGATCCTGCTGAGGGTCTGTACGATCTTCTCCGGGTCTTTATGCTGAAAAACGTTTCTGCCGATGGAGACGCCCGAGGCGCCTGCCGCCATGGCCCCCTTGACCATCTCGACGATATCTTCGTCGTTTCCCATCTTCTCCCCGCCCGCGATGACCACAGGGACAAAACATCCTTCCACCACCTCCCGGAAGCTTTCGACCGATCCCGTATAGACCACCTTCACGATATCCGCTCCGAGTTCCGCTCCCACACGGGCGGCATGTTTCACCAGCTTCACATCGTATTCATTCTTGACATGGGGTCCCCTCGTGTACATCATGGCGAGAAGCGGCATGCCCCATTCCATCGCAACCCTGCCTGCTTGACCCAGGTCATGGAGCATCGATCGTCTCATCTTCGGCCCCGAGGTTCACATGGATGGATACCGCATCGGCCCCCAGCTTGATGGCCTCTTCCACGGTGCACACCATGGTTTTGGAGGTCGGATCAGGCGACATCTGCGTGCTCGCGGAGAGGTGGATGATCAGCCCCACGTCTTTTCCTCTTCCCCTGTGACCGGCCTCGGCCATGCCCTTGTGGACCACGAAGGCATTGGCTCCTCCGTTTGCCACGGCGTTGACGGTCTCCGGCAGATCGATCAACCCGGCAACCGGTCCGAGGGTCACACCGTGATCCATGGGGACGATCACCGTCTTTCCCGTCTCTCTGTTGATGATGCGCTCCAGTCGAATTCTCTTTCCGATCATGGCTCTTTCCTCCTTTCTTTGAAATAAAAAAAGCCGTGAGGAGGATTCCCCACGGCCCAAAATAAAAAAGCCGCGGGTAGATTCGATCTACCCACGGCTTCTGACTGGCTAATATCCTGGTTAAGGATCAGCCGTCACCCGTGGGTAGACCCCGGCGTAAAAATACCAGTAAAAATAATACCCACGGCTGAAATCGGTGAAACGAAGCTGATCCATCTCTTCTCCAACAACAATTAAAATATTACTTAACACGACGAAAATCTCCTGTCAAGAAGAATTTCCGGAAACATATAACCCTTCAAAGTGCGAAAGATGCGAAAAGACCAAAACTTGAAAAAGTCTTTGCCCGAGAGGATGCGGGTGGTTGGAAAACTTTCGAGCGAAAGCCTTATCCCGGGAGACGGAGCTGGCTGCGTAGAAACTCTGAGTCGCAGACTGCTGAAAAATGACTTTTTCAACAAACTCGCATTCTAAAGTTTCGGAAACCGCCCCGCCCTCCCGGGAAAAGAGATATAGGACCCATTCTTTTGCGGCTTCTGAGGGATCACCTGGAAATCTTTCTGGAAAGGGCATCCCGTATCTGCGAGGCCACAGGCGGACAGCCCTGAACAAAGATTCCCTTTTTCTTGATTCCTGCGGTACAGTTTCCGATCAGAATCGTTCCTTTCGGACAGTCCCTCAGATGTTTTCCAATGCCAAGGTGGGTCTTCCCGTCCTCCAGGCGGTAGTCCGTCAGGCCGGAATGGTCATGTTGAAGAAAGACCAGCAGGGTGGCAAGACAGGCGCTGCAGGAGCCTTCGTCGTGGACCACGATCTCCGGGTACGGGATGGAGAGCTTCGTCGGAGGGAGGGCGAAAGGGTTCTCCCACTTCAGGAAGTCCTCGGGGGTGATGGAAAGCTTTTCGAGCCGGATCTCTCCCAACCCTTTTTCGGCGGATAATCGAAGATGAGGGACCGTCGCAGGGTCCAACCCCATCAGACGGGCGGCAACGGCATCTGCGGAAAACCCGTTGTTGCCGATAACGACGATCCCCATCTCTTTGGGACGTCCGTAGGCCGGTCCCATCCCTTCCATTCCCACCGTTCCGTCGATCACGGCCAGATCGGGCCGGAGGACGATTGCCATATCCGAAATGGCCACATCGAGTTCCTTGTCCCCCTTCGTAATTCTTCTGTTCGAACGGAGCTGATGAAGCCTGGCCTTTTCTCTTCGCCAGAGCACTCCCTTCATATTCTTGATGCTCAGCGTCACCCCGGTATGCATATGTGTTTTCATGACGGGGACGGAGATGATGAAATCAAACTCGTTCAAGAAGGCCGACACTTTGATCTTCTTAAGAACAGTTCCTCCGGGGATGTTTATCTCCCGGAAGTCCCCCCGGTCCAGATCGATCAGCTCGACCTCTGACTCTTCGGAGACCTTCTTCATCCCGGTCGAGGAGAAGGCCTCCCGGGCGTCCACTCCAAAGATGCAGCTCTCCCCGATGGCGATCCTTTCGGCTCCTCTGCCTCTGAGGTGATCGATGATCGCTCTGACGACAAGTGGATGTGTTGTGATACCGCTGCCGGGGAGGGCGAGCCGGGCTGCGTTCGGTTTGACCAGGACCTTTCGGCCCCGGAGATCAGGCAAAGGAAATTTCTCTATCGCCCTCCGTGTCGTGGCGTAGGCGTTCCTACCTTTTGATACATTGACAGAGCTTTCTCGAAAATCCCGGGACACGTTTGAATCCATGGAGAAGATCCGATCGGGGCTTGTTACTGACCTTTCCTAACGAATTAACACTGACCGGCGGAGCGTGTCAACCCGGAAACTACCGGAGACCTGAAAGTCCTGCCGCTTATGTGTTACAATAAAACGACTTTTTTGATCGACGAATCCGGACCCTCGATACCACTGCCGGATTCGGGGAAGAGGGAGTGGATGGAAAGCGACAAAGATTGTTTTGGCTCGATCAGGACGGTGGACAGTTCAGGGGGACAGACCGTGACCCGGACGACGTCCGAATGTCAAGGCTGCGATCAGATCAGGGACTGTTTGCGGGAAAGCAAGCAGTCTTCCGAAGAGGCACGGGAAAAGCAGGAGTTGAGAAAGCAGGAGATGATTGCCCGGGTGATCGATCTCTCTCATATTTTCTCCAACGATATCGGTTCCTGCCTCCTGGAGTTTCTGAGCCGGATTTACAGCACGTCCCTCGGAGAGGTGCTGTTCAAGAATCTGCTCATCTTTTACGAGGTTCCGAAGAACAGATTTTTTTCGAACCTTACGATTCCCATCACACGTTCCACGATGCAGATCGTGCTCGGGCAGCAGAGGGAAGAGATCAATTCTTCCGGCTATCCCGCCTCCGGAGACCGGAGAGATGGCGGCGACGGGTTTGTCCTCCGGCTCGTACTGATCCAGAAATCGTTTCCCACGAATCGGAAGGCGAATATGGGATTGATCGCCTACGAAGTGGCCCGGATGCTTGCGGCGGACAAGATCGTCCTCCAGCAGATGCTCGATGTGCTCCCTGAAGCAGAGGCGGAGATTTTCAAGAACGCGGATGCCGAGCGACGGGCCCGGTGGTTGATTGAGAGGTGGGGACTCCTCGATGACCTCGGCGCCCTGCAGAAAGAAGTGGCCCTTCTCAATAACAGGTGATCGGGTAAAGGATTTCGTCGAGAGGAAACGGTGACGATGCCCGTGTCGCCATTCGGCTACGTCCATTGGCCAACGAATTACCCATAACCGTTACCCTCCTAACCGAAACAGACCTCGTCATCGTCACCTTAGCCGATTTTGGAGGTGTCTGCCCATTCTTTTCATCCTGGCGATCCGTTCGACCATGGGGGGATGGCCGAAATAGTACCAGGCGTAGAGGGGATGGGGAGACAGGTTTGCCAGATTCTCCAAAGCCAGCCTCCGGAGAGCCCTCTCCATCGGTTCCGTGGTCCCGATCAGAGCTGCCCCATAGTCATCCGCCTCGACTTCGAAATGTCTTGAGAGGGCTGAGCCCGCAGGTTGAAGGAAAAAGCCTATCGGGCCGAGAAGGGCTCCGGCAAGAAACAATCCCACATAGGCGACCGGTTCCTGAAAACCGAAGGCGTGGTAGAGGAACGGCCAGTTGATCCACTGAGCGGCCAACCAGAAGGCGGCAAGGGACACGATCTCTGCCAGGAGAATCTGCTTGAGGACGTGGCGCTTCTTCCAGTGTCCGATCTCGTGGGCCAGGATGGCCAGGATTTCATCTTCCTCGTGAACGTCGAGGAGGGTATCGAAGAGAACGATTCGTTTGCTCTTTCCAATGCCTGTGAAATAGGCATTGGTGTGCCGGCTCCGCTTGCCGGCGTCCATCTTGAGAACCCCTTTCATCTGCAGTCCGGCCCTTTTCATGAGCGATTCGATCCGCTCCTCCAGTGTTCTGTTTTCAAGAGGCTCGAATTTGTTGAAGAGGGGGGCAATCACTACCGGAAAGAGCCAGAGCATCAGGACCTCGAAGAGGCCCACCGCGAGCCATGCCCAGACCCACCAGGCCTGACCGAGAGAGCTTACCAGGAGAAGAAGACAGGCAAGGAGGATTCCTCCCAGAACAACCACGACGCCCAGGTTTTTCAACCAGTCGAGCAGCCACATCCGGAAACTTCTTCGATTGAATCCAAAACGGGCTTCGATGACGAAGGTATCACACAGGCTGAAAGGAACCTGAAAGAGCTCCTCCAATCCTCCAAGAATGCCGAAGAACAGAAGTCCCCTTAAGACAAATTCCGCGGTTCCCTGTTCGATCACGCGGTTCAGAAAAGGCAAAAAACCCGTGACCAGAAGAAACAGGACAAAGATCTGCTCGGCCAGCTGGGAAACGAGTCCGAAGCGGTCTGAAATGGACGTGTAGTCCGAGATCCGCTTCAGTTGCTCCGGGTTGATCGTCCCCTCAAATCCTTCTGGGACGGAGGCGCCATGCCGCCGAAGGTGAGAAAGGTTCAGCCCGCACAGAAACGCCTGGCCTCCGGACCTGAACAACCAGAGGGCGAGATAGGTCAGAAGGAGAGGATTCAGTTGACTCATGAAAAAACAGGCTATCTCTTCCTGGCTTTCTTCGCGGGGGCTGAGACCTTCTTCTCTTTTTTCGGGGAGGACTCAACCTTGCCGCGGCTCTCTTCAAGGCGCTTCCGGACCTCCCGGCGGCCATGTCCCCTCAGGGCCACAAGGACACCCTTTTTGTCATCCCGGGGCTGAAACTTACCCATTTCCCACTGATGCACGGCCCCTACGGACACTCCCGCAAGCGTTGCCAGTTCATCCTGGGTGATCCCGAGGCGCTTCCGGAGGGCTCGAATCAGGCGAGGGGAGAAACGGGCCCCCTTGACCTGATCGGGTGTCGCTTCCAGCCGGAGATCTCCGTCTCGCATCTCCTTTTGCTGCCGGGCGTTCACCCGTTCAAGGGCGTAGAGGCTCTTGCGAATTCCGGACATCATTCCCTTTAGAGACCGGACATCCCGGCCCAGAGGTCCAGAGATTCTCCGAACCTCCCTTTTTGCCAACCGGATGATCTCGTCCTTGATGATCGTATCCAATTTGCCCATACATTCCTCCTCCCTTAAGTTTTAATGCCATAGTACAAAGACAAAAGTGTCAGTGTGAGTGTCAGTGACTGAGTCAAAACAGAGACTCTCGACAAAAACGAATTTTCATCCTTCGGCGGTGCGGAACAATGCTGCGGTTGCCCGGTGATGGGGTGCTGTGGTTTGAACGGCACCACTGCACCACGGCAGTACGGCGGCACCTTTTAACGCACCCCCAGTTCTTTTCCATCTCCGAGACCCGTCCCCTGGCTTTTTCAATTCCCTTCTTCCTTCCGGCGAGCCAGACCCGATGTTTTTTCATCCTCACCCGAAGGGAAGCGATGTTTTCCTTCATTCTCCGGTCGGAAGGCATTCCGAAGGAGCGAACTTGGGACAGTATCCTTTCGGGCTTCTGGACGGCCTCGATTTCCTGCTCTTCCATGGGGAGGTTCATCTTCATCTCCCGGAGTGCTTTGACCAGGCTTTCCCGGGAGACCGTCTCCTTGCCCTCCTCTTCGGAATATCTGACCGCTTTCTCCATCACCATCTTCGCTTTTCGAAGAGGCACCCTGCACCGGTCCGTCATCCACTCCATCAGGGAGGTCGCCCCCAGGAACTCCTTCCGGGCGAGTTCGAGCATCCGCCCTTCATTTACCTGAAGGAGTTCGATGATTTCTCTCATGATAGGAATCACAGGCTTTGATTCCGCGATCAGATCCATGATCCAGTACTTGGTCCACTGGGTATCGCGGTTGTATCCCATGAAAAGAGACTTGCCGACGGAAAGGAGACTCATGACCATCCCGTGAGTGAAGGACGTCTTCGCCTTGATCACTTCGAGGGAGTCCGGATTCCTCTTCTGGGGCATGATCGAACTGCCGGAACAGTGCCGGTCGCTCAGACGGACCATATTGAATTCATTCGTTGAAAAGAGCATCAGCGTCTGGGCCATGGTGGAAAGATGATCCATCATGGTTGCCGAGGCAAAGGCAAGATCCGCCTCGGGCTCCCAACGCTGAGTAATGGGGTCCGTGACATTCTCACTCGGGGAATCGAAACCGAGAAGCCTTGCGGTGAGATGGCGATCCAGATTGAAAGAAGTGCCGTATCCCGCTGCTGCCCCAAGCGGATTCTTGTTAAACAAAGAGAACCAATGGGCAAACCGTTGAATATCCCGATCAAGGGCCTCCGCAAAGGAGAGAAGAAGATGGCCGAAGGTCGTGACCATGGCATGTTGATGGTGGGTGTATCCGGGCATAATCGTGAGGCGGTGCGCCTCAGCCCGTTTCAGCAGTGCATCGACCAGGGCGAGCAACCCATCCGCATAATCCAGCACCTGGTCCCTCAGATAGAGACGCATATCCAGGACGATCTGGTCATTCCGGCTTCTTCCCGTATGGATCTTTCCCCCATACTCGATTCCCAGCCGGCGAATGAGAAAGCTTTCCGTATTGGAATGAACGTCCTCCTGGGAAGGATCCAGTTTGAACCTCCCCTTCTCGTGGAGCCACTCCAGCTCCCGCAACCCCTTGAGAATCTTCCTTCCCGTCCGTTTGGGAAAGAATCGACTGGCGGCAGAGCATGAGGACGTGGGCCCGGCTGCCCCAGAGATCGTAAGCAATCAGCGCCTCGTCACTTGGAGGAATTGCCCGTACATCTCTTCCGGAGAGGAAATTCACCATCGCCTCCGTCGGCATTTCCCGGAACCTTCCTCCCCAGAGTTTCTTGATCTTCATCGTCCGCTTCCTCGGGAATCGAATCCTTCTGCCCGCGATCTTACCCCGTAACCAGCCTCTGTCAGTCGGGTCTCGGAAAGGGAAAAAGGTGGATAGTCATTTTTGCCTGAATTTCCGAAATGTTAGCACAAAAGAACTGCCAAAACAAATGTTTTTTCAATCTTTTTTGGGGTGTTTCAGATTGACGAAACAAAAGGGTCCGTGCTTCTTTTCCCGAAAGGACGGGACGATTTCCAAAACTTTAGAAATGCGGACATGATATGTAAGGGTCTCCTATCTCGGCAATCATACTGTGAAACGAATTCTTTGGCGGCGTTAGGGGTTAACCGTATAAGGTGCCGCTCTAAAGTTTCTCCAACCGCCCCTTCCTTCCGGGAAAGGTTTTTCTGACATTTTGATTTTTTCATAGCTTCTCAGGGCAGGATGTTGAGGAGATTGATTTTGTTTTGCTTTAACCCGAAAGGACGGGACGACGTGAAAATAAATTTGACTTTATTTTATAAAATTATATAATTGGATGTTTACAAAATTGAATTATGGAAGGAGGGGGAAGATGAATGCCCGGGATTAAAATTAAAGAAAATGAATCTTTCGAAAATGCATTGAAGAGATTCAAGAAACAGTGCGAAAAAACAGGCATCCTGTCGGAAATCCGGAAAAGAGAACACTACGAGAAGCCGAGCATCAAGAAGAAGAAAAAAGCGCTGGCTGCCGAAGAAAAGGGCAATGAAGAAGATGAGGAAGATGCAGGACAGAGGGTAAGGGATGAATCTGGAAGAAAGACTGCTTGATGAAATGAAAGAGACAATGAAATCGGGTGATAAGGTGCGTCTTTCTACTATCCGGATGATTCGCTCGGCTGTTAAGAACAAAGAGATTGAAGTAAGAAACAAACTGGATGACGAGGCTATTACGAAAGTCATCCAGGGAATGGTCAGGAGAGGGCGAAGAGTCCGTCATCCAGTTTCAGGCAGGCGGAAGAGCCGATCTCGTTGAAAAAGAGAAGACGGAGATCGAGATATTGAAGTCGTTCCTGCCCCAGGCCATGACGCAGGAAGAGATACAGAAGGTCATTGACCAGAGTATCGAAGAAACGCAGGCCTCCATCCATGAAAGACCTTGGGAAGGTGATGAAGGCCGTCATGCCCAAATTGGGGGGGAAAGTCGACGGAAAACTGGTTAACCAACTGGTAAAAGAAAGACTTTCCCCTTAGTTCCCTGTTTTTACGAGAAGTCGATTTTCATCACGGTTTATGGATGATCGTTCCCTCAAGGTATTAGATTTCTTCCATTTATTAGATCTTCTCAAGAAACACACCGTTTCCTCCTTAGGTCAAAAACGCTGTGAAGCATTAAGACCCGCCCGGGATCTGTTCCAGATCCGGTCCAAACTATCCGAGGTCCTCGAAATGAAAGAGGTTCTGGAGACCGAGGGGGACATCCCCCTCCGCGGCCTCCGGGACACTGCAGGCATCCTGACGCGGCTGGAGGTGGAGGGAGCGGTCCTCACGATCGAGGACCTCATCGACCTCTCCGAGCAGCTGGGATTATGCCATAGCCTGAAACGCTTCTTTCAGAAGGTGGAGAAGGCCCGATTCTCTCTTCTTCAGACGAAGGTCGGGAGGCTCTCCTCACTTAAGAATCTGGAAAGAGAGATCCTCCAGTCCGTGAGCTCCAAAGAGGGGATCCTCGACGGGGCAAGCCCGGCCCTTGCGGACATCCGCCGGCAGCTGGGTGCCTTGAGGGAGAAGGCCAAGGGGATGCTGGAACGCCTGCTGCGGCGGGAAGACCTTGAATCCATCTTCCAGGAGGATTTTATTACCCTCCGAAACGGAAGATATGTGATTCTCATCAAGTCGGAGCACAAGCACCGCCTTGAGGGAATCGTCCACGACCAGTCTCAAAGCGGGGCGACCTTCTTCTTTGAGCCCATCCAGATCCTTCACCTCAACAATGAGGTCAACATCCTGATCGGAGAGGAGAAGGAAGAGGAGTACCGGATCCTGGCGGAGCTCTCCGCTAAACTCAGAGAAGAGATCCCTGCTCTCCGGAAAGACCAGGAGGTCATGGGAGACCTCGATCTTCTTTACGGGATGGCCAGATTCTCGATCCTTTTGAAGAGTGTTCCCCCCGATCTGAACGAGGAGGGGAGCATCGACATGAAGGAGGCCCGAAACCCCCTTCTGGTCATGCAGGAAAAAGCTCCCCGTCGTTCCCATTCATCTCCGGATGGAGAGCCCGGTCAGGGTTCTTGTCTTCAGCGGGTCGAACGCAGGGGGAAAGACCGTCGCCATGAAAACCCTGGGACTTCTGACTCTGATGGCCCAGTGCGGACTTCCTATCCCCGTCGCAGAAGGAAGCCGGGCATCGGTCTTCGACAACATCTCCGCAGTCATCGGCGGGAACGAGCAGGATCTCGAAGAGAACCTGAGTACCTTCCGGACATCTCCTCCACGTGAACCAGGTCATTGAAAGATCGGGACCCCGCTCCCTCGTCCTCCTGGATGAACTGGGGGTAGGAACTCACGCCTCAGAGGGATGCGCACTGGCCATGGGGTTCCTGGACCGGCTCAGGGAACTGGGAGCCTCTGTGATCGTGACAACCCACTTCGACCGTCTCAAGATCTACGGTACCTCCATGCCGATGTTGACAATGTGGCCGTTCAATTTGACGAGAAAACCCTGGAGCCGAAGTATACCCTCTCCTACGGGACTTCGGGCTGGAGCAACGCCTTTCTGGTTGCCGAAAAGCTGGGGATTTCAGCGCATGTCCTCGAGAAGGCCCACCACTACCTGGACGCCGGCGAACAGGAAGTGAGGCATACCCTGGAGGCGCTGGAGAGGTTGAGGGCGGATGCGGAGACGGAAAAAGTCCACTGGACGAAACGGAAGGAGGAGGCGGCTCAGGAACATGGGGCCGAAATTTGAAGGACCCATTCTTGAAAGGAATGCAGAAAGAACAGGAGGAGATCTTCTTTAGAGCAGAGGGGGAAGGCCGCCGAGACTCCGTCCCCATCACGTGGAAGAGAAATTGAAGGATGGATGCGGAACGGAGGAAGGAGAGAGGGATCTCTCACACCTGCCGTTGTGAATCGGTCACCGGAAGAATCTGGAAGAAATCAAGGAAAGGTTCTTCCCGTCCTCCAGGGGCCAGGAAAAGGAAGGGGGGGCCACTGGCTTAAAGGTGGGGGAACATGTTAGAATAGTGAGCCTCCAGAGTCAGGGGGTTCTGACGAGTGTCGAAGAACCGGCGGGGCAGGTGGAGGTGCTGACGGCGAAGGCCAGGTTCAAGCCTCTCTGTCCGATATCCGGCGGGTGGGCGAACAGGGGCGGTCGAAGGAGACGGAGACTCCCGAAGGCGCTTTATTCCCACGGGGGGGGAGACCGGGAGGTTCCTTCCCGGTTGAACGTCATAGGTCTGACGGTTGAGGACGCCCTTCCGCAGGTGGATCGTTTTATCGATCAGGCCCTTCTCCACGGATTGGAGAAGGTCGAGATCATTCATGGTGTGGGCTCCGAACTGCGGAGTGCTATCGGCAAGTATCTGCAGGAGCACCGGGCGGTTATGAAATTTGCTGCCGGCGACGTGTTGAAAGGTGGCGGTGGGGTAACCATCGTCGAACTGGAGTAGACCGTTTGACGAACGCCTTTTTCTCAGATACCCAGGTTTCGGAAATCCGGGATCGTTCCAGCATTCTGGAGGTCGTTTCAGACTACGTCAATCTTAAGAAGATAGGAAGATACCACAAAGGCCTCTGCCCTTTCCATTCCGAGAAAACCCCCTCTTTCATGGTCAACGAAGAGAAACAGATTTTCCACTGCTTTGGCTGCGGGACAGGGGGGATGTCTTCACTTTCCTGATGAAAATAGGAAACTTTTCTTTCCCCCAGGCCCTGGAAGAATTGGCAAAACGTTACGGGATCAGCCTTCCACGCCAGGAGCCCTCTCCGCGAGAGAAGAAAGAGATGGCCAAAAAAGAGATCTTCTTCAAGATCAATCAGGCGGCCATGGAGTATTTCTGTCAGGTGCTTACCCTCCGGAGGGAGGGGGAGGAAGGAAATACCTGGCGCAGCGGGGGATGAAACAGGCGGTGATCGAGGAGTACCGGCTGGGTTATGCCCCGGACCGTGGGGACGGGCTGGTTCAGCATCTCCGGGAAGAGAAGATCCCGCCGGAGCCGGCCTGCGAACTGGGCCTGATCCACCAGAAGAAGAAAGAGGGGTGGTACGATGTCTTCCGCGGAAGGATTCTCTTTCCCGTTCTTGATCTTCATCAGCGCGTGGTGGGGTTCGGGGGGAGATTGATCAAGGAGGGCCAGCCGAAGTACCTCAACTCCCCGGAATCGGCCATCTACCACAAGGGGGAGATCCTCTACGGTCTTCCCGCGGCCAGACCGTCTGTTTCAGAAAAGGATTGTGTGATCATCGTGGAAGGATATTTCGATCTGCTGACCCTTCATCAGAACGGTCTGAAGCAGAGCGTTGCCACCCTGGGGACAGCGTTGACTCCGCACCACATTCGAACGCTGAAACGCTACACCCAGAACGTGATCACCCTCTTCGACGGCGATACGGCCGGGGTCAAGGCCACATTACGCTCTCTCCCCCTGTTCCTGGAGGAGGAGGTTGCGGCCAGAACCATTGCGCTGCCCCAGGGGGAAGATCCGGATGGTTACTTGAGAAAAGGGAACCTGAAGGCCTTTGAAAAGAAACTGACTGAAGCCGCTCCGCTCATCGATTTTTTCTTCGAGTCGCTGATGAAGACCCAGGACCTCCGATCGATTGACGGGAAGATCAGGATTGCCCGGGAGGGGATGGCCCTGGTCAGCAAGATCCCGGACAGGATTCGACGGGACTTTTACGTCAAAGCCCTGGCAGACCGCCTGGATATCGGAGAATCCAGGCTCCATGAGATGCTTCATCCCGCACAGGGGGAACGGCCGAAGGGAGAGGGAAGCCTGAAGAGAGAGGTTCTCGGAAAGGGATTTCAAAAATCCGAAGAAATGATTGTTCGGCTGATGGTCCACTCGCCCGATTTGATTCGCACGGTTTCTCAGGAGGGGATCGTGGAACTCTTTGAAAGCCCGATCCTGAAAAGAATCGCCGGCGAGCTCGAAGAGGTTTACGAAAAGAAGGGGAAACTCGACGTGCGGGATCCCCTGGGAAGTATGCCGGAGGACCTCCAGCCCGAACTGAGCAGGATCGCCTTTCAGGAAAAAGGCCTGGAGGAGAGTCCGAGGGAGAAGATGCTGCAGGATTGCATTCAAAAAATTCGTCAAAGGAGGTTGAAGAAGGATAAGACCGAACTGCTTAAGAAGATGAGGGAGTCGGAGAGAGAGGAACGGGGGAAGGGCATGGAAACGCTCCTGGCAGAACGTCAGAAACTGATCCGGATGGAGAAAGAACTGTGTAAAACAAGCTTTCTGAAAGATTAGGGGGAGGGCTGATGGGCAAGCAGCGGAAGGTGAAAGACATCGAGCAGTTGATCTCTCTTGAGGGAGAAAAGGAATTCCTTGGCTTTGATGAGACAAACGACATTCCTGCCAACGATATCGTCTCTTCCGACCAGATCGACGATGTCCTGATGATGTTTGACGAGATGGATATCGACGTGGTCGACGAGCTCCAGGGGCTGAAGATCGACGAGGAGAAAGCCCTTGAGAAGGAGGAAGAGGAAGGAGAGGAGGTCGAGGCCGCGGCCGCGGCTGTGGTCAAGGCCACGGATCCCGTTCGGATGTATCTCCGGGAAATGGGTTGTGTCTCTCTTCTCACCCGGGAAGGAGAGGTGGAAATCGCGAAGCGGATTGAAATTGGCAAGAGGGATGTCTTGCGGGTGGTCTTGAGTTGTCCGATGGCCGTTAAAGAGATCATCAACCTCGGCCAGGCGATCAAAGCGGGCAAGGTCGAAATCCGTGAAGTGACCAGCGAACTGGACGAGGAGGAGAGCAATCCCGAGGAGGAAGAGGTTCAGAAGATAAGAGTTCTCGACCTCATTGATCGAATCCGGCGGAGCGATCAGGGGGCCCGCCGGCTTTTGAGGACCAAAGGGGTACCCCGCAAGAAGCTTCAGGCCCAGATCGCCAGGAAGCAGGAGGAGATCCTGCAATCCTTCAGGAAGATGAACCTGAGGGATGCCCAGATACACCGGATCATCCACCGGATGAAACAGATGCTGGTCCGCCTGGAAAAGGCGGAGAACGAAATCGAAAGATCGAAGACAGGACCGGTGTCTCCGCCCGGGAGGCCAGGACGGTTCTGAGAAAGATGAAAGGGACGAACATACCTGATAAGGCTTCGACCCGAAACAGGAAATGGAGCAAGACCGAGCTGAAGGAGATCGAGCGGGCCGCGAAGGGGGCTCATGAAAAGGTCATCCGGGTCGAAACGGAATGCGGCCTGTCTTCGGGAAAGCTGAGGCAGGCGGTCAGGGCGATCATCGAAGGGGAGACGGTTGCCAAGGAGGCAAGAGCGAACTGGTCAAGGCAAATCTAAGGCTGGTGGTCTCCATTGCCAAGAATACCTACCGAACCGGGGGCTTCAGTTTCTTGACCTGATTCAGGAGGGCAACATCGGGCTGATCAAGGCCGTCGATAAGTTTGAGTACCAGCGCGGTTACAAATTCAGCACCTACGCGACCTGGTGGATCCGCCAGGCCATTACCCGGGCTATTGCGGATCAGGCGCGGACCATCCGGATTCCAGTCCACATGATCGAAACGATCAACAAGCTGATCCGGACTTCAAGGTGTTTGGTCCAGGAGGTCGGGAGGGAACCCGCGCCCGAGGAGATTGCGGAGAAGATGGACATGCCGCTCGAAAAGGTGAGAAAGGTCCTGAAGATTGCGAAAGAGCCCATCTCGCTCGAAACTCCCATTGGAGAGGAGGAAGACAGTCATCTTGGCGATTTCATTGAAGATAAGACGGTCATCTCTCCCCAGGAGGCGGTCATCAGTGCGAATCTCTCCGAACAGACGAGAAAGGTTCTGGCCAGCCTGACCCCGAGGGAAGAAACGGGCCTTCGGATGCGGTTCGGTATTGGGGAGAAGTATGACCATACGCTGGAGGAGGTGGGCCAGGATTTCGACGTCACCCGGGAAAGAATCCGCCAGATCGAGGCAAAGGCCCTGAGAAAATTGCGACACCCGAGCCGGGCGAAGAATTTGAAGAGTTTTGTCGATACCTAACCAAGACTTGATTTCAGATTGAAGATTGAAGATTGCTGCT
>CAVSVC010000009.1:0-76889 GCA_963731045.1 uncultured delta proteobacterium | reverse complement strand
TCCGCCCGTCCGGCTCCACATTGATCAGTTTTCGATACATTTCGTAGGATTCGGGGTTGAGATTTCTGTCAATCTGTTTCAGGAGCGGAGTTCCTTCGACCGCATAGGACTGGAGCGGCAATGAGCAAAGCAAACAAACAAATCAGAATCGTCTTCATATTCAACCTCTCTTTCGATGTTACAGGTTCAAGGCATAAGGTTCGAGGTCCAAGGAGAAAGGTTCAAGGTGAAAGGACACAATTTGCTTTTTCCCTTCTCTTCTCATTTTTTGCCTTGCACCTTCATCCTTCATTACTTAGCCTTCAACCTCTAACCTTGTCCCTTTGGTTTCTCTTTATACGTGTCTCAATGCCTTGATGGGTTCCATTTCGATGCCTTGTACGCCGGCTGTAAGCTGGCGACCACAGAGATAAAGATGACAATGAATGAGATCATGAGCACATCACGAAGGGCGATGGTGGCCGAAAGGACAAGCCCTGTTTCCCTCCCGAAATCAAAGGTAATTCCAACGCGATTGAGGATCAGGATGAGCGTCAGTCCGATCAGGTCACCTGCCAGTGCTCCCATAGTTCCGAGAAATAATCCCTCCAGGACGAACATCGACAGGATCTTTCCCGGCAGCGTCCCGATGGCCGCGATCGTACCGATTTCCCGTATCCTCTCATAAACCGCCATGATCATCACATTCATGATACTGACCAGGACCACCGCGATCAGCATCAGTTTGATAAAGAAGGCCATGAGATCGATCATTCTTGCGATATTGTAGAAAGGAGAGAGCTTTTCCCATGTATGGACCTCGAATACGGGTTTCCCCTGTTTGTTCAGTTCCGGGGAAAGGAGTCCGTCGAGTTTCTCAGTAAAGGCATAGAGGCGGCTGAAATCCTTTAGCCGTATCGCCACCTCGCTTACTTCCATCTCCTCCATTCTCAAGACTTCCATCGCGTCCTCAATGTGGAGATAGCCGTCCCTTCCACCCGGTCCGGTCACGCCCTCAAGGACACCGGAGACTTTGAACTGTTTTCCATTGACGGAGCCATCTTTATTCGTTGCAATAATGACGACGGTATCGCCGACATTGACCTTCATGCTCTTTGACATGAGTTCAGGGATCCAGATCTCTCCCTCTTTGAGAGATTTTCCCCCGCCATTTGTGACCCTCGAAGGAAGAAGTGGAACGGTTTTGAATTCCTTGTCCGGATAGACCCCGTTCAATCGGATGTTGGTCGTCTCTGCAAACGTGCTGAACATCCCCCCGAATTTGATCCTCGGAGAAAAGGCTTCAATCTCCGGCAGTTGATTCAGAATCCCTTCCAGTTTCTTATAAGCCTGCATTCTCAGGTTCATGTTGACGGGGAGGTTGTCAATGGAAGCCAAATAACCCTTCCCGTGAACCTCGAGGTGCCCGAGCATGGAGTCGGTCATCTGGCCGATCATCATGTTCTTGAAAGAGCCGCTTATGGAGATGAAGAGAAGAACGAAAACAACCCCGATCGTAACAAGAGAGGCAGTCAGCAATGTCCTTCTTTTATATCTCAGCAGATTCCTGAAAGCGATCTTGAGTAGATTACCCATGCTGCTCCCCTCCTTTTACCTGTTTTCCGATCAGCTCGCCGTCCTCCAGGCTGTAAATGATCTCGGCCTCGCTTACGATTTTCTGGTCATGGGTGGAGAAGATGAATGTGGTCCGAAACTCATCCCTCATCTTTTTCATCGAATCCAGGACCAGAAATGCCGTTTTATGATCGAGGTTTGCAGTGGGCTCATCAGCCAGGACCAGTTTCGGGTTTGTCACCAGGGCCCTCGCAATGGCCACCCGCTGTTTCTGGCCGCCGGAGATCTGGTCGGGATATTTGTCCTTCTGCTCAATCATCCCGACCGCCTCCAACAGAGTCAGAATCCTCTTCTTCCTTTCACCCCCTGGGATATTCTGGACCATGAGAAGGGGGTATTCGATATTTTCAAATACCGTAAGAACGGGGAGGAGATTGAAATCCTGAAAGATGAAGCCAAGATGATTCCCCCGGAACGACGCGCTCTGTTTGCGGTCTAGATGCACCACATCGGTGCCCCGCAACCTCCAGCTTACCTCCGGTGGGCTTATCAAGACACCCGATCAGATTGAGAAGGGTTGTCTTTCCACTTCCCGAGGGTCCGACAAAAGAGACGAATGAGGCGGGTTCGATTTCAAAGCTCACCCCATTCAAAGCCTTGATGGCAATCTCCCCTGCCGTGTCATTTTTGCTTGCCTTCGTTGCCGCAACACTGTAAATCTTGGTGATATGCTCTGCCACGACGAGTCCCATGATTACTCCTTTCCACCGGGATCCGATTTCAAAGAGGTGAATTGTTACGTCCACCCGTATTTCTTAAACAGTTCACCTTTCAGTATAGCTCACAATTTGATGAAAGAGATGAATAAAATTGATGCGTTACTCTTGATGGGGATTAGCAGCGCAGAGGAGCGGAATCGAAGGTTATATTGGAAGGAATGGGGTCAGCATCCCAAAGTCTTGATATCAAATGCAGGGGTCAATTCCTGATCCAGCGAGGCTGTGCTCAGGTTTACGACAAAGGGATCACCCTGAGAGACGATCGAATTGAAAGGGCAGAGATGGCACTTCAGGACTTGCTTGTCCTGCGAAAAGGGACATCCCGAGCCCATTTTTTGAACGAAGTTCAGAGGGGTCATGCCGAGCAGGATCGGAATGAGAAGAATAGCAGTCAGGAAGAGTAAGATTTTTGTTTTACGCGACATCCGATTGAAGTTCCTAAGTTTGAAGTTACTCTGGATAATAGCAACGTCCATGCCAAGGGATCAGCAGGAGGGTTTCAAAGTATGGAATTTCCAGCGATGACAGTAAGTTGCGGCCGATGGATGCAAGTGGTTCGAGTCTGGGATCCCATTTGATGCTTTCGACAAAGATGTCGAAAAAGAGAGGAAGAAACTGAAAATGACTATGAATCTCAATTCATTAGAAAGGTTTCGTCAAAGCCCTTTCTCTTCGACTGAATTGTCGATACCGGATATCCAAACCAATACGTTGGAGGCTCATTGAGAAACTGTTCTTGATGCAAACTCAGCTTTGATAATCTCGCAAAAAGTCTCCAAAAATGTCATTGCGAGTGGAGCGAAGCAATCTCACCATCAATAACCAATCGAAATTATTAGATTGCTTCGTCTCTTCGTTCCTCGCAATGACGGACTCCTTTACTTTTTACGAAACCATCAGCTTTGCATTCCGATGTTTTTGCTGTTAAGGTTGAAACAGAAAAAAGTTAAACGAAAGGGACGACCATGGCGACAAAAGAGGCGATGGCATCGATTGCTGAAAAAGCCAAAAGTTATTCCGACCAGGGATTCAACTGAGCGGAGTCGGTCTCTTTGAGTCTCAAAGAGTATTTCGGAATTGAGGGTTCGTTTCTTCCAAGCCTGGCGACGGGATTTGGCGGGGGAGTGGGGCGGAAAGGTTCGCTTTGCGGGGCCTTTACAGGGTCGATCATGGCCATCGGGATGAAGATGGGAAGGACCGACCCGAATGACAAGGAAACCCTCCAGAAGGTTTATGAGAAATGCCAGCAGTTCTGGGACAGCTTCGAAGAGGAGTTCGGGAGCAGGGAGTGTTACCCCCTGACAAAACATCGTCTGGAGGATCCGGAAGAGTACAAGAAGTGGGTGGCGTCAGGCGGCCGGGAAAGGTGCACCGAGATCGTTGCAAAAGCCGCCGAGATGCTCTGCGAGCTTGTCGAAACTGCTTGAGAGTCGGGAAATGGGTTGATTTTTTAAAGGAATTGGGTTAAGAAATCGGTCGTTCCGATTGAGAAGAAGGCGAGGAATGAATCCAGTCTGGATATGGCGAAGCAGGAAAACACTGAAATCTTCTGCCGCCTAAACCTTCTACACCATTAATCTTGTCAACTCGAAGCATCGAAGGCCATGGGCAGATCAACCCCATGGCCTTTTTCGTTGATGGCGATTGTCAGATTTCAAGGAGATTTTGTCCTCCAACCTTTAACCTTAAACCCTATATCAAGGAGTACCTCATGGATCGGATCTTCAGCGGGATACAGCCTACAGGTGAAATCCATATCGGCAACTATGTGGGCGCGATACGGAACTGGGTTCGGCTTACAGCTCAATATGAATGCATCTACGGTGTTGTGGATTATCATGCCATTACCATCGAATACGATGTCGGAGCCATGCAGGAAAGGATTATGGACACCGCCGCCATTCTGGTCGCCTGCGGCCTGACCCCGGACCGGTGCATCGTCTTCGTTCAGTCCCATGTGCAGGAGCATACGGAGCTTGGATGGATCTTCAACTGTGTGACCCCGGTAGGCGAATTGGAGAGAATGACCCAGTTCAAGGAGAAGGGGAGACAGCATCGGCAGAATGTGAATGTGGGGCTTCTCGACTATCCGGTCCTCCAGGCTGCGGACATCCTCGTCTATAAGGCGGGGTTTGTTCCGGTGGGAGAGGACCAGATCCAGCATGTTGAGTTTTCGAGGGAGATTGCGAGGAAATTCAATGCCCGCTTCGGGGATACCTTTCCGGAGCCGAAGGTTCTCCTTTCAACGGCTCCCAAGATTTTGGGGTTGGATGGAAAGGCAAAGATGTCCAAGTCGTTGAACAACACCATCGGTCTTCTCGAACCTCCGGAAGCGATCTGGGAAAAACTGAGAACAGCGGCCACGTGTGAACACCGGCAGCGTCGAAGTGATCCGGGCCACCCGGAGCACTGTAATATCTTCACGATGCACCAGGCCTTTTCCAAAGCGGATGAGATCTCCTATGTGGACCATGGCTGCCGGACGGCAGGGATCGGATGCATCGAATGCAAACAGATTCTCTTCAAGAATATGAAAGAGGAACTTGTTCCCATTCAGACCCGGGTCAAGGAGATCAAGGGGAAGCCGGATGATATGATCGAGATCCTGAAATCGGGACGAAACCGGTGTAGCGCCATTGCGAAAGTCATTATGGATGAGGTGAGAACAAGACTCGGGGTTAAGTCACCCTGGCTGTAAGAAGTCGGAGCGTTAGCAGGCTGCTGAAAAACGCCCATATGCGGCGTTATCCGGCCGCCTCACTATCTCGGCGGCGTGGCAAACAGTTGCTCCTTATTCGTCGCAACGCCACCCCTCACCCTTCGTCGTTGCGGTACTTTAAGGTACCACCTGGTACGGTACCTTAAAGTGCCTCACTCCTCAGGATTTCGGGCGCCTTGCACCTGGGCATTTTTGAGCAGCCTGCGAAAATTGGGTTTTTCAGCAAAGTGTTAGAGCACTCAATGGATGCATTCATCGCCTCTCTGATTTTTGTCGTGTTGGCCGAGATGGGAGACAAGACTCAGCTCCTCGCCATGGCCTTCTCGTGCAAGTTCAGCTGGCGGACCGTGATGTGGGCTGTCCTGGCGGCAACCGCAGCGAACCACCTGGTTGCGGCTGCTGCAGGGAGCTACCTTGCCACCCTTGTGCCGCTGACGTACATCAAGATTGCCGCGGCCGCGTCTTTTATCCTCTTCGGACTCTGGACGATTCGCGGGGATAAGCTCGAAGGCGAAGAAGACCGGTATCATCTCAGTCCCTTCTGGACAGTCGCGGTCGCTTTCTTCATGGCGGAGATGGGCGATAAGACGCAGCTTGCCACCATTGCCCTCGCGGTGAAGTACAACACGATTATTTCCGTCTGGATGGGGACAACCCTGGGGATGATCATCTCAGACGGCTTTGGAATTATTGTGGGAAGTGTGATGGGCAAGCACATCCCGGCCCGCGGAATCAAGTGGGGGGCGGCGCTTATCTTCATCGCTTTCGGCGGGTACGGGCTGTTTGAGAACCTTCCCGGACGGATCTGGACCCCTCCGGTTGTTATCGGAAGCCTCGTTCTCCTCGGAGCCGTGTTGTACTGGATGGCACGCATCGGAGCCGGACGAGGGGACAATTTGCCTGTGTGTAAAGCCGAAGAGGGTTCTGTCGTCCTTCCTGAAAATGAATTGCCCCGAAGCGAGACAACGCACTGATTCGTATCATGCCGTCCGGTTGGTGTCGCGGGGGAAGACGCTGTGGATTCACAGGGGAAAAGGAGATGAAAGATGAATAAGCAGATTGAGCGGTTTGATCTCACCGGCAGGGTGGCTATTGTGACAGGGGCGAGTGAGGGTATCGGGCAGGAAATGGCCGTGGGGCTGGCCGAAGGCGGGGCCGATGTCGTTGTTTGCAGCCGTCGCGAAGAAAAACTGAAGGAAGTGAAAGCCCAGATAGAAAAGGCGGGCCGAAGGTCCGAGATTTTTCCCCTGGATGTGTCCAAGCTTGGCGATATTGAGCGGTTGAAGAAGTTCGTTCTCGATCGATTCGGAAAGGTCGATATTCTTGTCAATAATGCGGCCTACACCGTGAACAAGATGGCCTGGGATATGACCGAGGAGGACTGGGATTTGATGCTTGATACGAGCTTCAAAGGGCTCTTCTTCTGCTGTCAGGTCATCGGATCGGTGATGCGAGAAAAGAAGTACGGGAAGATCATCAATCTGAGCTCAACCTTCAGCCGCAGTATCGTGAAAGGCCGGTCCGTCTACGGGGGGATCAAGGCCGGCGTGTCGCACCTGACGGAGGCCCTTGCATTCGAGTGGGCCTCGGACGGGATCCGGGTCAACGCCATTGCACCCACGGCGGTGATGACGCCGACGAGAAAGGATCTCCTCAAGGGAGAGTTCCTGGAGAAGATCCTCAGCCGTATTCCGCTCGGGCGGCTGGCAACTGGTGATGATCTGGTTGGGGCTGCCATCTATCTTGCCAGCCCCGCCTCCGACTTCGTCACCGGGCAAACCCTGTTTGTGGATGGCGGCTGGATCGCGGGGAGCTGACCTAAGGACCGCCGGACATGTACGCGCGATTACTCTTCCACGGAAGGAAGCGACACGGCCGACTTCTTTCTTGACCTCTTCTCGGAGAATGGTAAAGGTAATCTCTTTGCCCCAGCCTTTTTCAGCGAGAGCGTCGTGAATATCTTTTACCTTTGTGATCTCTTTTCCCTCTACGGAAAGCAGTTGATCCCCTGTCTGAAGGCCCGCTTTTTCTGCGGGACTTCCCGGAATCACCTGTTCAACCTTCAATCCTTTCAACCCTTCTTCGGTTTTCAGGATCACGCCGATTCTGGGTTTCTTCGGTTCGGGCGGATTGGGCTTTGTAATCCAGAGAAAGTCTGCGACGGGCTCCGAGGTTCCTGAAAACGCAATATCCCCGTTCATCTCCTTTCTCCATTCCTTCAGGACAACGGTTTTGTAAGGAGCCAGCACGCTCCGATAGAGACGACTGGGGATCCCAAAATCGAAGACGATATGTCCGGCCCCGGCCAGAACGAGGACCGTTTTTCCTTTCCCCTCGGGGGACATCATGAATGCGGCAAGAGTCTCTGCCATGGCCTCGTCCCAGAGGCATTGGGCCTGATAGAAGAATTCGAACTCTTTTGCTGATCCTTCCTGGTGATCCTTGAAGATGGAGGCTAAGTAGGCTCGATACTTCCGGTCGGAAAGATCCATTCTCGGGAGTTTCTTCCTGTCTTCAGGAGAGAGGCCTTTGATTCCATTCCGTCCCACCCTTCTCACCAGCTCCCTTTGCGTATTGAGACCGAGGAGCTTTAATCGGTGCTGCCTTATCTCATCGAGAATGGGCTTATAGAGAGCATAGTCGAAGCCCCAAGTGGTGTCCCATTGGACCTCTTTGAGGAATGCCTCTTCCGACAGCAATCCCTGACTCCAGCGATCCAGTACGGGCTGCTGCTCCTTCTGAAACATCTCCATGGCAATGACTACGTCTTTCCCATTCTCCAGGAGTTCCTCAATAAGGACTGTCTGAATCCGGTGCTGTTCGATCTGGTTGTGACTTTCTCCGAGAAAGACGACGTCTGCCGAAATGAGTTCGGTCATGAACTGGATAAAGGAGATCTTCTCTCCGCCCGGGAGCTCGAAGATCTCCTCCGGCTCGATGGGTTCTGTCAGTGCCTGGATTTTGGAAACCCAGAGAGGGGATGAGGGAACACTTGCACAGCCGATCAGGAGGCTGACCGTCAGGAGTGGAAACGTACACCAGATCAGGGGAACCCTCATGGGTTCGATTATAACATCTCGTGACGGACAAATGAAGAAAGACGCCGCATGCTGCGTCAAACCTACAGTTTGCATCGAACCCGGGTCTGACCGAGCTCATGCCGCACCGCCAACGCAGACATTACACGAGACCAGCCATTCAAGGCCATCTCGATACCCACAAAGAGACCGATCACCCACAGGCCGGATACCGGCCAGTTTGCCCAGACAACCAGGCCCAGGAACAAGGTGAATACTCCGTTTAGGACCACCCAACCCCAGTTTGTGAAACGGAGGGTAGCGGCCCAAAGGATGCGAAATATCCCCCCGACGACAAAGAAAGCCCCTAACAGAAGCGCCACGGACGCCGCACTCGCGGCCGGATTGGCAATGGACAAAAGGCCGATTGCGGCATAGAGAAAACCGGTCAAGAGATGAAAGGTGACGTCTTTTGCCGTATCCGTCTTGAAAGCGTGGATTCCCTCAGCAATGCCGTTTCCCAGCAGTAGAAAACCCAGAAAGAAAATGGAGACCAGCGTCGTGATCGTCAATGCGCCAAGGGCAATGACACCCAGCATGATTGAGAAGATACCCATAGCAAGAAGCCACTTCCAGTTTCGATCAACCTCCCTGATTTCCGCGAGGGAGGGACAGGTTATCGTAGAACCGAAGGTGTTCATTTCAGTACCCCCTTTCCTTAATTTAAATATAGGAAGTGATCTGATGCTTTTCAAGGAAACCTGTCCTTTCCCGGGTGGTAATTGCTGACCGGGCCGGATGGAGCCACCGGAGACATCTTGAACCTATTTCGTCCAAGAAGGTATCCTCCTCGAAAGGTGACCCATCTGTAATGTATTGGCCATTATCCCGTTAACTTCGGCTCTTACAATGAGAGCAGGGTAAGTGGTTGGGTCCGGTCAAAATCGAAAATCTCGGAAGAGATGGAGGATAAGAAAATGAAAAGGAATCTGATTGTCATTGTAACGTTCTTAATCGCCTTGAGTCTTTCCTGGGTCGTGATGGCTCAAACGCCTGCAAAACCGGCTGACAAGCCCACCGCCCCAGCTGCTGGAGCTCCAGTTGCTGAGAAGCCCAAAGTGGAAAAGAAAGAGGCCTCTCAAATGGGTAAAGCTTGGGGAACCGTGGCAGCTTATGAAGCCGGCAAGGTGATCAAGGTGAAAGGAAAAGACAAAGAATCATCCTATGACCTTACCGCTGACACCAAGATCCAAGGTGAGATCAAAGAAGGCGTCAGAGTAACCGTGATGTACAAAAAGGACGGGAACAAGATGGTCGCTACCGCCATTACCGTGAGCGCCGAAAAGCAGGTCGAGGGAAAGAAACCGGCTCCTGCAGAGAAGAAGAACTGATTGGAGTCTATCTCCGACCGTAACAATGAAAGCCAAGAGAGAGGCCGGACCCAACCACAACCTGCTACTTCCCTGATCTCCTCGGTCGCACCCACCGGTTGACCACGAAGACCGTCATGACCGGTATCGCAAGACCGATCGCCATCGCCGTGATAAAAAGCCATCCAAGCTCGCTATAGTTGCCCCGCTCGACGATAAAGACCTCGTTCAGGTAATTCGTTGCCAGACTGCTGACTGAAAGGGCCAGATTGGTGAAGGCTGCCATGACCGCGAAATAGGTGGCCTTCTGCTCGTATGGCGCTTCTTTTGCGATCCAGGCGAGCATGGGAACCATGGCCACCTGGCCCATGGGCGAGTCGGCCATGGTGTCGATAATGGCAATGGAGCGGGCCCCGAAGCCGAAGACGCGTTCGGTCCATTCGTGCAGTCCATAGTACATCCCGACGTACGGGAGCATCAAGACGGTGTTGAACACGGAAAGAAACACAACCAGGTAAGGAATGGGACGCCGACTCATCCACCCCCGCAGTGCAAACATCCCGGCGATGGCAAGGATGGAGGAGATCTGGCGGAGCGTTCCGAAGAAGGCCTCATCGAACTTGAGCACGTCGATCTCCCACCATCCGGCTCCGGCGCCGGTTCCGGGTACGGCGCGGAATATGAAAACGATGACGGCGATCGCGATGATTTCACGCCGTTTGAGCCGGATCCGTGCCCCGAAGCAATTGTGCCATGAGATAAACGATGACAGCGAGAGAACCTAAACAGATGATCTCCATCTTTCCCGGCAGACTCGAGAGACCCAGAACAAAGGTTACAGCCACGAAGGCGCCGCTTCCAATGAGAATGGAAAGGTTCGGCTTCGACATCGGGTTTCTCCAGTCTCAACAGAGAGCGGAGCCTGCTCCACCTTCATTCCGCTCCGAAGATAGATCTTCTGCCGCTGGTAGAGGTTCCACTTTCCGAGAAACACCCCCAAGACAGAGATCACCGGAATAACCAGTGACAATCGATACATGGCGGCATAGGACAGACTCTTTGCCAGCCAGCCGCCGATGCCTGCCACCAGCGCGCCGCCTCCGACAATAGCGATGCGGCCCAGGGTCTGGACCGTGATGTGCATCCGCTGAAGCACATCCTCCGGAATCGGCGAGCCGTTTTCGTCACGCAGAGGAACCGCCTCTACGGTCATGGCATCTGCGACCACGTCCTGGAGCACGAATCCTACCGGCGAAAGAATCGCGGCGATGATATACCAGACATCCGCCGGGAGCATTTCGACCATCCACGCCCTGTAACCGGTGAGACCGAGCATGATGAGGAGGCTTCCTGCCATAAGGAAAGCACCCAGGTAGACGAAGAAGGATTTCCGGTGCCAGAAGAGATCCACGAGGTGCCCCAGAGGCATCTTCAGCGTCCAGGGAAGGCCGGCCCAGAAGCCGAGCGCGGCCAGAAATGCTGCCGAAAATCCGAGGCTTTCCTTGACGAAGAAGGTCTCGATGATTCCCGTAAATCCGGAAACCCCTGCCGCCAGGTAGACCATGAGCGGCGGAACGTAGCTCCAGCGCATCTCTTTGATGATGCCGAAAAAATCGACCACCAACCAGCGCCACAGGCGATTCGCCCATGAAGAAGGAGAAAGGGCGTCTTTTCCCGGGGGCCCGTGGGTTTTCTGTTCTTCCCGGCGTAGTTCGGCATCTGTCTCGTCTTGAGGGTTTTCCACTCTCTCTCCTTTCATTCCTTCGCGGGGTGAACGGGTATCCTTCTTCCATCCGGAAACCTGGAACATCCGTCCACACTCCCGACTCTGGATCCACCGGGTTTACGGATTTCTCTCACCGGATGAATTCTTCATTTTAGCAGGAGATGGGCTTTCTTAAAAGCCTCTCGTTGCCAGGGACGCATGCTGTGGCAAATCATTACATACAAACGGAATGAGTTTTGGACTTTAAGGAAAAACGGTTCCACTATTGGTGCCGAAAGGAACGGGATATTTTCCAGAAACGCAATGATTTCAGTAGAGAGGCACGATATGTCCGGTTGGAATCCGGATTGCAAATAACTATGAAATGGAATAAACTGTTCTTATAGGTGAGGCGGAGGATTTGATGGAGACTGAGGAGCGAGTTTCCAATGACCGGCGAAAACGGCCGACCCCTGCCCTGAGCCGGTATACCCTCTGGGGCCGTAGGAAAGAATTTCGAAGAAAGATCGATGGCCGACAGGGGGGATACGTGGACCGTTACGGCGCAGGACTCTTCTTCGTTCTCGTTCTGATCATTGTTCTGAATGTCTTTGACTCAGTGCTTACTATGATCATTCTGAACAACGGGGGGGAAGAAGCCAATCCCGTTATCGGCTACTTCATGCAGGTATCCGGAACCGGGTTCTGGGTCTGGAAGTTTATCATCACCTCCTCCAGCCTGCTTCTACTGTGTGTCCACAGCCAGTTCAAGCGATACAAAGCCCATCACGCCATCATCGGGGCAAGTTTCATTTATGTCATGGTGCTGCTCTACCAGGTCCACCTCATTCTTAACCCGTAACAGGATGCCGAAAAACGCCCATTCTATCCGGCGTCCGCTCATCGTCGTCGATGGTCGTCGTAAGAAGTTGTCTCACCGGTTCGAGCGCCTGCATCTGGGCTTTTTAGCACCCTGTGAAAAAGACTCCTTCAGCAGACTGCTAAACCCCCGGAGAGACGGAATCCCGCGAATTCTTCTGGCGTGTTTCCATTACATCTGGCTCATGTAGGTCTTTTCGTAAGTTTCTTCCAGCCTGGTCAGATGAATCATCTCCTGTTGCTTGAGTTTGGAGAAGAGTTCCGCCATGGGCGCCCCCTGGCACTGGGCGGACATCTGATCATAGAAATCGATTGCCCGTTTCTCATCGTGAATGGCGTAAATCATGACGTCCTGAGCGCTGGAGTTCTCGTCCAGGGTCTTTTCTTTAAGAAAGTACGTTAAATTCATGGAAGGCCCGGTTGCTTCGGTCTTCTCATGAAGGGTAGCCGTTTCCCCGAAGAGGGCCTTTTCGAGAATGTACCTGTGTTCCAGCTCCTCCAGTGCCAGATCCCTGATCACCCCTTTTGCCTGGGGGTCTTTGACTTTCTTCATCGCCTGCCGATAGACCTCAAAACTGTGTTTTTCCCCCTCGATGGCCTTTTCAAGGGCTAACTCGAGAGTGTAGCATACAGCCTCCATCGGTTCCCTCCTCGTTTTCGTTCTTCTCTAATATAGCATAATCTTTCTGAAAACAGAAAATCTTATTGGTTTTAATTCTTTACGTTTCTAAGAGGGTCGGCAGGATGGATTGGAAGAGACAAAGAAGGGTGTCAATTTTTTGTAACGGACCTGATCAAAAGTCAACAAGAGGGGATAAATCGAGCCCTGTTCCGCTAAAATGGTGTGAGTTTCTATTTGATATAAATGTATTATATTTCAATGAGTTAAGGAGAGTTACTTTTGCTTTGGAACCATAGGGCCGGGTTGGTATATTTTTTGCTGTCCAAATCCTCAACCTTCTTTGTTCGTCTCCGGTAAATATGTTTGAGGACCAGGAAAGAAAAGGAATCGTTGTTTTTCTCAGGTGGGCGGTCATCAGTGTCACGTTCTACCTTCTGGTATTGGAAAAGGGTAGGATGATCGATCCCTCTCTGGGATATCTGCTCCTCTCCATTTACGTACTGTCCAATATCCTCTTGTCATTTCTTCCCAAGGCATGGCTCTACAATCCGAAATTCTTCTACTCCCTGGTCCTCTTTGATACGGGAATCGTCACCTTTGGAATGTACCTGTCCGAGAAGATGGCGACCGATTTCTATCTCGTATTCTTCCTCATTCTCATCTTCGCTTCTTTGCACCGTAACTACAAGTTTCTGATGGTATTGTCCGGGGTGACCGCAGCCGTCTACGGAGTTCTGCTCTATAACTGGGGACTGCTGGGTTCTGCGCAGGGGTCCAGTCACACCCTGCGTGTTTTCTTCATCGTTATCGTGGCGGCCTTCTACGGATATCTGGTCCAGACCTTTTCGAAAGAGAGGCAGAAACAACTTGCCATCTCTGAAGACAAGTACCGCGGCCTCTTTGAAAACGCCAACGACGGAATCATCCTGCTCAGAAGCAATCCCCTTCAGGTGGCTGACATGAACCGGGAGGCGGAACGCCTCACGGGATTCCATAAAGAGGAGTTCATCGGAAAAGAATTTCCGGATCTCTTCAAGCCTGAAGAGAAGGGGAAGGGGCAGGACTATCTTGGAGAGTTGGTCCGGAAGGGAGAGGGGTGGACAGATGCTCTCTCCCTGAGCCGGAAGGAAGGGACGTCGATGGAGGTGGACCTGTCCGGGAAAAGAATCGATCTGGGTGAAGACACCTTTTTCCAGATCATGTTCCGGGACCTCACCGAAAAGAGAAAGCTTGAAAAGAAGATCAGGGAAAGCAAGAGGAACCTGGAGGCAATTTTTGATGGTATCCGGGATCAACTCTCCCTGCAAGCCCCGAATTATCAGATTCTCCGCGTCAACAAGGCCGTTGCCGAGAAACATCATTCCGACTACAGGGCCTTGATCGGAAAGACATGCTACGAGACCTATTACCATCGATCCAGCCCATGCAAGAACTGTCCGGTAACCGCAACCATTCAAACCCGACAACCGGCATGCACCCTCATGAAAAACCAGGAAGAAAATACCAGTTTTCGAATCTTCTCCTATCCGATCCTGGATGAAAGAGAGAACCTTGTCTCGGTGATTGAGTGCACCCAGGACGTCACTGAAGAGCAGAGACTTCACGACCAGCTGATCCAGTCGGAAAAATTGGCCGGGATCGGCGTCCTGGCCTCGGGGGTGGCTCACGAAATCAATAACCCCCTCAGCGGAATTATGGGCATGGCCGAACTGGCCATGGAGGAGGATGACGCTGAAAGCAAGAAAGCCTACCTGACCGACATCCTGAACTGCGCCCAGCGGATCAGTGAGATCACAAAAGGGCTCCGGTCTTATTCCCGGATTTCGAAGCAGGCGGAACAGGCGCCCATGGATGTCAACGAGGTTCTCGAAAGCTCTCTGAGGATGGTTCGCATGGGAGTCAAAACGAGCCCGGTTGAGGTCATCAAGAAGCTTCAACCCGTTGAGAAGATTGAAGCCGGTTCGGGGGAGATCCAGCAGGTGTTTACGAATCTGATCACCAATGCCTTTCAGGCAATGAACGGGACCGCAGGAAAGCTCAGCCTCTTTACCCGGCAATTGGAGGACTTCGTTGAAATCAAAGTGAGCGACACGGGAGGGGGAATTCCCGAAAAGTATCTGAACAAGATTTTTGATCCTTTCTTTACCACCAAGAAACAGGGTGAAGGAACGGGTCTGGGACTCAATATTGTTTACCGAATCATCACCAAGTACGAAGGGACCATTGACGTTGAAAGTCAGGAGGGGGTCGGGACGACCTTCACCGTACGATTTCCCTCCGGGAAGACGGAAGTCCGCGCATGAGTGGAAGAGCGAAGCGCTCACAAGAGGCAGGGAGCTTAGCGCCGCACAGGAGGCAAGGGGGCAGGGCATGAAAGGAAAGATACTGATCGTCGACGATGAAGAGGTCATTCGCAAGTTTTTGAAGATCCAGCTGACAAAATGGGGGTTCGACGTGAAAGAAGCTTCCGATGGGGAGCAGGCCATCGTGGAACTGGGAAAGGACGAATTCAATCTCGTTATTTCCGATGTCATGATGCCCCGGAAAAGCGGCTGGGAGGTTGTCAAAGAGGTGAAATCGAATCCGAAAACGAACCATATTCCGGTGATCCTCCTGACGGCAAAGAACGAGGACCCGGATATGTTCAAAGGGTATGACCTGGGGGCCAACTACTATATGACCAAACCCTTCACAAAGGCCCAACTCGCCTACGGGATCAAGCTCATGTTCGAGGGAGATTCCGAGGTAGCCAATGTCGTCGATCTCACCCAGGGATAGACCCGGGAGTTCTCCCGGGAATCCTATTGATAAATGAGCTGAGACGTGACAGACTTACCACATCCAGCACAGGTTTCTCTGACCGGCATGTGCCGTTTCCTGCCTACCGGTGGGCAGGAAACGGTACAATATAAACGAGAGTACCTTGCCGGGGCCGTCGAACGCCCCGCCCTTTAGGGCGGAGAGCTTCAATCCTCAGAGAAAAAGTTCCGGGTGAGGTTTTCCCATGGTCCGTCTCTTCTTTTCTTTCCTTTCCGCGGCCTATATCACCGCGATTTTTCTCTTCGCCGGCTCCCCGATCGTCACCGAGATCTCCCGGTTTAACCCCGACAGTCTCCTTCACATCCCCCTTTACGGGGTCCTGACCGCCCTGCTTGATCGGAGCTTCGGCGGGGCAGGCCGAATTCGCTTCCTCCTTCCGGCCGTCGTTGCCCTCGGGGTGGCTGTCGCGGATGAAGTGAATCAAATTTTCACGGCCGGGCGTGAGGGTTCGGTAACAGACGTTGTCCTTGATTTGGTGGGAATCTCCCTGTTCCTGCTTCTTTCAGCCCGACTCCGAAAGGGTGCGGAAAAACGAAGAGAGGGAAAGGTTTCACAAGCGCCGGGGGGATGATCTTATGGCGGTCCCGGCGGCCCATGGGAAGCCCCATGGGGATTTTTTCTTGACTTCCATAAACGTTTATATCATCCTATCTCATCATAGTCAGAAGGCTCCAAACCGCTCGGGGCGGGTTGAAGCCTTCTGTGTCGGGGGTGCGCACTGATGGACGTCCGCGATGTTCATGCCATCATCCTTGCCGGCGGATCGGGGGTCCGGTTCTGGCCTCTCAGCCGGGAGACCTGTCCCAAACAGATGCTTCAGATTGCGGGGGAAGATACGCTGATCCGGCAAACGATCAAAAGGATCAAGGGGTTCGTTCCTCCGGAAAACATCTGGATCGTGACGACAGCGGACAAGGGACAGGACATCAAGTTTCACCTCGAACCCTTAGGCTCCCTGGTGAAGAGCATTCGATTCATCAACGAGCCCTTGGGAAAGAATACCGCTCCAGCCATAGGTCTGTCCGCCCTTTATCTTAACCGTCTCTCACCGGAATCCGTCATGATGGTCATGCCTTCGGACCATGCTATCCCCGACGAGGAGAGCTTCCTGGACGATTTGAAGCTTGCGATTCGGGGAGCGCTTTCAGGGTACCTTGTCACGTTCGGCATCAAACCGATTCGACCTGAAACCGGCTATGGATATATCGAGACGAATTCATCCCCTGGACCGGTGGAAGGGCTTTTCAGGATTGAACGATTTGTCGAAAAACCTGACCTTGATACCGCAAAGATCTATTTGTCCAAAGGGAACTACTTCTGGAATTCAGGAATCTTTGTCTGGAAGACGTCCAAGATTCTTAAGGAGATCGAGACCCATCTTCCATTTCTCTATAAAAGTCTGAAGGAAATGGAACCCATTCTCTTTGCCGGAGATCAACCGGGTCAAAGAGATAGCTCAAAACTCAAGGCTCAAAGCTCAAAGGAGAACCCACCCGACAACCTGAGGGATATTTACTCCCGTCTTGAGAGCGTTTCCATCGATTACGGGATTCTGGAACGAAGTCGCGACATCCTGATGGTTCCTGCCGCCTTTGCCTGGTCCGATCTGGGAAGTTGGGCCGCCCTGGATGAGATCATTCCAAGGAACAGTGACGGTAATATTTTCAGAGGGAACACGATTGACGTAGGAAGCAGCGACTCCATTGTTTTCGGAGGCGAAAGGCTTGTCACCACGATCGGTTTGAGAGAGATGGTGGTTGTCGATACTCCGGATGCAACATTGGTGGCGCCGAAAACGAGGTCACAGGATGTCAGGAAGATCGTGGAGGTGCTGAAGCAGACGGGCCGGGAAGAACACCTTCTCCACAAAACGGTTGAAAGACCGTGGGGAAGTTACACGGTTCTCGAAAAGGGGCCGGGCTACAAGATTAAGAGGGTTTTTTTGAAACCGAAAGCCAGGCTGAGCCTCCAGCTTCATCATCGAAGGAGTGAGCACTGGGTTGTCGTTTCCGGAAAAGCCAGGGTGACCAATGAGGATCGCATCTACCCTGTCGGCACCAATGAAGGGACCTATATTCCGGTTCGGGCGAAGCACCGTCTTGAAAATCCCGGGGAGGAACCTCTTCAGGTGATCGAAGTCCAGAGCGGAGAGTATCTGGAAGAGGATGATATCGAACGGTTTGACGACGACTACGGCCGCGACGTGAAGTAGCTGAGAAGTCAGGGACTAAGGTTAATGAGGTGAATGAGTGAATAAGTCATTGGAATAACCCGAAAACATAAAATGATTCTCGGTGATTGTCTCGATTACCGGGTAAGCATTAACCGATTTACTGATTAACCTCTGATACTTTGAAGTTTCAGCTTGGAGGAGATTATGTCTCGTATTCTGGTTACCGGCGGCGCAGGGTTCATCGGAAGCCACCTATGCAATGTCCTTCTGGAGAAAGGGCATGATGTCCTTTGTGTCGACAACCTCTTCTCCGGAAACAAGGACAACATCCGCCACCTTCTGGGCCATCCCTATTTCGAGTTTGTACGCCATGACATCATTCAACCCTATTTCGCAGAAGTGGACCGGATCTATCACCTGGCCTGCCCCGCTTCTCCTGTCCATTACCAGTTCAATTCCATTAAGACAATCAAAACGAGTGTGATCGGAACGATCAATATGCTGGGACTGGCGAAAAGGGTAAAGGCGAGAATTCTTCTCACATCCACTTCAGAGGTGTATGGCAATCCAACCGTTCACCCACAACCGGAAAGCTACTGGGGCAGTGTCAACCCCATTGGGATTCGGAGCTGTTACGATGAGGGGAAGAGGGTCGCCGAAACGTTGATGATGGACTATCACAGGCAGAACAACGTGGAGATCCGGATTGTGCGGATCTTCAATACCTATGGCCCCCGAATGGCCGTGAAGGATGGTCGGGTCATCAGCAACTTCATCGTCCAGGCATTGAAGAACGAGGACATCACGGTCTACGGGGATGGGACTCAGACCCGTTCCTTCTGCTATATTTCAGACATGGTAGAAGGGATTGTTCGGATGCAGGAAACCGACGGTTTCGTCGGTCCTGTCAATCTGGGGAACCCAAAGGAATCGACCATCCTGGAGATAGCGGAGAAGATCATCTCCATGGTTCGAAGCCGGTCCCGGATCATCTTCAAAGCACTTCCCTCCGACGATCCGGAAAGAAGGTGTCCCGACATCAGCCTGGCCCGGACAAAACTGGGCTGGAGTGCGGGGGTTCCACTGGAAGTCGGACTGGAGAAAACCGTTGAATATTTCAGAGGAAAACTAAGCCTGTAAACCTATCCGACGCTTGCCTTCTTCTGCCCCGTGGAAAGGACCATCCTCAGCCTTTCACGTCTCCCGAAACAACCGTGTAGCAACCTGCCAGAGGGTTGACAGCTTGCGGATTTTCTCATATAGTTGAGAAATTAACTCCGGGGGATTTAGCAGGAGGATCGTGAGACACTGCCGAATCCCCATTTTTGGTCTATTGGGCCAGATGATCGTGGTTAACTAGGACGGTGAGGGAGATTGACGAGAAATACATGAGGATGGCTCTGGAAGAGGCTGAAAAAGCTTGCCGGAAGGGAGAAGTGCCGGTGGGAGCCATTCTGGTGAGGGAAGACCAAGTCATTGCGAGGGATCATAACCGGTGCATTGAATTGAGTGACCCGACCGCCCATGCAGAGATTCTTGTTTTGCGTAAGGCGGGCAGAGGCGCTCAGGAATTACCGATTGAACGCGACGGTGATGTATGTGACGGCGGAACCCTGTCCGATGTGTGCTTTTGCAATGGTTCACAGCAGGGTTGCACGACTGGTTTTCGGGGCCCGGGAACCTAAGTTCGGAGCTGTGGAATCGAGATTTCGTCTGCTGAAAAGTGACGGCCTGAACCATCGCATCGAAATCGAAGGAGGAATCCTGGGGGAGGAGTGCAGCGAAGCGCTGAGGGTTTTTTTTGCCCGGAAACGATTTGAAAAGAAGCAGAGAGATCAAGATATTCAGGGATCGTACAGAGGAGAGGTTGCCGAGTTGGCTTAAGGCGCCGGTCTCGAAAACCGGTTCTCCCACAAGGGGACGTGGGTTCAAATCCCACCCTCTCCGCCATGAATAAGCGTGCGATCTGTGCGTAACACGCTTGCCGGATAAGTTGTGGTAAGCATGCAGGGGATGAGAACCCTCCCCGACGTTAGGAGGGGAATCGGTTCAGCGACCGGAGGGAGGCGGAGGGAGCGCAAGCGACTGAGCACATCCCACCCTCTCCGCCATCCTACGCAGAAGCTTCGGATGGCAGGCCATGGGTATAATCGCTTTTGGAGGATTGTTCGACACGGAGAGATGCCCGAGAGGCCGAAGGGGCACGACTGGAAATCGTGTATTCCGCTAATAACGGGATCGAGGGTTCGACTCCCTCTCTCTCCGCCATGCTACGAAAAGCTCATAGCCGCCACCGATCTGGCCTCATATCTCTAAGGGGAGCGTAGTCTCCCCTCTAAGGTTTTGGGTAGCAGGGCGAGTTGCGACTGGTGTAATCATTCACCTTGTTGATAGCCGGGTCCTGCGCAACAAAAGATTACAAACCCCGTCAGGTCCGGAAGGAAGCAGCGGTAGTAATCCCCTTTGTGTGCCGCAGGGGTGCCTGGCTATCAACAGGTTATTCAACAGAAAATCGCATAGCGCATAGGGCATAGCGCATAGCGTAATTGCATAAAACCAAACCCATTCCCATGCCTTGAGTCCGGGCATGGGACATTAATTGTTAAAGGATGGAAGGTTAAAGAATCGCCTCGCTCAAGGAAAGAGGTTTAAGCGTTCTGTCTCAAACCTCTATCCTCAACCCCCAAACAGAGAATCATGTCCTATCTTGTTCTGGCCAGAAAGTGGAGACCTCAGGTTTTTGAGGATGTTGTCGGACAGCGTCCCATTACCCAAACCCTCCAAAATGCCATCTCCCAAAAACGAGTGGCCCATGCGTTTCTGTTCACCGGGGCCAGAGGCGTCGGGAAGACGTCCACGGCCCGCATCCTGGCGAAAGCCCTGAACTGCGAGGCGGGCCCACAGGTGAACCCCTGCAACCAATGCCGGACCTGCCAGGAGATCTCCTCCGGGACCTCCATGGATGTGATCGAAATTGACGGGGCATCGAACCGCGGGATCGATGAAATCCGTGAACTCAGGGAGAATGTTCGCTACACCCCGGCCAAGAGCCGGTACAAGATCTTCATCATTGATGAAGTTCACATGCTGACCCGGGAAGCCTTCAATGCCCTTTTAAAGACCCTTGAGGAACCTCCCCCTCATATCCTCTTCGTTTTTGCCACGACCGAACCGCACAAGATTCCTGCCACAATCCTTTCCCGCTGCCAGCGATATGATTTCAAGCGGATTCCTCTGAAAGAGATTGTGCAGACCCTGAGCCGGATCGTCATGGAAGAGCAGATTCAGCTCAACGAGGGCGCCCTTCTGACGATTGCCCGGGAATCCGAGGGGAGCATGAGGGATGCGCAGAGTCTCCTCGATCAGGTGATCTCTTATGGAGGAAAAGTTATCCAAGACGAGGAGGTCATCGAGGCCCTGGGTCTCATCGACAGAAGAATCCTCCTGGATACGCTGGAAGCGATTGCAAACCAGGACCCGGGCCGGTGCATGGATCTTGTTGAGCAGATCTATCTTTTTGGCTACGACCTTCAGCATTTTTGCAGGGAGCTCCTACAGTACCTGCGTCATCTCATGCTGTTAAAAGTAAGCCGGAATCCCGGACCTCTGGTGGCACTGCCAAAAGAAGAGTTGGAGTTATTGGGGAAACAGGCGGAGAGGTTTCAGTTCGATCAGCTCAACTATCTCTTCAGCCTTCTCTTGAAAGGAGAAGAAGAGGTAGCCCAATCCACTTTTCCCCGGACCATGTTGGAGATGACCCTGATTCGAATGGCGACCCTGAGACCCATTCGGACCCTTGAAGAGATACTTAAGAAGCTGGATAACTTGAATACATCAGAACCCGCCGCCGGAGGAGAGAGAAGGAATCCTCAGCGATCCGTTCCTGAGCCGAGGGAAGAAACCGCGCTGTCAGAGAAGCCGGCGGTGGATCCGATTCCTCCCCTTTCGGAACCCGTTCAGGAGAATCGAGAGGGGGAATCGAAAGAAGACATCCTGGAAAAAAAGGACGCGGAGGACCGGGAGAATCCCCCGGCAGAAGGGGAAAAAGGCGTATCTCCCGCAACCGACGTTGAGGGGACGTGGAAGGCACTGGTCGATTTTGCCCGGGCGCGAAACCCGATCATCGGCGCCTTCTTAGCCATGGGAGAACTGATCGATTTGAGCCAGGACCGGGTCGAGATCGGCTTCGAGAAGGATTCATTTCATTATGAACGGATGCTGGAGAGAGAGAATCGAGACCTTCTTGAGCAGATCTGCCAGGGCTATCTCCAGACGAAAGCAAGAGTCATCATCACCGCCGTGGATCAGAAGTCCAGGGCAAGAGGGGAAAAGGGCGCTGAGAATAAAGGGGGACCCTCCAGCCCCCAGGAGAAATCCCTGGAAAAGGGAAACGGAAAACAGGTCCTCATCCAGGAGGCGCTCCGGCTTTTTAACGGGAAGATCGTTGAGGAATGAGGTGTTGCCTTGGAGTCGCCGAAATGAACCCGGGCAAACCGCTCTCCAAGGTTTCGAATGGCGGTTTTTAGAAGATAGAGGGAAACGGAGGAGAAGCTGATGACGAAAGGTTTGGGAAACATACTGAAACAGGCCCAGCAGATGCATGCCAAGATCTCACAACTCCAGGAAGAAATGGCTCAGAAGACGGTTGAGACGGGTTCCGGTGGGGGAATGGTCAATATCGTCATGAACGGGAAACAGGAGATCCTTTCCTTGCGTATTGATCCCGAAGTGGTCAACCGGGAAGATGTGGAGATGCTTCAGGATCTGATTGCCGCAGCGGTCAACGAGGCCATCCGGAAATCTCAAGAGATGATGACCGAAGAGATGAAGAAGATCACGGGAGGGCTAAGTATCCCGGGATTGCTTTGAATAGGAATATGGGAATATTGGAATGGTGGAATACTGGAATATTGGGTCTTGAAGCAGTTGCTATTTATCCATTATTCCAATATTGATGGTCTCGTAAAAAGTGAAGAGGGCTGTCATTGCGAGGAGCGAAGAGACGAAGCAATCTAATAATTTCAATTGGTTCTTCGATGGTGGGATTGCTTCGCTCCGCTCGCAATGACATTTTGGGTGACTTTTGCGAGATTATCAATATTCCATTATTCCAGGAGGATTCTTTAAGAGATGTCATCCTATGCGAAACCCATTGACAACCTGATTGAAGCCCTGACGAGACTTCCCGGGATCGGCAGGAAGACCGCCTCCCGACTGGCTTTCCATGTCTTAAGAAGCACTCCCGCAGAGGCCCAGCAACTGGCGAGGGCCATCCTGGACGTGAAGGAGAAGATCTCCCTCTGCTCGGTCTGCTTCAACCTGACCGACGAGGATCCCTGCCAGGTCTGTAAGGATGAACGCCGCAATCAGGGGATCCTCTGTGTTGTGGAGAACCCCCATGATGTCAGTGCCATCGAAAACACAGGAGAATTTAAGGGAAGATATCATGTCCTCCACGGAACACTTTCCCCGCTGGAAGGAGTGGGGCCGGAGGACTTGAAGGTGCCGGAATTGATGACGCGGCTCAGGCTCGGGAATGTGTCGGAAGTGATTCTGGCTACCAATCCCACGGTAGAGGGGGGGACGACAGCACTCTACCTCAGTGATTTGATCAAAGGAATGGGAGTCAAGGTGACCCGAATCGCCTACGGGATCCCCATGGGAGGCGAGATCGAGTACGTGGACGCCATGACCCTGTCCAAAGCCCTGGAAGGCCGCAGAGAAGTGTGAACGAATTTGGAATGTCGCACCCTCCCGGGTTCCTCTGGGATTTCTGAACTTTTTCGGGCAGATTTTGGAATGCTCATTGACAAAAATGCAGGTAAGTGTTAACGTGAACGCTATTTGAAGTCAGCCGTGAGTTGTTTTATATTTAGTACGTTTTTATTTTTGAGGAGAACCCGATGATAGAGATTCGATTTCATGGAAGAGGCGGTCAGGGCGCGGTGACGTCAGCGGAGCTCCTGGCCCTGTCAGCCATTGGAGAAGGGAAGTACGCTCAGGCATTTCCAAGCTTCGGTCCTGAGAGAAGGGGCGCCCCGGTTCTGGCCTTCTGCCGGATCAGCGATCAGCCGATTCGAATCAGGGCCAATATCTATGAGCCGGATATCGCCGTGGTGCTCGATGCCTCGCTCCTGACGATCGTGAACGTGGCTTCGGGTCTCAAGCCGGACGGCATCCTTGTCACTACGAGCAAGGATTCGGTAGAAATCGTGAGACAGAAACTGGGGATTAAGAATAAAATCGCCGTGGTCGATGCGGTTAAGATTGCCCAGGAGGTCCTCGGTCTTCCCATCACCAATACCACCATGCTGGGGTCTCTGGTGAAGGCCTCGGGAGTGGTCAAGAAGGAGTCCTTCCTCCATCCCTTTAAGGAGAGATTTGGACGGATTGCCGAGAAGAATATCGCCGCCTTTGAAAGAGCCTACCAAAACACGGTCCTCACTTAGCCTGTCAATTTTCACGAAGAGAGGGAAAGGTATGACAAAACCTGAATATGAATGGACATGGAAAGAACTGCCGGTTGGAAATGTGATCTTGGAACCGGGCAATGCCAGTGAGTATCGAACAGGAGACTGGAAAAGCCTGAAACCCATTCTCGCCAAAGAACGCTGCATTCACTGCGGCCTGTGCTATATTTACTGCCCGGATATGGCCTACAACCTGGACGGGGAGGGTTACTTTATTGCGAATCTTTTTTACTGCAAAGGTTGCGGGATTTGCGCCAAGGAATGTCCCACCGGAGCCATTAAGATGGTGGTGGAAGAGGAGGAGAAATAATGGGAAAACGGGTGGGTATGGAAGTGTCCATTGCTGCCGCGGAAGCCGTCAAGCAGTGTAATGTGGATGTGATCTCCGCCTATCCCATTACCCCGCAGACGCATATCGTCGAACACCTTTCCGACGTGGTGGCAAACGGGGAGATGGACGCCGAGTTCTTCTGTGTGGAATCCGAACATTCCGCATTGAGTGTTTGTGTGGGAAGTGAGGCGACTGGGGCGAGGTCTTTCACCTGCACCAGTGCGCAGGGGTTGGCCCTTCTGAGTGAAATCACCTTTATTGCTTCGGGACTGAGACTGCCCATCGTCATGATTCTGGCCAACCGAGCCATTTCCGCCCCGCTCAGTATCTGGAATGACCACAGCGACGCGATGATGGTCCGGGACTGCGGATGGATCCAGTTTTTCACGGAGAACGGCCAGGAGGTCTATGACCATGTCTTCATTTCGTACAGGGTCGGGGAGGACCGCGATGTGCTCTTCCCGGTGATCATCAACATGGACGGATTTATCCTCAGCCACGTGATCGAACCGATCGAACTCATCGATCAGGAGAAGATCGACCAGTTTCTGCCCCCCTATCAGCCGCTTCACACGCTTCACCCGGATAAGCCGGTCACGATGGGCGCCTTTGCACTGCCGGCCATCTTTGCTGAGACGAAGAAGGCCCAGGAGGTTGCGCTCCGAGGTTCCATGCCCAAGATCCTCGAGATATGGAAGGCCTTCGGAGACCTGACGGGCCGTTACTATAAGCCTATCGAGACCTATCGGGCAGAGGATGCGGATACGATTTTGATCACCATGGGCAGTTTCGGAGAGACCGCTTCCGTTGCCATCGACATGATGAGGGACGAGGGGAGAGCCGTCGGGCTTGTCAAGATCCGGCTGTGGCGTCCTTTCCCGTTCGACGATTTCAAGAAGGCCGTTCAGGGAGCGAAGAATGTCGTGATCATCGACCGGGCGGTCTCCACGGGAGGTCCGGAAGGCCCCGTGGCTTCGGAACTGAGGTCCGCCCTTTACGGGGAGGCGGTTCACCCTGCGATCTACAGTTTTGTGGCAGGCATCTCGGGACGGGATGTGACTCCCAAGGATTTTATCAAGATGGTGGACAAGGCCGAAATCGAAATTGAAGAGGGCAATAAAGAAGGCTATGAACTATATGGGGTGAGAGAATGACAGAGACATTGAATGTATTCGCCGTCAGGACATTGACCCAGAAGGAGTACTTTGCGCCCGGCCACCGTTCCTGCCAGGGGTGTGCCGAGGCCCTGGCAGTCCGTTTGGTTGCCAAGGCCCTGGGAAGAAACGTCATCATCGCCAGTGCAACGGGGTGTATGGAGATTGTCTCCTCTCCCCTTCCCTATACCTCATGGAAGGTGCCCTGGCTCCACGTGGCCTTTGAGAATACGGCGGCTGTGGCCTCGGGCATCGAATCCGCCCTGAAGGTTTTGATGCGAAAGGGGAGGATTCCCCAGAAGAAGATCGTGACCATGGCCCTTGCCGGAGACGGAGGAACCGCGGATATCGGGCTTCAGGCCCTGTCCGGTGCACTGGAGCGGGGGCACAACATGCTCTATGTCTGTACCGACAATGAAGCCTACATGAACACGGGCATCCAGCGATCGTCGTCCACCCCCTTCGGGGCGTCGACGACCACCTCTCCGGCGGGAAAGATGAGGGCGGGGCAGTTGACCTGGAAGAAGAACATGGCCGCCATCGCAGCGGCCCACAATATTCCCTATGTGGCGACAGCCTGCCCGAGCTATCCCATCGATCTGGTCCAGAAGGCCAGGAAAGCGGCAGCGGCAGAGGGCGCGGCGTATCTCCATATCCTTTCCGTCTGTCCCACCGGTTGGAGGTCCGCCCCGGAGAATTCGATCAAGCTGGGCCGGCTGGCTGTCGAGACGGGTATTTTCCCTCTTTACGAAGTGGAGAACGGCAAGTACCGGCTGAGCATCGACTTCCCGAAATTGAAATCCGTCAAGGAATACATTCGGCTGCAGGGACGGTTCAGGCACCTCACCGACAGCATGATCGATGAGATTGAGGAACGGGTCCACCGGGAATACGAACAATTGAAAAAGAGAGCAGAGGTAGGAGTGTAAAATGGAAAGTTCACAAATCGATACCATCCTCGAACGATACGGAAACAAGGAATCCGCCATTCTGGCCATTCTTCAGGACGTTCAGGCCAAGGAGAAGTATCTTCCCAGGGAGGCCATGGAGTACATCGGTGAAAAACTCCATATCCCCTTCAACAAAATCTACCGGATCGCCACCTTTTACCGGGCCTTCAGTCTGACACCGAGGGGCCGGCATGAGGTCTGTGTCTGCATGGGAACCGCGTGCCACGTCCGGGGGGCCCAGAGGGTTGTCGATCAGGTCAATCTGGAGCTCGGGATCCGGCCGGGAGAGACGACCAAGGACAAGCATTTCACCCTGGAAACGGTGAACTGCCTGGGGGTTTGCGCTGCCGGACCTGTCGTGGCGATTGACGGCAACTACTTTGGAAAGATGAGTCCCGGAAAGGTCGAAGGGACCCTGAAGAAGTTTCGTTCCGATAAAAAGAAGGAGGGGGCGAATGGGAAGGCTTAATTCTCCTCAGGAACTGGAAAAAGTCAGAGCTGAGGTTCTCAGCAAGAGGGATCCCAACCAGCCCTTGATCACGGTATGCGGTGGAACAGGGTGTCATGCTTCGGGATGCCACGCGGTGGTGGATGCCTTCAGAAAGGTGATTCAGGAGAAGCCCGGCGGAAAGGCTGTGGACCTCCGGGTGACGGGATGCCACGGCTTCTGTGAAAGAGGGCCCCTGGTGGTCATCCATCCGAAGAAGGTTCTGTATCAGCGGGTAAAACCGGAAGATGTTCCGGCGATCTTTGAAGAGACCGTCCTCAAGGGCAAGATCCTCGATAACCTTCTTTATGAGCATCCCACCACGGGAGAAAAGCTCGCCACGGAAGAGGATGTGCCGTTCTACAAGAAGCAGATGCGGATCATCTTCGGGAACAATGGAAGCATCGATCCCACCCGGATTGAGGATTATCTTGCGGTGGGCGGCTATCGAGGGCTTTCGAAGGCCCTGGCCATGATGCCCGAGCAGATTATCAGCGAGGTGAAGAAGGCCAATCTGAGAGGGCGGGGCGGCGGCGGTTTTCCCGCCGGCCTGAAGTGGGAACAATGCAGGAATGCCCCGGGCAAGGTCAAATATGTGGTCTGTAATGCAGACGAGGGAGACCCGGGTGCGTACATGGACCGCAGCCTTCTGGAAGGGAATCCCCACAGCGTCCTCGAAGGGATGATCATCGGCGCCTTTGCCATCGGGTCCCACGAAGGCTATGTTTACGTCCGGAATGAATACCCCCTCGCGGTTGAGAACATCGGAATCGCGGTTCGCCGGGCGGAAGAAATGGGACTCCTCGGCAAGAACATCCTTGGCTCAGGGTTCGATTTCGAAGTTAAGGTCAGCCGGGGCGGAGGGGCTTTTGTCTGCGGGGAATCCACGGCTCTCATGGCCTCGATCGAAGGAAATGTAGGAGAACCCCGGGCAAAACACATTCACACCGTGGTCAGCGGGCTCTGGGATGCTCCGACCAATCTCAACAACGTGGAGACCTGGGCGAATGTTCCATTCATCATTGACCGGGGTGCGGATGCATACGGCCGGATCGGAACAGAGGGGAGCAAGGGCACGAAGATCTTCTCTCTGGTGGGGAAGGTCAACAACACGGGGCTTGTCGAGGTCCCTATGGGGATTTCTCTGCGAGAGATCGTCTATGATATCGGCGGCGGGATTCCCGATGGAAAGAAATTCAAGGCGGTTCAGACGGGGGGCCCTTCCGGCGGATGCATTCCCGAGTCTCTGATCAATATTCCCGTCGATTTCGATCGACTGACGGAAGTGGGTTCCATGATGGGTTCCGGCGGAATGATCGTCATGGATGAAAACACCTGCATGGTGGATGTGGCCAAGTATTTTATGAACTTCCTGAAAGATGAATCGTGCGGGAAGTGCACGTCCTGCCGTGAGGGAACAAAACGGATGCACGAGATCCTTACGGAGATTACGGAGGGGCGGGGGACGGTTGACCATCTCGATCTCCTCGAGGAGCTGGGATGGGTCACCCAAGAGGCTTCGCTCTGCGGATTGGGTACCACGGCCTCCAACCCTGTCCTGTCGACGATCCGCTATTTTCGAGACGAATACCAGGACCACATTATCAACAAGCGATGTGCGGCCAAGGTCTGCCGGGCCTTGCTGACCTATCGGATCCTGCCGGATGTCTGCACGCTGTGCGGACGATGTTCTAAGACGTGTCCCGTGGAAGCCATCAGCGGAAAGGCCAAGACCAAGAAAGAGCCGGGTATTCCGTTTAAGATCGACGAAAAGAAATGCATCAAGTGCGGCATGTGCTTTGAGGCGTGTAAATTCAAGGCCATCGACGTCCAATAAAATGTAGAAAGAAGTTAATGAGTTAATAGGTTAATAAGTTAATAGGTGAGATCACTATCCAGTAGCTTGTTAACCGAATGACTGAATGACTCATTAACTCGATAACTCATTCACTTATTAACTCATTATCTTCTGTTTTTCTGGAGGAGAGGTTCATGATACCTTTTACCATTAATGGTCAGCCCGTTGAGGGAAAAGAGGGTGGTAATCTTCTGGAAGTCGCTCTGGACTACGGGGTTGAGATCCCCCATCTCTGCTTCAACGAGTCTGTGAAGCCGTACGGCGCCTGCCGTCTCTGTCTCGTGGAGGTTTCGCGAAACGGCAGGTCGAGAATGACCACCTCCTGCACCTATCCTGTACAGAAAGGGGTGGAGGTGTTCACTCAAACGGAGAAAGTCCTTCGGGCCCGGCGAATGATCATCGAACTCATCCTGGCCATGTGCCCTGGAGATAAACAGATTCAGGACATGGCAACGACCATGGGTGTCCGGGAGGTCCGGTTCAAACGGGAAGAGAAAGACTGTATTCTCTGCGGCCTGTGTGCAAGGGTGTGCGACGAAGTGGTCGGGGCCCATGCCATCCAGTTCGCCTCGAGAGGAGACCGGAGAGAGATGATTCCTCCTTTTGCGGAAGAGGCCATGAATTGCATTGCCTGCGGGGCGTGTGTCGTGGTCTGTCCCGTGGATGTCATCAAGATGAAAGAAGAAGGGGATCAGCGAACCATCGTTCGCTGGAACAGGACCTTGAAGATGAAACAGTGCAAGGTCTGCGGCAACTATTTTGCCCCCTGGTTTCAGCTGGAAAAATTTAAAAAACAGGTCAATCTTCCGAAAGAATTTTTTGACGTGTGCTACACCTGCAGGGGTTGATCCGACATACAACACCTTCATTCAAATCATGGCATAAAGCCGGGAGGGGAGGCCTCATCCTCCCCCTCCCGGCTTGAGTTTCCCCAAGAGAGGGAAGCGCTGCCAAGTTTTTTCCGGCGGTCCCTTCCAGCCCGACCTTCCTCTGTTCTCAACCTATCCCTCAAAACTTCCTTTCCTCGATTTCTTTCGATCTCTTTCCGGTTGACAACGCCGGTCTCTGAGGGAGTATAGTTTTCTAAGATTCAACCAAGGAGACGACATATGGTTGTGGTTAAATGGGAGCCCTTTAGGGATCTGATGGCCATGCAGGAACGAATGACCCGCCTTCTCGATGAGACGCTTTCTCGCGTGTGGAGGGAAGAAGACGTTCAGAGAAAGGTCTGGTCTCCTCCGGTGGATATTCTGGAGAGAAAGAATGACCTTCTCTTGAAGATAGATGTGTCTGAGGTGAACCAGGATGAGATCGATATCAAGGTCCAGGAAAATAACCTGATCGTTCAGGGAGAGAGAAAGTTAATCAAAGGGGCTGAGGAGGAGACCATCCTTCAGATCGAACGGCCCTATGGGACCTTTTACCGATCCTTTACGATTCCGAAGGCTATCGATCAGAAGGGAATCAAGGCTTCCTATAAAGATGGCGTTCTCCTGGTCGTCCTTCCCAAGAGAGAGAAAAATTCCCACCGACAGATCTCGGTGGAGACGAAGTAGTACAGAAATGAAAAAAGAGTCTTAGTGCTTCCTCTACGGACGCAAAGCCCAATGGGGCAGAAGGAATTTTCCTTCTGCCCCATTCTTTTTGGGTGTCTCAAGGAAGGGTTTTGAATTCGACTCTTCTGTTCTTGGCGCGACCTTCTCTCGTCTTGTTCTCCGCAATGGGTTTCTCGCTTCCATAGCCTTTGATGAGCATGCGGTCGCCCGGGATGTTAAACTTGTCCTGAAGATACTTCTTCGCACTCTGGGCCCGTTTCTCTGATATCACCTGGTTTGCCTTCTTTGAGCCCGTTGAATCGGCGTGACCTCCGATTTCCACCTTCACGTTAGGATTGTTCTTCAAAAGCATCCCATTCCGGTCCAATCCCTTTGCTGCCGCCGGATTGAGGTTCGTTTTATTCAGATCGAAATAGAGGGTGTCAAATACCACCGGCTCTGCCGGTTTGGGCGGCGGCGGAGGTGGTGTGGGTGCAGGCCGCGGCTCAGGTGGCGGTGGTGGTGGTGGCGGCGGTGGTGGCGTTGGCGCAGGTGGTGGCGGCGGTGGTGGCGTTGGCGCAGGTGGTGGCGGTGGTGGCGTTGGCGCAGGTGGTGGCGCAGGTGGCGTTGGCGCAGGTGGTGGCGCAGGTGGCGTCGGTGCAGGTGGCGTCGGCGGAGGTGCCGGCTTATCGCAAGGCGTGAGACTGAGAGCTTCTAAAGACTTGTCCTTGGCAATTTGTGAGTGTAAAAGCCAGATCTTCCAGCTCTCTCCAGTAGTATTTCATTTCATGGTCGGCCAACGCAAGATTAGCCTCCGCTGTTGCATATTGGCAAGGTGCACATTTCTTTACACCGGCGATGGTGGCCCGCTGGAAGGCCTCTTTTGCCTCGTTATAGACCATTACCGTCGCCCTGGGCGCGCATCCTGAAACGAACGCTGTCCCCAGGAGAAGTAGTAATAGGATCATCCATTTCCTGTTCATCACATTCATAATTCACCCCCACTCTTCTTTTCCGGGTTATTTTCTCTTGATTTCAGATAATCCAGCTTGAGCAGCGGATTTGGAGCGCTCTGCAAATTCTTTGGCGGGTCCAAAATCATTGTCGGAAAACTCACGTCTGGAATCGTCCAAGAACTTCTCGGCACTGCAGTATTCATACGGAGTTTGCCTCTCCCCTCCGGCCCCCTTCAGTTCGGAGAGCAACCTCTCAGCATTTGCGATCTCCTTCTTGGCGCTGAAATAATAGCACCCCGAAAGGCTAAAGGATAGTAGAACCATGATGATCAATAATTTGAAACCTTTCCTCTGCATACACTCACCTCCCCTCGTAGATTCACTTCATTAAGAGCCATTCAAATAAGATCATTCTATAACGAAGCCCCCCCGTCTGTCAAGCTTTTTGTTCCGGGGGTTTTGTCAGGTTATTCTTCTCTTCGGAGGAATTTTTTCACGCAATCCTGACTGCAGAAATAGTAATCTTTTCCGGAAACCCTGCTTCTCAAGGCGGATCCTTTGGGGATATAGGTCTGGCAGCAGGGATCCTGGACGAGCTCTTCAGGATCGGTTTGCCCCTGGACACTTTTCTTCCGCGGAGCCATGTCTTTGATGAGATGGTGGAGGGCATAGTAAAGGATGAGAATCAGAATGACAAATATGAGAAGACGGGACATAGGCAGCTCAACGTTCAATATAAAAGAAAAAACGTCAATGAGTCATTGGGGCATTAGGTCATTCAAATAAAGAGCTGAATCACGAATATTCTTTTGCAAGAGATCACACCTCAATAACCCAAAGGCTGTTCGGCGTTACTATATAACGCCTCCTACAGAGTACGCCGCAACAACGAACGATAAGGGTGCCGTAATCCGACGAGTAAGGAGTAACTCTTGGCACGCCGCCGAGACGGTGAAGGGCCGGATAACGCCGCAGATGGGCGTTTTTCAGCAGCCTGTTAGAGTCTTTCCACGCCCTGGTCCTCCTTGAGATCCTCCAGAAGCTCGCCCACCGTCTTCTTCAGGACAGGATGGATAAGGTCTCGATGGATCTCTGCCAGGGGAACGAGAACGAATTGGCGTTCATGAAGACGAGGGTGGGGAATCTGCAAATCCTTTGTCCGGATCTCCGCCTCGTCGAAGAAAAGGATATCGAGGTCGATTGTCCTCGGACCCCATCGGAACGTTTTCTTACGTTCCAGCTGCCTTTCGATCGATTGGAGCGCCTGATGAAGTTCGAAGGGATCAAGGTCCGTCCCGATCTGAATCACCCCGTTGACAAACCAATCCTGGTTCATGTAACCCACGGGTTTCGTACGGTAAAGGGAAGAAGCTGCCAGAAGGCAAAGGCGGTCTATTTTCAGTATTTCTGCGATGGCTTTTTCGCATTGAAGGGTTTTTTCACCGACATTCGAACCGATCCCGATGTAAGCGACGTGTTTCATGCTGAACTGAGAAGATCGCCTGCTACGGCTCACTTCTTTTCGGAGATTTCTTCGTTCTTCTTCGGAGTCACGTCGATTTCTTCATCTTTGTCTTTGGTGGTTGCCTTCTTGAAGTTCCGGATGCCTTTTCCGATTCCTTCGCCGATCTGGGGAAGCTTTCCGGCCCCAAAGATGATCAGGATAATTACCAGGATGATCAACAGCTCCGGCATGCCTATTCCGAACATAGCTCTCTCCTTTTTGGGTAGGTTAAACTTCTTGGTCCAATTGTACCACCCAACAGGCACAAGACGCCACACTTTTTTTGCTGGCGGAAGTGCATGGGAATCGAACCCACCACGGACATCGTCTGCCCGCCACTGGATTTGAAGTCCAGGAGGCCCACCAGAACCTGTCCACTTCCATCTTTCAAAGCTAATTGATTTTCTTTTTAATGTCAACTTGTTGACCTGGGGCGATGCCAGGGCCAAAAACCGTTTGATCGGTCAAGCCGGAGATCCGCAGCATCTTCTCCCGTGCGTGGTGTCCTTTTACGATTTCAATATGGGATGGAGGGATTTTCCACGTTCCGGCCAGGAAGCGGATCAGGGCCTCATTAGCCCTACCTTCTACAGGCGGGGCCGTTAACTTCACCTTGATCCCGTCCCGATATGGGCCGACAATGACGTTCTTTGACGACCTGGGCTGGAGATAGACTTTGAGGATGACGTCTTTCATATTTTGATACGGAATAATGGAATATTGGAATGATGGGTAAAGCAGAATCAAAAGCCATATAGAATGCACAAGGGTACTTCTAATAATGTCATTCCGGCGAAAGCCGGAATCCAGAAACGCTTGACATCACTGGACTCCGGCGTCCGCCGGAGTGACGAAATGATAACTCTTAGAGTTGCTTCCATCATTCCGTTATTCCAATAAACGAAAACTGTCTGCCCGTTCGACCCTCCCTCCGGTAAGAGTAGAAGAGGTCAGCGTGGCAGCAGGTACAGAGGTCGACCCGGGAAATCCGGTCTTCCGTGATGCCCGCTTCCCGCAGAAGGGAGAGGTTGATTCCCGCCAGATCGATCCGCCACTTATTCTTTCCCGATGAAACAGAAAAGGGTTTCCATTCACTTCTAAAAACCTTCTCATCGATTTCATAGCAGCAAGGGCCGATGCAGGGACCCATGGAAACCAGAAGGTCCCCAGGAGAGCACTTGAAGGCCTCTACCATCTTCCTCAAGACCGCCGTAAGAAGGCGGAGCGCCGTTCCCTGCCGCCCTGCATGCACTGCGGCCACGACCCTTCTGATTCGATCCACGATCAGAACGGGAAGGCAGTCCGCTGTCAGGATTCCCACAAAAAGATCCGGAGCGTCTGTCATCACGGCGTCATATTCCAGGGGGGCATGAATACCGCCGACCGGGTGCTTCAATACAAGAACGCCATCCCCGTGGACCTGGCGGAGCAAGAGGAACCGGGCCGGATCCACCTTGAACATCCCGGCTGTCCGGGTTCGGTTCTCTGTGACATGTTCTTCGAGATCGCCGTTGCTCCCGCCCCAGTTCAGGGTGTGATAGGGGGGAGGGCTGACGCCTCCCTGCCGGGTGAGAAAGGCGTGTTTGATCCAGCCGATATTTTCCATCCCTGGAATTTCGAAGTAGGAGAATCCGTTTTTCGTCCGGAGGGCTGATCGGTCAAGTATCATCATCGATTTATTCGGTCTTTTGTGCCCGTAGACAGCTCAATACCTCCGCCATATCCTCAGGTAAGGGAGCGACGAATTCGACTCTTTGCCCGGTCACGGGATGGATGAATGCCAATCGTCGGGCATGGAGAGCCTGTCGGCCTATTCTTTTCGTGCACTCTCTTAACAGAGGATCCCGTATGGACCCAGGCTTGTTCTTTCTCCCGTAAAGGGGGTCTCCGAAGATAGGGTGACCGATCGAGGAGAGATGAACCCGGATCTGATGAGTCCGGCCGGTGCGGGGATGAATCTCCAGAAGAGAAACCGTCTTGAACCGTTCAACCACTTTCCATTCCGTGGCGGCATCCCGCCCCTTTCGGGTGTAAGTGGACATCCGTTTTCTCTCACTGGGGTGCCTGCCGATGGCCGCATCGATCGTCCCATGGTCCTGTTCAAAGTTGCCGTGGGAAATCGCCAGATAGACTTTTTCGATGACACGGTTCTTGAACTGTCTGGATAAATGATGGTAAGCGATATCTCCCTTGGCAACGACCATGACGCCGGATGTATCCTTATCCAGCCGGTGAACGATTCCCGGTCTCAAGACCCCGTTGATTCCGGAAAGATCCTTGCAGTGATGGAGCAGGGCATTGACCAGGGTCCCGGAAGGATTCCCTGCTGCAGGATGAACGACCATGCCTGCCGGTTTATCCACGACAAGGATGGAGGGGTCTTCAAACAAGATGGAAAGGGGCAGAGGCTCCGGTGTCGACGAAAGGGGTTCAGGCGCCGGGATGATTCCGCCTATGAGTTCCCCTGTTTTTACATGATGGCTGGGTTTGGCGGGCTTCTGATCGAGCAAGATGGCTTTCGTCTCTATCAGCCTCTTGGCTTGAGAGCGGGAAAGAGTGAGCCCTGCCTCGACCAGGAACTGATCGAGACGTTTGCCCCGGTCCTTTTCCGACACAGGGATCGAGAAGTGGTTTGATTTCTCTGTTTGATTGATTGTCATCTTCACTTTCGGCATAGAGCAAAGAGCATGGAGGAAGAATTCCTGAACTCTATGCCCTATGCTCTCTGCCCTGAACCCTCCCGTACTGCTCTTTCCAGGCTTCTGGCCAGCAGAGGAACCTCATGGTCAAAAACGGTTCTCATATCGAAAACCAGCTCGTCTTTGTGGATCCGGGAGATAACGGGAGGGTCTTCTTTTCTCAGGTTTTCCTCAAGCCGGTTGAGAGAAAAGTGGAAAGGTTCGGCGGCCAGGACAATCGTTGGGATCTCCTGAAGCGGAAGGGCGCCCCCGCCTACCTGCGAGACGTCCTCCCTGAGGGTGAGTCTCACCTTCTCCTTCACCTCTGCGGAAATCCTCCTCAAAAGGCGGTTACCCCTCCGTTTGAGTTTGCCGAGGTCGGCACATAACATCTGGAGCGTCGGGATCTCCTCCACGGCCCTTTCCTCGTCCAGGTAGAGAAGCAGGGTCGATTCGAGAGCGGCCAGGGTCAGCTTGTCAATACGGAGGGCCCGGGTCATTGGATTGACCTTGATCAAGTCCAAGAGGTTCTTTCTTCCGAGGATGATTCCTCCCTGAGGACCGCCGAGAAGTTTATCTCCGCTGAAGGTGACGATATCCAGACCCGCTTTCATTGCTTCCTGAACGGTGGGCTCCTTTTCCAATCCGTACCGGCTGAGGTCCACAAAGCACCCGCTTCCCAGATCGTCCATGACGGGGAGACGATATCGTTTCCCCAGGTCCACCAGATCCTGCTGAGAGGCCTCTGAAGAGAATCCCATGACCCTGAAGTTGCTGGTGTGAACCTTGAGAAGGAGGGCTGTTTGGGGTCCGATCGCCTTTTCGTAGTCGCTCAGATAGGTTCGATTTGTCGTTCCCACTTCCTTGAGGATGGCGCCGCTTCTTTTCATCACGTCCGGGAATCCGGAATGCCCCACCGATCTCCACCAGCTCTCCCCTGGAAACGATGACCTCTTTCCCTTCAGCCAGGGTGTTCAGCGTCAGGAGGACAGCGCCCGCATTGTTATTGACCACGAGAGCTGATTCGGCGCCGGAGAGGCGACAGAGGGTCTCGTCCACATGGCTATGCCGGCTGCCCCGTTCCCCCCGGAGGAGATCGAATTCGAGATTGGAATAGCCCCGGGAGACGTCGACCATGCGTTGAAGGGCTGAAGGGTGGAGCGGGGATCTTCCCAGGTTGGTATGAACGACCACGCCGGTCGCATTGATCACCGGACGGAGGTGGGGTCGGACCTGGCGGTCGATTTCGTGCTGAAACAGGGGGAGAAGAGATTCGACCGAGAACAGGGATTCAACCGCCTCCAGGGCCCCTTCTTTTTTCAGGAGCTCCTTTCGGAGCCTTCCCAGTCCTTTTCGGATGGCGTCCACAACGACAGGTCTTGGATGAAGGCTGAGAAGATGGACGATCTGGGGTGCTGCAAGCATCTCGTCGACACCGGGTATTCTACGAAGAACCTCTTGATGATGGGATGGAGACATTGGGCTTTCTCCTCGTCAGGAGTGTTTTCAGGATTTTAAAGAAGTTCATGCGGATGAATCGTGTGGGCCATTCAAGCTCTTTCTTCTCACAGATCGTGGACATACTGTAATGGTAGAGGGGGTGATTTCCACTGAAGAGAAACTCCAGGGCGCCTTGCCTCGCCGGCTCCTCAGGCAGGGCCATAATCCGGTCGATTTCTTTCATGATTTGAACCGCCTTGTCGATCCGGGTGTCCACCGCTTGGGCCGTCTTCGAATCAATCAGTCCGAACTCGGCCTTCAAACGGTTGAGGCGCCTTCCGGCTTCGTACGTGCTGTAGGTAATTTCGTCCCGGGTCATCCATTCGGTCTCATAGTTGAGGATGTACTTCCAGCTTGGAGCCAGCATGGCCTGGCGGTGTTCCTCCACGGTCCGGCAGAGCAGCCGGTACCCATATTTTTCAGGGGCCTCGAAGATGGTGCTGCCCGGATCGAGGAAAGGGGCAAGGGGAGAGATGAAAGGGAAGAGTTTGCCGTAAGAACGGTATCGCTCCAACAGAGAGCGTGAATACGCCACGGTTTCCATCACGGAGTCATAGGTTTGCTTGGGAAGGCCGATCATAAAAAAGAGATCGATTCGCTGGCAGCCGAACTCAATCGCCTCCGTGATCATCCTCTCCAGCGAAGCGTTGTCATAGGGCCTCCCGAAGGCACTTCGGACTTCCTCGTCATGGGATTCCGGAGAGATCTCGATATCAAAGTTACGAATGGAATCCGCAATGGCCTTCAACTGGACCCTGGAGGGGGGCACGAAAAACTCAAAGGCCACATGATTGGGGATCGGTCGCTTTCTTCATCTCCTCCAGAAAGGTGAGCCCATAGGTTTCACCCGGCTGGAAGAGATCTCCGATAATCATCACCGGTGCATGGAGATGTTCGGAAATGTCAAAGATATCTTGAGCCAGGAGTCTGGGGTCCCGGTAAGCCGGCTTTCTTCGATTCGCCATGGAACGGAAGGTGGGCGAGGACCCTCCGCATGTCTTGCAGTGGTAGACGCATCCCCGGCAGGTGAATACCGCTGTGACAGGGTAGGAATACCAGTCTACAAAGGGCTGATAGCCTGTCGGGTCGACATACCGGAAAACTTTCTTCATGATGTGGCGATAATCGATGGTAATATCGTCGAGGGTTTCAGGAACGTAGGTCAGGGGGTTCACGTGAATCCTCTTTTCCCTGTCCCGGTAGGTGAGATTGGGGACGGATTCGAGGTCTCCCGTTCCCTTGAGGATTCGAAGCAGCTGAAGCAGGGGTTTCTCTGTGGAATCGCCCCGGACGACGAAGTCCACAGACGGGTATTCGGCCAGAAGCTCTTCGTGATAGTACGTGGCGGAAAGCCCGCCCAGGATGACCGGAATGTCAGGATGAAACCGTTTAACGATATCGGCGAGGGCCAGGGCTCCCTGAACATGGGCCATCCAGTGAAGATCGATGCCGAAAGCCACGGGCCTGTTCCGTTCGATGAGACGCTCCACGTCGAAATTCCTGTTTTTGAGCATCTTCATCGCCACATTGATGATTCGGACCTTCAGTCCGTGACGTTCGAGGTATTCCGAAAGGCTGGTAAACCCGATGGGATACATTTCGAAGATGGGGGTCGAAGGGACCACGTCGCTGATCGGACCGTGCATGGTCGCCCGCTTTCTGAAGTCGTACAAGGCCGGGGCGTGGAGAAGGATCAGGTCAATCACGGGCATCTCGGTTATTTCGGAGAGGCGGGCTTTTCCGTTTCAGGATATTTTGACCTGTATTCATCGATCATCTTCTGAATATCAGGATGGTTCTTGATGCCGTCGGTCAGCGGGAGGATTGAATTGGTGAATTCGTTCTTTCCCTTCAACTGCTCCAGGGACCGTTCCGCCTGCTCACGGGCTTTCTGCACCCGGTCCCTTTCCGCTTCCGGAAGGGCGGGAGAGGCCAGCCGGTTTTTCAGGTTGGTCAGGTTGGTTTCCATGGACCGTTTGGTCATCGCGTTGTAGAAGGAAGGTTCCTTCACCGAAAAGGTGAGATCGATTCTTCCCACATACATCCCCTTGGGGACCGTCTGAAGGAGAATCGTGTTCTTGATGACCGGGGCGTAGGCCAGATTGATTCCCGTGTGGCTTCCCAGGATCAGATGAATGCCGGATACATTCTGGGCCAGTTCGACGTCTTTGGTGTAGCCGAGGTGGCTGAGAAGAAGGATGAAGTCCACCTCGGGCTGCAATTGCTTCACCATCTGGTTTGCCGTTTCAGCAGGGGGTCGAATCGTCAATCCTTTTTTCCTTGAGTCCGCGGGACCTGAGAATGCCTCCGGGGAAAGGAGGCTGAAAATGCCGATCTTGAAACCCTGGATTTCATGGATCAAGAAGGGTTGAAAGAGAGTTCTCCCGGTGCTTTCGTCCACCAGATTCGAAGAGAGGAAGGGGAATTTTGCCTTTTTCGACATCTCGACGAGAAACTCTCTGCCCAGGGAGAGATCGTCATCACCGATTCCAAGGGCATGATAACCCATCAGATTGAGGCTTTCGATGATCAGGGAAGCTTTCTGCGTCACCATTTTCATCTCATGTTCGGGAACAGGACCGATGTACTTTTTGAACAGGAGATCTCCTGCATCGACAATGAGAATCTCCTTGCTGCTTTCCCGAACCTCTTTGATCCAAGTTCCCCTCTTGGCCAGACCGCCAAGACGATTCTTCTGGTCTCAGGTGGGACAGGGATCGATCTCGCCGTTGATGTTGTTGCTGTAGGCGATGGTCACCGTTCGGGGAAGGTTCTGTGCCCGGGAAAAAGGTGCGACGACAATGAGGTATCCCAGCACAAGGAGAAGACAGGCCAGCCATTTTCTGCTCACTTTGACAAGTTTCCATACTTAAATTTTATACCCTATTCCCCTTTTGAAAACAAGAGGCTGATAAACCAGTAATCAGTAATCAGTGACCAAGTAACCAGGAAAAAGAACAGAAGGCAGAAGGCAGAAACCAGTGACCAGTGATCAGTAATCAGTAAACCATGAAGGCAGAAGGCAGAAGGCTGTAAGCAGAAAGCAGAAACACTGTAACCAGTGGCCAGAAACCAGACAGCAAAAAGCAGTATCCCAACAACCAATGTTGCCGGGCGATCAGCTCCCTGCATTGACAAGAACGATCCCCAGGATGATCAGCAGGGATCCTGCCAGGTTACTCGCCTTGATTTCTTCTTTCAGGAAGAGGATTCCCATGAGGATGGCAAAAACAATGGCCACCTGGCGGACAGGAACAGCCAGGCTCACAAAGACTTCTTTCAGGGCAACGCGAAAAAAAAGGAATGACAGGTAGACCGTAATCCCTCCCAGAAGACCTGACTTCCAGTGTGCGCGGACCACCGGAGCGAGCGAACCTTTTTCCGAGAAATGCCAGTAGAGGACCATATTGACCGCCATAAAGAAGAGGATAATGGAGAGGTAGGTCACCAGCGGAAAGAAGGCGATCCTCGCCTTATCAAAGATGGCTCCGAAGGAGTACACGAATGAGGCGCCCAGCGCAAACCTCACCCCGCGATAGTCCTTGTGGAATTGAAAGAGTTTCTTGAACTCCTGAAGGGAAGCCGAACGAAGGTTGATGCAGACGGCCCCGACCACCGTGACAAGAATTCCGATCCCGGTCAGAAAGGAGATGGATTCTGAAAGGAGGAGAAAGGCCCAAATGGGAATGAAGATGGGGCTCAGGACGGTGAGCGGATACAGGGCTGAGATGTTGCCCGATTCATAGGCCTTTGACACAAAAACCTGGTAGAACATGTAAAAGAACGAGGCCCCATAGACGTAAGGAAGGTGACTCCATGCAATGTCGGATAGCTTCCCCGTGAAGATCGTGACGCCGAAGGAAACACCCTGTTGCCATGACAAACATCGTCAGCAGGAATCCTTTGCTTCCGCCGGCCCTTCTCATCATGAAATTATAGAAAGCATGCAAAAGGGCTGAAACGACAATGAAGCAGATGTACTGGAAACTCACGAGTCTTCTCCCTGTGCTGAGGATGGATCCGGTCTCGATGTCTGACGATCTGCGGGGCAAAGAGGCGGAAACCCGAAGCGCGGCACACGAGGTTCCGAAGCACGCTCAACCGCCTTTTCAATGCAACGATGACCGCTGCAGATTACCTCTGTCGAAGCACGATATCCCAATGGCCCATCAGGGCATCGGGCTCGACATCTTTCGGAGGCGGCACCAGCTTTGTCATGACCGTTTCTTTGTTCATGGCGCTCTTGAGCAGCAAATCCTTCTCGTTCAGGGGGTCTCCCTCAAAAAAAAGCTGAGTGATAAGCCGGTTTGTCTTGCTCGTAACGCAGAAATGAATATGGGGAGGTCTTATCCAATCCTCGGCCGCCCCGTACGCGCCGGGTTTGACGGTCTTGAACCTGTACCGGCCTTCCGCATCTGCGGTCTGGACGCCGTAACCCTCGAAGTTCGGATCAAGGGGGGCGGGATTCATGTCCTCCGGATGGGTATATCGCCCGAAGGTGTTTGCCTGCCAGATCTCGACCTCGGCGCCCGGAACCGGTTCACCCTTCAGATTCAAGACTCGACCCACGACGTAAATGACCTGTCCCTGGGCCCTCCCTGGTTTTCCCTGGATGACCGTCAGGTCGGCGTCCCGGTCAACAGGCTTTATCACAGGATAAAAAGGCCCCAGAACGAGGTCCGTGGTGTGGACCCTTTCAGATAACATAAAAACCTCCTTTCTCGGACAGAGCGAATTCGCACAAACAAGAAATCAGCAAGTCATCCCGACGACATCCCTTTTGTCTAAAATACCATACCTCTGTTGTTCTACAACAGCTTCCCCAATTTAGATCTTACCCCAGGGATGATCGCCCTTCCATGACGGGTTCGTCGCGAAAGGCTCTCGCAACGACAAGAATAGTCCCCTACGTTAGGTTTTGTCATTGCGACCCCAACTTGATTCGGGAGCAATCCGTATTTTGGTCATCACTGGTTCCACAATTCAGATTTTCAGGAAAGGGATAGCGCAGGACTTCCAAAAGGTGTATGATTTTCAATATTGGATCCGATGAGACAGGAGATGTCTCAAATGGCCGTGCTGAGGGAGGACTCTTCGATGTCGCAGGGATCGGCTCACAGGAAGAACGATTACAGGGAAATCCTCGAACAGCTCAAGGCCTGGTTTCCGGTGCCCGTCTCGAATCCTGTCATGGACGGCTACTTTGTCCACACGATCTCGCGCTTTCTTGATCAGCTCGATTCGCTGAAATCCGCGACTCCGATGCTGGGAGCGAGAAAAGAGGGAGAACACGCGGAACCTCTCTGCCAGGGATGGCCTGAGGAGATGTGCTCCATCGAGGAGCTGACCAAACTCCTGACCGATTACTGCACGGGGATGCCCATCTGGGCCCATCCCAACGCCCAGGCGAACGTGGTCCCTCTCTCTTCCATCCCCAGTATCATGGCCTTTATTGCGGCAGCGATCTACAACCCCAACCTGGTCAGTGACGAGTATGCCGGCCGATTCGGCAAGGCTGAGATGGATGCCGTAGCCTTGCTCTCCGATCTGGTGGGTTATGATCCGAGCCGTTCCGGGGGCGTGTTTACGTTCGGGGGAACGGGTACGAACCTCTACGGCTGCAAGCTGGGGATTGAAAAGATGTACAAGGGCCGGGTGATGGCGGAAGGGATCCGGGAAGAGATCAAGATCGTGGCGTCGGAATCCTCCCATTATACCCGGCTCAATGTGGCGGGTTGGCTGGGAATCGGGACGAGAAACCTTGTCGTCATTCCGACGGCGCGGAACAACGAGATCTCCCTCAGCCATCTTGAGAGGTACCTGAAGGGCGCCTTTGGGAAAGGGCAGAAAGTGGCCGTCATCATTGCGACCATGGGCACGACCGATGCCTTCGGAATCGACGATCTGGCGTCCGTGGTCGCGCTGCGTGATGACCTGGCAGCGAAGTACGGACTCGAACACCCGCCTCACATTCATGCCGATTCGGTCATCGGCTGGGCATGGACTGTTTTCAAAGACTATGATTTCGAGGGGAATCCGCTCGGCTTTCAAACCCGGACGCTTCTTTCGATTCGGCAATCCCTGGACCGAATGAAGAGTCTTCCCCTGGCCGACAGCATGGGAATCGATTTCCACAAGACAGGATACGCCCCCTATGTCTGCAGTGCTTTTCTCTGCAAGGATCGCGATGATCTGACCTTCCTCAGCCGGGAACCTGAGAAGATGCCCTATCTTTATCATTTCGGCCAGTACAATCCGGGGATCTACACCCTTGAATGCTCCCGCTCGGGGGCAAGTCCGATGGCGGCCCTTGCCAATTTGAAGCTTTTCGGGAAACGGGGCTATCGGGTTCTGATCGGGCATGTCGTGGAAATGGCGGAGAGGCTCCGTGAACGCCTCGAAGCCCATCCCTTCATCAAGGTCCTGAACGATTATAATTATGGGCCGGTGACGCTCTTCCGTCTTTATCCGGAAGGGTCAGACGCAGACAGGATTTTTGAGAGAGAGCGGAGCGATTCCAGCTTCCGTCGGGAGCTCCTGGAACAGAATGATTACAATCGGCGGATCTTCAACATCATCCACGAGAGGGCCATGGGGGGCGGAGGAATCCTCCTCTCGTGGACGAGCGCATATCGTTACGGGGAATACCCGGATGGTTCTCCGATTTCAGCGATCAAATCGTATATCATGAGTCCCTGGACGGACGTAAACGCAGTCGAGATGGTGATGCGCCAACTCCTCGAAGCACACAGCCAGGTGTGAAAAGCTGTCAAAAAAATAGGTCCCTCTCTTTTTTGGGTCCAACGAGGGTGGGCCGCTTTCCAAACTTTAGAATTGCGATCTTTTAATCGGGGAAACCACTCTGTTAGTAAGCCTACGTTATTATTTTAAGTTTTCGCAGCAGTTCGCTCGATAAGGTTTCGCTCTAAAGTTTTCCAAACGGCCCGCCCTCATAGGGCCCAGGATACTTTTTCGTTTGTTCTATTTTTTCCATAGGTCTGAGGGGCAAGCGTTCCATGCTCTATGACATTTTTATGGCAATGGCCCCGGCGGTGACTACCAGAACCGAAAGATACCGCAGGGGGCTGACGTGTTCTTTCAGAAAAAAGACCGCCATCAGCGTTCCAAAGACGACCGAAGTCTCACGCAGGGAGGCCACAAGGGCGATCGGTGAATGAGTCATGGCCCAGAGTGCGAGCCCGTAAGAACCAAGGGTACATGCGCCCCCCACCAGGCCTTTCCCCCAGTTGAGCCGTAGATATTCGGCGGCTTTTCGGGTCTGCCTTGCAAGTGCCCAGAGAAGAAGCGGAAGGGCGGTCAGGAGGAACAGCCAACTCGTATAGCTGGCCGGGTGCCCCGATAACCGGACCCCCATTCCGTCAACGAATGTGTAGATCATGATGACGCCGGCGTTTCCAAGAGCCACTGCGGTCGGGCCCCGCTTGAACGACCCTGAACGCCAGGAATCCCCTGCAAGAAGAAGAATGCCTGCAGACACGAGGAGAACACCAATCCAGCCCACGGGCGAGGGAGACTCACGCACCAGGAAGGCGACGAGGAGGGCGGAGAAGGCCGGCGCGGAACCGCGCATGATCGGATAGACAAAGCTCAGGTCCGCGTCACGATACGAAAGGGCCACGAGTGAGAAGTAGACGATATGGATGAGGACGGAGGCTCCGAGGTACGGCCAGCTCTCGAACGCAGGAGCCGGCGCAAAAGGCAGCCAGCATGCCGTCCAGACCGCTGCGCCGCTCACAATGAGGACCGTGTTCAGAAACTTGTCCGACGAGGCACGGACAAGGGCGTTCCAGACCGCGTGCAGGAGAGCCCCGCACAGCACGACTGCCATGATGTCTATGGACAAGGGTTCCCCACGATGATTACCCAAGAGCTCCATATTTTCAAAATCAGTGTTTCTAATTTGGATTCTCCAAAAACTTTGCAGTGGGAGACTTCCTATTCCTCCCTGATCTCCAAATGGAGTGCTTCTAAAGATTGGTTGATATCCTTGATGAATGGAATCAGAGAACCGATGAGCGAAATCATGCAGCCAATGAAAAGAGTGACGATGACCCAACCGGCATTCAGACGAAAGAGGGCGATCAGAAACAGGGTGATGATGAGGACAGCGGCGAGAAGGACGCTAATGGAAGCCAGCGTAATAGCCTGCCGGATGAGACCTGCCCGTCTCGACAGGATTTTTATCTGAGCCAGAGTTCGGTCCCGGTGTTCTCCATTCTGTATTTCTCGAAGCTCCTGAGAGAGTTCCCTCGATCGGTCAATGGCTCGCCCGAGGCGATTCGTCATACTAAGAAGCAACAGGCCGACTCCGGAGATGAGGATGACCGGTCCAATGGCGATTTGCAGAATGGGGATCAGTTCGGTAACCGTGTTGACTGGCACAGATCCTCCCGACAAAAGAACTTCAGTGCTTAGATTCCGTCTGGGGTCTATTCGTTGCTTGCCCCGCTAATCCTGCTTCTCCTAAGCCCCGGACTCCGGCAAATAATCTTTCCGCACCGGGGAGAAGACCTCAATGGCCACGGAATCCTCAACGATCCTGGCCCCATGTTCGACGTTACCTGGAATAGACCAGCTATCCCCCGGTCCGACGTCATAGGTTTTGTCGCCAATGGTTAACTGAATTTTTCCTGACACGAGATATCCCGTCTGTTCCTGCTCATGGGAATGCGGGGGGAGTGTATTCCCGGCTTCCAATTTGAACTCAGTTAATAACGTTTTTTCTCCGTACACCAGGGTTTTTATCCACACCCCTTTAACTGCCTGCCGAAACCCGGTACCCTCTCGTTTGTAGAACATCCATTTCTCCCTTATCCTTCATGCTGTATATCTTAATTCATTACGATCTCGATTGACGTTGATCGGCACCCCGGACCGTAGCCCACTCCGAAGAACTACGTTTTAGACTGACCCTTTATTTTTTTCATTTTGTTACCGATGGACTCCCCAAGTTTAAGGGAGCCGTTAAAGAGGGCCTTCTTTACCCCCGATATCGCCACGGTATGATATTTGGAGCCGGCAGGCGATCCTGCAAACTCAATGTATTGGTCAAGTTCGGCAGCCGTTAAATCTCTGTATGTGTACAGGAGAAGGATACCTATTTGCGACCTTAACATCGGTTCTAACTGAGGCCGATGTTTTTCTATCTCGTCCACAATGTCAGCAAGGGGTCTTTGCTGCTCCACCGGAAGGGTTGATCTCAGTGCGATCGCAATGGCAAGTGAGTTATTGAGCATCAGTCCGACGTTTGCCTCTGTTGCTTTCACAACGGAATCTAATCTCCGTATCGCCGTGAGCCGCTCTACGGGTGCGGGTGTCTTTCGCATTTGATCGACAAATTGCTCGATTTCAACAAGGGATTCTGGTTTACCTGCGTTTTCCTCAAGTTTCGTGCATCTTCTCCCGGTCGGTGAGTCAAGCCACTCCAGAACCTTCTTCATGTCCTGGATAGACAGTTTTTCTTCGAATTCTCCCAAAATAGTCGCTTTCAGACTGTCCGGTGAGAATGCTTCTTCTGCCATTACTCGCATAGCAAGACTAAAGTCTTCGGGGATTCCCTTGGTACGTTGGTCTTCCGCAGCTGCCTGGTCAAAGCCTGCCTGAATGAGAAGTGGAATCTGTGCTATCTGCTTTTCTAACCCAGACTTGGTGTACAGTTCTTGTATCAGGGCTCCCTCTTGATTTTGCGGGTAGGCAATGACCGGTGCTAACGATAAGAGAATCATCAACAAACACGTTTTAGTACGCATCGTATCCTCCGGGCTTCGTTTGATAAAAAGGTGTACTGAAATTCGTGCAAATCTGTGGACCCATGGTATTGGTTTTTGCTCTTTTGGCCACATTTCCCGCGCGCGGTTTAGCCCCGCGTATGACAATCGCCAATCTATCCCTCTGGAAAAGATCTTTAATATTCGTAATTCCCTCACTGCCCGCGATGGAGCGCCTGCAGAAATGATCGGCTATCTCTTTCACCACATAGCCGGATATCCTCCTTGGTATACCCAATTACCGTTGCCGATTTTTGGCTGCGCAAATGTTCACCTCCAAAACGATTCTATGGATGCGGGGGATTATATGTTGGTTAATACAGGGTGTCAATACAAATTGTGGGAATTTGATGGGGTATTGAAGGTGGAACAGAAGCCTTTTGTTTGTTGGTATCTCCCCGACAAACAAAAGTGGCTCTTCTCTGTACTACTCACGGTAAATTTCTTGAAATTTTGTCGAGCTTTTTGCACGGTTGTTTTGTAACTTGTTTAGATCATTTGGATTTTACTCATTCGGATTTGTTTCGGATTTCGGATTTCGTGCTTCGGATTTGGTTGCGGCCGGGCCGCGCTGTGACCTCTGTGGTGAAACAAGGATTTTTGGTTTTAAGTGGGATTACCTGCCGGCGACTCTTAGGCGGTTGATGGCCCTGAGCAGGGCGGCTTTGGCGCGGTCGATATCGATATCCGCGGCCCTTTCGGCCAGTCGCTTCTCCGCTCTCTCTTTGGCGGATTGGGCACGGGCCACATCGATCTCCTCCGGACGTTCCGCCGTATCGGCAAGAAGAATCACCTTCTTTCCGTCCGTCATGAGAAAGCCGCCGCTGGTGGCAAGGGTTAGCACCCCCCCGTCCGCTTTTTCGATCTTGACGATCCCGGCCTGAAGGCTTGAGACAAAAGGGGTGTGATTGGCGAGGATCCCGAAATAGCCCTCCGATCCCGGAGCGGAAACAGAGGTGATGGGTTCGCTGAACACGACCTGCTTCAATGTGACGATATCAAGGGTAAAAGGTTCGTTTGCCATATCAATTCCGAAAGCGGTAAGGCGTTAGGCGTAAGGCGTAGCAAACAGGGTATTAAGCCCCTTGCGACTTGCGCCTCACGCTCTCACGGGTTTTCGGTTAGTGGGTTTCTTCCCTCAGCCGTTTGGCTTTCTCTACAACCTCTTCGATCTTTCCTACCATGTAGAAGGCCTGCTCCGGAAGCTCATCGTGCTTGCCTTCGATGATCTCCTTGAAACCCCGGATCGTATCCGGCAAAGAGACATACCTTCCCCCGGACCCTGTGAACTGCTCCGCCACGAAGAAGGGCTGTGAGAGGAATCTCTGGATCCTTCGAGCCCGGGCAACAGTCTGTTTGTCTTCTTCGGAGAGCTCTTCCATCCCAAGGATGGCGATGATGTCCTGAAGTTCTTTGTATCTCTGAAGAATCTGCTGGACCCCGCGGGCGACCTGATAGTGCTCGTCGCCGACAATGCGGGGGTCGAGGATCCGTGATGTCGAGTCGAGGGGATCGACGGCCGGATAGATTCCAAGCTCTGCCAGCTGCCTCGATAAAACGGTCGTGGCATCGAGATGGGAAAAGGTCGTGGCAGGCGCCGGGTCGGTGAGGTCGTCTGCAGGCACGTAAATGGCCTGAACGGAAGTGATTGATCCTCTCTTCGTGGAGGTGATTCGTTCCTGGAACTCCCCCATTTCAGTGGAGAGGGTGGGTTGATACCCTACGGCCGAAGGCATTCGTCCAAGGAGAGCGGACACCTCTGAGCCGGCCTGGGTAAAACGGAAGATGTTGTCGATGAAAAGGAGAACGTCCTGGCCTTCTTCGTCACGGAAATACTCAGCCTGCGTCAGGGCCGAGAGACCGATCCTGAGCCTTGCACCCGGAGGTTCGTTCATCTGGCCGAAGACGAGAACGGTCTTGTCAATGACGCCCGAGCCCTTCATCTCAAGCCAGAGGTCATTTCCCTCCCGGGTCCTCTCTCCCACGCCGCCGAAGACGGAGAATCCTCCGTGCTCGGTCGCGATGTTCCGGATCAGCTCCATGATGAGAACCGTCTTCCCGACACCCGCGCCGCCAAACAAGCCGACTTTGCCGCCCTTGGCATAGGGCTCAAGCAGGTCAATGACCTTCAGCCCGGTTTCAAAGACCTGTGTGGAGGGAACCTGCTCTTCGAAAGAAGGAGGAGGACGGTGAATGGGATAGCGTTTCTTTGCCGGACATTCCCCGAGCTTATCAATGGGCTCGCCGAGAAGATTGAATACCCTTCCGAGGGTCTCTCTTCCCACGGGCATGGTGATCGACTCTCCTGTATCGACGGCTTCCATCCCACGGATGAGTCCGTCCGTAGAGGAGGTGGCAATACAGCGCAGCACATTCTCCCCCAGGTATTGAGCCACTTCAAGGATCAGCTTTGTTCCATCGGCGTTGTCAATTCGAATCGCATTGTAGATCGCAGGAAGCTCCTCGTCGAAGAACTCCACATCCACTACCGGACCGATTACCCTCAGCACTTTTCCGACCTTCAATTGGCTACCTCCTTGGTTCAGAAATCCGAAACTCGAAATCCGAAATCCGAAACCAAACCGTAAAGATTAAAAAAAGAAACAAAAACTCAATATTTCATTGGGGCATTCGTGCAAAACCGAATCAATGCTCAAAGGGACAATAGTCTCATTGATGAATGACTTAGCTCAACGCTCCGGTTCAGCACTTACAACTTACAACTTCAACACTCAACACTTCTTATATCACTTCTTCTTCTGTTTGGCGTATCTGAGGGCCTCCGCCCCGGAGGTGACTTCCAGGAGCTCCTTGGTAATGGAGGCCTGCCTGGCCTTGTTGTAGGTCAGAGTCAGGCTGGAGATCATCTCATCGGCGTTCTCTGTGGCTGACTTCATCGAGACCATCCGGGCGCCCTGTTCGCTCGCGACCGATTCAACCAGTCCGCTGTAGATCTGGGCCTCGAGATATTTCGGAAGCAGTCTGCCCATGATCTCCTCGGGCTCCGGTTCGAAAAGAGGCTCGCCTGCCACGCTTCCCCCCGTTTTCAGAACCTCCGATTTCTCCAGGGGCAGGAGCTTCAGCGTCAACGGTCTTGTGTTCATGGCCGATTGATAACGGGTATAGATGAGGTCGACCTCATCGTAAAGTCCTTCCTGAAACCCTTTGATGACGACTCCCGAGATCGCCTTCACCTCCTGGATGGAGATCTCCTTCGAAATCTGAAGGACGGAGTAGTCGATCGGAAAGGACTTTCTCCGGTAGGCGTCGAACCCTTTCCTTCCCACGAGGATGAGGCGAACGGTCTTGTCCGAATGGTCCTCGATAAACTTCCTCGCGTGGCTCAGGACATTCGCATTGTAACCTCCGCAAAGTCCTTTGTCCGAGGTGATGAGGACCAACCCGATGTTCTTCACCTCGCGCTTGACCAGCAGGGGATGACGAATCGAGGTCAGGGATGGCGCCAGGGTTTCCATGAACTCCTGGATCTTTTCCGCAAAGGGCCTCGCCGACCGGAGCCGATCCTCCGCCTTCTTGAGACGGGAGACGGCAATCATCTGCATGGCCCGGGTGATCTGCTGGATGCTGATGACGCTTTTGATTCTTCGTTTGATCTCTTTTGTTCCAAGCATCTCTACACCTTAAAACCGAACGTAAGGCGTCAGTCGTGCCTGCACACCGGAGTGCCGTGTTTCGGCACGCAGGCGTGAGGCGTTAGGGGTTTTCTGAGGTAATGGGTTAATGAGGGATTGAGTTAATGAAAACCTTATTAACTTATTTCCTCAGTCACTTATTAACTCTTGGTCCTTTCCCCCCCTACGACTTGCGCCTCACGCCCTCACGGATTTTCGATATCAGGCGGTTACGAAGTTCTTCTTGAACTCCTGGGTGGCCTGATGGAGGAGCTTCGAAAGTTCCTCCGTGAGTTCCTTCTTCTCCCGGATTCCCTGGGGAATCTGGGGATACCTTTCCCGGATGAAGGGGTAGAAACCGGCCTCGAAATCCTTCACTTTTCCCAGGTGGAGATCGTCGAGATAGCCGTTCTCTCCCGCGAAGATGATCATGACCTGATCTTCAACCTTCATCGGAGTGTACTGGGGCTGCTTCAGGAGCTCGACCAGCCGTTCCCCTCTCGTAATCTGGGCCTGGGTGGCCTTGTCCAGATCCGATCCGAATTTGGCAAAGGTCACCAGCTCCCGGTACTGGGCAAGATCGAGGCGGAGCATGCCTGCCACACGCTTCATGGCTTTGATCTGGGCGTTTCCCCCGACCCTCGACACCGAGAGGCCGACTGAAACGGCGGGCCTGACCCCGGCGTAGAAAAGGTCGCCTTCGAGGTAGATCTGGCCGTCGGTGATGGATATGACGTTCGTGGGAATGTAGGCGGAAAAGTCTCCGGCCTGGGTTTCCACGATGGGAAGGGCGGTGAGGGAGCCTCCGCCCAGTTCGTCGTTCAGTTTGGCGGCCCGCTCCAGGAGCCTGGAATGGAGATTGAAGATGTCGCCCGGAAAGGCCTCCCGGCCCGGGGGCCTTCTCAGGAGGAGTGAAACCTGGCGGTAGGCGACGGCGTGCTTCCAGAGATCGTCATAGATGACCAGGGCATGGCGTTTGTTGTCCCGGAACTCCTCTCCCATGGCGCACCCTGCATAGGGGGCGAGGTACTGCATGGGGGCGGGGTCGCTCGCCGTTGCCGCCACCACAATGGTGTATTCCATGGCCCCGTATTCCTGAAGGGTGTTGACCACTGCCGCCACGGTGGACTGCTTCTGCCCGATGGCCACATAGATACAGACGACATCTCCGCCCTTCTGGTTGAGGATGGTATCGATGGCGATCGCGGTCTTTCCCGTCTGGCGGTCGCCGATGATGAGCTCCCGTTGTCCCCGTCCGATGGGAATCATCGAATCGATGCACTTCAGCCCCGACTGGAGTGGCTCCTTCACCGGCTGCCTTTCGACGACGTTCGGGGCCCTGCCTTCCGCGAGGCGGAACTTATCGGTGTTGATGGGACCCCTTCCATCGATGGGTTGTCCCAGGGCGTTGACGATCCTTCCCTTCAGGGCGTCTCCCACCGGAACGGAGAGGACCTTGCCCGTCCTGCGAACCGTGTCGCCCTGTTCGATCTGGGTATAATCGCCCAGGATCATGGCCCCGATATTGTCTTCTTCCAGGTTGAGGGCGACCCCATAGATCCCCTTCGGGAATTCGAGCATCTCGGCAGACATGCAGCTGGGAAGCCCTTTGATCCGGGCAATGCCGTCCCCGGCCTCGGTGACCTCGCCGACCTCGTCGATCTCCATCTTGATCTTGTAATGCTCGATGTTCTGCCTGAGAATCGAGGATATCTGTTCTGAATTGAGCTTCATTTCCACGGTTACCACCTCTTCGGTTAATAGGTTTTGCTCATTTCCTTCTTGATCTCTTCAAGGCGGGCGCGAATACTTCCGTCGATCACCTTGTCAGCCACCTTGACGATCACCCCTCCCAGGATCGAGTCATCCACCATCGGCTTGAGGAAGACGCGTTTCTTCGTCACCCTGGAGAGCTCGGCCTCCAGCTTTCTCGACAGCTCTTCCGACAGGGGGACCGATGTAATGACCTCGGCGGTCACCTTTTCCCGGGCATCCTGAGTCAGCACAAAGAAGGCCTCGATGATCAAGGGCAGTCTTCTCTGCCGTCCCTGATCCACCACCATGTCGAGCCAGTGGAGGGTGACCGGAGAGATTCCACTGCCGAAGATCTTCAGGAAGGCATCCTTCTTTCCGGCCGCCGAGAGTTGAGGGTTGCTCAGGAACTCCCGCAGCTCGGCGTTCGAGTCCAGGGTCTTTTTCAGATGGGTCAGCTCCTCTTCGACCCGATCCGTCATCTCTTCGGCCTGAGCCACCTGAAAGAGGGCTTCCGCATAAGCCCTCACCAACGGATCACTTCCCATAGAGTTCACCTACCTTGGAGATGTAGTCCTCGACCAGGCGGCGGTGGTCTTCCAGATTGAGGGATTTGTTGATCACCTTGGATGCCGCCATGACGGAGAGATCGGCGATCTTCTCCTGAAGCTCCATGAGGGCTTTCTGCTTCTGGAGCTCGATCTCTTCCTGGGCCCGTTTCACGATCTGATTCGATTCTTCCTGGGCCTTCTGGATGACCTCCTTCCGAATGCTTTCCCCGAGTCCCTTTCCCTCATTGATGATCTTCTGGGCCTCGGAACGGGCATCGGCGAGCTGCCGCTTGTAGTCGTCCAGGAGGGTTTCCGCTTCCTTCTTGGTCTTCTGGGCCTCATCGAGCTGCTGTTTGATGGTCTCCTCCCGTTTCTTCATCCCCTTGAGGATCGGGGGAAAGGCCACCTTCTTCAATAGGATGAGGAGAATGAAGAAAGAGACGAGGGTCCAGATGATCAATCCAGGTTCGAACTTAAACATGTTTATGCTCCTCCCAATGTTTCATTCTACGGGGTGGTCGGGATCTGTTTCTCGGACCCGATAGCACCGGAGAGACCCCGGAGAGGATCCCTCACTCAAGACAAAAAACCCTTAGAAGATGAGCAAAAAGGTGACGACCAGGGCATAGAGCGCCAGGGCTTCGACGAAAGCCACCCCGATGAACATGGTGGTTCGCAGAAGTCCTGCGGATTCAGGCTGACGGGCCATCCCCTCGATGGCTTTTCCCACGAGGATCCCCATACCGATTCCGGTTCCGAGGGCGCCCAATCCAATGCTCAACCCTCCACCCAATTTAGCAAGACCGGGAACTAACTGTCCAAGACTTCCTGCATCCATTCGTGTCCTCCTTCTTAAGAATGAAATCCCCTTCAGAGAGTGTCTACGGATTAATGTTCTGCATGCACCGCAAGGCTGATATAGATCGAAGCCAGGATGGCAAAGATGAAGGCCTGCAAGACACTGACGAAGATCTCAAAGGCCATCATGACCACGGCCATGACCACGGAAACGGGGGTGATGAAGGCGCTGATCATGAAGATCATCGAAATGAAGACCATGATCACCAGGTGGCCTGCCGTCATATTGGCAAAAAGCCGGACCGCCAGAGAGAAGGGCCGGGCAAGGTGACTGATGATTTCGACGAGAAGCAGAAACCCGGTGAGAGCGATGCCTCCAGCCCCCTTGGGCATTCCACTGGGAATGAAATTCTTGAAATATTTCCCGACTCCGTATTTGGCGATTCCGGCGCCGTGAGTGCAGAGGAAGACCACGATCGCGAGGGAGGCCGTAACCCAGATGTTGGAAGTCGGGGTGAAGCCGGGGAAGACCGGGACGAGTCCGAGAAGGTTACAGTAGAGAATAAAGAAGAAGAGAGTGGCGATAAAGGGAAACCAGGCGAGCCCTTCTTCTCCCAGGATTTCGACGACGAGGCCCTGCCTGGCAAACTGGACCAGGGTCTCCATGAAGTTCTGAAGACCCCTTGGGACCAGCCTTCCTGCCCGTCCCGCGAGCGTCAGGGTCAGAAAGACCAGAAAGCTTGCGATCCAGATGGCCACGACGGCATTGGTGATGGAGACATCAATGCCGCCGATTTCGAGCGGGATGTAAACGTGGGGGTGAAGGTGCTCCATCAAATTCATAGACGTTCCCTCATCTCTCAATGGGTTTCTGATTCAAAGGGCCCGTATCTCGGAAGAGGCGGCTTGCCCTCCAGAAGGTGCAGACCGAATAGGCGAGGACAAAGGTAATCAGGACTGCCCTGAAATGAAGACCCTTTATTCCGGACAGACCGTAGAAAATCAGGCTCAGGATGATCAGACGAATGCCGAACCCGACCAGGGTCAGGGGGACGGCTGCAATCCCGGAGGAAGAAACAAACCGGCTGGAATAGCGGGCCGAGGCCCAATAGTAGAGCAGAGCCAGGAGGATACCGACGACGTTTCCAATAAGAAAGGATCTCATCTCAATCCTTTTTCTTATTCTCTTTGTTCAGAAGCTGAAAGAGCGAACGAAATCCGGCTACAGATCCCAGGATGAACCCGACGATCATCAACCACGGCTTGGTATGAAACAGGTAATCGAGACCGTATCCGCCGAAGGCCCCGATCAGGACGGACACCATCATCTCGATGCCAATATTGGCATGACGCATCCATTCCCTGAACTCTCCCTTCGACTTCCGATCAGGTTCCATCAGGTGCGATAAAACTCAGAATTGTTAACACGAAACAAAAACATTGTCAATTCTTTTTCCTCATTCGAGGGAGGACAGGGAGCCCCCCGAGGGAGGGCCGCGACTGAAGCTCCTCTGCGTCCCCCTGGATCTTTTCCATCCGGCAGGTTCCGTCAAGGATTCCTCCTTCGGTCACCATCAGAACAGGCGTGGTCAGCGTCCCGGTCATTTTGCCGGTAGCGTGGATCTCCGTCCGCTCCTTCACGACGACCTCTCCCTCCACAACCCCGTTTACGATGAGGGTGTTGACCCCGATCTTTCCTCTGACGACGGCCGTCTCCCCGATGATCAAGATTCCGCTTTCAAAGATCTCCCCATCGAATTTTCCATCCAGACGAAAGACGCCTTCAAAAGTCATTTTGCCTTCAAAGACGGTTTCCTTTCCCAGATAGGCGCTGATCTCCTCTGAGGCGGAGGGAACCTTCAAACCGGTTTTCGTGAGCAGAGACTTTCCGCCTGACATCGAGGACTCCTTCCTTAAAGAACGCAATAGCGCTAAGCGCATAGCGTTCGAAATCCCAAATCCGCAAAGTTCAAATTCCAAATATGCTCCAAAATCCAATTTCAAATGATCCAAACGTCTTGGTTTACGTTCCGGTAATTACAATTCATCTGGGATTCGGTGCCTGGAAATCGGTGCTTCGTGTTTTCTTTTTGCGCCATGCGCTTTGCGCTATGCGCTTTGCGATTCTCCGACAATGGCTTCCACGATCCTTCCCAGGTCTTCATGGGAATAGTAGTCGATCTCGATCTTTCCCCTTTTTCCCCGGTGGAGAATGCGGACCTGGGTCGCCAGATGACGTTTCAGAGAATCCTGCAGGCTCGTCACCTGACTTTCCACGTCCGGATCCTTCGTCCCGATCGCCCCCCCTCTCTTCCGTTTCTCGGCCATCCGTTTTGCCAGGGCCTCTGCCTCTCTGACGGAAAGGCCTCTTTGAATGATCAGGCCGGAGAGCTCTTTCTGTTTTTCCCAGGTGTCGAGGCTGAGAATCGCTCTCGCATGGCCGGCAGTGATCACGTTCTCGAAAAGCTGGTTTCTGATCTCGGAAGGGAGTTTCAGAAGACGAAGGGTATTGGCCACGGTGGCCCGGTCTTTTCCGATCCGCTTGCTCAGTTCCTCCTGACTCAGGTTGAACTCCTCCGTTAAGCGTTTAAAGGCCTCGGCCTCCTCAATGGGGTTAAGATCTTCCCTCTGCAGGTTTTCGATCAGAGAGATTTCCAGAACCTCCCGGTCCGGAAGGTCTTTCACGATGACAGGGACCTCATGGAGGCCGGCCTTCTGCGCCGCCCTCCAGCGCCGTTCCCCGAGGATCAATTCATACCCCTGTTCCACCCTTCGAACCATCAGGGGTTCGAGGATCCCTTTTTCTCTGATGGAATCGGCAAGTTCCTGGATCTTTGACTCGTCAAAATGCTTCCGGGGCTGAGACCGGTTCGGGACGATCTCTTCAATGCCGCAGGAGAGAAGCGTCCCGGAGGCCTCCGGCTCCATTTCAGGGATGAGGGCCCCAAGGCCCTTTCCCAGGCCCAGCCGTTTAGTTGCCATGAATCCTCCCGTTTGCCAGTATCTCTCTGGCCAGGTTGAGATAGCTCTCCGCCCCCTTCGAATGAATATCATAGAGCAGGACCGGTTTCCCGTGGCTGGGGGCTTCACTCAGGCGGATGTTGCGAGGGATGGTGGTTTCAAAGACTTTGTCCTTGAAGTGTGTCCTGATCTCCTGGGCGACCTGATGGGAGAGGTTGTTGCGGCCGTCGAACATGGTCAGGAGGATCCCTTCGATCTCCAGCTTGGGGTTGAGGGATTGCTTGATCAGGCGGATCGTCTTGACAAGCTGCCCCAGGCCTTCCATCGCATAGTATTCACATTGAAGGGGAATGAGTACGGAATGGGCGGCGGTCAGGGAGTTGACCGTAAGCAATCCGAGAGAGGGAGGGCAGTCTATGAAGACGTAGTCGTAATCGGCCTCCACTTCCTTGATCAGGCGGTCCAGCTTTCGCTCCCGGTCCTTCTCCTGGATGAGTTCGATCTCGGCCCCGATCAGGTCCGTGGTGGAGGCGACCACATCCAGAAAGGCGAGTCTCCGTCTTCTGGATCATCTCTCTCAGTCCGAACCCCCGGAGCAGGGCCTGATAGATCGTCTGCTGCAGCCCCTTCTTTGGAAAGGCCCAGGCCGCTCGTGGAATTCCCCTGGGGATCGATATCGATCAGGAGAACTCTCTTTTCAGCCACGGCAATGGAGGCGGAGAGGTTGACGGCCGTCGTCGTCTTCCCTACGCCTCCTTTTTGGTTGACGACACAGATGACTCTTGCCATCGAGAAAAGCTTCGAACCATCGATTCATGGCAAAAATGGAGGGATGGAAGGCTAAATTGCTAACCCCGTAACCCCTCATGTTTCGAGGCGGGGTTTCCCCTGAGCCATCCATCCTCACGTTTCCGAGCATCGATTCTCGATGGATTCTTATAGCATAAAAGTGGAAGGGATGGAAAGTGCTCAAATTGCTTATCCCCCGGTGATCTCTGCGGACTCTTTGCGAGAGACGCGATTCTTGTAACGGAGCAGGTTTTCTCCCGTAAGGGCGTAAGTCAGTGTTGCTGCTTTTCGAAAAGGAGGATGGATCGTTCGTGTTGACTGAAAGGGAGGAGGAAAGTGTGAATCCCTTTCGATTCATAAGAAGGTCTTCCCGCTTCCGAATCAGGACGAGTCTCTTTCCCTTCCCATCGACCTTTCATGGCCAGGGCCATTCCACCCAGTTTCAGGAAAGGGTAACTCAGTTTCAGAAACCTCCGGAGATCGGAAAAAGCCCTTGAGACAACCACATCGAAATGCTCTCTATACTGTTCCGGGATATCCTCGGTCCTGAACCCGGGCGTGGATGGCTTCGATCTCCTTCAGGCCAAGGGTCCGGATCATGTGCCTCTGGAAATCCACCTTCTTCCGTACAGAGTCGATCAAGGTGACGCGGAGGCCGGGTTTGACGATTTTCAGGGGGATTCCGGGGAAGCCCGCGCCGGAACCGATGTCCAGGAGGGAGCCCGATTCAGGCAGATAGGGAATCGTCGAAATGGAATCCAGGAAGTGTTTCAGAACAACCTCCTTTTCCGTCCGGACGGCAGTGAGGTTGATCTTCTGATTCCATTTCAGGAGCTCTCTGAGATAGAGATCGAAGTCCCCGACGGTCTTTCCATCCAGAAAGAGCCCAAAGGACTTCGATCCTTCGATAAGGAGTCTTCTATGCTCTGCTTCCATCTTCAGAAGTCATAGCATAAAACGGCTCTCTTTTGAAGCCGTAGCGGGTGGAACTGTCTTGTGGGGTTAAGTTTTCCTGGAAAAAATGCAGGAGGTCTGATTGGATCGTGTTAAGCGTGCGTATTGGATAGACTGAGGCAGGGGAATCGTTTTTCGGTTTGGCCGCGAGAGACTTATTGCTTCTTTGTCAGTCCGAATCCTCCACAAGCTCTGCATACATCCATTTCTTTCAACCCATTAGCGGATTTTCCTGATCCTTTGCATTCCTTGCAGACCATCATGCCGTATTTCTCCGGATCGAACCGTTCGTTTCCGGTCGGTTTCTTGTTTCCTTCTTCATGGAGAAGAAGGTGCCCCATGTTTGCAGGGAGAGATCTTCCTCTTTCCCTGATTCCGCTGAAACGCAATCTTCCATGAGTCTCCATAATCCACCCCCGTCTGGCCGCTCAACGCTCTTTAGTTAGAAAATAAAAGTATCGTCTATCGGTTAGGGTAACGATGCCCGTATCGTCATTCGGTTACGTCCTTCGGTTTAAGAAGTTCACGTAACCCTTTGCCGCTAAACGAAACGGGCTTCGTAACCGGAACCTTGACCGACATACCCAAGATATTTTCATGGTTCGAGCCTGCCTGCCGCAGGCAGGGGTGCCCTCCGGGCATGGGGCATTAATAAATAGATGGCAGCCACCATAACACAGGAGAGGTCACAGATCGGTCACAGATTCTGCGAATTTTTCGGAGCTTCCAAACCCTGCCTGCGGGTTTGCCACGGTCGACAGGCAAAAAGAAAGTGAGTCTACTCCCCAAAAAAACACCTGCCTCGTTTCCAGGGCAGGTGTCTTTTTGTCCGCTTCCTTTTCTTATCGGACCCGGTTATCGTCTTCTTTGATTCTCCCTCTCTGTTTCCTGGCCTCCGCCTCTTGTTCTTTCAGTTCTCTCCGGAGGGCCCTGTTCCTTCTGAACGTCAGGACCCCTTTCAAGCTCTTTTCCCTGGGGTTTGATTTCCTGCGGCGGTGCCACTTCTTTTACGGGGAGCTCTCTGTTCTGCCGGTTTCTGAATCACCTTTTCAACGGGCTTGGGTGGGGTGGTCTGGCTGGGCCCCGATCCTCCCCGGTTCAGTTCCACGGGCGGTCTCTGTTCCCGTTCAACAGGCCTCCTTTCCCTTACAGCGGGTGCCGCGTCGATTCCGGTGCTTCTCTCTATGGGCTTCACCGTTTCACTCCCCCTCGGGGCGTGATTTCTTTCGGTTTTTCGACGTTTCTCTCAACCGGTCCGATCTCCCTGGCTCGCTCCTGTCCGGATCTCCGTTCTACGGGTTTTTCGATCTGTTGAGGAACTGAGATTCCGCTTCCTTTTTCCGGGGGTCTTCTCTCCAGTTCCGGAGATCTGCGATTGTCCCTGGGCTTATCAATGCCCGTCTCCGGCGTTCTTGGTTTTTCGATTCCCCGATCCTGAGGCTTGATTTCCGGGGATCTCTGCACTTCTCCACCGGGAGGTCTTCGCTCCCTCGACCTTTCCGGCTCCCTTTCAGGGGGTTTGCTCTCCCTCGGTTTCTCAATGCCCCGTTCCGGAGTCCTCTGATCGAGAGGCCTGCCGCCTCCTTTTTCAACGACTCCGCGGTCCCGCCCTTTTTCGAGATCTCTATCTGCGGGCCTTCTGTCAAGCCCCCTTTCCGGCTCTCTTTCAACGGCTCTTCTTTCAATCCGTTTGATGGTCATCTCTCTGGGAGGAGAGTCCGGTCTCAGAACGGATGTTTCCCTCTCTCTTGCGAGGGGCCGCCTTTCTTTTATCTCTCTGACTCTAATCTCCCTGATCTGGGCCGGAGGTCTCCTCACTTGAGGAATTTCCCGGAACACAGGAGCCGCTGTGGCCCTTTCCGGCCGGATATCGGGCCTGCCGATATGAATTTTTTCCCTGAGGAAGGGGTTTCCTTTCACCCTTACGTCAACATGTCTTCCGGTGACGAAGGTGTCATGGTGAATCACTGTCACCGCATTCTGGACCCGGACATTTCGATACACGATTTTATTGACGTTGATCGTCGTTATGTTGATGTTGGTGATATTGACGCTGTGAGGGCCGTAATACCCATGGCCATAGTAGATCTCTCCCGGCGCAAGAGGTACCCACGAGACATGCGTGGGGGTACTGATCCAGCCCACAAATCCGGGTCCCCAGTAGACGGCCCCTCTCGTCGGAGGGATCCAGCACCATCCGAAAGAAGGTACGTGAGCCCATCTTCCATAGTGATACGGCGCCCATCCCCAGGGTTCATAAGAGACCCAGACGTAATCGCCTCCGATCCACACCCATCTTCCCGTCCGGTATGGCGCCCATCCTGCCGACACCATCACGGTTGGCGTCCAGACATGACCATACTCTCTTACGTATACCCATCTTCCGTTATCCTCAAAGTCGCTGGAATAGGGGGACAATTCTTCAGGAAGATAGGGGGAAGGGATTCGTACGGTCGGCGTACCTTCGGTTTCTGTCGCGATTCCAATTCTCCCACTCATCGGGAGGACCCATGGGGCCGAGTTCTCCGGGGAATCCTTCTCTCAAAGCAAGGGTCATATCGTCATCGACCCTCGTCCTGCCGTCTTTGCTTTCTGCCTGAACCGAACCCAGGTAAACGGAAACGTCCGTATAGCGATCATCAAGAATGTCGAGCCTGAAGATTGCCCGCTCGTAGGCACGGACGGAAGAGATGGGCGTGTCGATCTGCAGGACGCTTCCCCTCTGTCCCTTGAAATTCGCATAAACACGACCCTCCGCAAGATAGAATTGAGAAGAGTCTTTGTCTACGGTCAGGACGTCGAGCCCCGTTTTTTCATCGAGGCGCAGCGCGGTTCCATCTCTCTGCTGAATCTCCAACCTTGCTCCTTCAGGCACCCAGATCCGGTCGCCGTCTCTCAAGGGCATATTGGCGGCTGCGGGAACCCAATCCCCGGTATCCTCCGTATTGATCTGAACGTCGCCTTCGATGAAGCTGATCCGCAGGTAGCCCAGCGGGGCTGAATGGGATAATGCCGGAAGAAAAAGCGCCGCGATCAGCACTATCCATTTGAGGGTTTTCATGGGTCGTCCTCCTTTTCCGTATCGGGTAGCATCACGAATTCAGAAACTGCTTGCCAGGTGTATTATAATCTTTTGATTGTTTAGACGAAAGGGAATGGATATTTATTCTATGGAGTCTTTTCTCGAGTCACGGGCCGCAGTTTCCTGTTGATTTATTTGCTTGAATTTAGTAGACTTTTTCTATCTAGTGACCATGCCGGGATTCCACGTTTTCTGCAGCCAAAGGGGCTGTCGACCGGGATTGAAAGGAGAAATAAGGATGATGATTCGAGCTCTTGCCATCGGATTGGTGATTCTTGGAGCGGCGGCTCCTGCCCCTGCCCAGTTTGACAAGATCTTCAAGGGGTTGGGCATTGGCCCGCAGACCGGTTTGAGTGATGCGAAGATCGGTTCCGGGTTGAAAGAGGCCCTTAAGGTTGGCACGGAGAATACGGTCAACCTGACCGGGCGGACAGACGGATACTTCATGAACCAGGCCATCAAGATCCTGATGCCCGAGAAACTGCGGACCCTTGAAAAGGGCCTTCGCGCCGTTGGATACGGCTCCGAGATCGATGAGTTCGTCCTGAGCATGAATCGGGCCGCCGAGAGCGCTGCCCCGCAGGCCAAGCAGATCTTCTGGGACGCCATCGGGGAAATGAGCTTTGAAGACGCACGGAAGATTTTATCGGGAAACGAGACAGCAGCGACGGATTATTTCAAGGGGAAGACGACAAACAGACTGACGCCTTGCGTTCAAGCCGATCGTGGGTGAGTCGATGAATGAGGTCGGCGTCACCCGGCAGTATAAGGATCTTGTGGGCCGCTATGAAAGCATCCCCTTTGTCAGGAAAGAGACCTTTGATATCGACCAGTATGTCGTCAGCAAAGCCCTGGACGGACTGTTCCATGTCCTTGGAGAGGAAGAGAGGAAGATCCGGACCAATCCGGCGGCCCGGGTCACCGACCTTCTCAAGGAAGTTTTCGGGAAGTAAGGGAGTCGTCAGCCGGGGCTCCCTCCGGCTGACGAAGCTCCGGCTCGTTTCTGGAAAAATGAAGAAGATTATTTCTTCTTAGGTTCGGCCTTCTTGGGTTCCCCTTTGACCTCGATGCTGACGGCCTTCATCACGTACTTGATTTCGACCTTGGCGCCCGCCTTCAAGTCCCCGGTCACTTTTGTGTCCTTATCGTAGGAAAGCTCCCACTTCTCGGTCCCTTTCTGAACAATGATGTGATCGCCGTCCATTTCGAGGACGGGACCCGTCACCTGATAATCCTTCGGGGCACGGGCATAAGCGATCGCCGCCACAACCAACACCACACCGATCAATACTAATACTCGTTTCATGACGGACCTCCTTTAGGATGGGATTCTTAAAAATGTGATTCTAATCATTGCGGGAAAAAAGTCAAGGGCTAATCTGCCTTTTGGGACTCAACGTCTCCTTCCCCCGCCGAACAGGGAGCCAAGAACCCCACGGATGATCTGGCGGCCGATCTGGCTGCCAATGGCGTGGGCCGCGCTTTTGGCCATGGCTCCCATGAGGTCTGCCGCCTGAGATCGCTGCATGGCCGGCTGACGCCTGGAGTACCGGTTCTTCTCTGACCTGGGTCTCCGGTTTCTCCGCTCTTCCCCTGAGCTTTTCGTAGGCAGACTCCCGGTCAATCATCTTTTCATAGTGACCGGCGAGCATCGAACCCCGGATGATCCGGGTTCGTTCATCCGCAGACAGCGGGGTGAGCCGGCTTTGAGGCGGAAGGATCAGCGCCTGTTCAACCACTGTCGGAGTCCCTTTGTTATCCAGAAAGGAAACCAGGGCTTCGCCTACGCCCAGCTCCGTAATGGCTTTGACCACGTCAAGGCCGGGGGCCACGCGGAAGGTCTCTGCGGCCGCCTTGACCGTCTTCTGGTCTCTGGGGGTAAAGGCTCTCAGCGCGTGCTGTACCCGATTCCCCAGTTGCCCCAGCACCGTCTCGGGCAGGTCCAGAGGATTCTGGGTGATGAAGTAGATACCGATTCCTTTGGAACGGATGAGGCGCACCACCTGTTCGATCTTTTCTTCGAGGACCTTTGGGACATCATCAAAAAGCAGGTGAGCCTCGTCGAAAAAGAAGACGAGACGGGGCTTTTCCGGATCCCCTACCTCGGGAAGCTGTTCGAAAAGCTCCGAAAGGATCCAGAGCAGGAACGTGGCATAGAGCCTCGGCGATTGCATCAGTCTGTCGGCAGTTAAAATATGAATGATCCCTCTGCCCCGGGAATCGGTCTGCAGGAAATCCTGCAGATCCAGGGCAGGCTCTCCGAAGAATTTGTCCCCTCCCTGCTCCTCAATGCCAAGTAAGCCCGCGCTGGATGGTTCCCACGCTGGCGGCCGAGATATTACCGTATTCCAGCTTGAACTTCCCCGCATTCTCTCCGACGAACTGGACCATGGCCTTCAGGTCCTTTAGATCGAGAAGCAGGAAGCCGTTGTCATCCGAAATCCTAAATACAAGACTCATGACGCCGCTCTGAACATCATTGAGGTTGAGGATTCGGCTCAGGAGCAGGGGGCCCATTTCCGTAATGGTTGTACGAACAGGATGCCCCTGCTCTCCGAAGAGATCCCAGAAAAGGACCGGAAATTCCTGAAACCTGAAATCAGTGAGACCCAGGTCCTTCACCCGTTCGGTGACCTTCGGGTTATCACCCCCAGGAAAGGCAAGACCGGAAAGATCCCCTTTCACGTCGGCCATGAAGACGGGGACACCGATCGAGCTGAACTGTTCCGCCAGGACGCGCAATGTGACCGTCTTCCCTGTTCCGGTTGCCCCTGCAATGAGGCCGTGCCGGTTTGCCATGTTGGACAGAAGGACGATTTCGCTCTTCCCTCTGGCGATGGGAAGGGATGAGGATTTGGGTGCCATGAGAACCTCCCGCTTTTGTATCGCTCAGAATCGTTAACCGTAATATATAAGGTTGCAGTCGGAACTGTCAACGAAAGGGTGATGGACGTGATGGAAGGGTTACCCGGAAGAGATAATCTTTTTGACCTGGGGACGGCTTTTTGTTAGAATGCCGGGAATTCCTTCCAACGAGACGGTACGATGCCCAAAGTGAAGACGCAGTTTACCTGCCAGTCCTGCGGATACCAGGCCCCCAAATGGCTGGGGAGGTGTCCGGGGTGTCAGGCGTGGAACACGTTTATCGAAGAGAGGATCGCGGAAGAGAAAACCTCGGGGAGGGACCTTCTCGGTTTTGAAGTGAATGCGGTTCCAACGCCGATAACCGACATCGTCGGCGAAGAGAAAGGAAGGCTCCCGACCGGGATCGGTGAATTCGACCGGGTTCTGGGGGGAGGGATCGTCCTCGGATCCGTTGTCCTCGTTGGAGGCGATCCCGGCATCGGTAAGTCCACCCTTCTCCTGCAGGCGATGCACCGGCTGGCATCGATGGAAGAGAGGGTCCTCTATGTTTCGGGGGAGGAGTCGCTCCAGCAGACGAAGATGAGGGCGGACCGGCTGGGTGTCTCTTCTCCCCATCTCCTGGTGGTCTCGGAAACCTCTGTCGAAAAGGTCCTGCAGCATATCCAGACCGTCAAACCCTCTGTGGTCGTCGTCGACTCGATTCAAACGGTCTATTCATCCGACCTTCCCTCCACGCCGGGATCGATCAGCCAGGTGCGGGAGGTGGCGAGCCGGTTGCTCTACTTGGCAAAGAACCTGTCCATTCCTGTCTTCCTCGTGGGCCACGTCACGAAGGAAGGATTCATCGCCGGGCCAAAGGTTCTGGAGCACATGGTGGATACCGTTTTGTATATTGAAGGAGAATCGACCCACTCCTTCCGAATTCTCAGGGCGGTCAAGAACCGGTTCGGATCGACCCACGAGATCGGAGTTTTTGAAATGAAGGATTCCGGTCTCCTGGAGGTCTTCAGCCCTTCGGAGTTCTTCCTGTCGGAACGAGCCCCGTCTACGTCGGGCTCCCTGGTTTTGCCCAGCCTGGAAGGATCGAGACCGATCCTGGTGGAGGTGCAGGCCCTGGTGGTGACGAGCAATCTCGGGATTCCCCGCCGAACGGCCCAGGGGGTGGATGTGAATCGACTTTCCCTTCTGGCGGCCGTGATGGAGAAGAGGCTGGGTTTTCATCTTTTCAACCAGGATATTTTTCTCAACATTGCCGGAGGCATGCGGGTTGTGGAGCCCGGAGCGGACCTGGCAGTGATTGCGGCCGTGGCGTCGAGTTTTAAGGATAGGCCGATCGATCCCGAGATGGTGGTGTTCGGCGAAGTGGGACTGGGAGGAGAGATCCGGGGGATCAGCCAACCCGAGCTCAGGGTGAAGGAAGCGGCCAAGATGGGATTCAAACGATGTCTGCTTCCGAGCCAGAACGAGGAGAAGGTGAGGAGAGAAAAGGGGATCGAATTGGTCGGTGTCAAAACGGTACAGGAAGCCATGGACCGGCTTTTTTGAGGTAACGTTTCAGCCGGGTGGTATGGGGGGGGACGCATCTTATCAGGTCGGGAGAGGGTATCTCCAAAACCTTGGAATGCGGTTATTTGACAGGTGGGGCTTACTGAGTGGAAGAGGACTGCAGACGGTTTGTTTGCTATTCGAGTTTTGAATCTCCACAGGAGAGGTGCCGCTCCAAGGTTTTTCCGACACCCCCTCCCAACCTGATCTCTCTTTGTTATTCCACCCGTTATTGAAGGGTTTCCTTTTTTGAGGTTCAATTATTAACTTTTTTTGCAGAGGTGCTTTGTGAAGATATGGATCGTGGGGATTGTTCTTATCGTATTTGGATTTCTGTCCACTCTCCCGACCCCGAAGAGCGAAGAGTCTTTCAACCCGGGAGCGGTTTACGATTCCTCGATGGAACTCTATCACAAGAACAGATTTCAGGACGCCCTGGAAGGTTTTTCAAGAGTGGTCCGGTCCTTTTCCGGAAGCAAGTTGGTCCCTTATTCGCAGTATATGATCGGGTTGTGCCTTCTCAGGATGGAGAAGTTTGAGGAGGCCGATCAGCAGTTTCGGCTCTATTTGAAGGACTTTCCCGACGGGGACCGGGTCAGGGAGGCACAGACAGGGATCAAGATGTCCGAAGAAAGATTAAGGGCCAAGCCCCCGGATCAACCTGCGTCTTCCGCACCCGGAGGCGGGGTTGCCGGAACCGTTGCGGAGAAACCAATCCGGGAAGCAGGAAAGACGAAACGGCGCATCTGTGCGCAGATCTTCTATTTTGACGGGAAGAGTCTCGACGAAGTCGAGGCCAGGATGAAAGAACTGAAAGGGGCCGGTGTCGACACCTTGATCGTGAAGGTCTTTCAAAACAGAGGGGATCGCATGTCCCCGTTTGTTATTCCCCGTCACGAGGAAGGGGTCTACTTCAAAACAGATTTCGCCCCGGTTGTGGACGATGTTCTCGGGAAGCTGGCGGACCTTGCCCACCGGAACGGCCTGGACCTCTTCGCGTGGATGACGACGCGATTTGCCAATTATGGTTTGGACCGCTTTCCTGAATATCGATGCAGGACTTACAATTTTGAAACGAAACAGATGGAGGCCGGCCGGGGGTTCACCCTCTTCCATCCCTATGCCCTGAATCGTCTGGAAGGACTTTTCCGCGACCTGGGACGTTACCCCATTGAGGGGATTCTCTTCCAGGATGATCTCATTCTTAAGCACAACGAGGATTTCAGCCCCGAAGCGAATAAAGCTTTCTTAAGAGAATCCGGTTTCCTGCCCCATCCCGATCGGTTTTATGTGGATCCCTACCTTTCCGAATCGGGAAAGTATTATGTGAAGGCCTATACCGATCTCTTCTGGACCTGGGCGAAATGGAAGAATCGTTCCTTGATGAATGTGGCCCAGAGACTGATGACCTCTGCGAAGGAGTCGAATCCCGGCCTCAAATTCGGCATCAACCTTTACTATGAGACCGTCCTGAATCCGGAAAACGCTCTGGGATGGTTCTCCCAGACCCTCTCCGGTGCCTTAGAGAAAAAATTCGATTACTACGCCGTCATGGCCTACCATCGGCAGACGATGAGAGAACTGAACCTGGAAGAGGGCAAGGCGATTCAGCGGATGGGGGAGGTGGCTCACAAGGCGGTCCAATCGATAGGAGATCCTTCGAGAGTTCTGATGAAGGTTCAGATTCTCGATTGGAAAAGCTACGAGGTCATTCCCCGCAAAGAGGTGGAACGGACGCTGGACGGCATCCTGGCCCACGGAGATGTGAGCTTGGGCTTTGTCCCCTATATCGAACAATTCCAGCTCCATCTTCTGAAGGGAAGATGGACCAAAAAAGACGAGTCATCCCTCAGGATCCGAACCCCTTAGAAATCAAAAACCCGAAATCCCTGCCTGCGGCAGGCAGGGCAGGCAGGCGACACAGAGCCGAAACCGGAATGACCCAAATTCCAAACCGGTAGGCCGTTACCTTTCAGGACCCAGCCTGGCGCCCTCCCGGCGCTCGACGGCTCGTTTCTGCCTCGTTATGCCACAAATCAAAACGCGGTTGATCTGTGGGATGCGGCAAGGACCGTGGGCAGAAAAATCGAAAAGATTTCCCCTCTGGCCGCAGCGTGATCCCGACAGCAAGAGCGAAAGCCGGCAGTGTCCTGTTCTGCCGTCCACGATTACTGTTTGAAAGCAAGTTTAATCCCACGGAGGTCAGCTGCCTGCGGTCGTAAGATTAGGCCGGGTTCTTAAACCCTTCCTACTCCACCAGCAAAAGCCCGAAGCGGTTTGTTTCTTCTTCATACCCTTTCACGACCTGAAGCGGATAACCCATCCTCCGGGCCGTGGCGTAAACATCCACCCCGAAGGCTTCCAGGGTGGGGCGAGCCACCAAAGGGTTCCGGCATTCGCCCTTGGTGTTCTTGCAGAGTTCACACAGATTGCATGGGGCCGCCGTAAAGGCAAAGGCCTTATAAAATCCGGAGAGAAAAACGTCTCTCTCCAAAGCGAGCACCTGTTTGTTGACTTCTCGCGCCCAGGGAAATCGTTCCTTCGGATCGGCAAATTGTTTTGTTAAGTGGTAGAAAAGGCCGGAACGGTATTCCGCAAAAAATCCTTTGCACTCAGCCACTGAAGGAACTTCCGGTGGGCAGCAGGCCTTCTTCCCGTAACGCGGGCAACCGTAAACACATTTTGTCCCTCACCCAGTGCCGAGGGATGATCGTCTTAGGATCCAGCCATTTAAAGTCTTTCAGATTGTGGGCCCGGGCCATTTTTTCGATTTGCTTCATTCCTGCTTTAGTCACCTTTATCTCCTTTCCTTTATGACTTATTCTAAGTCCCTCAAACTCAACTTCCAGCCATCGTTTTCAGGGAGAAGTGCAGCCGCCCCGTTGGCCCGTTAGCTATCCATCGTTCTTTTTCCGGTACCCACAACCAGGGCACGCACGTTGAGCCAGGAACCATGGTAGCCATGCACTCGCCTTCTGTGTTCGCACGGCGGCCCATAACCACCGTTTGCCGCACGATGGACAACAGATGGACAGAACCGCAAAACAACAAAAGCCCAGAAAAAGAACGCCGCCGAAGGACATCGCCATGGAGAATGACTCCGGTGTCAGTTGGCCCTGAAAGAGCTTGGCCACAACCATGACAATTCCAGCAAGGAGACAGCCGCAACAGGTGACAGTAATTTTCCACCACTGGCCGGTCTGCTTGACGATAGATGATTCAAACATGTGCAAAACCCCGTCACACTGTATCCGAAACCACCGCGCTTCTTGATGGGTCATTTGCAGGGGCTGTCCGCTGTTTTTTATACATGAGAGTGGAGCAATTGAGAAGAGAGTGGTTTCACCCTTTGCCATTCACTCGATCTGTGCTCTGCCCGCCACAAGTCGCAATTCTTCTGCAGATTAAGCCAGAGATCAGGGGTCGTATTGAAAGCACGGGATAAACGAAGTGCCATGTCCGGGGTAACGGCTCCCCTCCCATTGATGATTTTGGACACTGTTTTTCTTGAAATACCGAGAAGGGAGGCTAACTCATTTATCGTCATGGATAACGGTTTCAAATAATCCTCTCTTAGGATCTTCCCTGGATGCGTTGGTTGTCTTTCAATTCTTCTCATGCCCTTACCTTTCAGTGATAATCGTCGTAATCGACAAGATAGGCATCGCCATCAGTAAACCCGAAAAACACCCTCCAATTTCCCGAAACCTTCACAGCGTATTGGTCCTTTTTGTCCCCTGCCAGTTTGTGGAGGTTAGAACCGGGATAATTCATATCCCTTATTTCGTCTGCAGCATTTAGCCTGTCAAGAATTCTCTCAAGCCGGTCAGCGTGTTCAAGTTTTATGCCTTTCTTCTTCCCTGTATAGAAGAAATCTTCGAGGCCCTTATGTTTGAATGATTTGATCATTAATCGTGTGTAACCTAACAGGTTACACTTGTCAAGAGAAGGAATGATTTGACGGACACCGGACGGTCCCAGGCGCTACGCGCATGGGGGGATGGCCGAAATAGTACCAGGCGTAGAGGGGATGGGGAGACAGGTTTGCCAGATTCTCCAAGGCCAGCCTCCGGAGAGCCCTCTCCATCGGTTCCGTGGTCCCTATCAGGGCTGCCCCATAGTCATCCGCCTCGATTTCGAAATGTCTTGAGAGGGCTGAGCCCGCAGGTTGAAGGAAAAAGCCTATCGGGCCGAGAAGGGCTCCGGCAAGAAACAATCCCACATAGGCGACCGGTTCCTGAAAACCGAAGGCGTGGTAGAGGAACGGCCAGTTGATCCAGGGAGCGGCCAACCAGAAGGCGGCAAGGGACACGATCTCTGCCAGGAGAATCTGCTTGAGGACGTGGCGCTTCTTCCAGTGTCCGATCTCGTGGGCCAGGATGGCCAGGATTTCATCTTCCTCGTGAACGTCGAGGAGGGTATCGAAGAGAACGATTCGTTTGCTCTTTCCAATGCCTGTGAAATAGGCATTGGTGTGCCGGCTCCGCTTGCCGGCGTCCATCTTGAGAACCCCTTTCACCTGCAGTCCGGCCCTTTTCATGAGCGATTCGATCCGCTTCAGTTGCTCCGGGGTGATCGCTCCTTCAAATCCTTCGGGAACGGAGGCGCTGTGCCGCCGAAGGTGAGAAAGGTTCAGCCCGCACAGAAACGCCTGGCCTCCGGACCTGAACAACCAGAGGGCGAGATAGGTCAGAAAGAGAGGATCAGTTGACTCATGAAAAAACAGGCTATCTCTTCCTGGCTTTCTTCGCGGGGGCTGAGACCTTCTTCTCTTTTTTCGGGGAGGACTCAACCTTGCCGCGGCTCTCTTCAAGGCGCTTCCGGACCTCCCGGCGGCCATGTCCCCTCAGGGCCACAAGGACACCCTTTTTGTCATCCCGGGGCTGAAACTTACCCATTTCCCACTGATGCACGGCCCCTACGGACACTCCCGCAAGCGTTGCCAGTTCATCCTGGGTGATCCCGAGGCGCTTCCGGAGGGCTCGAATCAGGCGAGGGGAGAAACGGGCCCCCTTGACCTGATCGGGTGTCGCTTCCAGCCGGAGATCTCCGTTTCGCATCTCCTTTTGCTGCCTGGCGTTCACCCGTTCAAGGGCGTAGAGGCTCTTGCGAATTCCGGACATCATTCCCTTTAGAGACCGGACATCCCGGCCCAGAGGTCCAGAGATTCTCCGAACCTCCCTTTTTGCCAACCGGATGATCTCGTCCTTGATGATCGTATCCAATTTGCCCATACATTCCTCCTCTCTTGAGGTTTAATGCTTTAGTACAAAGACAAAAGTGTCGGTGTGAGTGTCAGTGACTGACTCAAAACATAGACTCTCGACAAATACGAGTTTTCATCCTTCGGCGGTGCAGAACAATGCTGCGGTTGCCCGGTGATGGGGTGCTGTGGTTTGAACGGCACCACTGCACCACGGCAGTACGGCGGCACCTTTTAACGCACTCCCAGTTCGTTTTCCATCTCCGAGACCCGTCCCCTGGCTTTTTCGATTCCCTTCTTCCTTCCGGCAAGCCAGACCCGATGTTTTTTCGTCCTCACCCGAAGGGAAGCGATGTTTTCCTTCATTCTCCGGTCGGAAGGCATTCCGAAGGAGCGAACCTGGGACAGTATCCTTTCGGGCTTCTGGACGGCCTCGATTTCCTGCTCTTCCATGGGGAGGTTCATCTTCATCTCCCGGAGTGCTTTGGCCAGGCTTTCCCGGGAGACCGTCTCCTTGCCCTCTTCTTCGGAATATCTGACCGCTTTCTCCATCACCATCTTCGCTTTTCGAAGAGGCACCCTGCACCGGTCCGTCATCCACTCCATCAGGGAGGTCGCCCCCAGAAACTCCTTCCGGGCGAGTTCGAGCATTCGCCCTTCATTTACCTGAAGGAGTTCAATGATTTCTCTCATGATAGGAATCACAGGCTTTGATTCCGCGATCAGATCCATGATCCAGTACTTGGTCCACTGGGTATCGCGGTTGTATCCCATGAAAAGAGACTTGCCGACGGAAAGGAGACTCATGACCATCCCGTGAGTGAAGGACGTCTTCGCCTTGATCACTTCGAGGGAGTCCGGATTCCTCTTCTGGGGCATGATCGAACTGCCGGAACAGTGCCGGTCGCTCAGACGGACCATATTGAATTCATTCGTTGAAAAGAGCATCAGCGTCTGGGCCATGGTGGAAAGATGATCCATCATGGTTGCCGAGGCAAAGGCAAGATCCGCCTCGGGCTCCCAACGCTGAGTAATGGGGTCCGTGACATTCTCACTCGGGGAATCGAAACCGAGAAGCCTTGCGGTGAGATGGCGATCCAGATTGAAAGAAGTGCCGTATCCCGCTGCTGCCCCAAGCGGATTCTTGTTAAACAAAGAGAACCAATGGGCAAACCGTTGAATATCCCGATCAAGGGCCTCCGCAAAGGAGAGAAGAAGATGGCCGAAGGTCGTGACCATGGCATGTTGATGGTGGGTGTATCCGGGCATAATCGTGAGGCGGTGCGCCTCAGCCCGTTTCAGCAGCGCATCGACCAGGGCGAGCAACCCATCCGCATAATCCAGCACCTGGTCCCTCAGATAGAGACGCATATCCAGGACGATCTGGTCATTCCGGCTTCTTCCCGTGTGGATCTTTCCCCCATACTCGATTCCCAGCCGGCGAATGAGAAAGCTTTCCGTATTGGAATGAACGTCCTCCTGGGAAGGATCCAGTTTGAACCTCCCCTTCTCGTGGAGCCTCTCCAGCTCCCGCAACCCCTTGAGAATCTTCTTTCCGTCCGTTTGGGAAAGAATCGACTGGCGGCAGAGCATGAGGACGTGGGCCCGGCTGCCCCAGAGATCGTAAGTAATCAGCACCTCGTCACTTGGAGGAATTGCCCGTACATCCCTTCCGGAGAGGAAATTCACCATTGCCTCCGTCGGCATTTCCCGGAACCTTCCTCCCCAGAGTTTCTTGATCTTCATCGTCCGCTTCCTCGGGAATCGAATCCTTCTGCCCGCGATCCTTATCCCGTAACCAGCCTCTGTCAGTCGGGTCCCGGGAAGGGAAAAAGGATGGATAGTCATTTTTACCTGAATTTCCGAAATGTTAGCACAAAATAACTGCCAAAACAAATGTTTTCTCAATCTTTTTTGGGGGAGTTTTAGTTGACGTAAACAAAAGGGTCCGTGCTTCTTTTCCCGAAAGGACGGGACGCATGAAAATAAATTTGACTTTATTTTATAAAATTATATAATTGGATGTTTACAAAATTGAATTATGGAAGGAGGGGGAAGATGAATGCCCGGGATTAAAATTAAAGAAAATGAATCTTTCGAAAATGCATTGAAGAGATTCAAGAAACAGTGCGAAAAAACAGGCATCCTGTCGGAAATCCGGAAAAGAGAACACTACGAGAAGCCGAGCATCAAGAAGAAGAAGAAAGCGCTGGCTGCCAAGAAAAGGGCAATGAAGAAGATGAGGAAGATGCAGGACAGAGGGTAAGGGATGAATCTGGAAGAAAGACTGCTTGATGAAATGAAAGAGACAATGAAATCGGGTGATAAGGTGCGTCTTTCTACTATCCGGATGATTCGCTCGGCTGTTAAGAACAAAGAGATTGAAGTAAGAAACAAACTGGATGACGAGGCTATTATGAAAGTCATCCAGGGAATGGTCAGGAGGGGCGAAGAGTCCGTCATCCAGTTTCAGGCAGGCGGAAGAGCCGATCTCGTTGAAAAAGAAAAGACGGAGATCGAGATATTGAAGTCGTTCCTGCCCCAGGCCATGGCGCAGGAAGAGATACAGAAGGTCATTGACCAGAGCATCGAAGAAACGCAGGCCTCGTCCATGAAAGACCTTGGGAAGGTGATGAAGGCCGTCATGCCCAAATTGGGGGGGAAAGTCGACGGAAAACTGGTTAACCAACTGGTAAAAGAAAGACTTTCCCCTTAGTTCCCTGTTTTTACGAGAAGTCGATTTTCATCACGGTTTATGGATGATCGTTCCCTCAAGGTATTAGATTTCTTCCATTTATTAGATCTTCTCAAGAAACACACCGTTTCCTCCTTAGGTCAAAAACGCTGTGAAGCATTAAGACCCGCCCGGGATCTGTTCCAGATCCGGTCCAAACTATCCGAGGTCCTCGAAATGAAAGAGGTTCTGGAGACGGAGGGGGACATCCCCATCCGCGGCCTCCGGGACACCGCAGGCATCCTGACGCGGCTGGAGGTGGAGGGAGCGGCCCTCACGATCGAGGACCTCATCGACCTCTCCGAGCAGCTGGGATTATGCCATAGCCTGAAACGCTTCTTTCAGAAGGTGGAGAAGGCCCGATTCCCTCTTCTTCAGACGAAGGTCGGGAGGCTCTCGTCACTTAAGAACCTGGAAAGAGAGATTCTCCAGTCCGTCAGCTCCAAGGAGGGGATCCTCGACGGGGCAAGCCCGGCCCTTGCGGACATCCGCCGGCAGCTGGGTGCCTTGAGGGAGAAGGCCAAGGGGATGCTGGAACGCCTGCTGCGGCGGGAAGACCTTAAATCCATCTTCCAGGAGGATTTTATTACCCTCCGAAACGGAAGATATGTGATTCTCATCAAGTCGGAGCACAAGCACCGCCTTGAGGGAATCGTCCACGACCAGTCTCAAAGCGGGGCGACCTTCTTCTTTGAGCCCATCCAGATCCTTCACCTCAACAATGAGGTCAACATCCTGATCGGAGAGGAGAAGGAAGAGGAGTACCGGATCCTGGCGGAGCTCTCCGCTAAACTCAGAGAAGAGATCCCTGCCCTCCGGAAAGACCAGGAGGTCATGGGAGACCTCGATCTTCTTTACGGGATGGCCAGATTCTCGATCCTTCTGAAGAGTGTTCCCCCCGATCTGAACGAGGAGGGGAGCATCGACATGAAGGGGGCCCGAAACCCCCTTCTGGTCATGCAGGAAAAAGCTCCCGTCGTTCCCATTCACCTCCGGATGGAGAGCCCGGTCAGGGTGCTTGTCTTCAGCGGGTCAAACGCAGGGGGAAAGACCGTCGCCATGAAGACCCTGGGACTTCTGACCCTGATGGCCCAGAGCGGACTTCCTATCCCTGTCGCAGAAGGAAGCCGGGCATCGGTCTTCAACAACATCTCCGCGGTCATCGGCGACGAGCAGGATCTCGAAGAAAACCTGAGTACCTTTTCCGGACATCTCCTCCACGTGAACCAGGTCATTGAAAGATCGGGACCCCGCTCCCTCGTCCTCCTGGATGAACTGGGGGTAGGAACTCACGCCTCAGAGGGATGCGCACTGGCCATGGGGTTCCTGGACCGGCTCAGGGAACTGGGAGCCTCTGTGATCGTGACGACCCACTTCGACCGTCTCAAGATCTACGGGTACCTCCATTCCGATGTTGAGAATGTGGCCGTTCAATTTGATGAGAAAACCCTGGAGCCGAAGTATACCCTCTCCTACGGGACTTCGGGCTGGAGCAACGCCTTTCTGGTTGCCGAAAAGCTGGGGATTTCAGCGCATGTCCTCGAGAAGGCCCACCACTACCTGGACGCCGGCGAACAGGAAGTGAGGCATACCCTGGAGGCGCTGGAGAGGTTGAGGGCGGATGCGGAGATGAGGAAAAACGTCCACTGGACGAAACGGAAGGAGGAGGCGGCTCAGGAACATCAGCGGTTGAAGACCGTTGTTGAAGGGATTCGGAAGAAACGGGAGGAGATCTTCTCGCAGGCGGAGGGAAAGGCCTCCAGACTCGTCCATGGCGTGGAAGAGGAATTGAAAGGATGGATGCGGGAACGGAGGGAGGAGAAGGGGTCTCTCACGCCTCCCCGTCTGAATCGTCACCGGAAGAATCTGGAAGAAATCAAGGAGAGGTTCTTCCCGTCCTCCAGGGGCCAGGAAAAGGAAGGGGGGGTTACTGGATTAAAAGTGGGGGAACATGTTAGAATAGTGAGCCTCCAGAGTCAGGGGGTTCTGACGAGTGTCGAAGAACCGGCGGGGCAGGTGGAGGTGCTGACGGCGAAGGCCAAGGTCAAGACCTCTCTGTCCGATATCCGGCGGGTGGGCGAACAGGGGCGGTCGAAGGAGACAAGGAGACTCCCGAAGGCGCTTATTCCCACGAGGGGGAGAACGGGAGGTTCCTTCCCGGTTGAACGTCATAGGCCTGACGGTTGAGGACGCCCTTCCGCAGGTGGATCGTTTTATTGATCAGGCCCTTCTCCACGGATTGGAGAAGGTCGAGATCATTCATGGTGTGGGCTCCGGAAGACTGCGAAGTGCCATCGGCAAGTATCTGTGCAGGAGCACCGGGCGGTTATGAAATTTGCTGCCGGCGACGTGTTGAAAGGTGGCGGTGGGGTAACCATCGTCGAACTGGAGTAGACCGTTTGACGAACGCCTTTTTCTCAGATACCCAGGTTTCGGAAATCCGGGATCGTTCCAGCATTCTGGAGGTCGTTTCAGACTACGTCAATCTTAAGAAGATAGGAAGATACCACAAAGGCCTCTGCCCTTTCCATTCCGAAAAAACCCCCTCTTTCATGGTCAACGAAGAGAAACAAACTTTCCACTGCTTTGGCTGCGGGACAGGGGGGGATGTCTTCACTTTCCTGATGAAAATAGGAAACTTTTCTTTTCCCCAGGCCCTGGAAGAATTGGCAAAACGTTACGGGATCAGCCTTCCACGCCAGGAGCCCTCTCCGCGGGAGAAGAAAGAGATGGCCAAGAAGGAAATCTTCTTCAAGATCAATCAGACGGCCATGGAGTATTTTTGTCAGGTGCTTACTCTCCGGAGGGAGGGGGAGGAAGGAAGGAGATACCTGGCGCAGCGGGGGATGAAACAGGCGGTAATCGAGGAGTACCGCTTGGGTTATGCCCCGGACCGGTGGGACGGGCTGGTTCAGCATCTCCGGGAAGAGAAGATCCCGCCGGAGCCGGCCTGCGAACTGGGCCTGATCCACCCGAAGAAGAAGAGGGGTGGTACGATGTCTTCCGCGGAAGGATTCTCTTTCCCGTTCTTGATCTTCATCAGCGCGTGGTGGGGTTCGGGGGGAGATTGATCAAGGAGGGCCAGCCGAAGTACCTCAACTCCCCGGAATCGGCCATCTACCACAAGGGGGAGATGCCTGCTACGGTCTTCCCGCGGCCAGGCCGTCTGTTTCA
>CAVSVC010000008.1:0-20314 GCA_963731045.1 uncultured delta proteobacterium | reverse complement strand
CGCCTTGAGCGCGGAGGCCACCCTTCCTGCAACCAGATCTGCATTGATGTTGTAGGTCTCCCCTTCTTCTCCGACCCCTACCGGCGCAATCACCGGGATGAAATTCTCCTTTTCGAGGACGTCAATCACGGCGGGGTTGATGCACTTCACCTCTCCTACCATTCCGATATCAATGATCTCCGGGGCCTCACCTTTGCCCCGGGGCCGGGTTAGATTCATTTTGCGGGCAACAATCAGTTTGCCGTCTTTGCCGCTCAGCCCTACCGCATTGCCTCCCTGCTGGTTGATCAGAGAAACAAGCTCTTTGTTCACCTTCCCCACCAGAACCATTTCAACAACGTCCATGGTTTCCTGGTCCGTGACTCGCATCCCCTCGATGAACTGCGATTTCTTTCCTATCCGGGTGAGTAACTCCCCGATCTGCGGACCCCCTCCGTGAACGATCACGGGGTTCAGACCGATATATTTCAGCAGAACAACATCCAGGGCAAAGCTCCGTCTGACCTGTTCCTCTTCCATTGCGCTTCCACCGTACTTGATGACAAGGGTCTTGCCATAGAAGCGGCGAATGTACGGAAGGGCCTCCACTAAAATCTTCGCTCTTTGAACCGAATTCTCCATAACTCCCATCCTTACAGATTTCAGATTGCAGATTTTAGATTTCAGATGTTTCCAAATCAAAGCCACATCCAGATTTCAGATTGTAGGCTCGCAGATGTTTTCAATCTTAAATCTAAATCTGAAATCTAGCAGCCTGCTACAGGATGAACCGGCTCAGGTCCTCGTCCTCCACAAACCCTTTCAGTTTTTCCTTCACGGATTCGGCATCGATCGTCAATGCCTTCCCACCCATTTCCGGGGCATCGAATGAAATCTCATCGAGGAGCTTCTCCATCATCGTGTAGAGCCGTCTCGCACCGATATTCTCCGTCCTCTCATTGATAAGGGCCGCCATTTCGGCAATCGCTGCAATGGCGTCCTCCTTGAAATCCAGTTTGACCGACTCGGTCTCCATCAGGGCGGTATACTGCTTGATCAGGGCATTCTGGGGTTCGGTCAGAATCCGGATGAAATCATCCTTCCCGAGGGAGTCCAGCTCCACCCGAATCGGAAACCGGCCCTGGAGCTCCGGGATCAGATCGGAGGGCTTGGACACATGGAAAGCGCCCGCTGCAATGAAGAGGATATGGTCGGTCTTGACCGTCCCGTATTTCGTTGTCACGGTCGTCCCTTCCACGATCGGCAGGATGTCCCTCTGCACCCCTTCACGGGAAACATCCGGTCCGTAGGCCGTTTCCCTGCCCGCGATTTTGTCGATCTCGTCGAGAAAGATAATCCCCGACTGTTCAACCCGATCGATGGCCTGCTTCATCACCATATCCATATCGATCAGCTTTTGAGCCTCTTCCTGGGCAAGAACAGTGATGGCTTCCGGGACCTTGATCTTTCGCTTTTTCTTCTTCTTCGGAAAGAGGTTTCCAACCATCTCCTTCAGATTGATGTCCATCTCTTCCATCCCGGAGGCTGAGAAGATTTCGACCATCGGGAGATTCCGATCGGAGACCTCGACATCCACATATTTTTCGTTCAGTTTCCCCGCTTTGAGCATCTTGCGAAGTTTTTCGCGTGTGGATTGAGGGTCCTCCCCTTCCTTGGGAGCCCCTCTTCCCGAGGCAGGAAGGAGAAGATCGAGAATCCGTTCCTCAGCCATTTCCTCCGCCTTTTGCTGAACCCTCTTCGATTCCTCCGCTTTCACCATGTTGACGGCCTGGTCCGTGAGATCGCGGATCATCGATTCCACATCCCTGCCGACATACCCCACCTCTGTAAACTTAGAGGCCTCGATCTTAAGGAAAGGGGCCTGAGCCAGTTTGGCCAGTCTCCGGGCAATTTCCGTCTTGCCAACCCCTGTAGGACCGATCATGATGATGTTCTTGGGGGCGATCTCGTCACGAAGGGACTCCGGAACCTGCTGCCGCCGCCACCGGTTTCTCAGGGCGATGGCCACAGACCTTTTCGCGTTCTTCTGACCCACAATATATTTATCCAGTTCGGAAACAATCTCACGGGGGGTAAAAGTCTTCACAATAGCTCCTCTATGATAATCTGGTTGTTCGTATAGATGCAGATGGAGGCTGCAATCTTCATCGACTCTTCCGCAATGCTTCGGGCATCCAGCTCGGAAAAGAGCGTGAGGGCTTTGGCTGCAGCGTGGGCGTAGGGGCCTCCGCTTCCAATGGCGCTCACCCCGTCGTCGGGCTCGATGACGTCCCCATTTCCCGAGATCACAAGGGTATGTTCAGCATCCGCTACCATGAGCAGGGCTTCCAGCCTTCTGAGAATCCGGTCTGTCCTCCAGTCTTTGGCCAGCTCCACCGCCGCTCTGAGGAGATTTCCGTGATACTGTTCCAGCCTTTCTTCGAACTTCGCAAAAAGGGTGAAGGCATCCGCTGTCGCACCTGCAAAGCCTGCAAGGACTTTGTCATGGTGGATCTTGCGGACTTTCTTGGCCGTATGTTTCATGATGGTGCGATCCAGGGTGACCTGACCATCCCCGGCAATCACCACCTTGCCCTTGTGACGTACCGAAATAACTGTTGTGCCGCGCATCCCGGTCATTGTCTCGCCTTCCATTCTTGGGTCACAAATCAGTGACCAGTGATCAGTCATCAGTTATCAGTGATCAGTTATCAGTAAGAAGTTCGAAATGTTGAGTTCTATTTTTTGACTTCCAAATCTGGAGCTTTGAGCTTTCTGTTCTTCTTTTTGATTAACTGATTACTGGTTACTGGTCACTGATCACTGCTTTGAGATCTCTTTAACTGATCACTGATGACTGATCACTCTCTTTTACCTTTTTTCTGGTTTACTCTTGAGGCTCCTCGGATGCGCCTTGTCATAGACCTCCATCAGTTTACCGAGGTTTATGTGCGTGTACCGCTGTGTGGTGGAAAGGCTTGCATGGCCCAGCATTTCCTGAATCTCCCGGATGTCCGCTCCCGCATCCAGGAGATGGGTTGCAAACGTATGGCGAAGGCTATGGGGACTCACCCTGCGAAAGATCCCGGACCGTTTGGAATACTTTTTTACCAGCCGGTCAACACTCCGGGCAGTCAGTCTCCCCCCCTTCGATTCGTAAAGACGGGGTCCCCCCCGCCCGCCATTCCCCTTTCATCCCTGTAGAACTGAAGCGCCTCAAGCGCCTTGGAGCCAACCGGAACGATCCGCTCCTTCCTTCCTTTTCCCAACACCCTGATCAGGCCAAGATCCGGATCGAGGTGACCCCAGTTCAACCCAACCAGTTCGCCCACTCGAACGCCGCTCGAGTAGAGAAGCTCAAGGATGGCCTGGTCCCTCAATTCCGTCCCGTGATCCGTTTGGGCGGCGCCTCCCAGAGAGGTCCCGGGCGCCTCCACCATTCGAAATGCCTCATCCACCGTGAGCATCGACGGAAGATGTTTCTCCACTTTGGGTGTCGAAACGTATTTGGCAGGGTTTACCGCCAGAATCTTTTCCCTCACAAGAAACCGATAAAAAGAACGAAGAGCGGAAATCTTCCTCGCAATCGACGTCTTCTTGTTCTTTCGATGGAGATAAGTCAGGTACCTCCGGATTGCCAACCGGTCCGCCTTCTCGATCGCCGCCTCTCCAGAGGGACCGAGAAAGAGCCCCGTGTTCTTCAGGAAAGCACGAAACTGTTCCAGGTCCGAGAGATAGCTGCGGCACGTATGCGGAGAGGTATTCTTTTCCGTCGACAGATAGCTTATAAACTGCTCAATCCGCTCGTCCCTCTCCATCCCTAACCCATGAATATTTGAGAGATTTTATTAAAACTTAATTTTATAACACAATTTCCAGAATTATCAATAAAATAACTCTCGAATTTCGAATTTGTAACCCTTCAGAAGCTGTGAAAAAATTAGGACAAATGGAAAAGTATCCCGGGCCCAATGAGGGTAGGCCGTTTGGAAAACTTTAGAGCGAAACCTTATCGAGCGAACGAGTGCGTAGATTGGCAATAGTAACGCAGACTTACTAACAGGATGGTTGCCCTGATTAAAAGATCGCAATTCTAAAGTTTGGAAAGCGGCCTACCCTCGTTGGGACAGAAAAAGATAGGGACCTATTTTTTCACAGTTTCTCAGTGACGGCTGGCAATCGGGTAGGCTGGACGTTCCCCTTGTTCTTCCACCCGTCACTGAAGGTATACTCAAATTTTTCTCGTTGACATTCTACGGAGTTGTTGTGTAGACTAATCTTAAACATCATAAAATCTTAACGACAAGGAGGTGATCAGTATGGCAGAGCCGAGAATAGCCAGGGTCACAGAAATCATTGCAGGTTCTCCCAAAGGGTTTGACGAGGCCGTCAGGGTGGGCTTCGCAAGAGCGACGAAGACGCTACGGGGGATCACAGGAATGAGGATTGTTGAAATGAGGGTGGCAGTGGAAAATTCAAAGATTATCGAATACCGCGTCAGGCTGGAGGTCATTTTCGTCCTTGAAACATAAGGACCTGACACACCCTTGGGTTTGATAAGGCCCTTTCCTGCGGCCAGAGGTTCCGCGGGAAAGGGCCTTTTTTTCACGATCAAGGTTTCCCTTTGATGGCTTTCCTCAGTTCATCACGATTGACGGTCGCCGTTCCCATCTTACCGACCACGATCCCGGCCGCATAGTTGGCCAGCCGCGCCGCCGCTTCAATGCTTGCACCCGCCCCTCTTGCCAGGGCCATGGTTCCAATCACCGTGTCACCCGCTCCGGTTACATCATAAACATCCCTTGCTACCGTCGCCACATTCAGAGGCTCCTGATCCGCTTCGAAAATGGTCATCCCCTCCTCCCCCCGGGTGATCACCAGGGCCTCGCACTCCAGCTTGTCCAGGAGGACTTTCCCTGCCTTGCGCAAGGAGGATTGATCGACGATGGGAATGCCGGAAGCCTCACTGGCCTCTTTTGCATTCGGGGTAACCACCGTTGCCCCCTGGTAGAGGGAGAAGTTCTTCGGTTTCGGGTCGACCATCACAAACCTATTCTCTCTTTTGGCCCCCTGGATCAGTGCCTGGATGAGAGGGCGGGTCAGGAGGCCTTTCCCATAATCCGAAATGACCACTCCGTGAAAGCTGCCGAGATTCCCCGCCAGGTAATCCGATAGAGATCGAAGGATGGAGGCTTTCGGATGGTTCGTCGTTTCCCGGTCGATTCGGACCAGCTGCTGCTGGTAAGGGTGGTGATGGGCGATCACACGCGTCTTGACTGTGGTCTGCCTCCCGGGTTCCACTAAGACGCCCTGGCCTTCAATCCCCTTGGAGGTCAACTCTTTCATCATCCTCTGGCCTAATTCATCATCCCCGATCACACCGCAAAGGGACACCTTTCCTCCAAGGGAGTGAATGTTGTTTCCGACGTTGGCCGCCCCTCCCAGAAGGTAGGTCTCATCCTCCACTACCACGATGGGAACAGGAGCCTCCGGAGAGATCCGTGAAACCTTTCCCCAGAGGAATCGATCCATCATCATATCCCCGATCACCAGAATTCTTACTTCTGAAAACCTACTGATGAGCCGATTCAAATCCGACTTTTTCCTGATAGGATTCATTTTGGAGTCCTCATGGCTAAAAACGCAAAATCATATTCTCACCACAGAGGCACAGAGGGCACAGAGGGAATATTTTCTTCTGTCGGGGAGACGGCCGACAGAAGAAAAGCGACCTTACTCTCTTGCTAAATGTTGGTTGAAGGAAAGAGTCTTCTGGAGAATCGTCGTCTCCCGATTCTCCAGAAATCGAATTACCTCTGTGTACTCTGTGCCTCTGTGGTGAATGCAGGCAGTTGAATTTCTTTTTCAACGTCCTTTCGTGAAAAAATCGACCGTTTTTTCGAGGCCTTCCCGGATACCTACCGACGGAACGTACTTCAGGATTTTCTTGGCCTTTCGGATGTCGGCCAGAGAATGCTTCACATCGCCCTGGCGGGGGGCCTCATAAACTGCATCCATCTTCACATCGAGGATCTCTTTCAGGACAGCCAGTAACTGGTTGAGGGAGATCCGGTCCCCGCAGGCAACGTTGATGGATTCCCCGTTGAGACGTTTGGCCTCCATCGCAAGCAGATTGGCCTGTACGACGTTCTGGATATAAGTGAAATCCCTCGACTGTTCCCCGTCTCCATAAACCGTCGGAGGCCGTCCCGTCACGAGGGCGTCAATGAACTTCGGGATGACTGCCGAGTAGAGCGAGTTCGGGTCCTGCTTGGGGCCAAAGATATTGAAATACCTGAGTGAAACCGTGTCAAGGCCATAGAGCTGCGAAAAAAGGCGGCAATATCCTTCCCCGACAGTCTTTTGAAGCGCATACGGGGACTGAGGGTTCGGAGGCATCTTCTCCTTCTTGGGCAGGGTCGGGGTATCCCCATAAAACGAAGACGACGCGGCGTACATGACTCTCTTTACCCCTGCATCTCTGGCCGCGAGGAGAATATTCAGCGTTCCGCCCACATTCACCCCATTTGAGAGAAAGGGATCCTCAACGGACCGCTGGACCGAAGGAAGGGCTGCCTGGTGGAAAACGTAGTCGATCCCCTCCGTCGCCCGGCGGCAGACCTCTCTCTCCTGGATGTCTCCTTCGATGACTTCAAGAGAAGGGTAGTTCCTCTCAAACTGCAGATTCGCTTTCTTCCCCGTAGAAAAATCATCAAGAACCCTGACGTGGTGTCCTCTCTGCAGCAGAGCCTCCGTCAGATTTGAGCCAATGAACCCCGCGCCCCCTGTCACCAGAATCTTGAACATCCCCTGCTCCTCTCTCAACCCTTCATTTCCCTTCCTGTGGGAGAACACAATTCATTTAACAAAACCACCTCTCATTATCAAGTCGAGAATGGGTTAGTAGTGTCCAGAATAAGAGATTGCTTCCCCCGAATCAAGTTCGGGGTCGCAATGACAAAACCGGACACAGGAGTCTATTTTCGTCGTTGCGAGGAGTCTTTTGCGACGAAGCAACCTCGTTTTGGAAGACCGATGATCCCAACGGGCTGGACCCAATTTGGAGAAGAGCGAGAACGGGTTCATTCTTTCTGTCCAAGCTTCTCCGCAAGCAACCCTGCGGCAATTTGAACAGCTTCCGCGCTCCAGTGGGTATCATCCCTTAAATAGAGAGGGACTCCTCTTCGAAAAGCATCCTCGAAGGCCTTCTGGGTGTCGACGGTTTCTACCCCCTTTTCATCGAGGTCAGAAATCAGTCTTTCCAGAAACACGGGCCTCTTTCCTCCCGGGAGATAACGATGGTAGATGTTCTCCTTGTTGGGAATCGGCAGGAAAACGAATCGAATCCCTTTCCTTTGAAAACCCTCTTGATACGAACAGAGAATACGGACAACCTCTTCCCTTTCCAAATCAGGGATTTCAACGTTTGCTTTAGCGCCTTCGAGAAAGAGCACCGGAGCCCCCCCTATCAATACAGGTCGGGGCGGAGGAATTTCCGCCCTTCGTATCTCGGCCCGGAAAAAGTTGAGCATATTCATCTTCCGGAGGCGGTCCATCAAAACAGCGGCGGATTGGATCGTCTCGTTTTCCAGAAGACGCTGCCTCAACACAGAACGCATCCCATGAGTCTCCTTCAAACGGGATAGTCCGACAAGATCCCTTTCGATTCCTTCAAACACGACGACCTCCGGAGGATTTTCCATAAACCGTCTCTCTTTGAAGAAGGAATTGACGTTGACGGGCGCAAAAGGATAAACAACCTTCTTCAACCTTTCCGTGAGCACTTCAGACAGGATTTCCCTCTGGGTCAGCCCCGACCCAGCCGTGTTGGAGTCCCCGATGATGACGACCCGTGGCCGATCCGACCCAGTAACACTTGTCCGGTATCCAAGCCGGTCTGTCTTCCAGGTCACCTTCTTCCCGACGGAGTAGACTGTGTGGTGGCCCAGATCCCCTTCTTCGATTCTGCTGAGTTCCATCCCCGGATAAAAAGGACCCGGCAGAAGTCCTTTGAGTTTTACCACCACAAGGGCCTCCCAAGCCCTGAACGTGAAGAAGTCCACAGGAAGCGCAAACAGTTCCACTCCCAAGACAACGATGAACGGGGAAAAAAAGAGCATCGATCTGAAAAGGAGTTTTCTCATCAGCCTCTTTCAAAACTGAAAATAGATGAAAGGTTCGGAGTCCAGGTGACCGAATAACAGGATTCCGACGAGCAGGATATAATACGCCGACCACCTCCATGGGGTGGATAGCTGCGAGAGTCCATCCTGAACCTCCTTTCCCGCAAAAAGCGAACGAAATCCTTCCGCCAAGGCCAGGGCCACCAGCCCCATGATCGCTTCCATCCCCGCCGGTCCGGACGCAAGCAGAGGATCGAGAAAGTCAAAACGGAGCATATCCCCCATTCCCATGAACAGACGGGTGACAATGAAGACGGCATCGGAAAGAGTGCCGGCCCTGAAGAAAACCCATGCAAACGAGACGAGAAAGAAGGTGGTCACCTGTCTCAGCCCTCCGAGCAGCCTCGGCATCTTATTCAGGCCGATCTGATCCACCGCCCTTCTTCTAAATTCAGCCGTGACGTGAGAAAAGACCAGATAGAACCCGTGCAATCCCCCCCAGATCAGGAAAGTCCAGTTTGCCCCATGCCAGAGTCCGCACAGCACAAAGACAATCATCAGGTTCGCATACCCCCGCGGGACCGAAACCCGGTTCCCCCCCAGAGGAATGTACAGGTAATCCCTGAGCCAGCTGGAGAGCGAGATATGCCACCTCCTCCAGAATTCGGCGATGGATCTGGAGGAATAAGGCCGGTCAAAGTTCCTCATCGTCTCATAGCCCAGGACCTGCGCGGTCCCGATGGCAATGTCGGAATAGCCGGCAAAGTCATAGTAAATCTGAATCGCGAACAGAAACGTGCCGATCAGGAGACCGCTCCCCGAAGCATGCGCCGGGTCGCTGTAAACGAGATTGACGAAAGGAGTTAAATTGTCCGCAACGACCATCTTCTGAAAAAGGCCCCAGAGGATCAATCTGAGTCCCCGAACGATCTTTCGATCATCGAACCCAACACTTTTATGAAACTGCGGGAGCAGCCTCGCTGCCCTTTCGATGGGCCCTGCCAGAAGTTGCGGATAAAAAACCACGTACAGTGCAAAAAAACCGGGATGCTTTTCAGGGGAAAGCGCCTTTCGGTATACGTCGATCGAGTAGCTTACGTTCTTGAAGGTATAGAAGGAGATCCCCAGGGGCAGAAGAAATTGAAGCGCATGAGGCTTGAACAGGAACAAAGACTGACTGAAAAAGGAGAAATACTTTACGACAAAGAGGAGTCCGAGGTTAATCGCCAGACTGAGAACCAGGAGGGCTCTTCTTCTTCCTTCAGCTGCGGTCTCCGCCATCCGGATGGCAAGATAATAACTGGCCCCTGTCGTAACGATCAAAAGGACAAGGGATCCCGGTCTTTTCCCCATGAAAAAATAAGCGCTCGCCGCAAGAAGCCATATCCATCTGAAACGGTGCGGCAGAGCATAATACACTCCCCCTACCAGAATGAAAAAGATCAGAAACGACATGGAATGGAGAGGCATCAAAAGATCCCTATCGCTTCAAACACGTGCCGCACTTTCACGATCTCAGGAGGAGACTGTTTCCGGCCGGGCCACCTGCTTCTTCAATTCACTTAGCTCCATTTCCAGCAGGGCGAATTTCTGGGCCAGTTCTTTGTTCCGGTCGGTCAATTTCGAGATGACGACGGAAAAATGGAGACTGATAAAGATGAGGAATAAAAAGGCAAACAGGAAGATCGTGGAGGCCGGGACAATGGCCCCTACCAGGGTCGTGATCCACTTCAAGAGATCGAACCAGAGAGAGAGGAGAATAATGACCGAGCATGTCATGAGCCATAACCACGAATACTCCTCACGCAGCTTCCTTCTTCTGACCAGCTCGATGACCAGCAGGAGCAACCCTACCCCGACAAGAAGGGCAAGCATCTTATTCCGAATAGGCATCACATCCCCCTGGCTCGCCCCTCATCCTGAGACATGCACCCAAAATAAGACTTTCACCGCAGAGACGCAGTGACGAGAGAATTGGATTTTTGTTTGTCGGACTGCCGAAAACAAAAAAGGTTCTGTTCTTACAGACACCGTTCTTGATAGGTGCCACAGCCAGAAAACAGGTCCGAATCGTTCTTCAAAAGGACAGTAACGATGCTCTGATTCAATCGTCGTCATCTCGATTGGATCAGACGAAAATCCTTCGTCTTGCGATCTCCGCGCCTATGCCGTTCATCTGGTTTTCAAACGAGACGAGTGACAATCGAAACTGTCCAATGCGTCAACCGACGTCCCAGCGAAGTTCGACCGTTCCTGGGCAGCAGTGCTCCTGAGCCAATCCGCTCCGTTTCATTTCCGCATGAGGGTGACAAAAATAGAGAGAACCATCTTGAAAACATAGTAAACCGGTTTCAAGCCGCTGTGCATCGACTTCCTTTCAGTATTCTCAAACATCTGCACAGGGACCTCCCGAATACGGAAACCGGCCCGGTGAAGCATGATGATCACGTCCGCATCCGGATAGTCGAAAGGGAACTTCTCACCCGATACCCATGCCATCACGTTCCGGTTCATCGCCTGAAACCCTGAGGTGGGATCGGTAATTCTCTGCCGGATGATGACCGACGAAATTGTCCCAAAAAACTTCATCCCCAGCCTTCGGGCCAGGGGGGCCCGGTACCGGACCTTCATGGCCCCGCAATTCGCTCCCCCGAGAAAGCGGGATCCGATGACGATGTCCGCTTCCCCTTTACGAACGCACGAAAGCAACGCATGGATGCAGCCGGGATCATGCTGACCGTCCCCATCCATTTGAATAAGCTCTTCGTAGCCGGCGTTCAGGGCGAAGCAATAACCTGTCTGAAGGGAGGCCCCATACCCCAGGTTGAAAGGGTGAGAAATCACCCTGACGCCCGATTCCGCGGCCCGGGCTCTCGTTCCGTCCTTCGATCCGTCGTCAACGACAAGGATGTCTCCTTCGGGATAGTGCTGCTTGATATCAGAGATAACCGAAACGATTCTCTTCTCTTCATTGAATGCCGGAATAACAACAAGTCCCCTCTTCATCGGTTCTCTTCCATTCGTTGCTGGTTTATTGATGAAAACAAAGGATTCATCCAACGGTAGCCGCAGCGCAGGCGGGAGTCCCCTCCGGGCATGCCGTAGTCATTCGCCTTTCTCCCGGGTTACTCTCTCAGGGAAATCTCTTTTCCACTGATCCCGAACCGGTCAAACCACCCGTAGAACTCCCCATAGGAAACCTTTCGCAGCAACTTCATGCTCTTCCTCTTTCTCCACATGCGGGGGAGGAAAAAGAACGCAGATCCATAGGCTTTCAGCAGAATCCACACCAGCCGGGAGGGTGAATGAATCTCCGTGAATTTCCCGGCGGCCCCTCGATGCGTCAGCGCGCCGAAGGCCTGCAGGAGAAACCGGTAGAAGGTGAAAAAAAGGCTCAGAAAGAGTCAGCGGCATCGGGAAATACTTGATCGTAATCCAGAACCGGTTTCGCTCCACATAGAAAGCCTTGAAAGGGGAATACTGCCCGGTTGAACCGGACCCTTTGTGATAGAGAACCGCTCCGGGAACATAGAGCCCCTTCCAGCCACTCAGGCGAATTCGCAGACCGATTTCAGCATCATCGCCGTAGGCAAAAAAATCTTCATCAAAACCACCCATCTCCCCGAAAAGGCTCCTCCGATACATTCCGCCGCACCCGGGAGGAAATAAGATCTCTTCTACACTCTCATACTGGCCCCGGTCGGCTTCATACTGTCCCCGGGCACGGTTCAACCCGTCCCGGTAGATCAGCTCTCCCACGGCTTCAATCCGGTTCCTGTCGTCGTAGGACTTGACCTTGGAGGCCCACATCCCGACGCCACCGTCGCAACGGGTTGCCTTGATCAATGCCTCGATCCAGTCAGGTTCCACGACCGTGTCATTGTTCAGCAGAGCAATGTATTCCCCACGGGCTGCCCGGATACCTGCATTGTTGCCTCCCGTGTACCCCAGGTTCTCCCGGTTCATAAGGACCCGGACAAACTCGCCGTACCTCTCCTGAACAAAATCGGCCGAACCGTCCGATGAACCGTTGTCCACGAGAATCGTCTCGAAATCCGAACAGGTCTGTCTCTTCAGTGAATCGATGCATTCAGCCAGAAAGCGTCTGCCGTTCCAGTTGGGAATGATCACTGACACAATGGGGGTGATTCCCGGCATCTCCTTATCCAGTCTATTGCAGAATAAACTTTTTACCAGGGGCCAAGGACGCAGAGAAGACATCGTACTCTTCTCACCACAGAGGCACAGAGGGCACAGAGTTGGACCAATTTTTGTTCGATCGGGAGACCCTCCTCGATAAAACCTCGGAGGGCCAGCGCAGCTTGTGTGCCCCTCTGCCACATTGGATCCCGATACAGCTCGCCCGCTGGAGCCTTGGCGTAGGCAGGCGACGATCGAACAAAAGATGCTCTCCCTTCGGGGATTTCATCAGAACGCGACCGACAACTCGCACCGTCACCACGAGGGCACCCACGATTGCTAATTCCGGCCGAAGGCCGCGGAGTCTTCTGGAGAATCGTCATCTCCCGATTCTCCAGAAACCATACTCCCCCTCTGTGCTCTCTGTGCCTCTGTGGTGAATCTGCTTTGCAGCGTGCGAACACAAAATTAGATACCCGTTAGTCCGAGCACCTGGTCGACCCTCGCGAACCTGAAGGTCCTCAGAAGAGAATCCAATTTGCAGAGTGCCCTGTCAAGACCGTAATAGGTTATGAATGAGCTGAACGGGGAGAGCTTCAGCCTGGGCGTCTTTCCGAAGGTCTCCCATGGGTGTATATATAAGAAGAAGGCCGAATTCTTGTTGATCCGTTTCATCCCCATTCGAAGAAGAAAAAGGGGAATAACCCTCAGATAAAACCCTCCTGTCATCGGGATCTTCATTCCTCCCATCTCCCACAGGGACATCGGAAACTCGATCAGCGGGCTCCGGGGATCTTCCACGCGGACATCTTCGAAAGAAATACGGTAAGGCCGGGTAGGTGCGCCTGCAATCCCATAGAGCCGGTTCAGTTTCACCGGAAAAACACTGGCGTCGTACTGAAAGCCATAATCCGCCAGAATTCTGAGAACCCACTTCGTACTGTTATCGAGGGAGAAGGTCGGGGCACGGAACCCTTTGACCTTCTCAGGGCCGATGATCTTTTCCACGACCTGATTGAACCGTTCGATTTCCGAACGAAAAAGGACTTCATCAAGCTCCCACAACGGACGGTGGGAAAAACCATGACAGCCGATCTCATGTCCTTTTTCATAAATCGTCCTGATCAGCCCCGGACTCTGTTCAGCCACATCGCCCAAAACGAAGAAAGTCGCCTTCACGCCGAATCGGTCGAGAAGATCGAGGATGGGCTGAGTGGCTTCAGCCGCCTGAGCCTTGACAGGACCCTTTACCCTTGTCCTCACCAGTTCGGGATGGTACCAGTCCTCAAGATCGACTGCCAGCGCATTCACCCGTTCCATCGGAACCCTTCTGTCCCGGCCCACCGGGAGCGAATCCAGAAGAAGAGATGATTCAGCGCAAACATACCCAATACCATCAATGAAATCAAGACCCGCTGCCCGACGACGAAAAGGAGGATCTGCCCCTTGGGAACCTCCATCAAAAGAAGCGCGCCGTAAGTCCCCATCTCGACAATCCCGAATCCCGCCGGAGTCACACTGATGAGACTGCTTAGCTGGACCAGAGGAAGCGCGAAAAAACTCTTCATCAAAGGGAAATCGACACCCAGCGCAAGGCCGGTAAAGTAGAACCGGAGACTCAGAAAAAGATATTTGATAACATTCCAGAGCGTGATTCGCAGGACATCCCCCCGATCGAATCGGGATGCTTCGCTCGCTTCTTCAATCCCCTCCGATATCCTTCGGCCGACCCAGGGAACCCTGTGGAACCATTTCAGGAGCGCGATCTTATACATTCTGAGGATGAAGTGGAAGGTCTCTCCCTTCTTCCAGAAGACCACCAGGAACAGACCGGCCACGAAAAAGAGAACCAGAACCGCTGCCTGGGCCATGGAGGCCGCCCCGGTCACGAAGAGAACGGAGGGTAAGATCATGATGAGCAGAATGACGAGGTCAAGAAAACGGTCCAGGAGGACGGAAAAGACAGCCATGGATAAAGGAATGCCCTCGGACCGGGTCAGATAGAAAGACCTCACTCCGAGCAGGCTGGCATCCATGGGGATCACTGTCCCCACCGCATAGCTGTTGACCAGATAGCGAAAAAGAGGAAAGAAAAGGTTCCTTTTCTCTTTGGAAATCCCTTTGACGATCTTTTCCCAGCGGAGGTTATGTGTAACCGTGTACCCTAAGGTCGTTACAAACATCAGAAAGATGTACAGGCCATGGATTTCCGAAAGACGGGAGAGTTGAGAAATATCGCCAAGGTAAAGGAGGAGAAGAAAAAGGCCGAATCCCAGTCCCCACTGGATCAGGATCTTCCGCCGGGAGCCCTTCTTTGAAGTGTGCATGTCTTCAGCCAACGATGTTTACACCTCAACGGCTAAGGTAACGGTTACGAAGCCCCTGCCTACCGGCAGGCAGGCGTTTCGACTAAGGGCAAGGGGTTGCGTCATGGTCTTAACACGGGTGACGTAACCGAATGACGATACGGGCATCGTTACCGTTACCTTTTGACGAAACCTGTTATCTCAGGGTTTTTCAGCCTGGATAAGGTGATAAAGGCTGATGGGCCAGACAAAAAACGGAAGATTCATCCGACACCGAACCTGGAATCCCTTTTTTTCAAGAAGCCTTTTCATCCTTCCCGGATTCCATCCCTGAAGATGACCCGGATCGTGAAAGGCTTCCTTGAATTTCAGACAGAGGATCCGGGCCAGAAAGAACATCCTGTCATTCGGAAAGACAAGGATCAGCGAACCTCCTGGCTTCAGTACCTGGAGAATCTCCTCCAGCACCCCCTCAGGGTCCTTGACGTGCTCGATCACGTCCATCAGGAGGCAACAGTCCATTGCCTTCGCCTTCAGACCCAGGTGGTGGACGTCCCCGCAGAGAGCGGGTAGTTCATGGAGCCGGCAGACCCTTGCGTTCTCCTCGCTCACATCAATTCCGACGCTCTGCTTCTCCGGAAACACCTTCTTCAGCTTCTCCAGGGTGATCCCTTCCCCGCATCCCAGATCAACAACCCACCCACCTTTTTTCTCCAATAAGGAAAAGACCTTCCTGTCACGAAAGTCCCGGAACCAGTGACCGATTCCCCCTTTTCCGTACTGCGTCCGCTGGGAGAGCGCCCTTTCCCCGGAGAGATCGCAAGACGGTGCCGCAGGGTCTCTTTTCCGTTTCTCAGATGACATCGGTATCCCCCCAGTTCACATACCATGACTTCGGGTTAAGAAGACGATCCTCTTTTCCATGAGGAAAAATCATAAAATGAAAGGCCTTGAGACTGGAAAGAAACCCACTCCTTTTCAGGCTTCGACAATAAGGGTGAGGTTCCGGAACCATCATTCCCAGTAGGTCCGCTCCCTCGGCCCGGCTATGCTCAATCCCTTTCTTCACCAATGCCGTCACGACATCCCCTTCCATGGCCAACAGATCAACAATCACGGCGCTGTTCATCTCAAGGAGATCCACTTTTCTCAGAACCACGTATCCTGTCATCTCCCCCTTCTCCATTGCCCGGTACAGGGTATACGTCCGGGTGGGGTGCTCAAAATAGCGCCACTGGAGAGCCTTCCGCTCCCTGTTAGCAAGAACCGGGTAAAGCGTCCGGACTCTTTCCCAGAATCGGTCGAATTCTTCATCCGGATGGGATACTCGTTCAATGGAGACCCCTTCGGGGTCTTTCTTCTTATTCATCCCATGGAAAAGGAAATAGACAGACCGGGCCATTCCCCCTACAACAAGGCTCAGGGGCCAAAACCTGAGATATCGGTGAACGATTCCGGAAAATCGAATGGGATAGACCAGGACAGGGAGCCTCACCACCTCCCTCCACCCTATTTTCTTGAGGCCGGCAATCGTCTCTTTCCGAATGGGAAAAGCTGTCATGAACAGCCCCCCTTCTTCAGAAACGCGGCCGGCGGCATATCTTCCCATTCTTAAGAAGAACCCTTTCCTCCTGTATTCAGGACCGACCATCAAATCAAGGGAAAGGGTGCCCCGTACCTTCTCCCCGTCGATGCAATAATCCTTCGGGATGTCAGCAAAATGACCAACGATCTTTCCTTTATCCTGAATGACATAAACAAGGGCTTTTCCGCCGGGGTTCTCAATGAATTCCCATCTCCAGAACCGAGGATCGAGTTTATCCTCTTCCATCCGCCCGAATACTGCTCTTCGGAGCGACAGAATCTGTTCCAGATCCCTCGCATCGCCGTCGCGAACAACCCAATCTTCCTTATTTTCCACAGGCAACCCGGCAGACAATGGCGTTAAATCCGAAATGGTTGGGATTGTCCTAACAAAACAGCTCGGGCATCTTGCCTGACTGGGGAGGAAGAGCGGGTATCCGGAGTTCTGCTCCAGCAAGATGCCCGACCTGGTCCGCATAGAGGAGGATGTCCTCAGGAACGAATCGTTTTCTCCAGATCCTCCACTCTTTTTTTCAGCAACACCACCTCCTGCGTAAGGATCTTGTTTCTCTCCGTGATTTTGGAGCTGATCACACTCAATCCCAGGCTGATCAGGACGAGAAACAGGATGAGAAAAAAGAATAATGCATTGGAGGGAAGAGAGAAACCAAGGATTTCGGATACCCTGCACAGGAAATCCGTCCAGGTGGAGATCAGAAAGAAGAGAACGCCTGTTATGATCCAGATTAAGGCGTACCTCTCCCTTAGATGCTTCTGCCGAATGAGCTCAATGATGACACCAAGGAGCAAAAGAGAACCCACGATAGCAAACAGATTCGCCGTCCCCCCTATCACGCGACCCTCCTGAAGGCACCGATGGTGGTCGAAAGGGTAACTTTAATCATATAGTACAGGGCACTTGTCATGCCGATGGAAGACCTTCCGCCCTGACGTTTCCTCATCTTAGTCGGGATTTCCTCAAAAATCAAACGATTCTTGTAGGCTGAGATAAGAGCTTCCACCTCCGGGTAGTCGGGAGGATAATCCTCCGAAAACAATTCCAGACCTTTCCGGTCAATTGCCCGAAATCCGGAGGTCGAATCCGTGATTCTTCTTCCCGTATAGATCAGGATAAGATAGGTGAAGAATTTTATGCCCACTTTCCGCAATGGGGTGGACTTAAAGCCGCCATTTGAGAGGTATCGTGACCCAATGACCAGGTTCGCCCTGCCCTCCAGAATGGGCTTGATCAGAGAAGGAAGCGACTTCGGGTTGTGCTGACCGTCTCCATCGATCTGGACGGCAATGTCGTAATTGTTCCTGACGGCGTACAGAAAACCGGTCTGCATTGTGGCGCCAATACCCATGTTATAAGGATTCTCCAGCATTGCCACGCCGGCCTGTCTTCCCGCGGTGCTCGTCGAGTCCGTCGATCCGTCATTGACGACCACGACGTCCGCTTCGGGTACATATCTCCGGATCTCCTGAATCACGCCGCCCAGCGTCTTTTCTTCATTGAAAACCGGAATGATAATGAGGATCTTCTTTGGTTTCATCTCTGCCTGCTTCCCCGTTGGACATCCTTACTGTCCTTTTATCTCCGGATTCACTATAACATATTTTCCTCCCGTATTTGATCCATATTTATATGCATTTTTGGACTTCTTTTCGGGCGGTCAGGATGACATCCCCCGCCTGACACCCCTGAGAATCTTCGTTTCTTTTGGATGAGGACAGCGAGGGCGCCGTGGATGACGTCACGGACGTCTGGCGCAGACGGTCAAGCTCTCTCCGAGACGGAGGAGATTGACGGGAATTCTCGGAAGAAACAGGAGGAGTTCTGCCAGAATATACCACCTTTTTACCTTCATTTGTCCGTAGTAGAAGTACCCTTTTCTGCGAAAACGGTCGTTCAGCCAGTTTTCGAGACTGAAACACGGGCCCCCCGGAAAGGAAGAGGTATGGAGAGCGTCCAGTACAAACCCGGACTGCGTGAGCAGGCGTACGAGCGTCCGTGCCGTGAATCCGAAAAGATGACGGGGTGATTCAATCGCGTAGAACCATTCCCCAAAAACTCTCCCCTGAAGGCTTCCATGGTTCGGGACGGAGATGAAGATTCTCCCGCCCGGCCTCAGAATCCGGCGGGCCTCCAAAAGGTTGTCCGATGGGGAAGCCATGTGTTCGAGGGAATGGTGAAACCGGACAACATCAAAGAACCCGGCCTCGAATTCAGCATCGGAGAGCTGCCCGCAGAACATCTCATGGCCTTCTCCTCTGCCTGTCTCGCAGGCTTGAGGACTGATGTCCACCCCGAAGGTCATGGCCCCCTTTTCCCGGTACGCCGTAAGGGTATTCCCCACCCCGCATCCCACATCGAGCACTCTCAGGCCGGAAGAAAACGGACCCAAAGAAGCCATTTCCTTATCGACTTCCTCCCTGAGGGATGGAAAGTAGCGTTGTGCCCGCCGAACAATCCTTCTCCGGATCTCCCGCCAGCGATCCAGGCGCTCGCTGTCGACGATGTTCACTGCCCCGCCTCCGCGTTGGTATGCATCGTATCGCTCCTCCAAGTAGTGGGATTTCAGCTCGTGAGGCTCCGGCTGGGGGTTCAGGTAAATCAGGCCGCAGTCTAGACACCTGACCAATTGAAAGGCGCCCTGAATCGGAAAACGGCGGTCCTTTGTGGAATAGAGCGTCTTGAAGAGTCGACCGCCGCAAAGATCACACGGAATCCATTTCATCCTGAAGCTCGTCTGAGAAATCACACCCAAAAAGTCTTTCACCACAGAGGCACGGAGAGCACAGAGGAAATACGCTCTGCTTGATCCAATCGGGAGACGGCGATTGGATCAAAGACTGCTCATTTCAGGAATCCCAATGGGGGCTACGTGCTTGTTTCTGGAAGGGATGAGCCCTTTTGATTTGCGGTCGTCTCCCCGCAAATCAAAAATAACCATCCTCTGCGTCCTCTGCGGCTCTGCGGTTAAAATGTTATTTTGGACAAGACTGATATCTTCCTCTGTGTCCTCTGTGCCTCCGTGGTGAACCTGGTTTCGCACTTCGGTCATCCTCCGGAAGCTCCTCCCCGGGGGGACAGAAAACATTTCAAACTCTCGGAAAGGACCGGAGCTGGATTCTTCTCTCTTTTCAACCAGGCCTGCACACCGCACCCGAGGATGAAAAAGAGGAAACAGAGTTTAAAGAGCATCCTGTGAAGGAATGAAAGATTCTTGTCGACATAGTGGAGGTAACTCTCCACGGCGTGAATTCTCGATCGGGGATTCTTCCATGCACTGAGTCCTGAAGAATGGACGACCAACGCATCGGATATCAGGTAGGCATGATATCCCGCCCTGGCGATCCGGAAACCGAAGTCCGCATCTTCAGCGTACAAGAAAAACTGTTCATCCAGCATCCCCATATTCCTGAAGAACGCCAGGGGAGTAACCAAACACGCCCCGGTAACATAACCTTTATAGGGAGTCAGATCGACCGATTCGTTCTGTGCCCAGATGTCCAGCAGGTATCTCCTGGGTTTGCGAAGCTTTCTTCCCTGCAAAAGGAGGGCGATTGGATACTTGAGCGCATTTCCTACGTGAGGTAACGACCGGCAGGAAGGAACGGTCTCACCCCTGTCATCAACCGTACGGGGCCCGGCGATGCAATCCTCCGGCTGCTGCATTAGGAACCGGACCAATGTTTCCAGAGAACGGGGATGAACCCGGGTATCGGGGTTCAGGAGACACACATAGCGTCCCGAAGCGATTCGCGCCCCCTGATTCGTTCCCCTGGCAAACCCTGTGTTGCTTTCATTTTCAATCACAGAGACTTCCGGGAATTCGGAATGTAAGTAATCAGCAAGGCCCTCTCCCGGTGTATTATCAACGACAATCACCTCAAAGGACAACTCCCGGGCCGCCTCATAAACCGACCGAAGACACCCTGAAATATAGTCCTTCGATTGGTACGTAACAATGACCACACTGAGGAGAGGGTTACTTGGGTTCATTGGGTTATTGAGTTAATAAGTGAATAAGTTAATGAGTGAATGAGTCAGCTGACTGAGTTCGTTGGGTTCATTGAGTCTATTGGGTTCTTTGGGTTAATAGGTGAATAAGGTAACTGATGACTCTATCTCTCCAGCTTTCTGCCTTCTCTTTGTTTCACTGGTCACTGATCAGT
>CAVSVC010000007.1:0-40280 GCA_963731045.1 uncultured delta proteobacterium | reverse complement strand
CATTTTGAAAGCCGGGGACGCCGTTCTGTTGATTGGGAAGAGGCAGGACATCGGCCTTGCCGTGGAACTTTTCGAAGGGAGGTCTCACACGGACCGGACCTCCGGAAGTGGGAAACCGGAAGAGCAAGAGACGTGATCACCGTCTCCCATCTCGAAGAATCAGGACTGGACCGGCTCTTCAGCCCCGAGACGACCAACGCAACCTAAAGGTTGCGGCTACCAACCCATTGAGACAATCCTTGGAAAACATTCAACGCGTCTTTCGCCTGGCGGAGGGAAGACTTCTCCTCAAGCAAGAAGGTGATCTCGCCTCCCAGGAGGAGAACGGCGGAAGAGTAATAAACCCAGAGGAAGAAGACGATCAGCGTACTCAGGGACCCGTAGATCATCGAAAACCTCCCGAGATGGAGAACGTACCAGCCGAACAGGTGTTTGGTCACCTCCCACAACAGGCTGGCGAAGAAGGCGGCCCGGAGCGCCGGACCGAACGCTGATCTTTCGATTCGGAATGATTTTGTAAATCAAGAAAAACATCATATACGTGAACAAAAAGGGAACGAGGTATTTCAGGACCCAGCGGAGGATCGGCCCCATGATGACGGTCAGGGGTTGAATCCGGAAGCTCTGCAGGACGGTGACGGCCGAGGTCAGGGTCATGCTCAGCAGGAGAGCGATCCCTGCCAGAAAGATCATCAAGACGTCAATCGCCTTCCCCCGGAGAAATCCTCTCTCCGCCTTCACCTGAAAGACGATATTGAAGGCCGTTCTCATGGAGCTGAACACCCAGGTGCAGGTCCAGATCAGTCCCCCTATTCCCAGTGCCCCGACAATCTTGCGATCCCGGGTGATTCTCAAGATATTTCGCATGATCCTTGGATCCAGAGAGGGAACCACGTTCTCCAGATACTGGCGGAGGGTATTTAACACTTCGCGGGAACTGTAGAGGTAGGTCCCGACCAGTGAGAGCAGGAGCAGAATGAAGGGGATCATGCAGATGAGAAGATTGAAGGTCATGCCCGAGGAGAGAAAGAAGCCGTGGTCCCGATGGAACTTTTTCAGAGCCTCCAGGAGAAGACGAAGCCCTGTCGTTCCCCTTCTTCTCCCATGCATCGTCACCATAGGTACCGACTTTCAACTCGAAGCGGAACGGATCGGCCCCTGCCAGGATGTGAAGCTCTCCGCCCTGGATCTATCGCCCCTCAGCCGTTTTCAGCAGCTGTAAGGAGTGGGAGGGAGGTCCCGATCCTGTTTCTTTCCTCCCAGGGATGCCCGGACCGCCCTTGGAACCCAGAGGAGAAGGGTGATCAGAATACCCAGTCCGATGGACCCCAGGATGGTATAGACCAGGGAGGTTTCGAATTTCCACAAGAAAAATCGGATGACAACAGGAGAGGCCCCTGAATTTTGGACGGCAAAAAAAGCAATCCCAATGACGATGACAAAAACGACATAGAAAAAGAACCGCATCGTTCACGCTCCTTTCCCTGGGTGCAAAATCTCAAGACCAGCATGGAACTCAGTAGGGATTCGACAGCAGGGCATCGAAGACATCCGTCAGAATCTCGTTGACCATCTGTCCCATGTGCTCCGGTCCTCCCGCGAAGACCGTTTTTTCTCTCTCAACCTCTACGTTTCTCGTGAAAACCTTTTCCTCTTTTTTCACTCCGAGATGAATCACAAGATGAACAGAGGTGTTGATGCGGGTCCTGAACGGAAGATCGTCTTTCCCTTCCACCCAGAACCTCTTAATGTGAATGAGCAGAATGGAATCCGCCCCGATGTTTCTGAGCGATTCGGGGGTCCCGTCCCAGCTTGGAACCGACATCGATCTGAGACCTCTTTTCAGCAGAACGTCGTTCAGGGCCTCCATCATTGCTGTCTCCAGGGGGGCCGGTTCGCTCTTGTAATACCTTGCCGCCCCCTGTACAGGAGTATACTGCCCTATGTAGAGGCTGTCCGGCCGTTCATCTTTAAAGGGTGCGAAAGCGATCTTCGGTCCCATCTTCTGCTGAAGAGAGGGAAATTCTTTCGAAGACTCATAGCGTGGGCGAAGGGAATAGGTTCCCCCTGTCGCACACCCGAAAAGGAGAAAACCCAGCAACAAAATGGAAAACCAGCGCAATTGTTTCATAATGCCCCCCTCACAAATTTTTGCACATTTTATCACAGTTCGGTCCTGATGTGAATGGAATTACGCCTCCCTGAAGCAACCCTTCTGTTACGGGTGGAATAGCAAAGAGAGATCAGGCTGGGAGGGGCTGTCGGAAAAACCTTGGAGCGGCTCCATTCCCTGTGGACATTCGTGAGTGGAATAGTAAGACAAGCCTCTCGCAGCCATCTTACGCTTGGCACTCCCTGCCTGTCAAATAACCGCTTGCCAAGGTTTTGGAGATAGCCCCTCTCAGCCGAGAATATCCTCCCTGCCCTAACCCACCTGTAACGAGGGGATACCTTCCCGAGGAACAAAACGCCAAGCGGCGGGAGGGTGAGGGAGAGCGAATGAACTCTTCCGTGGGCCGGAACAGAGCCCGCCTCCATTCCTCCGAAATTTCCGTGTCCGCTTCCCCCGTAGATCGTGGCGTCGCTGTTCAGGATCTCTTTCCAGAACCCGCCCTCTGGAACGCCCACACGGTAGTTCAGTCTCGGAACGGGTGTCAGATTGCAGACGATCAAAACAGGGGCCCCTGCTTTTCTTCCCTTTCTCAGAAAGCTGATCACGCCCCCTTCCCAGTCCCGGAAGTCGATCCACTCAAACCCTTCCAAACCGAAATCGACCTCATGAAGGGCCGGCTCATTTCGATAACAATGGTTGAGGTCTTTGACCCAACGCTGCACACCCTGGTGGGACGGATGCTGCAGGGCGTGCCATTCCAGACTTTCCTCGTGAACCCACTCCCTCCACTGTCCGAATTCCCCTCCCATGAAGAGAAGTTTCTTCCCGGGGTGACCGTACATATATCCGAACAGCAGCCTCAGGTTGGCGGCCCTCTGCCAGTCATCTCCCGGCATTTTCCCGATCAGAGCGCCTTTTCCATAGACGACCTCGTCGTGTGAGAGGGGAAGGACGAAATTCTCATAGAAGGCATACCAGATGCTGAAGGTCAACCGGTCATGGTGATGCTTTCGATAGAGCGGATCTTTGGAAAAGTAGTCCAGGGTGTCATGCATCCACCCCATGTTCCACTTCATGCCGAACCCCAGCCCGCCAAGATAGGTGGGCCGCGAAACCATGGGCCACGAGGTGGACTCTTCGGCCATGGTCTGAACGTCGCCATGGTCCCTGTAAACCGCTTCGTTGAGGGTCTTCAGGAATCGGATGGCGTCAATGTTTTCTCTTCCTCCAAACTCATTGGGGATCCACTCCCCCTCCTTTCTCGCATAATCGAGATAGAGCATCGAAGCCACGGCGTCCACCCGGAGACCATCCACATGGTAACGATCCAGCCAGAACAGAGCGCTGCTGATCAGAAAGGACTTCACCTCGTTTCGACCGTGATTAAAGATGTAGCTCTTCCATTCCGGGTGATACCCTTTCTTGGGATCCGCATGCTCGTAGAGATAGGTTCCGTCAAAATAGACCAGCCCATGCTCGTCATCCGGAAAGTGAGAAGGAACCCAATCGAGAATGACCCCGATTCCGTTCTGATGGAGTTGATCAATCAGATACATGAAATCCTGGGGAGTCCCGTATCTGGCCGTGGGTGCAAAGTAGCCGATGGTCTGGTATCCCCACGAGCCGTAGAAGGGATGTTCCATGATGGGCAGGAACTCGACATGGGTGAATCCCATCTCCTTGACATAATCCACCAGATAGGGAGCCATCTCCCGGTAAGTCAGAGAACGGTTTCCTTCTTCGGGAACCCGTCTCCACGATCCGAGATGAACCTCATAGATCGCGAAAGGGGCATCGAGTCCGTTCTTTCGATATCGCTCCTGCATCCAGTTGCGGTCGTTCCATTCATACTCCAGGTCCGAGATCACCGAAGCGGTCCTTGGCGGAACCTCCCACCGGAAGGCATAGGGGTCCCCTTTGTCGACCCGGTAATGCTCATACCGGGATTCGATGTGATACTTGTAGCGGGCTCCCTGGGAAACCCCCTCTAAGAACCCTTCCCAGATCCCTGAACCGTCCGACCTCACGTTCAGGGGATGAGACCCTTTCTTCCACCCGTTGAAATCCCCGGTCACAGAGACCCTCTCCGCATTCGGTGCCCAGACCGCAAAATAGGTTCCGTCTCTGCCCTCAGGAGAGAGAAGATGAGAGCCCAGCTTTTCGTAGAGCCTGAAATGGCTCCCTTCTTTGAAAAGGTAGATATCATGCTCCGTCAGGAGCGTGACGTCATATCGCATCCGTAAATCATGGGCCATTTATCCCCTCCTGCCGGACATAAAATCCCGGTAGAGGAAATTGTCACTTATTCCGTAAAGTTATTCAATTCATCCCTTCATCCTCCAAATCCTTTTCCGGAGAGGGGCCTTCTGTGTGGATCGCCGCTACGCCTTCTCTTTCGATAAATACAGTCTTACACCCTGCAAAATGAATGATTTCCCCTATTTACTTGCCGGTGATTTCCGACGAGAATAGTACAGAATGTGGTATTCTGTAAGGAGGAATTTGACATGATTGAGAAAAAAAAGGGGAAAGTAAAAAGAAAGACGTCCACATCCAGGCAGGGCAGCGGAAATGCCGGGAAAGGTAAAGGTGTTGAGTTCACCCTCCTGGCACCCGGGGCAAAGGAGGTGTTTCTGGCGGGGGAGTTCAACTCATGGGATACCCTTTCTCTCCCCATGACAAAAGACAGGAATGGGGTCTGGAAGACAAAGATACCACTCTCTCCCGGTTGCTACCAATACAAGTTCTTCATGGATGGGGCGTGGAGGGAGAACTTGGAAGGGGAAGAATCCATCTGCAATCCCTATGGCACACACAATCTGATCAAAGTGGTCCGGTAGCCCCTCCATTGGGCAAATGGACACATATTAACAGTCTCAAAATCGTATTGACGTCTCATCACCCCCACCCTAACCTTCCCCCCTGGGAGGCTGTGTTGCAAGTCCGTTCATGGTTCGACAAGCTCACCACGAACGGAAATGGGCGCGTCAAAAGTCATCGACTTAGCCGTTCGTCCTGAGCGTGTCGAAGGGCGGACGGCGAATTATGACACAGTCTCTGGAGGGAGAGGGCGAGGGTGAGGGGGTCCATGTCCGTTTTATTTGTGAGGCCCTTGATAAGCATCGGGTTGGATTTCTGGGCGACGAATCCCCGGGAGGTGAATGATGTTTGGAAAACGGATCAGGCTGTTCAAGCTCTTCGGCTTCGAAGTGCGGGTCGATGTGAGCTGGGTCTTCCTGGCGATTCTGGTTGCCTGGTCCCTGTCGGTCGGATTCTTTCCTGGTCGGTATAGAGACCTCTCAACGCAAACATACTGGCTCATGGGGATCATCGGCGCCCTCGGACTTTTTCTTTCGATCATATTCCACGAGATGTCTCATTCCCTGGTTGCGAGGAAGTACGGCATGCCCATGAAGGGGATTACGCTTTTCATCTTTGGAGGGGTTGCGGAGATGGGGGATGAACCTCCCGGTCCGAAGGCCGAATTTATGATGGCAATCGTGGGACCCCTCTCAAGCATCGTCCTTTCCCTGCTCTTTTTCGGAGTTTCTCTTCTGGGTCGACGCGGCGGGTGGGCGGAGTCCGTGATTGGGGTTGTGCAGTATCTTGCATTTGTTAACGGTTTGTTGGCCGCCTTCAACCTTCTGCCCGCTTTCCCTCTGGACGGAGGCCGGGTGTTGCGCTCCATTCTCTGGGGATGGAAGAAAAACCTACGCTGGGCAACGCGAATCTCGTCCAGGATCGGCGTGGGATTTGGGATCCTTCTGATCTTCATGGGAGTCTTCCAATTCCTGAGCGGAAACGTCATCGGAGGCATCTGGTGGTTTCTGATCGGCATGTTCCTCCAGGGAGCGGCCAAGTCGTCCTATCAACAGCTCCTTCTTCGCAGGGTTCTGGAGGGAGAACCGGTTCGCCGTTTCATGAAAACGGATCCGGTGGTCGTGAACCCGTCCATTTCCATAGCCCAACTTGTGGAGGATTACATTTACAAATACCATTACAAGATGTTTCCCGTGGTAGAGGATTCGGATAGACTCGTGGGGTGTGTGACAACGAAAGAGGTGAAGGAGGTTCCCCGGGAAGAGTGGGGGCAGAAAACCGTCGCCAACATTTCAGGAATGTGCTCTCCGGACAATACCATCACCCCTGAGGCGGACGCCATGGAGGCCCTTTCACTCATGAACAAGACAAAATCCAGCCGCCTGATGGTCACCGAAGGAAATCGCATTCTGGGCGTCATCACGTTAAAGGATATGCTTCAATTCCTGTCTCTCAAAGTGGAGTTGGAGAAGGTCTGAAGAGACCTCTTCAACGCATGCAAAAACGCCGATCTCAATTTGTCCTCTCAGACTCTTGACTCTAACGGAAGTTGTGGTAATGTAACTCTGGGGTTGCTGAAAAAATCGCACGATCCAAAAAAGTCTGACATGGACCTTCTTCTCCTTTCCCGGATTCAATTCGCAGTCACCACGATGTTCCACATATTATTTCCTGTCCTCACGATCGGCCTTTCTCTTTACCTGGTGATTGTCGAGATCCTCTGGCTGGTGTTCAAGAAAGAGATCGACTACCGCCTTTTTCGATTCTGGGTGAAGATGCTCGCAATCAATTTCGGGATCGGTGTGGTCTCCGGCATCGTCCTCGAATTTGAATTCGGAACGAACTTCGCCCGGTTCTCTCAGGCCGTCGCAAATGTCTTCTCTCCGCTCCTCGCCTTTGAAATCATGACCGCCTTCTTCCTGGAGGCCGGGTTCCTCGGCATCATGCTCTTCGGCTGGCAGAAAGTGCCCCGGAGCGTTCATCTTCTGGCGACGCTCCTGGTATCCTTCGGAACGGTCCTCTCCGCGTTCTGGATTCTGGCGGCAAACTCATGGATGCAGACCCCTGCAGGCTACCAACTGGTGAACGGGAAATTTCTGGTCACTGATTTCGCAGCAGCGATCTTCAATCCCTCTGCCATGACCCGCTTCGGTCATATGACGCTGGCTTCCTTTCAAACGTCGGCCTTCGTCGTCGCCGGGATCAGCGCTTCCTATCTCCTGAGAGGAAGAGACGTCCTCTTCTTTCGCCGGTCCGCGGGAATCGCCCTGGCGACGGCAGCCCTGTTTGCTCCCCTTCAGATCCTCCTCGGGGATGTGAGCGGCCGTCAGGTGTTCCTTCACCAGCCGGCCAAGTTCGCGTCTATGGAAGCCCACTGGGAAACGAACAGGACGGGAGGGGCTCCTTTCGTCGTCTTTGCCCTTCCGGATATGGAGAAGGAACGGAACCTTTTCGAGGTGTCCATTCCCAGCGGCCTGAGCCTCCTGGTCACCCATTCACTCCGTGGCCGGGTTCCGGGTCTGAAGGAAGTTCCCCGCGAGAATCGTCCCAATGTTTTTATTCTCTTCTGGAGTTTCAGGCTCATGGTGGCGATCGGCTTCATTCTTTTCATGGTGATGGTCTGGGCCCTTTTTCTTTGGCTGCGGGGAGGACTCTTTGAGGATCGTCTCTTTCTCTGGACACTCCTCATCCTCCACCCCCTGGGTTTTATCGCTACGGAACTGGGATGGATCACCAATGAGGTCGGGCGGCAGCCCTGGGTGGTTTACAACCTGGTGCGGACCAGTGAAGGCCTCTCCCGAGTCCCCGTGGCAAACGTTCTCTGGTCGCTCAGCCTCTTTTCCATCATCTTCGGGGTGGTCCTGGCAAGTTATTTCTATTACATCCTGAAGGCATTGCGCAGGGGACCCGACTTCTCAAGCCCGATCCCGCCCATTCAGCGACCGGCGGGGATGACGCCGTTTGGGCCCTTATGAATGAATTTGTCCGCAAAATGACGACACAGTTATTCACAATGAAGCGGCCGTAAATCCGAAGCACGAAATCCGAAATCCGAAACAATCTCAAATGGTCAAATCTTAAATTTCCAAACGAGAGAGTTTAGAGATTTTGAATTTTGAAAATTCGCATTTGTTTCGAATTGGTCCTAAGAGGACGCTTCGCCCGATATTCGGATTTCGGATTTTTGAGTTCCGGCTTGCGTTTGGTTCCGGCTACGCACGATTACGAAGTGAGGATTAAATGGACCTTGTAACCCTCTGGGCCTGTCTTCTGGCCTTTGCTATTTTCCTCTATATCGTACTCGACGGTTTTACCCTTGGAGTCGCTCTGTTGTTTCCGACGGCCCGCAACGAAGGGGAACGGGACCTTCTGATGGGCAGCGTCTCGCCGATCTGGGATGCCAATCAGACCTGGCTCGTCTTTGGCGGGGGTACGCTCTTTGCTGCATTTCCGGTCGCCTACGGTGTTCTGTTCAGTGCCCTCTACATCCCTCTTCTGACCTTCCTCTTCGGCCTGATCTTCCGGGGAGTGACGTTCGAATTCAGGGCCAACGCCACCCGCAAAGGCCATTGGAACAGCGCCTTCTTCCTGGGAAGCTTTGTTGCGGTCATGGCCCAGGGGTTAACCCTCGGCGGGGTCATTTCCGGGACATCGGTGCAGGACGGGCAATTTGCAGGGGGGCCCCTGGACTGGCTCAATCCCTTTTCGGTCGCAGTGGGGCTTGCGCTCGTTGCAGGCTATATCCTTCTGGGGTCCACCTATCTCATTATCAAGACCTCGGACCTTGTTCAGGACCGCGCCTATCGACAGGCCCTCTGGTCGGCATGGATTGTCCTGGGATTCCAGGCCTTGGTCACCGTCTGGACCCCGGTTCACTACCCTGCGATCCTCACGAATTGGTTCACTCCCCCTCTCATCTATTTCATCTGGACCTTTCCTCTCATGGGTCTGATTGCTTTTTTTGTCCTGGTCAGGAGCCTCAAAAGACGGCATGAAATCCTGCCTTTTGTTTGCAGTGTCATCCTGTTTCTTGCGGGGTACCTCGGTCTCGCTGCCTCCCTTTACCCGCATGCGGTCCCGCCCGACATCACCTTCCAGGAAGCTTGTGCACAGGCTGAGACCTTGCGGTTCACCCTGTGGGGGGCCGTTATCGTGTTGCCGGTGGTCCTGGGATATACGGCCTACAGTCATAGCGTATTCCGGGGTAAAGTCGGCAAGGGAGAGCATTCCTACGAGGCTTGATAGAAAGGACGGCATGGAGATCTCTGTCTATGAAAGCATCTGGCAGGAATTCAAAGAGAGAGGACGTATTGCCAAAGCGCCGCGCAAAGAGGGAATGGGGATCACCCTCGTCGTCTCACTCCACAACCGCGAGGTGATCGAAAGAATCTCGGAAATCCAGCGGTTGATCGGGGAGGCCGTCCCCTTTGATGCAATTCCTTCAGACGCCCTCCACATCACCGTGAGAAACATCCAATCCCTCGAAGAGGATCCGGGGAAGGTACCACCGGAGAAATTGCCCGCCGCGGTCATTGTCTTCGGGCGACCCTCAAGGGATGGCCGCCTTTTCAGGCTGCCCTGAAAAACGTCAACTCCTTCTTCGTGAATCCCTTCATCGAAGTCCATGACGATGGGAAACTGGCCCTGATTCAAAGGTCCATCCATCCGGAATTGGATCGCCTGGGGCTGGCCGACGACGAGACCCTTTCCCCCGGCTACGTCCATCATGTGACCCTGGGTTACTATAAAGTGATGCAATCCAGCAGTTCGCTCATCCAACTGTTTGAGCGGCTGAGACCGAGTGAGTTCGGAAAAATCGAGATTCGAACCCTTCGGTTGGTAAGGACCCTCTGGACACGCGGATTTTATCACATGGAACTCCTGGAGGAAATCAGGCTGGGTGGAGCCTGCAAAGGCCATCCCGAAAGACAGACCGGATAGGAAAGATCTCACGTCGGAGGGAAACCGATGCCCGTCCATAATGCAGACATTGCAGACCTGTTCAACCAGGTGGCGGATCTTCTGGAGATTCTGGGAGAAAATCCCTTCCGGATCCGGGCCTACCGGAATGCCGCCCGGACCATAGGAGATCTCTCTCAGGGCGTGGCCAGCCATGGTGGAACAGGAGAAGGATCTGACCGAGCTTGCCGGAATCGGAAAGGACCTGGCCGGGAAAATCCGGGAGATCGTCGAAACAGGCCGGCTTTCCCATTTGCAGGAGCTCGAAGAACGCATCCCGCCTCAAGTGGCGAGGCTGATGAAGATACCCGGACTGGGGCCGAAACGGGTCAAGCTTCTCTTCGACCATCTGCACATCACCAGCCTGGAAGATCTCAAGAAAGCTGCGGAAGAAGGAAAGATCAAGGAGTTGAAGGGCTTCGGAGAAAAGACGGAGAAGATGATCCTTGACGAGATCGGCCGCGAAAAGAAGGAGACCCGGATCAAATTGAACGTGGCCGAGGAAATGGCCATTAATATTGTGACCCATCTCAAGAAAGTGGCGGGCGTAACAGAGGTCGACCGTCGCAGGAAGCTACCGGCGAAGAAAGGAGACGGTGGCCGATCTCGATATTCTTGCGACCTGCAGGAAAGGCGCCCGGGTGATGGATGCCTTCGTCCACTACGAAAATGTGGAGAAGGTTGTCGCCCAGGGAGACACCCGGTCGACGGTGATGCTTCGTTCGGGGGTCCAGTGGACCTGCGAGTCGTGCCCGATGAGAGTTATGGGGCCGCTCTTCACTATTTCACAGGGTCTAAGGCCCACAACATCGCGGTTCGCATGCTCGGGGTGAAGAAAGGCCTTAAGATAAACGAATACGGCGTCTTTAGAAACGAGAAACACATCGCGGGAAAGACGGAGAGAGAAGTCTTTGACCAGGTCGATCTTCCCTTCATTGAGCCGGAACTGCGGGAGGATCGGGGTGAAATCGACGCCGGCCAAAGGGGAGAGCTTCCCAATTTGATCACACTGAGAGGACATCCGGGGAGATCTGCATGCCCACACCAGGGAAACGGACGGCCGCCATTCTCTGGAACAGATGGTCGAAGCTGCCCGTCAACGCGGCTATCGAGTACATGGCCATCACCGACCATTCGAAACGGCTGAGCATGACCCACGGTCTTGATGAGAAGAGACTGGCCAAGAGAAACGAAGAGATCGATCGCCTGAATGGGAAATTGAAAGACTTCGTCGTCCTGAAATCGATCGAGGTGGACATCCTGGCGGACGGTTCTCTCGACCTGTCGGACTCGATTCTCAAGGAACTCGACCTCACCGTCTGCTCGGTCCACTCCAGATTCAATCTCCCGCGGGAGAAGCAGATGGAACGGATCCTCCGGGCCATGGACAACCCCTATTTCAACATCTTTGCCCACCCTTCAGGCCGGCTGATCAATGAGAGAGACCCGTATGACATCGACATGGAAACCCTGATGAAGGCGGCAAAGGACCGGGGATGCGTCATGGAGGTCAATGCCCATCCGGACCGACTCGATCTCACGGATACCGACTGCAAGCTCGGCAAAGGAGATGGGGGTCAAAATCGTGATCTCCACCGATGCCCACAGCATGACCGATCTTGAGTTGATGAGGTTCGGCGTCTGGCAGGCCCGTCGCGGATGGCTTGAGAAAGAAGACGTCCTAAATACCCGGAGCCTGGAGGAACTGAGGAAGTTGCTCAAGAGGAATTAGTAACTGGCTCAGAGATAGGTTTGACCGGCATGTGCCCCATAAGCCACGGCCTTCAGGCCGGGGGCAAGCGGTACAATAAAACGAAATTACCTTACCGGGAAGCCCTTCGACACGCTCAGGGCCGTAAGCGCTGTCGAACGGCCCCGCCCTGTAGGGCGGAGAGTTTCACATCTGACCACCCGATCCGGCCCTCTCCCATCGATAGGGAGGAGACTTATTATTTATCCCCTCTCCCCTCTGTCACCCGTCTGCGCGTAGCCGCTTCGGCGAAGGTGGGGGAGAGGGCGAGGGTGAGGGGCCAGTCGGATGAGCCCGGATGTGGGCTTTCAGGAATTCAAAATCTCCAACACCCGGGGGTGCAGTTGTTTGTTTGCCGCGACACAAGAACCTCCCCCGGAAGCGTCCGCCCCGGACCATGTCGTAATCACCCCATTTGCTCCTTGGATGATGGGAATCAGCGGAATGAGATCCCACGGATTCATAACCGGATCAAGCATGATATCGGCCCCGCCGGACACAAGCAGCAGATATCCATAGCAATCCCCCCAGGTGCGAAACAGACGCGTCTGCCCCAGCAGCCTCTCGAAGCCTTCTTTCTTCTGGTACCGGGCGATGTCTGCCACGTCCGTGGTCAGGAGCATCGCTTCGGAGAGCTGAGGGGTTTCCCGCAATTGTACGGCTCGACCGTTCAGCATCGTTTCCGTATTGTTTCCGATGCACAACTGGTTGAGTAAGGGCTGGTGGATTGCTCCCCAAATGGGTTTCCCGCCATGGAGAAGGCCGATCAGGGTCCCGAATAGCGGACATCCTCTCGAAAATGAAATAGTTCCGTCGACAGGGTCCAGGACCCAGACAAATTCGGCTGAGGTATTCTCCGGCCCGAATTCTTCGCCAAGGATTCCATGATCCGGATAGGCCTTTCGAATCAGATCGCGCATCACGGCCTCGGCTTCCCGATCGGCCCGGGTCACGGGGGTCTGATCTTCCTTGATTTCGACCGCAAGGGCGGCCTGCGCAAAATAGGGTCTGATCACCGCTCCACTCTTCTCCGCCAGAAAACAGATGAAATCGCGGTACTCGTTGGTCTTCATGATGCATGCCCCCGGGTGATGGAATCGATCTTGCGCAATCTCTAAATGATGGTTTCGTAAGAAGTCGTTCTCACCGGTGGAGAAATCCGGTGTCCAATGTTTTTATAATGACCTAAAATTACTGGATTCCGGCTTTCGCCGGAATGACGGTTCTTAGGTTTTTTCGACTTTTTGCGAGTCCATCCTAAATGAAAAATGAACAAACATGTCAGTATTCTTCCTGTCAGGCATTATTCCACTTTCCCCGCGAAACGTTCCGTCAAGTTCGAATTTGTTTTCCAAAGGGAAGAGAACGATCTCCCCTCATCCCGTCCTGTCAATATTCCATCTCTTAAATGTTGGGAAAATCATACACCAACAACAATGGTGAAATGTCAGACAGTTAGACGCAAATTGCAGATTCTGAGTCGAGCACGGTGAATGAAAAACCCTACAGGGCTTAAGATGGCCGCAATTATTGAGATGATATAAGGGTTTGATTATACAGGTATTTTTATGACTCAATTGTAGTGAGCGTTAGCGGCACCTTTCTTGCATCGCGCTGCTATGCAGATAGAGAACAAACGGTCTCTTTATTAAAGTAAGTTGTCTACAAACACCATAAATATCGTTACAGGTGCGCGAAATGATAAGCGTTAGCAGGGTGGGGTTATTTTTACAGGATGATTAGTCAGTACATGCCGTAAGTGTTTTAGCTCCTTAAAATCACTCATACAAAATCAAATTCCCGTTGTCCGGCACTCACGGTGCGTGTCCTGATGACTGCGTAGATGACTGCGCATAAACTATATGCTGTATCAAGGCAACATTATGCTCCAGGGGAGTAACGTCATTTCTGTTAAAGTGGAGTGGGGATTCCTTGGCCAAACGGAGATCTGCAAATCACTCCGATTACGATCATTCATTCGTAGGCTAAAGGCCAAAACTGCCATGACCATGCGTGAAATCCGGTGCAACAAACAGGACTGAAAAACGAGGAAAGGGGGTGACAGATGAATAGACTTCCTCATCCAGCTCTTGCCTTGCGTGTGGATTGTGCGGGATGCGAAAGGTGGTGTAGCTCACGCGATGACCCAGGAGGTCGTTACCGGATCAGAGCCCATCAATTTAACAAAACCAACGTAAGGAGAAAAGCATGACAAAGAAGCTTAGTGTTGTTCTTTTATCTGCATGTTCACTTGTGACAAGGGGCAGAGAACAACCCCCTGTAAGAAACGGAGGTAAAAGGATGAAGAGAAAGATTGTCGCCTTCTCGTTTATGACAGTTCTGGTTGTAACGCTGGCCCTACTATCCACATCGGGCACCGCTTTTGCGGTCCGCAGTTACCTTACGGATTTTAACAGCACCTACGGGAAAGCGTATGACTGTTCGCTCTGTCACGCGTCAGCCACTAGCGGTACGTCACCCCGTAATTCGTTCGCCAATGCTTGGAGTGGCTCAATCGGTAACTACGAAATCCCTATAAATTCCGTCCTCGCGGCCGCTGACTCCGACGGAGACGGGGCCACCAATGCCGCCGAACTTAGTGCCGGGACCTATCCTGGTAACGCGAGCAGCGTACCTGCTACAGCGGACACCACGGCTCCCACGGTTTCGATCACGACTCCTGCAACCAACACCTCGGTAAGCAGCACGCCCATCAGCTTCTCGGGTACGGCTTCCGATAACGTTAGCGTAACCCAGGTCAGCTGGTCTAACTCCCTCGGTGGCAGTGGAACCGCGACAGGAACTACCTCCTGGAGCGCAAGCATCGCCCTCGCGAGCGGCGCAAACCTCATCACCATAACCGCCCAGGATAGAGCCGGTAACATCGCAACGTCGACGCGCACGGTAACCTACACGCCGCCCGATGTCACTGCCCCCACGGTTTCGATTACGACTCCTGCAACCAACACCTCGGTAAGCAGCACGCCCATCAGCTTTTCGGGTACCGCTTCCGATAACGTTAGCGTAACCCAGGTCAGCTGGTCTAACTCCCTCGGCGGCAGTGGAACCGCGACAGGAACATCCTCCTGGAGCGCAAGCATCGCCCTCGCGAGCGGCGCAAACCTCATCACCATAACCGTCCAGGATAGAGCCGGTAACATCGCAACGTCGACGCGCACGGTAACCTACACGCCGCCCGATGTCACTGCCCCTACGGTTTCGATTACGACTCCTGCAGCCAACACCTCGGTAAGCAGCACGCCCATCAGCTTTTCGGGTACCGCTTCCGATAACGTTAGCGTAACCCAGGTCAGCTGGTCTAACTCCCTCGGCGGCAGTGGAACCGCGACAGGAACATCCTCCTGGAGCGCAAGCATCGCCCTCGCGAGCGGCGCAAACCTCATCACCATAACCGTCCAGGATAGAGCCGGTAACATCGCAACGTCGACGCGCACGGTAACCTACACGCCGCCCGATGTCACTGCCCCTACGGTTTCGATCACGACTCCTGCGGCGAACACCTCGGTAAGCAGCACGCCCATCAGCTTCTCGGGTACCGCTTCCGATAACATTAGCGTAACGCAGGTCAGCTGGTCTAACTCCCTCGGCGGCAGTGGAACCGCGACAGGAACAACCTCCTGGAGCGCAAGCATCGCCCTCGCGAGCGGCGCAAACCTCATCACCATAACCGTCCAGGATAGAGCCGGTAACATCGCAACGGCGACCCGCACGGTAACCTACACGCCGCCCGATGTCACTGCCCCTACGGTTTCGATTACGACTCCTGCGGCGAACACCTCGGTAAGCAGCACGCCCATCAGCTTCTCGGGTACCGCTTCCGATAACGTTAGCGTAACCCAGGTCAGCTGGTCTAACTCCCTCGGCGGCGGTGGAACCGCGACAGGAACAGCCTCCTGGAGCGCAAGCATCGCCCTCGCGAGCGGCGCAAACCTCATCACCATAACCGCCCAGGATGGAGCCGGAAACATCGCAACGGCGACCCGGACGGTAACCTACACACTGCCCGATGTCACTGCCCCTACGGTTTCGATCACGACTCCTGCGGCGAACACCTCGGTAAGCAGCACGCCCATCAGCTTTTCGGGTACCGCTTCCGATACCGTTGGTGTAACCCAGGTCAGCTGGGCTAACTCCACTCGGCGGCAGCTGGAACCGCGACAGGAACAACCTCCTGGAGCGCAAGCATCGCCCTCGTCGAGCGGCGCAAACCTCATCACCGTAACCGCACGGGATGCAGCCGGTAACACGGCAACGGCGATACGCACGGTAACCTACACACCGATCATACCGCTCCCGGATACGACTCCTCCCGCAGTGACGAGCTTTAGTATCCCTCCAACTTCAACATCATTGACTGTTCCGATTATCTCTCTTGTGGCTACGGACAATGTGACAGTGGCTGGCGTCATGGTCACCGAGTCTGCGACAGCTCCAGCGGCTTCTTCAGCCAGCTGGGGTGCTGCTCCTGCAAGCTACACCTTTGCCAGCGCGAGTGTGCATACCCTCTACGCCTGGGCAAAAGATGGAGCAGGAAACGTCTCCGCCGGCCGGAGCGCTACAACGTCCATTACGTTGACACCTCCGGATCCCGCGGCGACGACACTTCCGACTTTTACAAACCCGACTCGGGTGACAAACGCCTATCTTCCACTCGTAACGTTCAGGAGAAATGCCCTTCGAGGAACAATAGGACGGGAATCGGTTCGGGTTGAGCGAAGGCTGAAGGACAGTAGAAAAGAGTTCACGGTCGGCGATAAGACCGTGAGTACGCTGATTCTGGAAGACCGCACGTTCGTCAGTTGGGATCTTAGAGGAGGTAGCGTTGAGCTACATTGCTCAAGCCGATGACGGCGGTGTATACATTTTTGGAGTGAATGTCAGTACCTACAACGATGGCAGGGGGGTTGGCCATGAGGGGTCGTGGTTGTTTGGTGTCGACACCGATCAACCCGGAATCGTCATCCCCGCCACGCCGCAGGTTGACATGCTCTTCCAGGGCGAGAACGTGCCTGAGATCACCCAGGACAAAGTGAGGTAGTCTCCGTCTCGGAAACCGTGCAGGGTACCGCCGGTACGTTCAGAAATTGCCTGAAGATCATGAGAGGTCTCTCCGACGGCACGAGTAGAGTACAAGTACTACGCGCCCGGGTGTGGGCTTAGTCAAAGAAGTATTCGAGAATGGTGAGTTGAATCTGATATCCCGTGGAAGGAGGACCTATCAGATCCGTGATCATGAATCAGATGATCATGAATCAGATGACTAAACCCTTCTAAGTGTGAGGGGGCCCACTGGAATGGGCCCCCTTTTTTTCACTTCTCCACCTCCTTCCCCTCCACGATCAGCAGAATTGCAGACCCGCCAAGAGTATTCCATAATTACTATTTTATCAGTGGTGTCCAAAATACGAGATTGCTTCGCTCCGCTCGCAATGACAAATTTTAACCCAGAGGCCCGTTTTAGTCGTTGCGAGGAGTCTTTTGGCGACGAAGCAATCTCGTTTGGGAAGCCTAATAATTCCAGGGGAATAACGCTAAATTTGGACAAGAGTGCTACTCCATATAATTCATGGGCGCCGGAAAATGAAGCTCTCCGCCCTAAAGGGCGGGGCCGTTCGACGGTCCTAAGCATGTTGAAGGACTTCCCGGTAAGGTACTTTCACTTATATTGTGCCCCTTCACCCCGGCCTGAAGACCGGGGCTTGCGGGGCACGTGCCGGTAAATTCCTTCCCCTCTTTCCCCTGCCTACTGCAGGCAGGCCTCACAGAAGGGAGGGTTTCCCCTCTTTGAAAAAGAGAGGCGGGGGAGATTCTATGAAGAGGGCATCTGTCATGGATTCTGGAATAAAGAAAACAGAGCAGGAAGCACTCCATCGTCCGATCTTCTGGCCATCATGGCTACCCTCCGTGGGCCTTCCGGATGTCCGTGGGACCGGGAACAGACCGAACAGACTCTCAAGAAATTCTTAATCGAAGAGGCCTACGAGGTTCTCGAAGCCATCGAAGCAGGTACTCCCGAAGCCCTGGAAGAGGAACTCGGCGATCTCCTGCTCCAGATCCTTTTCCTTTCACGGATTGCAGAGGAAAAAGGGGAATTCGCTTTTTCAGATGTCATTCACACCCTTGGAGAGAAGCTGATCCGGCGACATCCTCATGTCTTTCCTCCGGAGGATGAGAATCTGAAGGCGTTAAGACCAAAGAGCGCAAAGGAAGTTACGGCCGTCTGGAGGACGATCAAAGAACAGGAGGGCAAATACGCCAAGCGGGAGTCCCTGCTTGACGGCCTGCCCCTGGCCCTTCCAGCCCTGGAGCGGGCTCGCAGGATTGCGGAGCGCGTTTCCCGGCAGGGATTTCGCCGGAAGGAAAAGGGATCCGTTTTGGAAAAGGTTGAAGAGGGGGTTGGCCGGCCTCACAAAGAGCGGAAAGCACCGTTCGAAAAAAACCCTTGAAACCGCGTTCGGCGATCTCCTCTTCACGCTGGCGAATTGGGCAAACCAAGAAGGTTTTTCCGCTGAGGAATCTCTGCGCAAGGCAAACCGCCGTTTCGCGACACGCTTCGCCCGCCTGGAACAGAAGCTAGGGGGCAGGAAAACCCCTCAGCGACCTCCGTCACATCGGCATTCCCGAAAGAATGGCAGGAAGGATGAAGGATAGGACACCTCCCAGTTGCATAAAAAAGCTACCTGAGGCGGTTGAGTGTGCTGGAAAACCTTTATAGCGGTACCATTAAGGGGTTAGCCACCTACGTTCCAACCCTATGCCAGACCTCACCCCAGGTGAAGTCGCTTATTACCCATAACATATTAAGTAACCGCTTTGTAAAGGTTTGGAAGCACACCCAGCCGCCGAAGGGAATGCAACGTTGAGGGACAATTTGGTAAGAATAGGACATTTCTACATTGGCTTGACAATTTCTTAGATTTCTTTTGACATCCTTAAGGGATCGTTATATATTCTGGGCACAGAAAAAGTTGGGCTTTTGCGGGAAGCGGGGTTTTGACATATTGAGCACTAACCCGGCTCACGAGCGATGACAGAACGTAAACTGCCTTCCTTAGCTAAACTCACTCAACCCAGTTCTGCTGGGGTCTTTCCCCGCCATCGGTTATTTCGCCTCATTGACCAAAAAAGGTCTCACCCAGTCCTCTGGATCGCCGGGCCTCCGGGCTCCGGCAAAACCACGCTCGTCGCCAGCTACCTTGCCGCCCGCAGATTTCCATGTCTGTGGTACCAGGTAGACGAACGCGATGGAGACATCGCGACCTTCTTCTATTACATGGGTCTCGCAACAAAAAAGGCCACCCCCCGAAAGAAACAACCTCTACCCCTCTTTACTCCCGAGTATCTACAAGACATTCCCACTTTTACGCGCCGCTATTTCGAGAGGCTCTACGGGCAACTGGTCCCATCGCGTCCCCTCTCATCAGGAGGAAAGAACGGGGGGATAACCCTCGTTTTTGACAACTACCAAGACGCCCCTGAAGGCTCCCTTTTCCATGAGGTCATCCATCAGTGCTTGTCAGAGATCCCGGCAGGGGTAAACGTCGTGCTGATAAGCCGACAGGATCCGCCGAGTTTGTTTGCGCGGATGAGAGCAAATCGCCACATGGGGACCATCGGCTGGAATGAATTGAGATTCAACCTCGGCGAATCACAACAAATGATTCGTCACCGGGGATATAAACGCATTTCAAGCGACCTGTTCCGGCAGTTGTACGACAGGACGGAAGGATGGGCTGCCGGGCTGGTCCTCCTGACAGAGGGACTGAAGGCAGGAGGGTCTGAGCCTCTGTCAACGAAGGCCCGCATACCGGAGGAAGTCTTTCACTATTTTGCAGCAGAGGTCCTCAATGAGACGGATTGGGAAAAGCAAGTTTTTTTGCTCAAGACCGCATTTCTTTCGCGAATGACTCCTTCCATGGCCGAGGCCCTTACCGGCCTTTCTGAAGCCAGGCGGATTCTTTCTGATCTGAATCAGAAAAACTACTTTACGCAGAGGCACGAAGCTCAGACCACGTTCTACCAGTATCACCCCTTGTTCCGTGAGTTCCTGCAGGCACAGGGCAAGGAGAGATTTGGATCTGACGAGCTTCTGCAGATCGAACAGCGGGCAGCCGGGATCCTGGAAGCAAACGGTCAGGTCGAAGACGCTGTGGAACTTCTGGCGAAAGCAGGGGATTGGTCTAACCTCGTTAGACTGATCCTCGCTCGTGGACCTGCGCTGATTTCCCAGGGCCGGAATCAGACGCTCGAGGCTTGGATCAGGTACCTTCCTCGGTCTCTGCTTGAAGAGAACCCCTGGCTTCTCTACTGGCTTGGGGTATGCCGTCTGCCTTTTTCTCCCCCGGAAAGCGAAGGTTCTTTTGAAAAAGCTTTCAATTCATTCAGGGCCAGGAGAGACGCAGCAGGAGTCTTTCTCTCCCTGTCAGGCCTTTTTGACTCGACAACCTATGGCATGGGGGACTTCAGGGATTATGATCGATGGATCGACCTGCTGAGGCAGGTCGGCGGGGAATACACGGCCTTCCCCTCTGAGGAGGTTGAGGCTCGATTGACGGCAAGCGTCACGTTTGCCATTATTGCCCGCCAGCCGGAGCATCCCAAGTTCGATGAATGGGTTGAGCGGGCGCTCGTGCTTGTGGAGAGGAGTCCCGACCTCTTTGTGAAAACCCGAACCCTGCAGGCCCTTGCAAGTCACTACATCTTTGCGGGAGACCTGTTAAAGGCCGCTCTGGTGATCGACTCGTTTCAGGAAGTCGCTCAATCCCCTCACCTTCCCCCTTTGCTTGTGATCCTTCTAAAAAATCTTGAGGCCATGTACTTCTGGATGTCGGGTTCGTTTGAGGACTGCCGCAGGACCGCTGCTCAGGGGATCAAGCTTGCATCATCCACCGGGGTCCATTTATGGGACACTTATTTGTTGGGACATGCTGCAGCCGGTGCTTTGAGTACAGGGGATATGACAGAAGCCAGGGAATTGCTTCAAAAGAATGTCCTCCTCCCCGGGCATGATGCCCACCTGGGGAAAAGAGTACTACCATGTGCTCGCGGCATGGGCTTCTTACGTTCGAGGGGACCTCGCGGGCGCTCTATCGCATATCGAATTGTGTCTGACCCTTTCGGCTGAGACGGGGATGTTATTGACAGGGGCCTTTGACCATCTTGGGAAGGCCCTCATTCTCATCGAATCGAAGAGGGAGAATGACGCGAGAGACCAGATCCATCGGGTCCGAACAATGGCCATGTCTTTCAAAGCTCCCCTGGTCGAGTTTACCTGCCTTCTGGCCCAGGCGCATCTGGATCTTGATACGGGAAACGAAGCTTCAGGATTGGAGGCGCTCCGAGGGGCGATGGCCATCGGGAGGAAGCAGGGATATGTCAACACTTTTTTCTGGCATGCGCCCCTGATGGCGGATCTCTGCAAGAAAGCCCTTGAGACGGATATCGAGACGGAATATGTTCAAGGACTCATCCGGAGACGGAATCTCTTTCCGCAGGCCCCGCCTTATGCCTGTGATCAGTGGCCCTGGCCCCTGAGGGTCTTTACCCTGGGGCGGTTCGAGTTGGTTAAAGACGGGGTGCCCCTGGAGTTTCCCGTCAAGGCTCCCCGCAAGATGCTTTCCCTCCTTCAGGTCATGGTTGCCTCCGGGAGCAGGGGAATCAGCGAAGATCATCTGACAGCCATCCTCTGGCCCGAGGCTGAGGGAGACATGGCCCACCGGGCCTTTGCCACGGCCCTTTACCGTCTGCGACAGTTGCTCAACAATGAAAAGGCGATCCAGCTGCGCAAGGGACACGTCAGGTTTGACAGTCGCTACTGCTGGGTCGATGCTCATGTTTTTGAACAGCTCTTTGAACAGGCGGATGCTCTGGACGAGGTTGTCCTGTTTCAGAGGGCCATCGCTCTTTATACGGGACCGTTCCTCGGGGGAGATGATTCCGAACCATGGTCCATTTCGTACCAGGAACGGCTGCGCAGCAAATTCCTGAGAGCCGTGAAAAAGCTTGGACATTTTCTTGAAAAGAAAGAAGAACCGGAGAAGGCCGTCGAGTGTTACAGAAGAGGACTGGAAGTGGATGGTCTTGCCGAGGAATTTTACCAGCGTCTCATGCTCTGTTATGGCGCATCCGGCCGGAAGGCGGAGGCCCTCGCCGTTTATAACCGTTGCCGCCAAACCCTCCTCAGAATCCTCGGTGTTGAACCCTCCCGAGAAACGCAAGCCATCTACGAAGCCCTGAGAAACAAAACCTGAGACTGAGGACGAAAGAAGCGAATCGGATCTGCGGGTCGCCCATTCCGCCTTTCCCCTCCTTTTTTTCTCCTTACCCCGAAATGTGACCAATCTGTAACTTTTTGTGTGCGATGATTCTGCGCAAAAAGACTGGAAATACATGGATGCGGCAGGAGAAGACCGGGATGAAGGAAGACATTTTAATCCGGAAGAAATCGGGATGGAAATCTGTCCTGACTGCAACAGTGACGGACGCAAGAATGGGGATGTTTGTCCTCAGTGTGGGGGGTTTGGTTTCGTCATAAAAAGAGATGAGGCGCCACTGGGAGAAGGAACGGTTAAGGATGCGGGGGAAGCGGAGACACAGTGAAACACCCGAACGCCATACCCCTCGCGCCTGACGAGTGAATGCCCAATGCCCGCAGGGCGCCTTCGAACGGTGAAAATGGACCGATGATGAGAAGTTGAGAAGCTCAGAACTTTCTCAACCTCTTAGGTTCCAATCTTCATAACTTCGCTTTCTAACTGGAGGGCAACAGATGGTGCAAAACTCTATGAACAACTATATCCTGCGGATTTATCGCCTCGACCGAAAAAAACCCCATAGTCTCGTGGGGCTCGTCGAAGAGGTTGAAACCAAGAAGAAAAAGGCCTTCATTAATGTCCAAGAGCTCTGGAACATCCTGAGCCACCCAAAGGCGAATTCCTCAGGGGGAAGAAAAAGATGAAACGGTGAAACGGGCATCGATCGCCCTGAGATTGTCGAAGGAGGCACTCCGAAATTCATCTATCTCTTCAAGAAAAGGGGGGGACTATGGAGAAGAAGGGGGTATTCTTTTCCTGTCTTATTCTTCTATGCTCATTTTCTATTTCTATGGCTGCTACCATTGATCTTCCAAGAACCGGCCAGACGAAATGTTACGACGGTCAGGGCGTCGAGATCTCCTGCACGGGGACCGGCCAGGACGGAGACATTCAGGCCGGGGTGACCTGGCCTGCATCCCGTTTCTCCGTTGGGACGGATTGTATCAACGATACCCTCACGGGTCTCATGTGGGCCCGAAATGGCAATCTGGCCGGGGATACCATGACATGGCTTGAGGCGCTCGCCTACGTCGAAGCACTCGGTCTTTGCGGTTACACGGACTGGCGCCTGCCCAATACCAATGAGATGGAGAGCCTCTCTTATGCCGGGGAGGGAGACCCGAGAGTGTGGCTGGCGGCGCAAGGATTCACAGATGTGCTCCGGCCCTATGCGGACTACTGGTCGTCCACCACGGCCGCCTACAGCCTGACGCGTGCCTGGGCCACGCAAATCGAGAACAATGGCCTTCCCCTCACCCTTCCCAAGAACAATTCCCTCTACGGACGTGTGTTGCCTGTGCGGGGAAACACGAACCCGCCTGCCGCGTTGTGGGAGACCGGGCAAGTCGACTGTTACGACAACGCAGGTGCCCCGGTCTCCTGCTCAGGCACGGGACAGGATGGAGAATACCAGGCCGGAGTTGCATGGCCTGCCCCCAGGTTTACGGATCACGGAAATGGCACGGTGAGCGACGAGCTCACCGGGCTCATGTGGACCGCCAATGCAAACGCACCAGGACCCGCCGCATGCAATCCCGGGGGATACAAGACCTGGGAGGGTGGATTCGATTATGTAAAGTGCCTCAACACCCGGGCTTACCTCGGTTACAGCGACTGGAGGATCCCCAACATTAAGGAGATCCGGAGCCTGGTCGATTATTCCCAATCGAACCCCGCTCTCCCCGTCGGGCACCCTTTCACCAACGTGCAGTTGGAATACGGGTACCGTTCCTCCACCACAGCCACGTACTCTCCCGGCCTTGAGAATTACAGCTGGGGCCTCGACATATCAGACGGCACGATCGTATTCGCATGGAAAGGCAACGGTGTTTACATCTGGCCCGTGAGAGGAGGAGTCGTCGCTCCGTCCTCTTTCACCCTCATGGTGAATAGGGCCGGGACGGGCACGGGAGGTGTCACCAGCACCCCTCTGGGGATCAATTGCGGGACAGACTGCGCCGAAACCTACACCACCGCAACGCTCTTAACCCTCTCCGCTGAACCCAATCCCGGATCGATATTCACCGGCTGGAGCGGAGCAGGCTGCTCGGGAACGGGGAACTTGCGTGGTAACAGTTGCAGGAAATGTGACCAGTGACCGCCACCTTTGTCCTGTCCGGAACCCCGGCTCTCGGAATCTCTCCCGGCTCCGGGGATTTCGGCATCGTGAATGTTGACAGCACTGCCCCCAAGGTCTTCACCCTCTCCAATAACGGATCCGTTGACCTTGTCATCGCCTCAATGGAAATGACCGGCGGCGATGCGGCGATGTTCAGGCTTGCAGCAAGAAGAACGAAACCACTGTCCGAGTCTGACGCCGACGATCCCCCCGGGAGGCAGCTGCACAATTCACTGCAAAGTTCACTGCCCCCACAGTAGGGGCCAAGACGACCACCCTTCGCGTTACCTCCAATGCCCCTGCGGGTCCGCTCGACGTCCCTCTCGATGGGACAGGGACGCTTCAGCCGGAATTCTTGACTGTCCTGAAACCACTTCGGCCGGGGACTTTGAGGACTTCATCAACACGATCTATTACTACGGGATCACTACGGGCTGCGGCGGGGGCAATTACTGCCCCGATGATGCGGTGACGAGAAAGGAGATGGCGACCTTCATTGTCACCTCCATGGGAGAGACCCCCTCCGTGGCAGCCTATAACGCTTACTTTGACGACATCGCCAATGACAGTTTTGCCCCGTTTATCAACCGGGTAAGCGAACTGGAGCTGGGCATTTCTGCGGGATGCGGACCCAGGGCCTACTGTCCGGAGATTTTTCTCACCAGGGCCCAGATGGCGGTCTTCATCATCATGGCCATGGGAGAGGCGGGATCCACGGCGAGCGTATAATGCCTACTTCGACGACATCGCGAACGATGGTTTTGCACCTTTTATCAACCGGATGACCGAACTCGGAATCACGGGCGGATGCGGTCCAGGGCTTACTGCCCGAACGACTCCACCACCAGGGCCATGATGGCCGTCTTTCTGGTCCTGGCGTTCTTTTAGGCTGGAAGAAAGTTGCGGCAAACGGAGGGACAAGATGAAAAAGATTTTCCTTCGGGGTTTATGGCTCTCTGATTCTTCTTTTCCACTCACTCACTTACGCCCAACTCAACACAGACGGCTTTGGAGACCTGAACAATAGGGCGGTGATGAGTATGGCCGTGTTCAACAACCAGTTGTTTGCCGGTACGCTGAACACCATCACGGGAACGGAAATATGGAGGTATGACGGAGCCTGGACCCAGGTCAACACGGACGGCTTCGGTAACCCGAGTAACACCTATACGTATGCCATGACCGTGTTCAATGGCTCCCTCTATGCCTCCACTTACAAATCCAACGGCGGAGCAGAGGTCTGGCGATACGATGGCGCCAATTGGAACAAGGCCAATCCCAATGGATTCGGAAGCTCCTACACCCGCGGCATCTACCGATTGGCTGTGTCTAACGGCCAGCTCTACGCTGGATCAGGAGGTATTCCCATAGGGGCCCAGGTCTGGAGGTATGATGGTCAGATCTGGCAGCAGGTGAATACAAACGGTTTTGGGGATACAAGCAACTGGGGTGTCACCGGTCTCGCCGTCTATAATGGGTACCTTTATGCCGGGACAAACAAGATGACAGGCTCAGGCTCGGAGCTCTGGCGTTATGATGGGCAGAACTGGCAACAGGTCAATACCGACGGGTTCGGAGATCTCAATAACAGCCAGATCGACAATATGGCGGTGTTTAATAACCAGCTCTACGTAGGAGCCTATAATCCATCTACGGGAACGGAGATCTGGGGACATGACGGGCAGAGCTGGCTGCAGGTGAACACCGATGGCTTCGGGGACAGCAAGAACGTGGATTCCTCGTCGATGATGGTGTGGAACAACACCCTCTTTGTCGGGACGACGAACGGTGAGGGATTCCAGGTCTGGCGTTACAATGGGTTCAGCTGGAGCCAGGTCGGCCCGACCGGCTTTGGGGATGCAAATAATGCAAGCGCCTCAAGCATGGTGATCTACGATGGCCAGCTCTACGTGGAACGTACAACATGACGACGGGAAGCCAGATACGTCCGGTGAACCTGATCATGCCCACCCTGACGGTCACCAAGACCCCGGACAGGCCGGTGCTCGGCGACAAAGTGCATTACAGAGTCGAGGCGACCGATCCCTCACAGATCGCCTTTATCGCAATCTACATGAACGGGGCAAAGAAGAAGGTCTGCTACACCACGTCTTGCGAGTTTACGACGCCGATGGTCGACGAAGAACCTCGGATGAGCACCCTTGCCGTGAGCCGAGCGGGTTTGCACAGCACGAACGGCTCCGTCCCGGAATCGGCGATCAACGAGTTTCCGCCCTTTGTTGCCTCGGATCAGGATGGGGACGGCGTCACGGACCTCTGGGACAACTGCAGGGATATCTATAATCCGGACCAGAGCGACCAGGACCACGACGGCGTGGGGGATGCCTGCGATGCCTGCTGCCCGGGGTGCGATTTCCCCGGCGTGGGGTCCGAATACTGCTGTTTTCAGACCCCCGGTTACTACCGGGACGACATCGCCACGGCCGGCGGCCGCTACTACTGGGAAGAGATCTACGGCTCCGTCAGCAGGACCGGGTGCGGCTGCTATGATTTCGACGGCGAGGATATTTTCGAGCGAGGGTCTGTCATGGTGGAAACCGAAGTGCCGCAGGATTGCCACATGGGACCGCCCGGTTCTTCGGGCGACCACATCTTCTGCGAACCTGCCCGGGCAAGCTGCACGTACATCGCTGATGAATGCGCCAGTGGAGACACGGTCAGGGAATACATCTGCGGCCCTGACGGCCTGGATTACCTCGATATTGCCTGTCCTACCGATCAGCCTGTGTGCGAAAACGGGCGCTGCATCTGCCAGGACTCCGATGGCGGCAAGAACTTCTATGTGCGGGGGACAATCGGGGGACAGACCGACGAGTGCCTCGGGCCGGATAACTTGCGCGAGTATTTTTGCGGTGGACATCTGGTGAGCGTCTACTGCGAATTCGGATGCGAGGATGGCGCCTGCCGCTGCGAGGACTCCGATGGAGGGATCGACTATAGTGTCAGAGGACGCGTCGGGACAGAAGAGGATACGTGTCTCGACAGCCGGACCCTCAGCGAGGTCTACGCGATGGTCGTGTCCGATCCCTCGGGGGGGCAGTGCGAGATCAGACGGGTGGAACATACCTGTGCCGGCCTCTGCGAAGATGGGGCCTGCCGGCCGGCCACCTGCGCAGACCGGATCCTGAACCAGGGCGAGGAGGAGATCGACTGCGGCGGTCCCTGCCCCCTGCCCTGCGATCTCTGCAGCCTGAGCGAGAGCGAGCTGCCCACCCGCTTTTCGTGGGCGGACTGGAAGGGGAGATCCTGGATCACACCCGTCAAAAACCAGGATCAGTGTGGCTCATGCTGGGCCTTCTCAGCGGTCGGAGCCGTGGAGTCGAAGGCCTTGATCGAGCTTACCGCCGGCTGGGTCCCCGACAATTTCCAGAACCCGGCGGATTCCTCCGGGACGTGGAACCTGCCGGTCCTCTCAGAGCAGATGATGGTTTCCGGCTGCACGGATGCGTGGGGCGATTGCACCGGCGGAACCTACACCGACGGCCTCAGCGCGATCCGGGACAACGGGATCGTGGACTATCCTTGTTTCGAGTACTCCTCGGGCGCCTGCCTTGACAAGGACGGACACTGCCGCGATTGCTGCGGCGATTACACGGATTGTGCCGATCCACGGACTTGTTCCGGCACCTGCACCGATACCGGGGAGACCTGGAACCTGCGTCGGTGGAGAATCGCGGACCACGGCATACACTCGGGGAGGGACGATGTTTCGGGTGTGAAAAAGGATCTCGTCTGCAATGGACCCTTGTCAAACTGCTCATCGGACTGGGGACACTGTTTCGTCATCATAGGCTGGGACAATTCTTCGGGATTTTGCCGCAGCAGGTACAGTAGAGACGGCTGCTGGATCCTCAAGAACAGCCATGGGGTATCCCTCGATCCCATTGAACGCCGTAACGGTGACTATTTTGACGACAGTTACTGGGCGCAATACGGGTTCGTCTTCATTCCCTTCGAAGACCACGACTACAGCCGATCCATACGGCTGAATGTGCATCATCCCTGGGGTGTCAGCGCCCCTGCCGGCTGGACAGGGGTACCGACCCCGCCGTAGGAAGCATGAGGACGAAGCAGACGAATGACATCCCCCCTCACCCTGTCCCTCTCCACCAAAGCTGGAGAGGGGAAAGAGCCTCTGGCAGGAGATGAGATATGAAGAGTAATATAAATGGAAGAACGGCGACGTGTAAAAATGGGGTCATGGCCGGAACTTTTAGAGTGCTTCCTGTCTTGATTCTTGTCTGTCTTGTTGCCTCACCGGCTATTGCCATGCTCAACCCCGATTCGGTCTATTGTCGCGCCCTCGGGTACAAGTATTACACGGCCCACACCAAGAGGGGCGCAATAGGCGTGTGTGTGCTTCCGAACGACCGGATGGTAAACGCCTCGGAGTTCTACGGAGGCAAGGTCGCTCTCGAATGGAGTTACTGCGCCGCGATGGGCTACGGGGCCAGAAGGGATGAAAGCGGTGCCATCTGTCGCGACTGCCTGGTGTGCATGCTGCCGGGCGGGGAGGAGAAGGAGGCCGTCGGGCTGATGGGTCTGGTCTTTCGCGAAACCGTCTTTCCCCGGTATGACCTCACGATCAGTAAGGCTGGAACCGGCAGCGGAAGAGTGACCAGCGACCTGCCGGGAATCGACTGCGGAACTTCCTGCCTTAGCACCTATGAATCCGGAACACCGGTCACCCTTTCGGCCCAGCCTGATCCCGGATCGACATTCGCCGGCTGGAGCGGAGCAGGGTGCTCGGGAACAGGAAACTGTGTCGTCACCATCGCAGACCACGTGACCGTAACCGCAACGTTCGTCCAGGCTGAGACCTCGCCCTTCGGGATTTCTCCCGGCTCCCGGGATTTCGGCATTGTGAACATTGACAGCACGGCCTCTCAGGCCTTTACGCTTTCCAATAACGGGACGGCAGACCTTGCCATCACCTCGATCGGGCTGACAGGAGGCGATACGGCGGCGTTCAGCCTCGCAGCAAAGGGACCTGGCCACTGTGCAAGTCTGACACCCACGATCCCGGCGGGTGGAAACTGCACCTTCAGAGCGAAGTTTACCCCTCCGACAGAGGGACCGAAGACAACGACCCTCCGGGTTTCGTCGAGTGCCCCCGCCGGTCTTATCGACGTGCGGCTGGATGGAACAGGGGCGCTGCCGCCCGAGTTCATAGACTGTCCGGAGACCCAGTGGGCCGAAGACTTTGTCAATACCCTCTATTACCATGGGGTCACCGGCGGATGCAGCGGGGGAAATTACTGTCCGGACAGTCCCGTCACGAGAGGACAGATGGCTGCGTTCATCATCACGGCCATGGGACAAACACCCTCGACATCCGTCTATAACGCTAACTTCGACGATATTGCCGATGACGGTTTTGCACCCTTTATCAACCGGATGAACGAGCTTGGGATCGCTGCCGGATGCGGACAAAGGGCCTACTGCCCCAACGATCTTCTTGACGAGGCAGCAGATGGCGGTCTTCATCATTGCAGCAATGGGGGAAACGGGGTTCACAGGAGCCTACAATACCCTTTTTGACGATATTCCAGACAATGGCTTTGCGCCCTTTATCAACAGGATGAGCGAGCTCGGGATCACAGGCGGATGCGGGTCCAGGACTTACTGTCCAAACGACTCCACAAACCGGGCCATGATGGCCGTCTTTCTGGTCACGGCCTTTTATTAGAATGGCATGATGAGGAAAGATAATCCGGGGACCCGGAGAAACGGGGAGAAACGCCAGAAACAATCGGGGAAACAAGGGGACGTAGGAACGAAACCCGGATAGGGGGGAAGAATAGAAAAGGGGATTGAAAACCGAAGAGAATAGAGGGTTGTTGAGAAGCTTGTTCAAGCCGGGACGAGCTTGAACAGATCGTTTTCTACAGCTCTTCCGTCAAAGGTATAGGTAACTTCAGCCTTGTTTTCGTGATTGGAGACACCGATCAAGTAATCCGCGAAGTCCGCCTTTCCCTGTTCAAATAGTCGGACAGCCCGCCACGCCAATTCAGCATCCTCCACTTCCAGTTCCTGGACGGACAGAATTCGAGTAATCACACGACCCACCATATCGCGCCGATAGCCGTAGCCTCTTGTCAAAACCCAGGCCAATTCACACAGCACGATGGCACTCACTAGTCCGGGGTTGTCCGCTGTGCATCTGGACTCGATGAGGCGGGTTGCCGCTTTAGCTTGTTTCTCGTCATCGCGCACGATGTATCGGACCAAGACATTTGTATCAAGCCCGATCATAAAGAGGCCCCCTCCGCAATAGCCTTATCCATATCAGCGAGGGAGAGCGGTCTTTTGGGTTTTGGAACCATCCCCTTCAGACTCGATATTGTCTCTGAGACAGGGATCGCCTCCAGCCGCTGGTCGTTGATCACAATGAATTCCAATTTGCTTCCGGGCTTTAGTCCCAGCCGTCTCCGAATCTCCACCGGCAGGGTAACCTGTCCTTTGGTCTGTCACGGTTGCAGTCATTCTTACCTCTGTTCCAAATCTCCTTACTTTTATATCTTACCTTAGCTCCTCTTAAGGCTCCTGTCAAGGGATCCCTGATCCCGGCTTACCGTTCACCCGTTCGACCGCGCGAAGCTCCGCCTTTAGGCGATTCACTTTTTTGTTTTATGTTCTTCCCGATTCGCTTCATTAGGTCTCCTTAAGTATCAAACAACCTTTCCTTTATTCGTCCTATCCACTCAAAATACCAGACTTTCGAGTCGAAAATACAATGTCCACCCTATTTTCTGCCCTCTCTTTCCGTGAGAGAATAGAGCATTGGAAAGGGAGGGGCATATGGCCACAAAGGAGCAGGCGAAACTTATTAGACTTGTTGGAGAAATGGGGAACTTCCATGCCCGAAGGCACGGGATAACACGGCGGCAGTTTCTTCGGACCAGCAGCGGACCGGCAATGGTCTTTCTTGCTGTCAATACGATCCATGGTCCCTTTTATCTCGGTGGATGCCGCGGAAATCACCGACAGAGATCAAACCCCTCTGAACTACTCACGGTAGATTTCTTGAAATTTTGTTAAGATTTCCGCGCGGTTCTTTTGTAACTTGTTTAGATCATTTGAATTTTGCTTATTCGAATTTGTTTCGGATTGATCCCTTCGGGATGCTTCGCCCGAATTTCGTGCTTCGGATTTGGTTGCGGCCGGGCCGCGCTGCAGATCTCTTTTTCTTATAGCACTTCGCCTCTCTGAAAAACCCCGAATAAGAACCAGATCTTACCCGTCTAAAACATAAGAAGAAGATGGGCTGACCAAGGGTCGTTTGTCGGGAAGCAAGCGGGTGATTATAATTATAGAGAGAGGTTCTTTATGATCTGCGGCTCTATCGTTTCAATGGAAGCGACCGGAGGAAAAAAATGAAAGCAGCAGTACTCATTTCATTATTAGTCATCTTTTTAATTTTCTCCTCAGGTAATGTTGCAGCCTCCGAGCTGAGGTGCGGATCAAAACTTGTATCCGTGGGCGACTATCGATACGATGTCCTCAGAAAATGCGGAGACCCGGCCAATGTAGAAACCTGGGAGGAGGTGCGCATCCGGAGAGATCTGCTCCTGTCCTCTCCTATCACCCGGGAACAGGAACTGTTCCTGCGATCCCCTCTGGCCAAGGAACTCGTAACGATTGAGGAATGGGAATACAACTTCGGACAGACTCAATTCATCCGTTACCTCCGGTTTGAAAACGGCAGGCTCAGAAGGATTACAACCGGGGATTATGGCTATTGAGACGGGGCCGACTCATCGGACCTGCGCCGGCTCTGAAAATAGGGTTTCCCGCCCTGGAAAATACATCTCCCCCCCGATTTACTTTTTCCGGATAATCAGCCTACTATCAGAACATAGAAAACGTGGTCTATGTTTTTCAGAGATGACAGGGCGGAACTGAATACTGAATAACGATACGGAGGGTGAGCATGACATCAAGGGAAAGCCGGTACGGATTGGAGCACCATGGAATTAAGAATGCGGCGAGGGTTTATTGGAATGCCACCACGCCGATTCTGTATGAAGAGACTGTGATGAGGAGGGAAGGACTCATTGCCCACCGGGGCCCCATGGTGGTGAGGACAGGGCATTATACTGGACGGTCTCCCAACGACAAGTTTATCGTTCGCCAGCCCCCAAGTGAGGAGAAGATCTGGTGGGGGGCTGTGAACAGTCCGATGGAAAGGGAAGCATTTCACCTCCTTCACACCCGGCTTCTCTCTTATCTCCAGGGAAGAGATATTTTTGTTCAGGATTGCTGTGTCGGGGCGGATTCGGAACATCGCGTGCCGATCCGGGTCGTCACGGAAACCGCCTGGCATAGCTTGTTTGCCCGGAACATGTTCATTCAGATCAAGGATCCAAAAGATCTGGTCGATCATGTACCGGAGTATACGCTGATCAGCGCACCCCACTTCCATGCGAGGCCCGATGCAGATAGAACCCGGTCGGAGGTGTTCATTGTCCTCAATCTGGAGGAGAGATTGATCCTCATCGGGGGAACGAGCTATGCCGGCGAGATCAAGAAATCGGTCTTTACGCTTCTTAATTATCTGTACCCCGAGAGAGGCATTCTCACGATGCACAGCTCGGCAAATGTGGGAGAAGAGGGCGACGTGGCTCTCTTTTTCGGTCTCTCTGCAACAGGGAAGACGACCCTTTCCACAGACCCTGTTCGCCGCCTCATCGGAGACGATGAAATCGGGTGGGACGATAAGGGGATTTTCAATCTCGAAGGGGGCTGTTATGCCAAAGTCATCCGTCTCTCCGAAAAAGAAGAACCCCAGATCCATGCCTGCACAGGAAAATTCGGAACGATCCTGGAAAATGTGGCCATTGACGCAATGACGAGGCAATTTGACCTCGAAGACGCGACCCTGACGGAGAATACCAGGGCAAGTTATCCCATCCGTTACATCGAGAACGCCGTCCTCCATGGTACTGCCGGCCACCCAAAGCATATCATCATGCTCACCCTGGATGCCTTCGGTATCCTTCCACCCATTTCGAAACTCACCTCCGAACAGGCGATCTACCATTTTCTGACGGGTTATACGGCGAAAGTAGCGGGAACGGAACGGGGGATGGGGAAAGAACCTCAAACAACCTTCAGCCCTTGCTTTGGTGCTCCTTTCCTGCCCCTCTTTCCCGAAGTCTATGCCACCCTTCTTGGAGAGAAGATTAGGAAGAACAAGATCCACTGCTGGCTGGTCAACACGGGCTGGACAGGAGGTTCATTTGGCGTCGGGAACAGGATCCAGATAAGTCATACCAGGGCGATGATCCGGGCAGCACTCGGTGGAAGCCTGGCAGATGTCTCCACGTGGGAAGACCCGATCTTTCGCCTCCGCGTCCCGGTCTCCTGCGAGGGGGTGCCCGATAAGATCCTGACCCCCGGGAAGACCTGGGCAAATCCGGCGGAGTATGACTCGGCAGCCTTGACCCTGGCAGCGAAATTCCAGAAGAACTTTGAACGGTTTGAAAACCAGGTCCCTCGGGAAGTCAGTGAAGCGGGTCCCCGTCTGAAATAAAGAACGGAGGGCAACAGAAAGACAAATCTACGTCCTCCGCTGCAGGGCTGAATTGAAGCTCTCCGCCCTGAGGGGCGGGGCCGTTCGACGGTCCTAAGTGTGCTGAAGGACCTGCCGGTCAGATAAGCTCAACGTCGCAGACTACGAATGAATCAACGCGTTCCAGTCGGCGGAAAACCGCTCCATCCCCTTGTCGGTCAATTCGTCACGGAGATCGTACTCTTGCGGTTTTTTTGTCAGGGGAATGTCTCTGAAAGGAATCTTTTTCAGATTGCCGGGTTGATAAACATAGTCATCACCGGGCAACGAAAGCCCCTTCCCGCTCCACTCCTTCAGAATGTTGAAAGGAACACTGGCAATATCGGAACCAAGTTTCAGTCCATCCAGGAAATGATCGAGAGTTCTGATGCTGGCCGTCAGGACCTCTACATGCCCATCCCCTTTCCGATACATCTCGATAATATGAGCGATGAGATCCATTCCATTCTCTCCCCGATCATCCAGACGCCCGACAAAAGGGGATACGAAAACGTCTCCCTTCTTAGCGCCCCGCGTCGCCGCATAAACGGCTGCAGCCTGCTCCTGCGTAAAGCAGAGGGTCATGTTCACACGGATCTTTTCACGGACAGCCTGCTCCGCGGCCTTCAACCCTTCCCGCGTGGTGGGAAACTTGATATGGGCATTCGGAATCCATGAAAACATCTCTCTCCCCTGTCCCAGCATCTCGTCGGCGGTCGTGGCGTGATCGGCATAGACTTCAATCGAGACCGACCCCTGAGGAATCAGGGCTGAAATTTTCCTGACCTCCTGACGATAAAAATCAAGGATCTCCTTCTTGCTGAATTTCTCTCCCTGTTCAAGGCGCCGCCGCGATTCGGGGTTCTTTGAGATCAGGGTCGGGTTCGTGGTCTGCCCGTCGAGAAACCCCAGAAGACGAATCACCTCCGCCGTTTCTCCGGGGTCTCCACTGTCCAGGAATATCCTCGTTCTAAGGGTGGGTGGTCTCATAATCCCTCCTTCAATTTGACGATGTGAGTCTATCATATCACATTTCCGCGAAATAGGTCGAACTTGAGATGAGACTCCGGGCCTGGGGATCGTTCCTGGTTGTGGCGCTGTTGATATCTCCGCTGGAGGAGACGGAAGGGTGCTTTGCGGGACACTTCCGGACAGGGAAGATAAAGCGGCCCCTCCTGAGGAAGGGCCGCATAGGGAAGATTCTCCTTCTGGAAACCCAGATTACGATTGTCGTCTGCCGAGCTGCCGAAGGCAACGGCTGAGCTTATTTGGACAGCACGATGATATGAGCCCTCCGATTCTTCGCCCAGGCCTCTTCCGTATGGCCCCGATCAAAAGGTCTCTCCTCTCCGTAACTGATCGTCGAGATCCGGCCCTGCGGAATCCCCAGGGTGACGAGGTACTTCTTCACACTGCTGGCCCGCCGCTCTCCGAGGGCAAGGTTGTATTCCGCCGTTCCTCGCTCATCGCAGTGCCCCTCGATCTGGATCTTCCAGCTCGGATTCTTCATGATCACAGCCGCATTCTGTTTCAGGATCTCTGCGTCTTCGGCCCGCACGTCATAACGGTCGAAATCGAAGTAGATATCCTTGAGCAAGCCGCTCTCATAGATCGTTCCGGGCACTCCGGGTGTCTGCTGGGCGACCAGGCGCCCTTCCGCCTGCTTCTTCGCTATCTCTGCGGCTTCCGCTCTCGCTCTCGCTTCCGCTTCCGCCTTTTGCTGGGCCTCCTGCTGTTTCCTGGTCTCCGCCGCGGCTTTCTCTCTCCGCTCCGCTTCCAGTTTTGCAGCCTGCTGCCGCTCCGCCTCCAGCACCGCAGCGGACTTTGCCGAGGGATCCTGCTTCATGATGTCTTTCTTCGGGCACCCCATTGCAAACAGGGCAACAAGCAGGATAAGAACCGTGACGCCGAACTTTCTCATAGCTAACCTCCCTTTTTTGAATTTCAAAGATGTGTGTACTTCCGTCGCACCAAAAAGTTCCGAAAGGTGGATGAGGGCAAGCATCATTCTTCATCAAAGAAAAAGGTCACCTTCACTTTTTGGGCTTCCATGATCTGCACAAGGGTCTGGACCGAGCTCAGGATCCGATCAAGATCTTGCCGCTTCAGTCTCTTCAAACCGTAAATCATCTTTCCCTGAACAGGATTCGGTGCTTTTCTGGCCAGACTCCTTCCTCGTGGCGTCAACCGTACGTTGACCACCCTTCGATCCTTTTCTCCCCGATCCCTCGACACAAAGCCCTTCTTTTCCAGTCGATCGACCACCCCCGAGATCGTGCTGGGATGGAGATACATCTTTTCGCTCAATTCCCCGATGGGCAAACCGTCGCTCTGATAGATCGTTTTGAGCGTCCAGAGTTGAGGCCCGGTGATGCCGAACTTGTTGAAGACCTCATGAGAGTAGTCCTGAATCTTCTTGAAGATCCTTCGAAGAGACTGCATGATCTCTGTAATGGCGGGTTCCCGACTCGGCGATCTGGGCATAGGCGAATCTACTTTGTCTCCAAAATATTTGTACGCAAAATATAGAAGATATCGTTTTTGATGTCAAGAGGAAAAAAGAAACTCCCGTAACCCTTCAGTCTCAGGTGGCAGTAGGGGAGACTCCCCTGCCCAGGCCGGGAGGGGCTATCTCCAAAACCTTGGCAAGCGGTTATTTGACAGGTGTGGCTTTCTAAGCGCATGAGGGCTGCAGACTCTTTTATTGCCATTCCATTCTTGAATTTCCCCAAGAGAGGTTCCGCACCAAGTTTTTTCCGACAGTCCCTCCCAGCCTGATCTTACTCTGCTATTCCACCCGTCAGTGAAGGGATACGGAACTTCCGTAACAGAGGGAAGGACGTCCGACGGTTGGATCCCAAACCGCTTCGCCCCACTCCCAGGGACCGTTCCCTGAATCGGGAAGGGCAACAGGCTTTTATAGACAAAAAATGAAGAATATTGTAAAGTTAGTCTGTTTTGCGGTCGAAAAGATAGGGTAGATACGGGACAGAATTCTTTGCGGAAAGGGGTCAATTCGCCGATCCATTTCCATTTTGGTTGTAGGAGCCTTTCATGAGATTTCCCCAGTATAGACCGAGAAGGTTAAGAAAGAGCGAGATGTTCCGGAGGATGATCCGGGAAACGCATCTGAGGCCGGAGGACCTCATTCTGCCCCTGTTTGTCCGACCCGGAAAAGGAGTCCGGCAGCCCATTTCATCTATGCCCGGCCATTTTCAGTTCTCGGTCGACCTGCTCGTCAAAGAGGTTCAGGAGGCGGTATCCCTGGGGATTGCAGGGGTGATTCTCTTCGGCATTCCCGAGAAGAAGGACGACTTCGGGTCGGAGGCCTGGTCCGACGACGGGATCGTCCAGAGGGCCATCAGAGCCATCAAGGAGAAGGTTCGAGAGGCTGTCGTCATGACGGATGTCTGCCTTTGCGAATACACAAGCCATGGTCATTGCGGGGCGGTGAAAGAAGGCAAGGTCTTAAACGACGAAACCCTCGATCTCCTCTCCCGCCAGGCCCTTTCCCACGTCGAGGCGGGAGCCGATCTGGTCGCGCCCTCAGACATGATGGATGGAAGAGTGGGAGCGATCCGCAGGGCCCTCGATGATCACCACTTTGAGGATATCCCCATTATGGCCTACGCGGCCAAATTTGCTTCAAGCTTCTATGGACCCTTCCGGGTCGCGGCGGAATCCGCTCCTCAGTTCGGGGACCGGAAGTCCTATCAGATGGACCCGGCCAACGGAGATGAGGCCCTGAGGGAAGTCCGCCTCGATATCGAAGAAGGGGCGGATCTCGTGATGGTCAAGCCCGCCCTTCCCTACCTGGATATCATCCGGCGGGTCAAGGAGACGTTCAATCTCCCCGTCGCCGCCTATCAAGTCAGCGGGGAATTCGCCATGGTCAAGGCCGCCTCGCAGATGGGGTGGATTGATGGGGACCAGGTGATGATGGAATCTCTGATTGCCATCAAACGGGCGGGAGCGGATTTGATCCTGACCTACTTTGCCAAAGACGTTGCCGGACGTTTGAATCGTTGAGAGGTGGAAAGCATGAATGAGGAACCGAAAACCGGACATCAGGATCCAGGCCCCTTGCCTCACGCCTCCTCCCTGACGCCTTCCCCGTTAAGGATGGTTGCATGGGAACTGACTCGAAGCTGCAATCTCGCCTGCGTCCATTGCCGCGCCTCCGCGGAGAAAGGTCCTTATCCCGGAGAACTTTCGACTGGAGAAGTCTTCCGGGTGATGGATGAAATCGCAGCGGTGGGCAAGCCGGTGATCATCCTGACCGGAGGGGAACCTCTTCTGAGAGCGGACATCTTCGATCTGGCAATCTATGGGACGGGCAAAGGCTTCCGGATGGTCATGGCCACCAACGGCACACTTTTCGATGAAGAAACCGTTCCGAAGATGAAGGCCTCGGGGATTCAGCGGATCAGCGTCAGCCTGGACGGCCCGAACGCCGAATCTCATGACGCCTTCCGCAAGGTCAAGGGATCGTTTGAGGGCTCTCTCCAGGGCATCCAGAAGGCGAAAAAAGGGGGACTCGAGTTTCAGATCAATACGACGATTACGCGGATGAACCTCCACCTCATCCCCGAGATTCTCAAGCTTGCGGTGGACCTCGGGGCGGTCGCCCTCCATATCTTCCTTCTGGTTCCCACCGGGAGGGGAAAAGACCTTCAAAACCAGGAGATCTCTGCGGAAGATTACGAGAAAACCCTTCACTGGTTCTATGACCAGACGGATAAAGTCCCTCTTCAGCTCAAGGCCACATGCGCCCCCCACTACTACCGGATTCTGAGGCAGCGGGCAAAACAGGAAGGAAAGAAGGTGACCCAGAAAGAATTCGGCCTGGATGCCATGACACGGGGGTGCCTGGGAGGGATCTCTTTCTGCTTTATTTCGAATACCGGTCAGGTTCAACCCTGCGGCTATCTGGAACTCAATTGCGGAAATGTGAAAGAAAGATCGTTTCAGGAAATCTGGACCTCCTCCGAGATCTTTCAGAATCTCAGGAATATGGACGCCTATGAAGGAAAATGCGGAAGGTGCGAGTTCCGAAAAGTCTGCGGAGGCTGCCGGGCGAGGGCGTATGAGATCTCAGGGAACTATATGGCAGAGGAACCTTACTGCATCTATGAACCCCTCTAAATCCTTCTTTCGCCTTCGGGTCAGTCTCACGTTTAAGTTGATTCTGGCCATGTTCCTCCTGGTCCTGATCGGCTCAACGGCATTTGGATATTTCTTTTTTGCCCGGGAGAAGAGCCTCATTCAGAGCCATATGGAAAGCTACGGACAATCGTTGGCCCATGCCTTCAGTCCGCTCTTTGAATACGGAATCGATCGGTCCGACGTCTCCTTTCTGCAGAGGCAGGTGGAGAATATCGTCTCTGATGACGAAATCAACCAGTGCTCCCTGTTTACCCATAACGGCTACCCGGTCGTCTATGCCGAGAAGAAGAAGCCGACGCCTCATTCCAACCTGACCTATCATACCCGTCAGACGATACGGTCAAGGCAAGGGGAGAACATTGGGACCCTTCAAATCGGGTTCTCTGTCGGTCATCTGGGGATCCGGACCGCGGAGGGCAAGAAGGATTTTCTTCTCGTCACCATGGGGCTGATCGTCGTGGGAGTTCTGTTTACCATCCTCTTTACCCGCGTCCTTCTCCGCCCCATCGGGAAGTTGGCGGCTGCAACGGAAGGCATGGGCAGGGGAGAATGGGACCAGACCGTGGATGTCCGGTCAAGGGATGAGATTGGAGATCTTGCCCGGGCCTTCAACCAGATGACCCTCCAGCTCAAGGAATCGAGAAGCAACCTTGAGAAAAAAGTGGAGGAACGGACGGGGCAACTGGAAGAGAAGATCAGCGAGCTCAATGAGGCAAGAACGTCGACCCTGAAGACACTCGAGGATCTCCAGGCCGCAAAGAAGAAACTGGAGCTGGCCAATCGCGTGAGGATCTCCAGGCCGCAAAGAGGAAACTGGAGCTGGCCAACCGCGAGCTCATGGAGATGGATGAAACCAAAATGAAATTCATTGGAATCGCCTCCCATGAGCTGAAAACGCCTCTGACCGCCATTAAGGCGAATACCGATTTCATCCTCTCGGAGAAAGGGGGCGCCCTTCCTGCCTATCTACGATCTTACCTCCAGACGATCCAGAGGAATACGAATCGAATCCAGGCAACGCTGGATCATATGCTGGATCTTGCCTGGATCAAGTCAGGCCGCATTAAGCTTCGCCAGGAACCGATCCTCCTCTCCGAGGTCATCGGGGAATATATCATTCAGATCAAACCGGTGGAGAAGGACCTTTCCATTCAGGTGGATATCCCGGAGGGCCTCCGTGTCTACGTGGACCGAACCTGGCTTCACGACATCTTTGCCAATCTTCTTTCCAATGCCTTCAAGTTCACTGCCGAGGGAGGCCGGATTTCGATCGCGGCCAGAAAAAAGGGAGACGCTGTTCTCCACGAAATTCGCGATACGGGGATCGGCATTCCCGACGATCAGAAAGAAAAAATCTTTGATGAGTTCTATCAGGTCGAGATCGGGAAGCACGGTGGAACCGGTTTGGGATTGGCCATTACCAAGCGGGTGATCGAGGAACACGG
>CAVSVC010000006.1:0-6738 GCA_963731045.1 uncultured delta proteobacterium | reverse complement strand
TGGAATCTGAACTGGGGAAGGGATCCATCTTCTATTTTACCCTTCCGGGGTGTACGGAGAACTGAAATGACCGACTCGTCCAGAATTGATGATCCAAAGGGAAAAGTTCTCGTCGTCGATGACGCGCCGGACACGCTGGAGATCATCGGAACGCTGCTTCGTTTCGAAGGCTATGAGGTGATCACCGCCCTGACCGGGAAGAAGGCGTCAGGAAGGCGGACGAAGAAAAACCCGGCATTGTGCTCATGGACATCAGCCTTCCCGGCATCGACGGCAATGAGGCCCTCCGGCAGATCCGTAAGAGAAATCCTCTTATCTGCGTTGTCATGCTCACGGCCTTTGCAACGGTGGAGAATGCCATCCGGGCACTCAAAGAAGGAGCTTCCGACTTCGTCAAAAAGCCTTTCGAAAATGCGCACCTGATTCACATTGTCAATCAGTGTTTTGAAAAGTACCGGAACCTCAGAGAAAAAGCCAGGCTGGAGGAGGAGATCAAGCGGCTCTCGATCACGGACGACCTGACCGGTCTTTATAACCATCGCCATTTCTATAAAACCCTGGAGTCGGAACTGGCACGTCTGAAGCGACAGAAGACCTCCCTCTCCCTTCTCATGCTGGACCTCGATAATTTCAAGCGCTACAATGACCTCAACGGCCATCCCGAAGGGGACAAAGTTCTCAAGAAGGTGGGCGAAATCGTGACACGCTCCATCCGGAGTAATGTCGACTCCGGGTATCGCTATGGAGGGGACGAGTTCTCAGCCCTGCTGATCGGGGCCTCTCTCGAACAGGCCCTCACGATTGCCGAGCGGATTCGGGCTTCGATCGAGGGGGCCGGATTTGAAAAGATCACGGTCAGCATCGGGTTGGCGGAATACCAGGATCCGTTCGATCTGGAGGAATTCGTCAGGGCCGCCGATGACGCCACCTACATGGCAAAGCACTCCGGAGGAAACCGGGTCCATACCCACGTCCATCGTAAATTATCCATGCCCGGAAATAACTGAACCCGAGCGTTGCAGAAATGAACCTTCGAGACATTGGGGAATTCGGGCTCATCGAGAAAGTCAGAAAGTGGGTACCCGTCACACAGCGGGGCGTCGTTCAAGGAATCGGGGATGATGCGGCCGTGATCGCAACGGGGAGCAAAACGCTTCTCGTCACCACGGATATTCTCATTGAGGGAATCCATTTCAATCGATCCTGGATCCACCCATACACCCTGGGGAAGAAATCTCTTATGGTGAACCTCAGCGATATTGCTGCCATGGGAGGAACCCCGAAGGTCTTTCTTCTTTCCCTGGGTCTCCCCGGTAATCTCCCCTTCTCATTCGTATCGGCCTTCTACCGGGGCCTGAGGGAAGGTGCCAAACGATTCCACGTCGATCTGGTGGGAGGGGACACCTCCCTCTCCCGGAAGATCGTCATCAACGTATGCCTCTTGGGAGAAGGAAAGACGGATGAAATCCTTTACAGGAAAGGGGCGAAAGTCGGGGACGATCTTTATGTTTCAGGAACGGTAGGGGATTCTTCCCTGGGGCTGGAACTCCTCCGGGACAAGAGCCCCCGGAATAAGCCGATAGGATTGATCCGGAAGCACCTTTCTCCCTGTCCAAGGGTCGAGTTGGGCCAGGCCCTCAGCCGACGTGGCCGGGCAACGTCGATGATCGATGTCAGCGATGGCCTGTTGATCGATACAACGCATCTTCTGGAGCAGAGCGGCATGGGAGGGCGGATCTGGCGGGATTGCATTCCCGTCTCTCGTCTCTATCGCAAATACGCTCCCCTCTATTCGAAAGACCCCTATCGGTTCGCCCTGTGCGGCGGGGAGGATTACGAACTCCTTTTTACAGCTCCCGCATCGGCAAAAGCGAGAATTCGATCCCTGGCCGCGTCTCTTCAAATCCCGATCACACGGATCGGCAGGATCCATACCCAGGGAGGAAGGGTTTTGTCTTGTCGAAAAAGATGGGACGGAGCACGCTCCCGACTGCCTCGGATTTGAACACTTTAGATAGGAATGGGGGAAGCCTATGAAGACCTACATCAAACAGATCAGGGAGAACGAGGAGGTGGATTCCTTTTTCCTGGTAAAAGAAAAATCATCCGGTATGGCCAAGACGGGAAACGCCTACTTGAAATTGAAGCTGGGAGACCAGACCGGAGAGATGGAGGGCAGGATCTGGTCTGTCGCAGAGACGGTAAGGGGTTCCTTTGATAAGAATGACTTTGTCCGCGTGAAGGCAAGGGCCGTCTCCTTCCAGGAGCACCTTCAACTCAATATCACGAACATCGAGCGGATTGGTGAGGACAGGATTGATCTGGCCGATTTCTTTCCCGTGACAGCGAAGAATATCGACGAGATGTTTGAAGCCCTTGTGGAGATCAGCACCCAGGTGAAAAACCCCCACCTGCGAAGCCTCCTTCAACTCTTCTGGGCGGATGACCTCTTTGTCAGACAGTTTAAGAAGGCTCCTGCCTCCAAACAGCTTCACCATACCCATCTTGGAGGCCTTCTGGAACACAGCCTTTCCGTTGCGCAGTTGGTGATAAAAAACAGTAGTCATTATGAAGGCTTAAACGTTGATCTGCTGCTTACTTCCTCCATTCTCCATGACCTTGGCAAGGTTGATGAACTCTTCTATGACAGGGCCTTCGATTACACGGATGAGGGGCGACTGATCGGTCATATCGTTCTCGGCATCGAAAAGGTGGACGAAAAAATCAGACATCTCCCTGATTTTCCAAAGGATTTATCCCATCTCTTGAAGCATCTCCTCCTCAGTCATCATGGTCAATACATATGGGGATCCCCGAAGAAGCCCATGAGCCTGGAAGCCCTGATGCTCCATTTTCTGGATGACATGGATGCTAAGATCAATGGGATTCAACAGTTCCTGAAAGATCATCTTCCGGAAGGCTCAAAATGGAGCAGCTACCACCCCATGTTCGAACAGTTTTTCTACGCTCCTGGACCTGAAATCCTGCAGAAAATGGAACTGCTCGAAAAAACTGAAGAAAAATGTCCAGAAGAGGGGTAGTCTTTTCCCGCCGTTCCGCTTGACAAAGACCATTACCATAATTATTTTATGTTAAGTCTCATCCCCTAAAGGGCGGAGCTTCCCGGTATGGTTGTGTGAATTGAGAGAGAAAGCGAAATGACGAGATTGCGGTTAAGTGATCGGATGAAACAAATCCTGAGAATTGTTGTGGAGGACTACAGCCTCACCGGAGATCCCGTGGGCTCCCGAACCATCTCTCGGGAATCCAACCTAAACCTCAGTCCGGCAACTATCCGCAATATTATGTCGGATCTGGAGGACCTGGGGCTTCTATACCAACCGTATACGTCTGCGGGTAGGGTTCCAACGGAAAGCGGGTTTCGATTCTATGTCGACTATATTGTCGACATCCACGAGCTGAACGATACGGAACGACAGGTGATTCGATCCCAGTATTCGCTCTCCCAGGGAGAAGTGACTGACCTCTTCCGGGGGACTTCAAGAGTTCTTTCCTCCGCTTCTCATTACCTTGGCGTGGTCTGGGCTCCCCGAATGAATGTGGTGATGTTCCAGCATATTGAATTTGTGAAATTGAGGAAGAATCTGATCTTGGCGATCCTGGTCACGACAACCGGCCTGGTTCACAACCGGATCATCGAGGTGGAGGAGGATTTTCCCCAATCCGAATTGGACCATCTCTCCGACTACATGAACGAGCTGCTGACCGGCCTGACCTTGCTCCAGGTAAGAGAGCACCTCATGGAACAGATGAGGATCGAAAAGGGGGAATATGACCATCTCTTTGAACAGGCCTTCAGGCTGGGAGAAAAGGCATTTTCCTCCCTTGACGAAACCGATGTCTTTATCGAGGGCAGAACCAACATCATCGGAGACCCCGAATTCGGCGGTCTTTCAAAGATGGCAAATCTCTTCCGGGCTTTTGAGGAAAAAGCCACCATGGTGAGAATCCTGGATAAGTGTATCGATCCCGAGGGCGTGCATATTGCGATCGGCTCAGAAAGCCAGATCGAAGAAATAGAACCCTGCAGTCTGGTAACCTCCACGTACAGTTTCAGAGGGGAAGTCCTGGGTGCTGTGGGGGTCATCGGTCCCCGAAGAATGAACTATTCGAAGATCGTGCCCCTGGTAGAGTATACGGCCAGACTTCTTACGGAGATGTTGGAGTCTCCTTAGACCCGGAGCAGGAATAAGTGCAAAGAGGAGTCGGCCGAAATGAAGGAAGTGAAAAAAAAGAAAGATGAAACTCGGAAAGATCCGATGCAGAAGACAGAAGGAGGTCCCACCGAACCCTTGGAAAGAGAGGCTCCGAGTGAAGAATCGCAGGGAAGAGAGGCGGATAAGACCACGCAAGAGCTGAAGAAGAAAATTGAGGAGAAAGAGAAAGAGTCCAGGGAAAACTATGATCGATTCCTGAGAATGGCGGCGGACTATGAGAATTATAAGAAACGGGCTGCCCGGGACAAGGAGGATTGGATCAAGTTTGCAAATGAGGACCTTCTCAAGGCCATTCTTCCCTTTATCGACAACCTGGAAAGGGCGGTCAGCCATGCCGAGAAGGTCGCAGATACGGGGGTGCTGATTGAAGGGGTTCGACTGACCCTTCAGCAGCTATTGCAGGCCCTGGGCAAGTTCGGCGTTTCTTCCTTCGAGTCTGTCGGAAAACCTTTCGATCCGTCTTTGCAGGAAGCGATCCTGACGATTCCCTCGGATCAGCACGATCCGAATCAGGTTCTGGAGGAATTCCAGAAGGGCTATCTTTTGAACGATCGTCTTCTGCGGCCGGCCACGGTTTCGGTTTCAAGGGCGCCGGAGAAAGAGGTGCAGACAACGGAATGAAGACCCCACCGGGTTCAGATTGAGCTCAAGGGGTGAAACAGAGCCCGACCCGTCCCCGAAGATGAGAAGAAAAGGTCAGGCTTCACCTTGCATAAATCTAAATGACATTTCTATCGAAGAAGGAGAATCACAATGGCCAAGACAATAGGAATCGATCTGGGAACAACAAACTCGGTTGTCGCAATTATGGAGGGAGGAGATCCTGTCGTCATTTCAAACCCGGAAGGGACCCGAACAACGCCTTCGGTCGTCGCTTTTACTGACAAAGGGGAAAGGGTGGTCGGCCAAATCGCCAAGCGCCAGGCCATCACGAACTCGGAGAATACGATCTTCTCCATTAAACGTCTGATGGGAAGAAAATACAGCGATCCCGAGGTTCAGAAAGACCGTAAAATCCTTCCCTATAAAATCGTTGAGAACAAGAACGGAGACGCCTGGGTCAGGGTGAGGGATAAGGATTACAGCCCTCCTGAGATCTCCGCGTTTGTCCTCCAGAAGATGAAGGAGACGGCAGAGGCCTATCTCGGTGAAAAAGTCACGGATGCGGTGATCACGGTTCCTGCTTACTTCAATGACAGCCAGCGCCAGGCCACAAAGGATGCGGGAAAGATCGCAGGTCTCAACGTGATCCGGATTATCAACGAACCGACCGCCGCGTCTCTCGCCTATGGTCTGGATAAAAAGAAGGATGAAAAGGTTGCCGTATTCGATCTCGGCGGAGGGACCTTCGACATTTCGATCCTGGAACTGGGGGAGGGTGTCTTTGAGGTGAAGTCCACCAACGGGAATACCCACCTGGGTGGCGATGACTTCGATCAACGGATCATGGAATACCTCGCCGACGAATTCTTGAAAGATCAGGGGATCGATCTGAGAAAGGATCGCATGGCCCTTCAGAGATTGAAAGAGGCCGGAGAAAAAGCGAAGATTGAGCTCTCCAATATGATGGAGACCGATATCAATCTTCCCTTCATTACCGCCGATGCCTCCGGCCCCAAACACCTCACGATGAAGTTGACCCGGGCGAAAATGGAGAAGCTGGTGGAGGATCTGATCGACATGACGGCAGGACCCTGCCGCCAGGCGATCAATGATGCGGGCCTGACGGCAAAGGATATCGATGAAGTCATCCTGGTGGGCGGGATGACCCGGATGCCGAAGGTTCAGGAAAAAGTCAGGGAGATCTTTGGAAAAGAACCCAACAAGAGTGTGAATCCGGACGAGGCCGTCGGAATCGGGGCGGCCATCCAGGCCGGGGTCCTGAAAGGGGAGGTCAAAGATGTTCTCCTGCTGGACGTGACTCCCCTCTCGCTCGGAATCGAAACCCTGGGAGGCGTTTTTACGAAACTGATCGAACGGAATACCACGATTCCGACCAAGAAGAGCCAGACTTTCTCCACCGCCACGGATAGCCAGCCCGCGGTCACCATCCACGTGCTTCAGGGAGAACGGGAAATGGCCTCGGACAACAAGACCCTCGGTCAGTTTGAGCTGGTGGGAATTCCGCCTGCCCCACGGGGGGTTCCCCAAATTGAGGTGACCTTTGATATCGATGCCAACGGCATTGTCCATGTCTCGGCAAAAGATCTGGGAACGGGCAAAGAGCAGTCCATCAAGATTACGGCTTCAAGCGGCCTCCACGACGAAGAAATCAAGAAGATGGTCAAGGATGCAGAGGCCCATGCCGCAGACGATAAGAAAAGGAAAGAAGGCGCCGAAGCGAGAAACCAGCTCGACAGTCTCATCTACACGACGGAGAAATCCCTGAAGGAGTTCGGAGAAAAGGTCGATGCCGGTGAAAAGCAGAATATCGAAGACGCTGTCGCCAAAGCGAAGAAGGCCCTCGAATCGAACAACGTGGACACCATGAAGGCGGCCC
>CAVSVC010000005.1:0-3063 GCA_963731045.1 uncultured delta proteobacterium | reverse complement strand
AGATATTTCGAAGCACCATCTCCGGGTGGTCGGGTTGGAAGAGTAATGTTCCGTCCCTGCTGATGATCCAGACCTGATCGAGATTCATTTGAGGGCTTTCATCTCTGACCTGATTCAGAAGAAATTCCTTCATATCCAGGGTGATCGCGAGGGCACCTGAGAATCTCTCCCCGGGGTTTGCCCGCTTGGATGTCGAGGTTCCCTGATACAGAGGAACGACCAGGTCAAACGTGAGAGAGTGAGGCTCAGGGAAGGCAGGGGTCAGCAGAATTCTGCCTCTGTGCTCGCCCTGGAGGGCCCATAAAAAAGAGGGACTCTCATGCTGATTCAATCCGATTGCGTGCGGATCGGTGGAGTGGACAACGATTCCCTGCGTATTGTACAGAGAGACCTTCTTGACGTAGACCTGCTCAATCTGTTTTGTGTAGGCTTCCATGTCGGATTTTTGCTGAAGAAGATCCCCGGATTGAAAGGAGGCAAACGAGGACAGGGCCCTGATGCCCCTGGAGCGGGCCTGGATGAAGAATCGGATCTGGTTTGAAAGATTTCTCGCGTAGGACAATTGCCGGCCCTGGAACTGGGAGAGAACCTCCCGGATGCCTTGATCGTGCAGGGAGAGGATCAGAAAAGACACAGCGGAAAGCAGGAGGGCGGTCAGTAGAATCAAAACACGGTTTTGTTTCATTTTTTCCCAGGGTCGAGACCGGATCCATTCCCATCCAGGGATAAGAAAATATACAAAAAGCCGGAGAAGAAGTAAAGAAGGATTCTCTCTCAAAAAGGTGTTGACAAAATCGGGCTTCCCATTAGAATTGAAAAAGGCGGAAGAGCCCCGGCGCTCTCGGGGGGCACTGTCGGAAGCGTAAGACGCTCATCATTTAGTTGGCCCGACGGATCTGAGCAGGTCGAGGAGAAAACGACATGGACAGAGACACCCTGGATTATCTCGATCAGAAATGGTTCGGCTTGGCCTCAAAGGAGGACCTTGAGAAACTGAGACAGGAGATGAAGGCGAACTTCCGCCTGCTGCGGGATGAAAACCGGGCTCAGATCCTGGAAGGGAAGCAGGAGATGAAGGGAGATCTCGAAGCCCTGAAGAAAGAAACCCGGATCGATCTGACCCCTTTGGCCGAGGAGATGAGAAATACGCTGAAAGAGATCAGGGAGGAATCCCAATCCGCGATTGCCCAGACCCGGGAAAGACTGGAATCCTCACTTCTTCAGGCCCGGGAGGAAGCGAAGGCTGCGATCAGTCAATCCGGAGAAGAGATGGGCGTTCTCCTTCAGTCCTTGTGGAAGGAAGACTGGCAGAGCTTCTCCCGCACCCTGGAGGCGTCTCCAGGAGAGGCGGACCGGTTGAAGGAAGGAGTGGAAAGAGTCGATAGCCGGATCAGAGACCTGGCGCAGGGATTGACCGCCCTTCAGGGAAGGATCGGAGATGGGATCAAGGAGATCAAGGAAGAACTGGGTTCCATGATCAAATTCTCTTCGGCGGACCTTGATAAAAAGATCGGAGCCCTGGAAGCAAGAATCAGGGCCCTCGAAAAGATCGTCTTCCCCTGAAAGCGTTAAAACGTGACCGTGAAACGTGTCCGGCACGACCTCCATCACGAACACATCGTCTTTCATGAGCCGTTAAAACAAGGCCTGAACGAAGTCAGAGGCGTTGAATTCCTTCAGGTCATCCATGGCCTCTCCGACGCCGATATACCGGATCGGGATCCTGAGTTCTTCGGTGATCCCGACGATGATCCCGCCCTTAGCCGTTCCGTCGAGCTTCGTTAAGGCAATGCCTGTGACACCGATGACTTCGTTAAAAAGCTTGGCCTGGGAGATGGCATTCTGGCCTGTCGTGGCATCGAGAATGAGCAGGATCTCATGAGGGGCCCCCGGGCATTCCCTCCCGATAATCCGCTTGATCTTCTTCAATTCCTCCATCAGATTGATTTTCGTGTGGATTCTTCCCGCGGTGTCGATCAGAACCAGATCGGACTCCCGGGCCTTTGCCGCATGAATCGAATCGAAGGCGACGGCGGAAGGGTCGGACCCTTTCGATTGTTTGATCAGATCCGCCCCAACCCGTTTCGACCAGATCTCGAGTTGTTCCACTGCAGCGGCCCTGAACGTATCGGCTGCGCCGATCAGGACCTTCTTCCCCTGTTCTGAATACTGGTGGGCCATCTTCGCGATGGTCGTTGTCTTGCCGACGCCATTGACGCCAACGACCATGATGACGAAGGGTTTCGTCCGCGAGAAATCGACCGCCAGAGGCTTTTCGGCTGTCTGAAGGATCTTCAGCATTTCCTGCTTGATATACTCCCTGACCTTTTCCGGTTCCTGAAGCTCTCCCCGCTTCAACCCCTGCTGGACCCCCTCGATCAGTTGCGTGGCTGTCTTGACTCCCAGATCGGCGGTGAAGAGAACCGCTTCAAGCTCGTCCAGGAGGTCCTGATCGATCGTCTTTTTCCCGAGGAAGAGACGGTCGATCTTCTCCACAAAACCCTGATGGGTTTTGGAAAGGCCCTTCTTCAATTTCTCAATCAATCCCCACATCGCTCCTCCCGAAAGAAAATGGAATGATGGAATACTGGAATGTTGGGGCGAGAAAAAAGTCTTTCGAGCGGTGAATCCTTCGACCGTTCGCCCTGAGCCGTGAGCCTGTCGAACGGTCGAAGGGGGAATGGGCTCATGGCCCAGGACAGACACTGGTTTCCCGTGTTTTCAAGGTGAATTGAGAGGACTGGATTCCGGCTTTGCCGCAATGACGATCCCTGCTTCACCGTCATTCCAAAATTCCATTATTCCAATTTATCACATGCGCTGGCGCTCCATACAAAAAGAGCGAAGATTTCTCCTCGCCCTTTTTTGTCCATAGCATAGGGTTGCTTATTTCTTCACATCTTCAAAATCCGCGTCGACCACATCTTCCTGCGGACCGCGGCGCGGCCCTTCCTGGGCTCCGGCGCCGGGCTCCGGACCTGCCCCCGCAGTTCCGGCTCCTTTCGACGCCTTCGCATACATGGCCTCGGCCAGTTTATGGGATGAACGGGTAAGCTCTTCCTG
>CAVSVC010000004.1:0-73209 GCA_963731045.1 uncultured delta proteobacterium | reverse complement strand
GACCGGGTCGCCGATATTGGAATTGGAATTGTTCGGAAACAAGGCGGCCGGGAGGCAGTCAATGCCGATACGATCAGCAGACGGAGGATGGCGGCTCGTTCAATGACGTTACTCAGTTCCCGGACATTGCCTGGCCAAGAGGACCGTTTCAACGACTGCAGGGCCTGCTTCGTGAACCCGGCAAAAGTATCGATGATTGTTCCGGCCGTGAAACACCAACAGTCTTTCCGCAAGCCCTGGAATGTCCTCCTGGCGCTCACGCAACGATGGGATCTCGATCCGGATGACATTGAGCCTGTAAAAGAGGTCTTCCCGAAATCGTCCTTCCTTGACGGCTCTTTCCAGATCGACGTTGGTGGCGGTGATAATGCGAACATCAGCCTTTCGGGTCGTATAATCTCCAACCCGTTCATATTCTCTTTCTTGGACAAAACGCAGCAGTTTAGGTTGAAGTGAAAGCGGGAGATCACCGATTTCATCCAGAAGGAGGGTTCCTCCATCGCAGGCAGCTATGCGGCCCGGGTTGTCACGAACAGCCCCTGTAAAGGCACCTTTGACATGGCCAAAGAGCTCGCTTTCGAGCAGCTCCGAAGAGAAAGACGGGCAGGAAACGATTCCGATAGGCTTGCCAGGCCCGAGGACTGAAGGAGTGAATCGCCCGGGCAAGAACGGTTTTGCCGGTTCCGCTTTCTCCCCGAAGAAGGACGGTGGCATCGCTGGACGCCACCTGCCGGGCGAGATTCACGGCCCGCTGCATCGCAGGACTGCTGCTGGAGAAGTCGATCTCCGGGTGATATCGCCGGAGATCCTCCTGGAAGTCGGGCAACCTTCTGCTCCAGCGTTCGCATTTCATCCACCTTGCGGACCGCGAGTTTGATCTGGGTGGGTGTAAAGGGCTTCGGAATGTAGTCCGTTGCCCCCCGGCGCATGGCCTCGACTGCAGTATCGACGGAAGCATAAGCGGTGATCACGATGATTTTGAGCCAGGGCATCGAAATCAGCAGGGCAGGAATCAGATCCAGTCCGTCAGCGGTTCCGAGCCGCAAATCGACGAAGGCGATCTCAAAAGACCTTCGCGAGGCCTCTGCAAGCGCATCCTGAAAGTTGCTCACCCCGATGACTCTGTGTCCTTCCGTTTCAGACAGACCGACAACGTCTTGCGGATATTGACCTCGTCGTCCACGACAAGAATATTCATCGGAGCACTTGCGTTTGAGTCTATTGGGTTTTGGGGTTGAGTTCATTGGGTTACTAAGTCAACTGATAACTGATAACTGATCACTGATTACTCTTTGCTTTCTGCTTTCTGCCTTCTCATTACTGATCACTGATCACTGGTTACTGATCACTGGTTACTGATCACTGATCCCTGATCACTGATCACTGGTCATTGTTTATTACATCACTGATTACTGTTCTTCCGTGTTTTCCCTGATATCAGCAGCGTGATCTCTCCCTTGAGTTGCCTTCCCTCTATCTGACGTTGGACCTCACTCACGTTGCCCCGAAGAATTTCCTCATAAACCTTGGTCAGTTCCCGGGTCAGAACGATCTCCCGGTCTCCCAGGACGTCGAGAATCTCTGCCAGGGTTTCCGCGATACGATGGGGAGATTCGTAGAAGATAAGGGTTTCCCCGTATCTCCTCGAGATCGTGGAACAGGTCTTTTCTCTTCTTCGATTTGTGGGGGAGGAAACCCTTGAAAAGGAAGGCATCGGTCGGAAGGCCTGATGCACTCAGGGCGGCTATGACTGCGGACGGACCAGGAATGGGAATAACCGGGATGTCATTCTGGATAGCCAGCTGGATGAGACGAAATCCGGGGTCGGAGATCCCGGGTGTGCCGGCATCCGATACGAGGGCAATGGGATGGCCTTCCCGTAACCTGGAGAGGATGAACTCCCTTTTCTTCAATTCGTTGCCCTCAAAATAACTGGTCATGGCGGTCTGTATGCCGAAGTGCCGGAGGAGGAGACCCGTATGCCTGGTATCTTCCGCAGCAATCAGGTCCACTTCCTTCAAAATCCGAAGGGCCCTCAACGTAATATCTTCCAGATTCCCGATGGGTGTGGCCACAACATACAGGACACCCTTTGCAGGATCGTGAGGTGATGCCATAGTTCTCCCAAAATACCACTTCCCCGCCAATTGATCAAGAGCCAGGGAAGAGCGAAGGAAGGGAAGCTTTCAGTTAATAGGAGATTTGTCCACATGTTGACAAAAATTGTCAAATCATATGATAATGGAGCTGCCAACTCATTGAATGTAAAGATTTAATATTTGAATATATTGGCATTTCTTTTGCATCCATCCCTGGTTGGGTATATATATTCAATTCCCCGGGATTTCATTATGTTTCAAAGTATCCGCTTTAAACTATCCTTGTTCATTATTCTTCTTATCATCTTTACGACCATTGTCTTCTCTGTTGCCACCATCAAAATCATGAACCGGACCATTTTGAACGAGATTATCAAGAGAGCCGAATCCCTTGGAAAAGGTACAGCGGCCGTTGCGGCTTACAGTCTCATATCCAGGGACACCCTGGGCATTGACCACATCGTTTTCAAGGGAAAGAGTCTAAACTCCGATATTGAATACATGGTTGTGGTCGACACGAAGATGAGAGTCATCGGCCACAGCGATATCAAGAAAAGGGGAGGGACTTTCGAAAGCAACGAGGGGACGGAATTGAGGAAGAGTGAAGATGGAACGCGGGTGACGGAGATTTTGTTTCCGTCCGGTAGAGGTTTTGAGATCTACACCCCTATTCTATTCAAAGGAAAAATGCTGGGGGGTGTCGTAGTGGGTGTGAATCGCTCCGTCCTCCAAGAGGCCCAACTACTGGCACGGAAAAGGATTCTGGGGTTATTTGCCGCCATCCTGGTCGTCTCCGTCGGGGCCGTCCTATGCTTATCCGTCTTCATTACCCGGCCTATCAAGGAACTGTCCTCGGGTGTCGAAGAACTCAGGGAAGGGAAGAGGACGAAACCCCTTCGTGTCTATTCGAAAGATGAGCTCGGAAAACTCACGGAGAGTTTCAATCGGATGACCGAGATCATCCTTGAGCAGCAGGGGAGGCTCTTCATGTATACGCAGGAACTGGAGGAGGCCTACCTTTCCACTGTCCGGGTGCTGGCCGCAGCCATCGATGCCCGGGACCCTTACACACTGGGCCATTCGGCAAGAGTTGCGGCCAATTCTCTGATGATCGGGGAAGAGATTGGATTAAATAAAAAAGAACTTGAAGAGCTTGAAATTGCATCCCTTTTTCACGATGTGGGAAAACTGAAAATGCCGGATTCCATATTATATAAAAGCCGATCTTTGGATGCCATGGAGTCCAGTGAAATGAAACATCATCCCGAGGATGGCGCAGACATTTTGAAAAAGGTGAAATTCCTTCAGAAATATGTTCCTCCTGTCAGGCATCATCATGAATTCTACAATGGCCAGGGGTACCCGGACGGCCTCCACGGGGATAAGATCCCCCTCTATGCAGCCATCATCGCCATCGCGGATACATTCGACGCGATGACCTCAACGAGGCCCTACCGGACAGGTCTTTCAAAAATGGAAGCCCTCCGGGAACTGGAGAACGAGTCAGGAAGGCAGTTTCATCCTGACCTGGTCAGGGCCTTTCTCAGGGCAATGGAGGACGGAAGACGAAAACCGCAGCAATCTTATCTGCCGGGGGTGGTCTGATGGACTGGAGAGGCATGGGGAAAATGGTCTCTGTTTCTATCGTCGTCTTTCTTTTAATCTCCGCCTGTTCTTTGGGAAAGAAACCCCAGCCAACGCCCCAGCCAACGCCGGTTCCCGAAGTGGTTCCGCAGCGGTTGACATCGGGTGATTTCCAGAAGGCCCTCGATACGTGTCTGACAGCATGCCAGACCCACCCGAAGAGTCCGGAGATCGCCCGCGACTGCTTCCGAACCATCGAGGCGATCAAAGCCGAAGGGGACAGGGCATTCGACAAGGAAGAATTTTCCAGGGCGAGAAGCACCTATGAACTCCTCTTAAAGAACTTCCCCGGGTTCAGCGGCTTTGCCGAACTGCTTTCATTTGAAAGGAGCTATCTGATCACACGGCTCAAGATGAGTCGGACCTTCGTCGCTGAGAAACAGGTCCAATCCGCCCTGAAAACAGGACAGACTCAAAAGGCCATCGACGTCTACAGGGAACTCCATCAGCACTATCCCCAGGACGCCGCGGTGCGCACCGGCTTCGTCAGGATCCTGGAATCCATCAAGAGAGCGACGCGGATCTTGCCTTTGAACGGGATGACCTCGTTCTGGCCGGGAAGCTTCCTACAGGCTTCTTCTGAAACACTTTCCCTCATTCAACCAGGCCGGGCCCCTCCTCACATACGACAGAGAACAACTGAAGGCAAAGACGAAGCGCTGCCAGAGTATTCTCTTCGAAAAAGGACTGGAGTGCTACCGTTCAGGGGATTTGGATCAGGCCGTTCTGATCTGGAAGAAGATTCTCTTGTTTGATCCTGACAACCCGGAGGTCAAGACGGGCGGTGGATGTGGCAACCCTGCAATCGAAGAATCTCCAGAGTTCCAAGTGAGAATCGGGATTTGAGGGACCTGCCGGCTTGCCTCAGAGCCTTTCGGATCAGCCCGTCCGGGTTCAACGGGCTCAGGCTTTCCGGCCTCACGGCATCCCCGTTCGCGGATGGCGCCGCTCAGTGCCTGCCCTGAGCAATGTCGAAGGGGTCTACCCCGGCAAGCCCCGGCATTTATGCCGGGGAGCCGAAGGGTTGACAAATCGGGCTTGATTCGTAATGATATCTTCAAATCAGAAACCTGTCGGGAACGGAATGATGCCGGAAGATTTGAATGTCGAGAAGAAAGCGCTTGATCTGGGGGGGGAGATCCTTCCGGTTGAAGGAAGCGAGACCGATGAGGAGATCCTCTTAGCCCGGGATCTCATGGGCGCCTTTGTGAAGTCCATCAAGGCCTTCCGATTCTATCCCGCCGATAATCCAACCCTGAAAGGGTTTCGGGAACAACTGCTCAAGAAATTCCAGGTCTTCCTGAATCGATACCATTCCTTCGTTTTTCAGGTCGGGGAATACGACTTTTCTTTCAAGGGAAAGGCCCTCTACGAAAACCGGGATATCAAGGTGAGCATTGCCTTTGGATTGTATAAAGACGGGCTGAGGGAATTCCGTTTCATGAAAGGACTGGAGGAATGGGAAATCGATGGTTTGATGGACATCATCCGGAGAACTGAGAACATCAATCAGTTGGAGGACGATTTTGTCACCCTCCTGTGGGAGAAGGATTTCATTCATATCAGTTATCAGGCCACCGACGAGTTTCTCGAGGAGACTCCGGTTCCCATCCCGGAAAACATCGATCAGTTCAGAAGGAATCTGGTCTTTAAGCCGATTTCTCACGAGGTGGAGGTGGATGCCTCGAACCAGGAAACGGATGAGGAATTTGATCTGGACCGGGTTCTTTCGATTATCGGAGAGGAACCGCCTCCTTTTCTGTCGAACCGGAGCGTTTACGCCCTGACACCCGAAGAGATGGAGGGATTACGCAAAGAGGTTGAATTCGAGACGGACCCGGCCTTCGTATTCAGCATTGTGGATATCCTTTTCGATATTCTCGCCCTCGAACGAGAGCAGGAGCCTTTCCAGGACGCGGCCAGTCATCTCAGCAAGGTTCTGGATGCCCTGTTGACGCTCGGCGAGTTTCATAAGGCGGCCGACCTCCTGAAACGGCTCTATATCGTCCTCAAAACATATGAATTGAAGGACTGGCAGACGGAGACTGTCCGGAAACTGATTGTCGAATCCGGAGACGAGACGCGCATCGAGAGAATCGGACGAATCCTGGAGAGGGAAGAGAAACTCCGGCTGGAAGATGTGACGGACTACCTGTTGCTCCTTCAAAAGAACTCGATCTCGCCCCTGATCAAGGTGCTGGGCGACCTCAAGAATTCGAAGGCCAGAAGAACCCTCTGCGACGCCCTCGCCGAAATCGGGAAGAATGCCGTCGATCTGTTTACCCCGTTCATCGAGGACCGTCGCTGGTATCTCGTCCGGAATATCGTCTATATCCTGGGCCGGGTCGGAAAAGAGCAGTCCCTCCCTTATCTGCAGAAGGCCTGCAATCACGAAGAAGTGAGGGTGAGGAGGGAGGCGATTCAGGCCTTGGGGATGATCGGGGGGCCAAAGGTGGTCGGATTGCTGGTGAAAGCCTTGACCGACGAGGATGTTCGAATTCGGGCGACGGCCGCGATCAACCTTGGAAAAGCCGGGAAGAAGGCAGGGTTGGTTCCCCTGCTGGAGGTCGTTCAATCCAAGGACTTTCAGAAGAAGGAACCGGTGGAGATCAAAGCCTTCTTTGACGCCATCGGAATGGTTGGGTCGAGTGAATCGGTTCCTGTCCTCCAGCAGCTGGTGGAGCGTAAAGGGCTGGTTCGGCCGCGGAAAGATGGATGACGTTCGTCTGGGGGCGATACAGGCCCTGGCCGTGATCGGTACGCCTGAAGCCATCGCGATTCTGGAGGCGGGGAAGAATTCGAAGGACGAACCCCTGCGGGATGCCTGTACAAGGGCTTTGAGGAGCAAGCCCGCAAAGGAGTCGACGGTTTGATATCCGAAGCTGAAATCACTCAGGACCGGGAAGATCTTCCGACCCTGCAGGGAACGGAATTGATTACGAAGTTTTATCGTTTCCTGAAAGGGGCGGGGCTCTATGACCGGAACAATGCCATTATCGGTCGTCTGACGGCGGAGTGCCTGACCGCGGTCAATTCCGTCATCAAATCGGACGGCCATCTGTTCCTGAAGATCGTCCGTGACAACATTTACCTCAACCAGACGAAGATCCCGATCAAGACGGACAAGTATTCCATCTTTAAAGGCTTCCTCCACGAGATGCGGCAGCGGTGTATCGGCGAGATCGAATTTTCGGAGGAGATGGATGAGGAGAAACTGAGGGAATTTGTCTTTCTGCTCTCAAAGTTGGAAGAGCATAATGACAGCAATTATCTCTACGTTGAGAAACAGCTGGAATACCGGGGGATCCATGTCGATCAGCGTGGCGAAGCTGGAGTTTTTCAAAGATGAAGAGATTTACGTAGACTCCGACAGACCGGAAACGTCAGTCGAAGGAAGTCTACTTCAAATCGATCAGCCTGGTCAAGGAGGTCGTGGAGAGCGTCAAAAGCCAGAAGATGCTCAATGTCCGGAAGGCCAAGCGACTGATGCAGAACGCGGTCAATGCCATCGTGGAAGACGAGTCGGCGCTTCTGGGTCTGGCCAACATCAAGAATTACGACGAATACACGTTTAACCACTGCGTCAACGTCGCCATCTATGCGATCGCTCTGGGACAGAGAATCGGGATTCCCAAAAAGCACCTCTCCTATCTGGGCATGGCGGCCATGTTCCACGATATCGGAAAGGTCAGGATTCCGAAAGAGATACTCAACAAAACGGGGAAGTTGACCCCTGAAGAGTGGACCATCATGCGGCTCCATCCCTTGGCCGGGGCGGAAATCGTGATGCGCATCAAGGAATGGGGAGAACTCTCGACGAGAATGATCAATGCCACGTTCGAGCATCACCTGAAATACGATTTGACCGGATATCCCCGATTGGCCAGGAAAAGAAGGATCAGCCTCTTCAGCAGGATCATTACCCTGTCGGATTTCTACGATGCCTTGGTCAGGCCAAGGGTCTACAATCGCTTTCCTTTTGTTTCAGAAAAGATCCTGGGGATCATGCTGGAGCGGAGCGGCAAGGATTTCGATCCCGCCCTGGTCAAGGTGTTCATCAACATGATCGGGGTCTTTCCCCTCGGGACCCTGGTGCTGCTGGGTACCAACGAGATGGGAGTCGTCGTGCAAACCCAGGAAGACGTCGATCTCATCGATCGGCCCAAGGTGAACCTCATTTCCTACAGCGAGGGAGAGTACCGGAAGGGGGAAGTGGTGGACCTGAGGGAGATGGATGAAAAAACCGGAAGTTTCAAAAGGACGATTGTCCGAACCCTCGATCCCAACGAATACAACATCAACGTCGCCGAATTCATAATCTAAGACCTCCTTCCTTTGGATTTAGCCAGCTTTTTGGCCTCCTGCCAGAGTGCTTCCATTTCGGCGAGGTTGGATTGCCGGAGGGATTTCCCTCTCTTCCGGAGCGCCTCTTCCATGTAACGAAACCGCGATTCGAACTTCTTGATGGTTTTCGCCAGGGCCTTCTCCGGATGGACCTTGAGGAATCTGGCGACATTGACCATGACAAAAAGGAGATCTCCGAGTTCCTCTTCCGCTTTCTTCCGGTCGCCCATCGCGAGGGCCTCTCTCAGTTCTTCCATCTCTTCTTCCAGTTTCTCCATAACGCCTGTCATGTCGGGCCAGTCGAAGCCCAGGCGTGAGGCCTTCCGGGCAATCAGGTAGGCCTCGGAAAGGGTGGACCGAGGATGGGACCCCGATTCATTTGGAATCGGTTTTCATGGTTCTTTTCACTGGGTTTGTTGCCTCCCTGCCTTTCTGTTTCATTTGCCTTGCCCTTTTTTTTGTGTTAAAAAAAATCTTTAATATAGAGAAGTTGCACAACCCTTCAAAGAAAAGAGTTCATGCCATGAATCCGGACAAGGAAGGAAAAGCCATGGATTACCGACAGACCCTTAATCTCCCCAAGACCGAGTTTCCCATGAAAGCCAATCTGGCCAAGAAGGAACCGGAGATTTTGAAGGAGTGGGAAACAGAGGGGATTTATCACAAAATATGCGAGAAAGCAAAGGGGAGAGGGAAATACATCCTTCATGACGGCCCGCCCTATGCAAACGGCAACATCCACATCGGAACGGCGCTCAACAAGATTCTGAAGGATTTCATCATCAAATCGAAGTTCATGCGAGGTTTCGATACCCAGTATGTTCCCGGGTGGGACTGCCACGGACTGCCGGTGGAGCATGAGGTGGAGAAGAGCCTCGGACCGAAGAAGAGTGAGATGTCCATCGTCGAGATTCGCAAGCGGTGTCGGGAATACGCCTCAAGGTTTGTTGACATTCAAAGGGAAGAGTTCAAACGGCTGGGCGTGTTCGGCATATGGGAAGATCCCTACCTGACCATGAAATTCGGCTACCAGGCAACCATTGTGAGGGAATTCGGGAAATTCCTTCTGGACGGGTCGGTCTACAAAGGGAAGAAACCCGTCCACTGGTGTCCTACCTGCAGGACCGCTCTGGCCGAAGCCGAAGTGAAGTACGAGAACCACCGATCTTCCTCCGTCTATGTCAAGTTCAAAATGGTTTCGGACGCCGGAGAACTCTTCCCTTCTCTGAAGGGAAAACCGGTTTTCGTCATCATCTGGACGACGACTCCATGGACCCTTCCGGCCAACCTGGCCATTGCGCTTCATCCCGATTTCATCGTATGTTGCCGCGGAGGTGAAAGGGGAGGTCTATATCCTCGCAGAAGGGCTCCTGGAGAGCGTCATGGCGAAATTCGGGATCCGTGATTACCAGATCCTGGAGAAGTTTTCGGGGCAGAAGCTCGAAGGATTGAAGTGCAGGCATCCCTTTCTGGATCGGGATTCGGTCATGATCCTGGCTCCCTATGTCACCCTGGATGCGGGGACGGGGTGTGTCCATACGGCGCCCGGCCATGGCCAGGAAGACTACGAAAGCGGGGTTCGATACGGGCTGGAGGTCTACAGCCCGGTAGACGATCGGGGCCGGTTTACGGCGGACGTCCCGTTTTTTGCCGGCAAGTTCGTCTTCGACGCAAACCGGGATGTAAACCAGAAGTTAAGGGAGGTTGGTGCCCTGCTCAAAGAGGAGATGATGGAACATTCTTATCCTCACTGCTGGCGCACCAACGATCCCGTCATTTTCCGGGCCACGGAACAGTGGTTTATCTCGATGGATGGAAAAGGGTTGAGGAAACAGGCCCTGAAAGCAATTAACGAGGTGACCTGGATCCCGCCGTGGGGAAGGGACCGGATCTTCGGAATGATTGAGAACCGGCCGGATTGGTGTGTCTCCAGACAAAGGGCGTGGGGAATTCCCATCACCGTCTTCTACTGTACTGCCTGCGGTCACCTCCATATTGACCAGAAGACGATCGATCACATTGCCCGGCTTTTTGAGGAGAAAGGAGCGGATGTCTGGTTTGAAGAGGGGGTTGAACGGCTTCTTCCGGAAGAGACCCGATGTTCACAATGCGGGGGAAAGACGTTCACCAAAGAGACGGATATTCTGGACGTGTGGTTCGATTCGGGCGTTTCGTATGCTGCGGTTCTGGAAAAGCGGGAAGGCCTCCAATTCCCGGCCAGCCTCTATCTGGAGGGAAGCGACCAGCACCGCGGCTGGTTTCACAGCTCCCTGTTGACCTCCGTCGGGACGCGGGGTTCCGCTCCGTACCGGGCCGTTCTGACCCATGGCTTTGTCGTCGACGGCGAAGGCAAGAAGATGTCCAAGTCCGCGGGAAACGTCATCGCCCCGGAAGAGGTCATCAGTAAACTGGGAGCGGACGTCCTGAGACTGTGGGTTGCAGCAGAAGACTACAGGGACGACATCAAGATCTCCGGCGAAATCCTGAAGCGATTGGCCGATGCCTATTTCAGGATCCGGAACACGTTTCGCTTTCTTCTTGGGAACCTTTATGATTTCGACGCCGAAAAGGACCGGGTACCGGATTCGGAGCTTCTTGAAATCGACCGCTGGGCCCTCCACCGGCTTCAAAAACTGATCGCCAGGGTGCGGGAAGGATATGAGAGCTTTGAATTTCATATCGTTTATCATAGCGTTCAGAACTTCTGCGCCGTTGAGATGAGCGCCCTCTATTTTGATATTTTGAAGGACAGGCTGTACACCTTCCCGGCCGCCTCAAGGGGCCGGAGATCGGCCCAGACGGCGCTCCATGAGATTCTCCGGGCGTTGGTTCGTCTGATGGCTCCCATTCTTCCTTTTACTGCGGAGGAGGTATGGAAATACCTGCCATCGGAATCGGGCAGGAGGGAGAGTGTCCACCTCGATTCTTTTCCCGAGGTTCAGGAGGCCTATGTGGACGAGTCTCTGAATGACCGGTGGGAGAAGATTCTGGCCATCCGTGAAGTGGTTACGAAGGCTCTGGAGGAGGCTCGCAAGAATAAGGCGGTTGGTCTATCACTCGATGCGCAGGTCCGTCTCTTCCTTCCGGAAAAGACCCTTGCATTTCTTCAACCCTATGCGGAGGAGTTGAAATCGATCTTCATCGTCTCATCGGTGACGCTCCTGTCCGCTTCTGCAGAGGAGAAAGATGAGAAAGCGGTGAAGGTGGAAGTACTGCGTGCCGGCGGTAAGAAGTGTGAGCGGTGCTGGAACTATGACCTGAAGGTGGGGGATCATCCGGTTCATCCGACGATCTGCCCCCGTTGTGTAGAAGCCGTCAAAGGATAAAGGCATAGGGCAAAGAGCATAGGGTTAAAGACCGTAAGGCGTAAGTCGCAAGTCGTGAGAGCGCAAGGGGCAACAAAAGATCGCATTGAACAAAAAGCATAGAGCAAATAAAAGAGGGAAGATAAACCATTTTGGTCGAAGAAGGCGGGAATTGTGCCTCTGCAGAGACAAAAATCGGGAAGTGCAGAGGGTGGGTGTGTTCGTGAAAGCAGCGGGACTTACCCTATGTCCTCTGCTCCATGCTCTATGCGATCTCCGGTATGGAAATCTGAAAGAGGTTGTTGAAGATTGATGAAGAAAACAATTTGGATTCTCTTGGTGGTGTGTTTCGGGATTCTTTTGCTGGATCAGTGGACAAAGGCCACGGTTCAGGCGCAATTTCCCCTCTACCGATCTGTCCCGGTGATTCAGGGTTTCTTCAACCTTACCCACGTGAGGAATCGGGGAGGTGCCTTTGGAGTCTTCGGAGGAGAAAGAGGGGACTCGGGACTTTTCTCTTCGTGGGGGTTTCGGTGGTTGCCGTCGGGGTCCTTCTCTACCTTTTCCTGAAATCGAAGGAGAAGGACGGGCTGCTCCGGCTCTCATTGTCCCTGATCCTGGGGGGTGCCCTTGGAAACCTGGTGGACCGGCTTCGATTCGGGGAGGTGGTCGATTTCCTTGATTTTTACGTGGGGACGTATCACTGGCCGGCATTCAATATCGCGGATTCAGCGATCTCCATTGGGGTTGCACTGATGGCTTTTGAAATGCTCTTTCGAGACAGCAGAAAGCTCAAAGAAACTAAACTAAAGTGAAAAGTAATCAAGGTGATCAGTGATCAGAAGATGAGAAGGTAAGATAATCGGAGGTTTTGAAGCTCAACTTCCAAACTTCTTAATCCCAACTTCATAAATTGCGAAGGCTGAAGGCTGAAGGCTCAAAACTGAAAGCTGATATTTGATGATCTTACCCTGATGGGTGATCGCTTTTTACCCTAACCCGCAACCTGTAACTCGTAACTCGGAACTTACAACTCACAACTTATAACTGATAACTGATAACTGATCACCGGTCATTGGTCACTGATCTTTATGTGTCCCATCCTCTTTCGATTGGGCGGGCTGACCGTCTATGCCTATGGTTTCTTTCTCGCCATAGGCTTTGTTCTGGGGCTGGTTCTTGCCGTCCTGAAGGCCAGGAAGGAAGGGGTTTCTTTCGAGAGAGTGGTTGACCTCTTCTTCCTGACGGTTCTGTCAGCCATCGTCGGGGCAAGGGGTCTCTTTGTTCTGATCAACCTCAATCTCTACCGGAGGAATCCCCTTGCGATCTTTAAGTTATGGGAAGGTGGGCTGGTCTTCTACGGCGGGCTGGTTTTGGCGGCGGCTGTTGCCATCTTCTACCTCCGGATTAAGCGGTTACCGGTCTGGAAACTGGCCGATGCCTTCTCTCCCCCTATTTCCCTGGGTCTTTTTTTCGGAAGGATAGGCTGCTTCTTTGCCGGATGCTGCTACGGTCGGGAGACCTCGCTTCCCTGGGGAGTGATCTTCAGGGATGGACGTTCTCTGGCGCCGCTCGACGTACCGCTCCATCCCACCCAGCTCCTGGACGCGGTCAATGGGTTGGGAATCTTCTTCTTCCTCTTGTGGTGGCAGAAGAGAAAGCGCTTTGATGGCCAGGTTTTCTGGCTCTTTCTCCTCCTTTATTCCTGCGGCCGTTTTCTCGTTGAGATGCTCAGGGGGGATCCGAGAGGTTTCGTCCTCGGCGGGTTCTTTTCCACGTCTCAGGGGCTCGGTGTTCTCTTGGCGGCAGGCTCCCTTTTTATGTTATTCTATTTATATTACCACGGCAGGAGATGAGTCCCATGGCTGTACTGGAAGTGGTCAGATATCCCCACCCTGTTCTATCGAAGAGGTGCAAGGAGGTCGGACCGGTCGATGAAGAGGTGAGAAGACTGGTTCAGGATATGATCGAGACCATGTATGATGCGAACGGAATCGGTCTGGCAGCCTGTCAGGTCGGCGTGTCCCAGAGGGTCATCGTGGTCGACGTGAGCCCCATGGATTCCGAGCAGAGCCTCCTCGTCCTGCTCAACCCGGAGGTATTAGATGAAGAGGGCGAGGTCGAGTCGGAAGAGGGGTGTCTGAGTGTGCCGGATTGCGTTGAAAAAGTGGACCGAAAAAAGAAACTTCGTGTCAAAGGCCTCTCCCCCGAAGGCGAGGAGTTCGAAATCTCCGCGGAGGGGATTCTGGCCATTGCCCTCCAGCACGAAATTGATCACCTGAACGGTGTCCTCATTCTGGACCGCATCAGCCGCTTGAAGAGAGAGATCTACCGGGACAAGGTGAAGAAGGAAAAGAAGAAAGAGAAATGAGCCTGTCCCATCTTTCCTGGCGCATCGTCTTCTTCGGGACCCCCTCCTTTGCCGTCCCTTCCTTACAGAGGTTGCTCAAGGGACCCGACCAGGTTGTGGCGGTTGTGACTCAACCGGACCGGGGGCAGGGAAGGGGACAGAAGGTGGTTCCTTCTCCCGTAAAACAAGTGGGGCTGCAACACGGGGTTCGTCTGCTTCAGCCGGAAAAGGTGAGGGAAGAGGGTTTTCAGCAGGAGATAAGGGGAATCTCTCCTGACCTTCTGGTGGTCGTGGCCTTCGGCCAGATTCTTCCGAAGTCTCTTCTGGCCGTCGCAAAATCCGGGGCAGTCAATGTCCATGCGGCCCTGTTGCCGAAGTACCGTGGGGCTGCGCCCATCTCCTGGACCATTCTCAACGGAGACAGGGTTACGGGAGTGACGACGATCATGATGGATGAAGGGATGGATACGGGGGATATCCTTCTTCAAAAGGAGATCCTTGTCGGAGAGCGTGAAACCACCGAGACGCTCCATGACCGATTATCGATCCTGGGAGCGGAGTTGCTCCAGGAAACCGTTGAGAAGTTGAAGGCGGGTCTACTCCACGGCGTCAGTCAGGACCCTTCGATGGCCACGTCAGCTCCTATGCTGAAGAAAGAGGACGGCCGCATCGATTGGAGAAGGGACGCATGGGCCATTGACCGTCAGGTCCGGGGATTTCATCCCTGGCCGGGTGCCTATACCCACTGGAATGGGAAATTGCTGAAAGCATACCAAGGGGAAGCCGTTTCAAGAGAACCGGCGGGGACGCCCGGAACCGTGCTCTGGACATGCCCTGAATACATTGAGGTGGCAACGGGGAAAGGTTCTTTTCTTTTGAGGGAGGTCCAGCTGGAGGGGAAGAAAAGGATGAAGGTTGGGGATTTTCTTCCCGGGCGCCCGATCCCGGTAGGCACGGTTTTTTCATAAAAGAAATGTAAAGTGCAAAATGCAAACTGAAAAATGAAGAAGTAGGCAGGGGTTAGGGTTTTTAAATTTGCAGTTTACTTTTTGAATTTTTCATTTTGCATTCTTTCTTTTTCTTAGGAGGTTCTTTTGGAAGTTCAACCCCGGAAAAGGATCTTCATCGGGCTGCTGGTCGCGACCTGCCTGATCCTTTTCTTCTTTATCTTCCTTTTCTGGTACGTTCCCATCGTGGGATTGAGAAGCATCCATCCTTCTTTGCCCCTGATCTTCACCCTGAGTCTTGCCTGCCTGGTGCTCCTGATGGTTCTCGGGGGCCTCTTCCTGATCTTCACGATTGTGACCGGGAAGGACATCTTTCTTTCTCAGAAGCTGAGAGGTCTTGTTGCAAAAGTTCTCTTCCCGTTCATGATTCTGATGGGAAAACTGCTGGGGGTGTCGAAGATAAGGGTCCAGCAGTCCTTCATCGAACTGAACAATCATCTCGTAAGATCCAACCATCATCGTGCCCGGCCGGGCCGGTTGTTGATTCTTCTTCCTCATTGCGTTCAGGATTTTGACTGCCAGATTAAGATCACCGGGAATATCCGGAACTGTAAAGGTTGCGGAAAGTGCGAAATAAAAGACCTGGTCGAGGTTTCCGAACAGTACCACGTGAATATTGCGGTTGCGACCGGCGGGACGCTGGCCAGGAGGATCATTGTAGAAAACAGACCGGAAGCCATCGTGGCCGTGGCGTGCGAACTTGACCTGACGACCGGGATTCAGGACAGCTATCCCATCCCCGTGATCGGTGTCTTGAATGATCGCCCGAACGGGCCCTGCATCAACACGAAGGTGGACATCGAGAAGGTCAGGCGGGCCATTGCCGATTTCCTGGAAACCTGAAAGGTGTCTCTTCAGGTGTAAAAAATCAGGTCCATATCTTTTTCTGGTCCGATGAGGCGGGCCGCTTTTCAAACTTTAGAATTGCGATCTCTTAATTAGGGAAACCAGGCTGTCAGTATGCCTTCGTTATTATTGGAAAGTAACGCAAGAGCCCACTCAATAAGGTTTCGCTCTAAAGTTTTCCAACCGGCCCCCCTCATCGGACACGGGATATTTTTTCGTTTGTTTTATTTTTTTCACAGCTTCAGAGGGTTATCGGGAAGGACTTTTCCAAGTTGACAATTTGTCTTAGAATGATTATATAAAACGCGGGGTTTGATTCAATTTCCAGGAGAAATCCAAGGGGGTTTGGAAGAAGATGAATCATTTCAGAACGTTTATTCTGATCCTTGCCCTGACAGTCCTGTTTGTCCTGGTGGGATCTGCCATCGGGGGCAGAAGCGGGGCCGTTTACGCCTTTGTACTGGCCGCGCTGATGAACTTTTTTGCCTATTGGTTCAGTGACAAAATCGTACTCCGGATGTACGGAGCGAAAGCGGTCACCCAGGGCGAGGCGCCGGAGCTTTACCAGATGGTTGCAGAGCTGACCAACAAGGCGAGCCTTCCCATGCCAAAGGTCTACATCATGGAGAATGATACTCCCAATGCCTTTGCGACCGGAAGAAACCCGGATCACGCGGCCGTTGCCGTGACAACCGGGATTCTCCGAATCCTTTCAAAAGAGGAGCTCAAAGGGGTCATCGCCCATGAGCTTTCCCATATCCGCAACCGGGATATTTTGATCAGCACCCTTGCGGCGACCATTGCCGGGGCGATCAGCATGCTTGCCTCCATGGCGAGGTGGGGAGCGATTTTCGGCGGAGGCAGATCGGATGATGACGAGGGCGGCGGAGGAAACTTTCTTTTTGTTCTCCTCTTTACGATGGTTGCCTCTGTGGCGGCCATGCTCATTCAGATGGCCATTTCACGATCGAGGGAGTACCTGGCGGACGAAGGGGGAGCGCATCTCAGCAACCCTCTGTCACTGGCAAAGGCCCTTGGAAAGCTTGACATGGCTGCCCGGCGCATTCCCATGCAGGCCAATCCTTCGACGGCGCACATGTTCATTGTCAATCCGCTTACCGGGGGAGGAGTTCTCTCTCTCTTCAGCACCCATCCTCCCATTGCAGAGCGAGTCGCCAGACTGGAAGAGATGGCAAGGACCGGAAGGTTTTGAGAAAAAAGACTCCCCGGGCGATCTGCCTCGAAATCCTGAACGAGACGGAAAAGGCGGATCGCCATCTTGATGTTCTGATCTCCGATTCCTTTAAGCGTTACCGACACCTCACCGCTCTCGATCGGGCCTTTCTAACGGAGCTGGCTTACGGGACTCTCCGCTGGAGGGGGAAGCTCGACTGGGTGATTCGTCTTTTTTCCGCCATTCCTTTCGAAGCGATCGAAGCGGGTATCTTAAACATCCTCCGGCTTGGTCTCTATCAGATTCTTTTCCTATCGAGGACGCCCGCTTCTGCCGCCGTGAACGAATCGACGGAACTGGCCAAGGGAATACGGGGCAAGGGAGGGGCCGGTTTTGTCAACGGTGTTCTCCGGTCCGTCATCCGGAAAAAAGAAGGAATCTCTTATCCGGATCCTGAAAAGGATCCTGCCCTCCATATCTCCGTGCTCACTCCCATCCCCTCTGGCTGGTTCAACGATGGATCGATGAAATGGGTGTGGAGGCTACGGTCAGGACCTGCATCCAGAACAATCAGATACCGCCCCTCACGTTACGAAGCAACACGCTCAAAATGGAACGGGAAGCTCTAATCACAGCGCTGAGGGAAAAAGGGCTGGAAGCTGCCGACACGCGTTATTCTCCGGAAGGGATTTCTCTAAAAGATGCGCCGCCTACGTCGGAACTCCCCTTTCTTAAGGGGGGGCTTTACGTCATCCAGGATGAGGCCTCTCAGTTAGTCACCCTCATTCTGGAGCCTAAACCGGATGAACGCATTCTTGACGCCTGCGCGGCGCCCGGGACCAAGACGACTCATATGGCCCAGAGGATGATGAACCGGGGGGAGGTTGTTGCTCTGGATCTCAACCCGGAGAGGCTCCGCGCCGTGAGGGAAGGTTGTGGCCGCCTGGGGGTAGAGATTGTGAGGACCTTCAGAGCGGATGCAACTCGTCCTTTCCCTGATTCCGGGTCGTCGGAGTTCGACCGGGTTCTGGCCGATGTCCCTTGCTCGGGGTTTGGAACGCTCAGGAGAAACCCCGACCTGAGATGGCGGAAAGATGAGAGAGACGTTGTGCGGTTGGCAGGGCTGCAGCGGTCCATCCTGGAGAACCTCTCTCATTATGTGAAGACGGGGGGGATTCTGGTCTATAGCACCTGCACGGTCTTTCATGAAGAGAATGAAGACGTGATAGACCTGTTTCTGAAAGAACATCCGGAATTCCAGCTGGACAAATTGACCGACATCCTTTCTGAAGACTATCATGAATTCATCAAGGGAGGGTATTTCAAGACCTTCCCTCCTGTCGGGGATATGGACGCTTTTTTCGTGGCGCCGAATGAAAAAGATCGGACAAAAGAGAGAGTAACCAGTAATCAGTTATCAGTGACCAGTAAAAAGAAGAGAAGGCAGTAGGCAGTGAGCAGAAAGCAGAACAAAAAAGTAATCAGTCGTCAGTGATCAGTAACCGCATAAGAGAAAACAGAATGCAATGAGCACCTGACCTCACCGCCGATTTAAGCGGAGAAGTCTGGGGCAGTAGGCAGAAAGCAAAGAGAAATCAGTCATCAGTGATCAGTTAAACAAAGAGCAATCAGTAAGCAGTTGACTTATTAACGCATTAACTTATTATCTCAATCAACCCAACGAACTCAACGAACCCAATAAACCCAGTAACAAAGGAGGGTCTCTTGAAAAGGATTGCAGCTTCTATCCTGTCTGCAGATTTCAGCCGTATAGACCAGGAACTGAAGGCCGTCAAGAAAGCGGGGGCCGATGTCATTCATGTCGACGTCATGGACGGCCATTTCGTTCCGAATATCACCATTGGTCCCTGTGTCATCACAGGTTTGAGGAAACTGACTTCGCTGCCCCTTGATGTCCACCTCATGATCGAGGAGCCCAAACGCTTCGTCGAGGAATTTGTCGGAGCGGGAAGCGATTGGATCACGGTCCACGCGGAGGCCTGTTCGCCTCTTCGGCCCACGATCAGGAAGATCCGCCGGGCGGGGTCAGGCCGGGCGTTGTGCTGAATCCCTCTACCCCTCTGAAGAGCCTCTTTCCCATCCTCGACGAGATTGATCTGGTGCTCCTGATGTCGGTCAATCCGGGGTTTGGAGGCCAGCCCTTCATCCGTTCGGTGCTGAAAAAAGTCGAGCAGTTGAGAAAGTTCATCGATCAGAATGGTTATGAGGTGGAGATCGAGGTGGATGGAGGGGTCAAGCTTGATAACATCGGAGAGGTTTCGCGAGCCGGTGCCGATCTCTTTGTCCTCGGTACAGGAATCTTCAAGACGAAGGACTATCAGGAAACCATCCGCAAGCTGAAGAAAGAAATAAGGGCATAGAGCGTAGGGCATAGGGAAATGCAATTACCAAATTCCAAGTATCAAATTGCAGGATTCCAACCAATGCCCCATGGCTGGCGGGTGGACCCGTCTGCACTGAAGCTTCGGCAGACAGGGTCGAACCATGAAGATCGGTTCTGGTTTAAGTTTTGTTTTTTGTTTTGGGCAATGACGCTATGCGCCATGCCCTATGCGCTATGCGGTTTTTCAACATGGAACTGACAAAGCAGAAAAACTATCAGCAGTCCCTTGAACTGGCCTGTGCAACCCTGAGGGGGATGGATCCCGAAGAGAGGGCGCAAAAGACCGGTGCGATATGCCAGGGATGCCCTGACGGCGAGGAAATTCGACTCGACTTTTTCGGTGACACCCAGGCGATCCAAATTCCTGAAATGACTTTTTCTGCTCCTGCGAAAAAGCCCGTCTCTCTCGTTACCCGCGTCATCCTTCTCCATTACCTCATTCATGCCGACGGCAGTCCCCTGACCGGAAAATGGGTCGGCTACAAAGACATCCGGGGGGGACTTTTGTACGCAGGGGTCTTTGCCAGAAGGGTGACGGAACCGCTTGTTCGCACGTTCGGTCGTTCGGCAGGGCTATTTCAGGAAGCTGGCCTCCGTTCCGGCGGAAAACCTGCCTGCGTAGGGGACGCCTCCTTTACGCTTTTTGCCTTGCCGCGCATCCCTCTCCAGTTTGTTCTGTGGGAAGGGGACGAAGAATTCCCTCCTTCCGTGCAGGTCCTCTTTGACGCCTCGGTCGACCACTATCTGCCCTTGGAAGACGTCGTTGTCCTCGGCCAGATGGCCGCCGGCCGCCTGATCCACCGCTCCACCCGCCCGTAAAGCCCATCCCTGTTCGATAGAGGCTACCTCCAATAGTTCCCTCAGATTAGAAAAGATTGACATGACTCGCGCAAAAGAGTAGACTCCTCCCATAAGTGGTAAGAGGGGAAGGGTATTCTTACAACGAAACCTATTCTTGGAAAAGGAGGAAGAGAATGAAAGAGAAAACAGGAAAAGGTGAGTCTCAAGGGATGGATCGTCGGACTTTTCTCAAGGCGAGCAGCGCAATCGGCGTGGGAGCGGCGGCACTCGCCACTCCCGGGATTACCTTCAGCCCAGACAACGTACTCCGGCGAAAAGATCGATTTCTTCTGTCACATTCTACCTCCGAAATATAACGAGGCGTTCGTGAATAAGGCGGTAAAGGGCTACAACTATCAAGCAAACGCCATCAGGCCGCAACTGGCCAATCTGGATCTCAGACTTAAGACCATCGACAAGTTTGAAGGCCTTAAGCAGGTACTGACTCTTGGTGCGCCAGGGGTAGAAAGCGCCTTCCCACAGGATGCCGTGGACATGGCCCGGTTGGCTAACGATGGGATGGCGGAGATCGTGAATAAGTACCCGGATCGCTTTGTTGCTGCCATTGCTTCTTTACCCATGAACAATGTGGATGCCGCCCTCCGCGAAGCAGAGAGGGCCTTCAAAGACCTGAAATGCAAAGGGATCCAGGTATTCAGTTCCGTCAATGGGAAACCCCTGGACAGCCCGGAGTTTCTGCCGCTTTACGAAATGATGGTCCAGTATGATCTGCCGATTTTGATTCACCCCGGCAGGGAAAGAGAAGTCCCGGACTATCCGGGTGAAAAGGCTTCGAAGTACTCCCTGTTCATGAGTTATGCATGGCCTTTTGAGACAACCCTGGCCCTGGGCCGTCTCGTTTATAGCGGCGTGATGGAAAAATACCCCAACTTGAAAATTGTATCCCATCACTGCGGTGCAATGATTCCCTTTTTCTCTGCACGGATTCAGCCGGTAGCGGTGGCCGGCGAGGGCGACATCATGAAACTGACCAAGCCCCCGGAGCAGTATTTCAAGAGAATTTATGGCGATACCGTTTTAGGCGGGAATACGTCGGCGATGATGTGCGGCTATGACTTCTTCGGTGCCGACCATATGGTTTTCTCCACCGACTATCCCTATCCCGGGGCAGACCTCGGGGTCGCGGCAGTGATCAAGGGTATAGAGGGAATGAGTATATCGAACGAAGAGAAAGCCAAGATTTTCTCGAAGAACGTTAGACAATTATTGAAACTGTCCTGACAGGGATGTGTAGAGGCAGGGCCACTCCGGCCCTGCCTATCTTTTTTCCGCTTCCATTCATCATCACTTTTCAGCCCTCCCTCACCCCAACCCTCTTCCCTGCCTTCGCCGAAGCGGCTACGCGCAGGCAGGCGCTTGCAGGAGAGGGAGTATCATGGAATGTCATCTTTTTTCTTGACAAGGATTGCGGGGTGTGCAATTTTATTTCGAACGAGCGTTCGCTATACGTCAAAGGTGCAGGAGTCGAATCCTTGAAGTCGGAAATGAGGAAAGAGGTCAACCCATCGGTTCCTCGGCATAAATGCCGGGGCTTGCCTTTCGACAAGCTCAAGGCCCCGAGTATAGCCGAGGGGCTCAGGGTAGACCCTGAGCGGCGCTTCCTCTCCCCGCCTTCAAAGGCGGGGCTTCGCGCCGTCGAACGGGTCAAAACTCAGATCAAAGACAACGAACTGGTGCGCAGCAAGAGACTGCAGATCGCCGTGGGGGCGTCAAAGCTCTTCATCAAGAAAGGGTATTCTCAGACCAGTATCCGGGAGATTTCGAAGGCGACGGGTCTCACGATCGGAAACCTGTACGACTACATCACCAAGAAAGAGGACATTCTCTTTCTCGTGTTTGAAGTGTTTTATTCTACGTGGGTCAGCCGGTTGGAGGACGAAGGGGTTTTCGCCATCGAGGACCCTGTTTTACAGCTGGACACCGCCGTCCGGAAGATGCTGGAATTGGTCAATACCCACAGAGAGATGGTTTTGTTGATGTATACGGAAACCAAGCTGTTGCCGAAAGGTTTCCAGAGAATCATCCTGGAGAAGGAGAGCGAACTGGTTCGATATTTTGAGACCATTTTGCAGAGGGGGATAGAAAAAGGGGTATTCAAGGTGAGCGATCCGTTCTTTGCTGCAAACATGATTGTCTATCTGCTCTCCGTGGAGCCTTTGAGAGGATGGAATCTGAGAGGCCGGTACCGGATCGAAGATATCAATGGACAATTGATGCAGTTTATCAAAGATGCTGTGACGGGCTGAGCCGTTCCGGAGGTGAGGGGCATGAACGACATTCTCGATGTCATCAAGACGAGAAAGAGCATCCGGAGGTACAAGCCGGATCCCATCCCGGATGATATTCTCGACAAGGTGCTCGAAGCGGCTCGCTGGGCCGCCACGGGTGAGAACTATCAGCCCTGGAGATTCATCGTCGTCAGGAACCCCGAAACGAAAAATAAGATCGGGGAACTGGCCAAGCAGGGAAGCGGTTCGCGGATGACGGCCTGGTATTGTCTGGGAGAAATGCAGGAGCGATTCAAGCAGATCGAGGACCCGGTCAGGAAGGCCGAGGTCTTGAGGTTCATGTACTCCGGCGAGGTCTCCGAGTTTGCCAGGCAGGCCCCTGTGATCATCGCCGTGATCGGGAGCCTTATGGAAGGGTCCGTCGACGTCCCCTATGACCTCTCCGCCTGCGTTGAAAATATGCTTCTGGAGGCCCATTCACTCGGACTCGGCGCCTGCTGGGTCCACGGTCCGGTGGCCAGCACGCGAGACGCCGCCCGATTCAAGAAGATCCTGAAGATTCCAACAGGGATGGGCGAATACAAGGTGATCGCCTACGTGGCCCTGGGGTGGCCGGCGGAGGCCCGCAAGCATCCGAGGCCGAAAAAACCTCTGGAGGACCTTGTCTACTGGGAGGAATTCGGCAGGAAAGAGAGGGATTGAATGGATCGCGTGACATATTTCAACGATATGCTGGTCCGGTTGGAGGAACTCCTCTATCATGAGCTTTCCGGATGTGCTGCCTGGAAGGTGGAGCTGGTGGGCATCGATTTCATTCAATCGAAGAACATCCAGGGAAAGACGGAAGAGGAGGTGATCGCCGATTGTATTCGGGAGATCACAGCCGGCGGACTGGTTCAGGGCATGACCTACTCCATTGGAGGAAAAGGGATTCTGCTCAGCCTGAACGTGAAGGGTTGTCTTCACCTTCCCAAGGAGGACCGGCTCAAAAAGGAAGGGATTTCACCCTATATCTGTCCCATTGCCAATATGATTCTGGACCAATTGATAGAAAAGCTGAAGTATGAAACTACCTATCTGGCCAGGCTCGATATCGACGAAAGCAAGGGGGAGTGCAAAGTGAAATGCGCGATCTACCGGACCCCTGAGCAGATAGGACAGGTGTCGGATTGGAGCGAGGGGCAGTAGCGGGCAGGACGATAGGCGCGGGATTTTGCAGAGGAGAGGCTGATGATCAAGGGGATTTCTCATATCGGGATCGGGGTAAGGAATCTCGATGAAGCGATGGAGTACTACAGGAAGGTCTTTGGCCTCGAATGTTCCGAACCGGAGGCCTTCGGCGAGTTGAGGTTTTCCTTCGTCTCCGTTGGAAACACCCACGTCGAATTACTGGAGTCCACCACGCCCGAGGGAGTCATCCGGAAGTTCATCGACAAGAAGGGGGAGGGCGTTCATCATCTTTCCTACGAGGTGGACGACATCGAAGGCGAGGTGGCTGCGCTGAAGGCCAAGGGAATGGAGTTCGTCACGGAGAAACCGTACCTGAATGCCCATCAGGACCTGGTCATTTTTTTACACCCGAAAAGCACAAAAGGGGTTCTAACAGAACTCATCCAACTCAACCGCCTTCGTTAGCTTTTTTGTTCGACTGGGAGGTTCATGTCTATGAAATCGATGGAAGAAGAGATCCTCAAGTTGACCCGTCTGGAAGAACAGGCAAGACTCGGCGGTGGAGCGGACAAGCTGGAACAGCAGCGCAGGATGGGCAAGATGACGGCCCGGGAGAGGATCGACTACGTCCTGGATCCGGGGAGTTTCGTTGAACTGAACAGTCTGGCTGAGCATCAGTGCTCTGATTTCGGCATGGAGAAGAAACGGTTCCTCGGAGACGGAGTTGTCACGGGCTACGGTACCGTGAATCGGCGGAAGGTCTTCATCTATTCCGAAGACGCCACCGTGCTGGGAGGATCCACCGGAAAGATCCACGGCGCGAAGATCCACTCTGTCTTGAAATTGGCACGGGAGACACTGGTTCCGGTCATTGGTCTGAACGACTCGGGCGGGGCAAGGATCCAGGAGGGAATGGACAACGTCTACGGGATCACCGAGATCTTCCACCAGAACGTCATGAACTCGGGAGTGATTCCTCAGATTGCCGCGATCATGGGGGATTGCACGGGAGGATCCGCCTATTCCGCCGCTCTCTGTGACTTCATGCTCCAGGTCGAAAAGACAGCCCATGTCTTCATCACGGGTCCCGCCGTCATCAAGGAAGTGACCGGAGAGGATGTCTCCTTTGAGGCCCTGGGGGGAGCCAGGGTCCACAGTACCCGCTCAGGAGTGGTCCATCTTACCGCCAGGCATGACGAGGCCTGCCTCGATCTGATCAAAAGGCTCCTCGGGTTTCTTCCCCAGAACAATCTGGAGAAGCCCCCCCGTGGATCTTCGATGGATCCAGTCGGATCGAGAGGTGCCGGAACTGATGGAGATCGTTCCGACGGATATGAAGAAGTCCTACGACATGAAACGCGTGATCCTGACGGTGGTGGACGAAGGGGACTTTTTTGAGATTTCCGCTGATTATGCCAGGAATATGCTGGTCGGATTTGCGAGGATGGGGGGAAGGGTCGTTGGGATTGTGGCCAATCAACCCCGTGTTCTTGCGGGTTGCATTGACATCAACGCCTCGGACAAAAGCTCGCGGTTCATTCGCACCTGTGATGCCTTCAACATTCCCCTGGTGACACTGGTGGATGTGCCGGGCTTTCTTCCGGGGACCCAGCAGGAATACGGAGGGATCATCCGGCACGGGGCGAAGATGCTCTACGCCTGGGCAGAGGCCTCGGTTCCCAAGGTATCCTGCATCATTCGTAAAATGTATGGAGGGTCCATCCCGGCCATGGGGGTTCATCAGATCGGATTCGATCAGGTCTTTGCCTGGCCTACCGCAGAGATGCAGATGGTGGGGGCGGAGGCCGCCGTACGGGTCTTGTATGGAAAGGAACTGAAGACGGTGGACGATCGTGAAAGATTCTTCTCGGAAAAGGTGAAGGAGTATCAGGAAACCTATCTGACACCATACCACTCGGCTTCCCGATCCGTCATCGATGCGGTGATCCACCCCAAAGAGACGCGCAAAAGGATTATCAGTGCCTTGGATATCCTTGAAACCAAGAAGGAAGCGGGCCGATCCTGGAGAAAACACGGGAACATGCCAACATAGGCTGTGATTTCACAGGAACCTGCAATATTGGAAGGATGGAATAATGGACGGAATAATGGGTGACTCCAAAGACATAAAGAATAAGAAACCGAAAGCAGTTCTTTCGTCTCTTCTTTACCCAATATTCCATTATTCCAACATTCCATCCTTCCAAAGTCTTTGATGGGAGTTGAGATGGACTCCGTGGATGAGATCAGAAAAAGAAGAGAAGATTGGGAAAAGACCTACCTCAAGAAGAATCCTCTTCCGCCGGCAGAGACCACTTCGGGAATAGAGACGGATGTGGTCTACGCGCCATCCGATCTTGAGGATTTCGATTACCTCAGAGATCTGGGATTTCCGGGTGAATTCCCTTTCACAAGGGGTGTCTATCCTACCATGTACCGGGGAAATCTCTGGTCCATGAGGCAGTATGCCGGTTTTGCCGATGCCGAGGAGTCGAACAGACGATTCAAATACCTTCTGGAACAGGGACAGACCGGATTGAGTGTGGCTTTTGATCTTCCTACCCAGATGGGTTTTGATTCCGACAATCCCATGGTTCGGGCCGATGTGGGCCGGGTGGGCGTGGCGGTGGACACGCTTCGGGACATGGAGATCCTCTTCGAGGGGATTCCCCTTGACAGGGTGACGACGTCCTTCACGATCAATGCAACGGCTGCCATCATCCTGGCCATGTATCTGGCCGTGGCGGAGAAACAGGGGATCCCGGCAGAGAAGGTCGGGGGAACCCTCCAGAACGAGATCCTGAAGGAGTATATCGCCCGAGGGACCTTCATCTTTCCTCCCCGGCCTTCCCTTCGTCTGGTGGTCGATATCATCGACTTCTGCAAAGACCGAGTTCCCCGCATGAACACCATCAACTTCTCGGGTTATCATGTCCGGGAGGCGGGAGCCAATGCCATTCAGGAGGTCGCCTATTGTCTTTCCAGCGCCATCACCTATGTCGAAGAGGTCGTCAAACGGGGCATTGCCTTTGACGATTTTGGACCCCGTCTCGCTTTTCATCTCATCGTTGGGCTGGATTTCTTCGAAGAAATCGCCAAGATCCGGGCCGCCCGGAGACTCTGGGCAAAGATCGCAAAGGAGAGATTCAAGGCGAAGAACCCGAAATCGATGATGCTCCGTCTCTTCTGTGGTTCCTCCGCCCGGGAGGCGACGCTGAGGGAGCCCCTGAACAACATCGTTCGGGCGACGATTGACATGCTGGGGATTGTCTTAGCCGGGGCGCAGTCTGCGAGCATCCTCAGTTACGATGAAGCCTACACCCTGCCGACGGAGCAGTCGGCCCTGATCAGTCTGCGAACCCAGCAGATCATCGGGTATGAAACAGGCATCACCAAGGTGGCCGATCCTCTGGGCGGCTCCTATTATCTCGAGAGTCTCACCCATCGGCTGGAGAAGGAGATCCAGCATCTGATCGACGAGATCGATGCCTCGGGAGGCATGCTGCACTGCATTGAGACCGGGAAGATCCAGATGGACGTCTCCAGAAACGCCTATGAGACCGAAAGAAAGAAGCAGAGCGGAGAGACGGTCATCGTGGGTGTCAACAAATTCGTCGATGAGGCGCGGCAGGATGAGGAGATTGTGCTGACCAGGATCGACCCCGAGCTTGCCAGGAAACAGATCAACAGGCTTGGGCAGGTCAAAGCGGAAAGGGACAATCGGAAGGTGGCGAGGGCGTTGAAGGTGCTGAAGGAGAAGGCGGGAGGGACGGAGAATCTTGTTCCCATTATCCAGGATGCCGTTCGGGAATACGCCACGGTCGGAGAGATCTGCGACGCGCTGAGGGAGGTCTTTGGAGAGCATCAGGAGTCGATTGTTCTGTAGAACAAAGAGAAAGCATAGGGCATAGAGCAGAGGGCATAGGGAAAAACAATGACCAATGAACGATGAACAATGAACAATTCCCTCCCCTTCAAGGGGAGGATCAGGGAGGGGATGGGGATGATTCGGGTTTTGATCGGGAAACCAGGGCTGGACGGTCATGATAAAGGGGCGAAAACGGTTGCGTTGGCCCTGAAGGATGCCGGGATGGAAGTGATCTACACCGGCCGCCGCCAGAGCGTGGATCAAATCATTCAGACTGCAATCCAGGAAGGTGTGGATGTCATCGGTCTGAGCATTCTTTCCGGCGTTCATGTCGACATCGCGGAAGAATTGATGGCGAAGATGAAGGAGAAGGGCATCGATGGTATTCCCGTGGTGATGGGCGGCGTGATTCCCAAGAAAGGATATTCCGGTCCTGAAATCGATGGGCGTCCGGGAGATCTATCCTGTCGGGTCGACGTTTGAGGAGATCGTTCAGGGGATTAGGAAAATCGTCGGTGTTTTGAGGCGTGAGGGGACGGAGGTTCCATGAGGTTACTGAAGGGATTCACTCCATACAGGAAAGAGGATGCAGAGAAGTATAACCGATTGAGGTGGTGGGCCGGGCTGACGTTTGGCGACATGCTCGATAAGGCGGCGGACGTTTACCCTGATAAAGAGGCCTTCGTGGACGGCCGGAGCCGGTTCACCTTCTCCCAGGCCAGGGAGAAGACGAATCGCCTGGCAATCGGTTTGATGGACCTTGGTGTCAAGGCGATGGATCGCGTGCTGGTCCAGTTGCCCAACTGGAATGAATTCATTTTCTCCTATTTCAGTCTTCAGAAGATCGGGGCCATCCCCGTGCTGCTGATCGACAGGTATCGACAATATGAGATCAGCCATCTCTTCCGCCTCACAGGAGCCACCTCCTGGATCGTTCCCGAGAGATATGGAAAGACGGATTATCTCCCCATTATCCATGATGTGCTCAAAGACCATCCGGAGATCAAACAGGTCATTCTTGCAAGGGGGGAAAAACAGAAGGGCCTGTTCAGTCTCGAGGAACTGACGGAGCACGGCCAACTCACGGAGAAAAACCTCAGGAGACTGGCCGGGAGGAGGCCTGACCCGATGCAGGTCGCTCACATGGGTCCCACCGGAGGGACGACGGGTCTACCCAAGGTCACCCCGCGGACGCACAACGATTATCTCTGCAGGGTGGAATATGCGTCACGAGCCTTCGAGATGACGAGTCACGATACCATGCTCATCACCACCCCCATCGGACACGATCTTTCGTTCAGCATGGGTCTTTGCCTGGCCCTCTTTCCCTTCGGGAAGGTGGTGATGCTCGAAACGACCCAACCGGAGGCCATCTGCAGGACGATCCAGAGGGAGAAGATCACTGCTGTGGCATGGACTCCCACGGTGGCCTCCAGGCTGGTCCATTTCGAAGCGGTTGGGGGAATATGATCTCCATTCCCTGCAAAAAATGTACGTCGGGGGCGGAGCGAGCCATCCCCAGTTGATCAAAGACGTCACAAGAAAGATCGGCTGTATCTATGTCAATGCATACGGCGGAACGGAAGGGATGGAGGTTCAGACCCGGTTGGGGGATGATCTTGAACTGGTCTGCAGATCCGTTGGAAAACCCACATGTCCTTATGACCTCTACAAGATCGTCGATGGCCGGGGACGAGCGCTTCCGCGAAATACCCCGGGAGAGCTTCTCATCAAGGGGCCGGGCGTTTTCACCGGTTACTATAAGGCCCCGGAGGAGAACAAGAAAGCCTTCGACAAGGCGGGGTTTTTCAAGACCGGAGACCTGGCGAGTGATGGATGATGCGGGCAATATCACGATCACCGGCAGGATCAGAGAGATGATCAATCGAGGCGGAGAGAGTATCAGCGCCTTGGACATTGAGAGATTAATCACTTCCCATCCGGATGTGATCGCTGCGGCGGTCATCGGTATGCCCGACCCGGAAATGGGCGAAAGGGTCTGTGCCTACATTCAACCCAAGCCGGCAGTCAGGTTGGACTTTGAAGGAGTCATTTCCTTCCTGAAATCGGAGAAAGCTTCCGTGCTTCAGCTTCCTGAACGGATCGAATTTGTCGATTCCCTGCCGCTGACCCGGGCCAAGAAGGTGGACAAAAGAGCGCTGTTTGAAGACATAAAGAGAAAATTACAGTAACAGAAGGAGAAGAAGATGATTATCGATGTTCATCGGCACATGGTTGTTCAGGGGACGGTTCAGGGGGCTTATATTCGAGGGGCCCAGAAGAGTTTCGCCATGATGTACAGAAAGGTGCACGGCGTGGAGATCAGCGATCGGGATTTCACCGAAAAGGTGGTCAGGCCTCTTACCGATCCCAATGCGGACAATATCATTGAGGAGATGGATCAGGCCGGCGTCGACAAATCTGTGACCTTCGGCGTGGATTACGGGCTGCTCTTCGGTGAACCTCCCTTGCATATTTTCGATCAAAACAAATTATATGCGGCAGCAGCCAAAAGGCATGAGGGCCGCCTCATCCCCTTTATGGCCATCGATCCCCGCAGGAAGGGGGCGCTGAAACACTGTGAACAGGCCTACCATGAGTGGGGGATGAAAGGGTTCAAACTCCACGCAGGGGTCGGCTACATGCCCGACGACCCGGTCTGCAACTGGGTTTACGAAAAGGCGGCTGAATGGAAGATCCCGATCATGGTGCACACCGGAGGGGCTCCTTCGGTTGATTTGAGATGGGAGAATTCACGGCCCGCCTATTTCGCCTCTGCAGCCGCTCGCTATCCTGAAGTGAACTTTATCCTTGCCCATTGCGGAGATGTGGGCTGGTGGCAGGAGGCCATGCAGGCTGCCAGCTGGCTGAAGAACGTCTACGTGGACCTTTCCCTCTGGCAGAAACCGTACAAGAAGATCCCCAGGGAACGCTTCTATCAATGGCTGCGCAATCTCATTGACCACGCAGGGGCGGACAAGATTCTTTTTGCGACAGACGCACCTTATCCGAACCTGATGTGCCCTTTAAAAGAGTGGGTAAAGGTATTCAAGGAACCGGATACCGATATTCCTTTTACCCAGGAGGAGAAGGCGATGATCCTCGGTAATTCAGCCTGTAAAGTCCTGGGGCTTTAACCCTATTCGCGATCTTCAGGGAGTGAGGAGGGGTGTCTATGGGATACGAGACGATCGTCGTTGAACAGGATGGGCCGGTGGGGATTCTCAAATTGAACCGACCCCAGGCCTTGAATGCCCTTAACCGGCGGGTGATATCAGAGTTGATCTCGGCGCTGGAAGAGATTGAGAAGGGGACCATGCCGAAGGTGCTGATTGTGACCGGGGCGGGAGAGAAGGCCTTTGTGGCCGGAACGGATATCATTGAGATGGAGGGACTTTCGAGCTTCGAGGCCCGGGAGTTCGCCGGTTTCGCCCGGAAGGCCATCGATCAGGTGGCAAACCTGAACCGGCCTGTCATCGCAGCCATCAATGGATTCGCCCTGGGAGGCGGCTGCGAGCTTGCACTGGCGTGCGATATCCGGATCGCTTCCGAGAAGGCGAAGATGGGACAGCCGGAGACCGGTCTGGGCATCATCCCGGGATCGGGAGGGACCCAGAGGCTCTCGAGGCTGGTGGGGCCTTCAAAAGCCAAACACCTGATCTTTACGGGTGAGATCATCGACGCTCAGGCAGCCCTTCGGATCGGTCTGGTCGACCGGGTGGTTCCCCCCGAGCAGTTGCTGGAAGAGGCCGGGAAGATGGCTCTGGCCATCGCCGGCAAGCCGAGAGTTGCCCTGGCCCTTGCAAAATCGGCGATCAATAGAGGGCTGGATATGGATTTGCAGGACGGCCTGAGCTATGAGATCGAATGCTTTTCCGGGTGTTTCGCCACACACGACCAGAAGGAGGGGATGAGGGCTTTTTCCGAAAAGAGAAAGCCTGATTACAAGGACCGGTAGAACAGGAGAAATGGTGTCACTTTAGTTCTTTTAAGTCGGATTTTGGAAGGGACAGCGGCCAGGAATACTTCCAAAGCTTTAGAATGCGGCTGTTTTGTATCTTATGGGTCATAATCGCTTTCAATTTGAGAGCGGTGGATTTTGATTGGGGATTCACGGAGCATACGATAAATGGTTGCCGCTCTAAAGCTTTTACAGCATCCCTGGCCGTTGTCCCGATTTGTTTTTGATCTTTTCAAAGAGCTAAAGTGTTACGAGAAATGGAATGATGGAATAGTGGGATATTGGGTCTGCAGAGTGGCTTCGTAACGGGGAGGAGGAGAACCTTATGGAGATCAGGCGTGTGTTTGTGCAGGGTGCGGGAGCCATGGGAAACGGGATTGCCCAGGTAACTTCTCAAGCGGGTTTTGACGTGGTCATGATGGATCTGTCCACGGATTTCGTTCAGAAAGGGATGGCCACAATCGAAAAGAGCCTGCAGAGGATGGTCGATAAGGGGAAGATGAAGGGCGAAGAAAAATCGGCGATCCTCTCCAGAATCAAACCGGTAACCGATCTGAAGGAGGCAAAAGATGCGGACCTGGCCATAGAGGCCGTCTTCGAGGATCTGGAGATGAAGAAGAGGGTGTTCAGGGAGTTGGACGCCGTTTGCCCGCCCCACGCCGTGCTGGCCTCCAATACCTCGGCCCTTCCCATCGCAGCGATGGCCGCGTCAACGAAAAGGCCTGAAAAGGTTCTGGGTCTTCACTTCATGAACCCCGTTCCCGTCATGCGGGGGGTCGAGATCATCCGGGCCATGACGACCTCTGACGAGACGATGGCTGTCGGAAGACAGTTCCTGCTCAAGCTGGGAAAAGAGGTCTGTGAAGCCGTTGATTACGCCGGTTTCATTGTGAGCCGCGTGCTCGATGCGATGCTCAATGAAGCCGTCAAATGTGTCATGGACGGAAATCAACCCGCGGAAGTCGACAGGGCCATGAAGGTGTGCTGCAATTTTCCCATGGGACCTCTTGAACTGATCGATCTGGCAGGTGTCGATATCGTTCTCCACGGTCTTGAGACCATGGAGAAGGACTTCGGCGACCGCTACCATCCCGCGCCCCTGCTTCGGCAGATGGTCCGGGCAGGGCATCTCGGCAGGAAGACCGGGAAAGGGTTTTACAATTATTAACCTAACAGAGAGAAAGCAGGAAAAATCGCATGAAGAGCATGGAACTGTTCAGTCTGAAGGGAAGAACAGCCATTGTGACGGGAGGGGGAACCGGGCTCGGCCTGCAGATGGCTTCAGCACTGGCGGAGGCAGGGGCCGATATCGTTGTCTGCTCCAGAAATCTGGAGAGATGCCGGGAGGCGGCCGGAAAGATCGAAACGCTGGGGGTGAAGGCCCTTGCCCTCCGGTGTGACCTCAACCGTGAAGACGAGTCGGATCAGGTCGTCAGGACCACGGTCAAGGAATTCGGAAAGATCGATATTCTGGTCAATAATTCGGGGAAGACCTGGGGGGCCTCGGTCGAGGACCTTGATCTTGAGAAGTGGAAGGAGGTCCTGGATGTGAATGTGACGGGAACCTTTATCCTCACCCAGAAGGTGGGGAGAGAGATGATCACCCGGAAGAGCGGGAAGATCATCAATATCGTCTCCTATGCCGGCCTCATAGGAACGGACCCCGATTATCTGAATGCCATTGCCTATAACACCAGTAAGGGCGCTCTTGTTGCCTTTACCAGGGACCTTGCAGTGAAATGGGCCGGACACGGAATTCAGGTCAATGCCATTGCACCGGGGTGGTTCGGGACCGAGATGACGAAGTGGAGCATGGGTCATCAGGGGAAGAAGATGCTGGAAAGGATACTCCTGAAGAGGTTCGGGGGAGAGGAGGATCTGAAAGGGGCGATCGTCTTCCTCGCTTCAAAGGCCTCGGATTACGTCACAGGGCAGATCCTGTGTGTTGATGGCGGTTTGACGGCCTGGTAAAAAAACCGGCATAGCGCAGAGAGCATAGCGCATAGCGCAATAGAAAAACGTTTCTCATAGAGGACACTTTAGCTCTTTGAATAACCCCGAAGGAGCGTCATCTTGACGTGACGCGGTCGCGCTTGCGCGCTGAAGTGGCACTCCCATAAATCATTTCTTCCCGGGCAGGAAAAAGCGCAGGGGGGAAAGAAAGGAATCCGGGGAGGGAAAGAGGGAGGAGAGAGATGGACAAGAAGGATGTGGTCATGGTGAGTGGTGTGAGGACGCCGTTTGGCCGGTATGGCGGCTCATTGAAGGATTATGACTATTTCGACCTCGGGGCCATCCCCATGAGAGAGGTCCTGAAAAGGGTAAACCTCGCCCCCGAAATCGTGGAAGAGGTCTTCTGGGGCGTGGGCGACACCTCCCCCTGCAAGGATGTCTATACCCCTGTAGCTGCCCGGCAGACGCTGCTCAAGGCCGGCCTGCCTGCGGTGACGCCGTCGATCAGTCTGGATAAGGCCTGTGTTTCCGCCATGTCGGCCGTGAAACTGGCGGCCATGGCGATTCGGCTGGGAGAGATCGAGGTCGCCCTGGCCGGAGGGGCCACCTCCTTCAGCCAGGAGCCCCTGATCGTCCGAGGCCTCCGGTTCAGCGGGTTTCGTATCGGGGATGTGAAGATGGAGGATCCGCTCCTGGGACTGGGATACAAGGACTACAATCCCGTTTCCGTGGATACCGACAATGTAGCGGTGGAATACGGTATCTCAAGGACGGAACAGGATGAGTGGGCCGTGAGAAGCCATCAGAACTACGGGAAGGCATGGAAAGAAGGAAAATTCAAGGACGAGATGATCCGTCTCGACATCCCCCAAAAGGGGAAGGACCCGTTCATGCTTGATATCGATGAACAGTACCGGGCCGATACGACCCTTGAGAAGCTCTCCAAGCTGAAACCGATCTATGGGTGCAAAGCCGTCACGGCCGGAAATGCGCCGGGCCTGAACGATGGAGCGACCGCGGTTCTCGTCATGACGAGAAAGAAGGCGGAGGCATTGAATCTGCGACCGATCGGGACCGTTGTTGCAATGACCTCCATCGCCATCGATCCGAACCGGATGCCGGAGGCTCCCGGTATTGCGATGAAGAAGGTTCTCAGCATGGCAGGGTTGAGCCTGGACCGGATCGACGTGATCGAGATCAACGAAGCCTTTGCCGCGGTTCCCCTGGTGAGCATTGAGGTGCTCTGCGACCGGGACAAATCCGCCGCAAAAGAGATTCAGAAGAAGACCAACGTGAACGGGAGCGCCATTGCCATCGGCCATCCCAACACCTCCAGCGGCGCAAGGATCATGATGACGCTGGCTTACGAGCTGAGAAGAAGAGGCGGCGGATACGCTATGGGGGCTATTTGCGGCGGTCTGGCCCAGGCGGATGCCTGTATCATCAAAGTCGAGGGGTAGGCGATGTCAATCAGACTCACCGAGAAACAGAGAGTTTGATTCGAGAATAGGCGCCATCGAAAGCCATTACATCGAGAAACCGTCGGATGGATGAAACCCAGGAGTTTCCCTGGGATGTTCTAAAGATCTTTATGGATCAACGAATCTTCGATCTTCCCGTCCCTGAGACGTACGGGGGAGGGGGAGGCGACTGCGTGACCTGCTGTCTGGCCCTCGAGGAAATGGCCCGCTTCTCTCCCAGTGCCGCTCACATGCTGGCCGGCCACTGGCTGGGTTTCACCCCTCCGGACTTGTTCTGTCTTCCCAGCCAGAGAGATAAGTATTTTCCCCGCTTCAGATCGGAGATCGCGGCCTTTGCCCTTACGGAACCCTCTGCCGGTTCCGATGCCGGGGGGATCATCACAAAAGCCGACAGGGAAGGGAACGATTTCGTTCTCAACGGGACAAAAATCTATTGTACCCAGGGAAACGTGGCCGGCGTGATTACCGTTTTTTCCCGCCTGACCGGTACAAAAGGACTGAGCGCCTTTATTGTGGAAAAAACATTCCCCGGTTTCTCGGTTGGAAAGATCGAAGACCAGATGGGGATGCGTGGGACTCCGGCAGCGGAACTCGTCTTTGAAGATTGCATTGTCCCCGCGGAGAACCTTCTGGGACAGGAGGGCGATGGATTCAATATTGCGATGGCGACCCTGGACCGGACACGGCCAAAGGATGCGGCACTGTCCGTAGGAATCGCCCAGGGGGCCCTTGATTATGTGATCGATTGTTCGAAAAAAGGGTTTTCAGGCCCGTTGCCTCCCCTCAAGTCCCAGGGGGTCCAGTTCATGCTTGCAGATATGGCGATTGCCGTCCAGGCCGCACGGCTGATGGTCTATGAGGCGGCGACGCTGATTGACGAGGGAAAGGTGAGCACCCGGCAGTCCTCCATGGCCAAATGTCTTGCGACGGATACGGCAACCCGGGTTACGGATCAAGCCATTGATATCCTGGGAACGGAAGGTGTCTCCGCGGACCATCCCATCGAGATGTTCATCCGGGACGCCAAGCTCCTTGAGATCCTTGAGGGGACGAACCAGATCCAGCGACTCATCATTTCGCGAAGTCTGTTGGGTTAGGTGAGAACACTCTCGAAAATAGCTTTTTACCGCAAAGGCGCGGAGGACGCAGAGAAGTCATTTTTTTATTTGACTGTGAGATGAGAAGGAGAAGAAGTGGTGCAGTGTGATTTGAACGAAATCCAGAGGGATATACAAAAAGCGGCAAGAGAGTTCGCCGAAAAGGAGTTCGATCCGGATCTGGCCCTGGACCTTGACAGGGAAGGGACGTTTCCGGGATCGATCTATGAGAAGGCCTGCAGGCTCGGCTTTGTGGGAATAGACTATCCGGAAACGGTTGGAGGCCAATCCCTCGGGCTGTTTGAAAACGTCCTCGTGACCGAGGAATTCTGCAGGAAAGATTCGGGGATCGGCATTTCGATCAGCATGGCGGATATGGCTTCCGGCCTGATTCTCCGCCACGGGAATGAGGAGCAGAAGAAGCGGTTTATCGCTCCGGTCACCCAGGGGAAAGCCACAAATTCCGTCGCGATCGCCGATGGCTTCAACGTCAGAACACAGGCCAGAGCCGAAGGTTCCGGTTATGTCGTCAACGGAAGGAAATCCTTTGTTTTGAATGGCCCCAAGGAAAGTATCATCGTTTTGCTCTGTGAAATCCCTGCTGACTCGAATCCGGAGGTCTCCGGAGCGGTCATGCTGATCGTCAGGAAGGACCAGGAGGGGATCACTCTTTCGCAAAGGAAGAGAATGATGGGGGTCCGGATGTCATCCTTCCATGAGTTGTCATTTGATCAGGTGCGTGTCCCGGGGGAACTCCGGATCGGGGAAGAAGGCCGGGCCATGGTGTATCTGGCCCCTTATCTTATGGAACAGAGGATTAAGACCGCGGCCCAGGTCCTGGGAGTTGCCCAGGGAGCCTTTGATCAGGCAGCAAAACATGCTCGAGAACGAGAGCAATTCGGAAGAAAGATCGGTCGCTTTCAGGGGATACAGTTTATGCTCGCCGAAATGCTCACACAGATCGAAGCGGTTAGGAGCTTGGTCTATCGGGCAGCCCGGAGTTGCGATGCCGCGTCTGCCGAAACGGAAAGATTGTCCTCCATGGCCAGGCTATTTTCGGCCGATGTCGCGGTCAGGACCACTCTCGACTCGATTCAGATTCACGGGGGAGTGGGACTGATGAAAGAGTATTCCATTGAACGGATGTTCAGGGATGTCAAGACGGTCCAAAATTTGGGAGAGACCGGTCTCGCGCTGAAGGCCCTGATCGGAAAGACCCTCTTTCCTTAACCGGCAGGGCTCCGCATGCCCTGATCTTCAGGCCGGGGTCCCCTGCCTTTTGGATTTTCGATCGCTCTTCTGCCGTTGTTCTCTTCTTACTCCTTCCGGTGTTGCTGAAACCTCGTCGGCGATGACAGATTTTTGTTATGCTCAGGTCCTTTTTTGTCGACGAAGGGATGCCTCCGGAGTGAATAAATTCAACAGATCAGAAGGGTTACAAGTTCAGCGGTAAGTGGCATATTTCATGCTAAATACAGGGTTGAAATGTTCCCAGTCGTCCTGAGAACGAGAAGTGTTCAGGGGGAAGGGGCGATGGCTATGGCAAACGTCATATTCAAATTCTTTCAGGTCAACGTCCCCGACGAGGAAGTCGAGCCTTTCCTCGGACAGATCGAAAAAATATCGAGGGAGTTCGCCGGAGACGCTTATCATTTCAGATACGAACTCGAACAGTCTTTCCCGGGAACCATAACCCGAAATCCCCGGGCAAAGCCGAACGGCGCCAACAAACAGCCCAAGTTCAAACCTGTTTAGAGAATCATTCCTCCCGTAACCTATTTTAGGACATTCAGCTCAAACGATCACCCCTCCCGCCTTCAGATCGGCGATCTCCTCTCGGGCATAACCCAGTTCGGAGAGGATCTCTTCCGTGTGCTGGCCGAAGGACGGGGCCTTGCGTTTCCATGAGGCCGGTGTTTCGCTGAAATCCCAGGGGAAACCCACCATCTTCGTTGTTCCCCAGTCCGGGTGAGGGACCTGAATGAAATAGTGGTTAGCCTCGGCCTGGGAATCCCTTACCACTTCCGAAGGAGTCTGGATCGGGGTAAAGATGCAGCCTTCTCTGTCAAGAGTTGCGGCCCATTCTTCCCGGTTCCTGGCGGCAAAGACCCGGTCGAGAATGGCAACCAGTTCTTTCGCGTTCTTACCTCTCGATTCGATACTGTTGAATTTCGGGTTGTGTTGGAGCTCTTCGATGTCGAGGGCCTTGCAGATCTTCGGCCAGTACCGATCCGGGTCAAGGTGGGCAATGGCAATCCATTTATCGTCCCGACACCGGTAATGGTTGTAGAGGGGGTTGCCGGCTGCGGCCCGAACCTCTCTCGGGAATTCCTGACCCAGAATGGCCGGAGCGGCAAGAATAAACCCGAGCATGGCGATGAGACTTCCCATGAGAGAGGTATCGACCACCTGTCCCCTGCCGGTCTTTTCCCGGGCGTAGAGGGCTGCGGTCACAGCCCAGGCACACATCAATCCTCCGATTTCATCGCCGATACCGGGAAGAATCTGCGACGGAGGAGTTCCCTTCTCGCCGCAAGCCATCATGAAACCGCACCGCGCAATACCGGTGTAGTCAAACGAGAGAGCGTTTGCGTCCGGGCCTTTCCTTCCCCAGCCGGAGGCCTGGGCATAGATCAATCTGGGATTTTTGGCCAGGAGGGCCTCCGGTCCAATCCCCAGTTTGATGGGCGCCTCAATGCTCATGTTATTGAGAAAGACATCGGCAGTCTCGATCAGCTTCAGAAAGATCTCCATTCCTTTTTTGTTTTTGAGGTCCACCACAAGGCTCCGCTTGTTTCGGTTGCTGTGTTCAAAATAATAATTGTTCCCCTTCAACCCCGTCATCGCTCCGATAATCTTCATGAACCCTCTTCCCGGGTCTCCGGTCTTGGCCTCGATCTTGATTACATCCGCTCCCAGGTCGCCCAACCTCATTCCGGCAACCGGGCCCTGCTGAAACATCGTCATCTCCACCACGCGAACGCCGTCCAATGGTCCAGACATATCCTCAATCCCTCCTTAACAAGAAAGTTTTCCTTGACCGGTACGTGCCCTGCAAGCCCCCCAGGGATCAAGGGGCACGATATCAATGAAAGTACCTTAACGGGAAGTCCAGCCCTTTCGGGCGGAGAGCTTCACGTTGCAGAAAACGGCACGTCAAAACAGAAAAGGCCATGGTCTCAACCCATGGCCTTCTGCTTTTCAAGCTCCATGGGCAGCCCTTTCGGTCTGCCCATGTCCTCTTTTTGGCTTATCAGCCGACCCGGAGGAGGAGAGCAGACCCGGTCTTTTGGCTAAAAAAGCAAAAGAAAGAGAAGCGAATCTGAACTCTTCCGATCATGCCCGTTTCCTCAATTCAGATGAAAAAAATCATGTGACATTTCGGGAAGAAAGTCAAGCCCCGCGTTATGCGCTTTCTTCGCTGATTTCCGAAAGTTGCGGCACCGAAGGATCGGAAAGGTCGAAAGCCTGTCCGTTCTCCACCTCAACGATTGGACTGAAGACGGCGTCGGGGCGTACTTCAAGGATGATACCGCTGCTTCCGTCCGTGAGGACGACTCTTCTTCCGGGGACGAGAATCCTCAAGAGGAGCAGAAAGGCTGCCACATATTCCCGAAAGAGTTTTCCCGACATCGCGTCTTTGATCAGCAAGGTCGATGCCCTGGCTACGGACAACGCCGGGCGGTACGGACGGATCGTCCGCAGGGCATCGTACACATCGGCTACCGCCACCAGAAGGCTTGCCGGATGAAGCCTTCCGATCCCGGGGGAATTCGGATATCCCGAGCGGTCGGCTGCCATGTGGTGCTGGAATGCCACCACGGGCAGCAAAGGGTTTTCCGACTCGATGCCCGGAGTCTCGATCAGGAGCCGTGCGCCGTTGGCAGAATGTTTTTCGATGGAGAGCCGTTCCTCCGGATCCAGGGCGCCTCGTTTGTTCAGGACCTCTTTTGGGACTTCTTTCTTTCCAAGATCGTGGCACAGGGCGGCCAGGGAGATGACATTCACGGTTTCCTGCGAAGCATTGAGGGCGCGTGCCAACGCCGAGGAAAGCATGCAGACATTCAGGGCGTGGGTGAACGTGTAATCGTCGAAGTCTTTCAACTCGCGGATGGGCTCGAAGAGCTCCTTTCCCACGGCCATGCGAGCGGCGATGGTGAAGACGATCTCTCTGGCCCGGACCAGACCTTCGGTTTTCTTGTCCTCGAGAGCGGAGATGGCCTCCTGAGCCTGTGAGAGGAAGCCGATATACCCCGTCACGGCTTGGGCGAGAACGGAAGTCGATTGAACCGTCTTTTCCAGGTTCATGGAACCTGAAGTGATTTTTAAACTCCGGTAAGGGCCTTTCTTCTTGGACACGACGTGTTCGATCCAGGCCGTCAGATCATCTTCCTCCGCATCTGCGTCGATCTGAACGCTTTCGCAATCCGATTGCTGCAGCGCCTGAAACAGGGCTTGAAAGGAAGGGGACAGGACCTCGATCCTGCGGTCTTCTATGATGACGTCGTCGCCGAGAAGCGTGATCCTGACGGGTTTCTCCCACGCCGCCAGTCTCTGAGCCGCCGTCGCTGCTGCCTGGAGAACCTGCTTCTTCCCCTGGGGGTAGATTCGGCGGGCACGAAAGAGTGCTCCGATGGCGTGCAGGAAATAGTCAAGAGTGTCCTGTTTCATGACAAAGCTTCAGCCTCCCCCCCCGTTGAGAGACAGATCATAGAAAGCCTCGGGTGTGTCCCCCTTACCCCCGTGCCCACCATCGGGGCTTTCCAGAGGACTGGTACGTTGCCCTTGCAGCGCATGCGTCAATGCCCTGAGGGCTTCCCTTCGAACTTTTGGATGCAGGATGCTTCGTGAACGAATTGAGAATGGAAACGATCTGCGGATGCCTCTGCTGACCGAGGATGACGACCAGATTCCGTGCAAGGTACCAGGGGCCGCTCCGGGCCCTTGAGATGAATACAGGTGTTGCGGCCGGAGAGAAAGAGGCGAGCAGGTTGACCAGGAAACGGCGGATCGAAATGTGATTCTCTTCCTCGAGCGTCCTGAGTGCCGTATCCAGCAGCAGAGCTTCGTGGGCCAGGGTAAAAACGGCAAGAGCCCGGCGCTGAGCCTCATTGGCTACGGAGACCTTGGAGAGGCTTTCTCTGAAAAGGCGCTTGATGAAATAGGGACGGGTTTCCAGTAGACCCGGGATGGTTTCATCGACGTCTTTCATGAAACCGAGGAGCCGGAGGGGACCGGCCTGATTGAGATGGCTCTCCGCCCGCTGAAGGAGTTTTCTCTGCCAGTCAGGGTCTCCCTCGAGGGCGAGGACCAGAATGACATGGTCCAGATACTCCTCCGGATCTTCGGTCAGTTCCGGTCTTTTTTCCTCGGGACACCTTGAGTCGACGGAGTCTGCAAGCGACTCCAAGGATCCGGAGTAATCCGAATCCATGAAGGGGTTCTCCATCAGCTTCAAAATGAAATTCTCTACCGTCTTCCAGACTTCCACGGCGAAGCCGCTCCCTTCACCCAGGGAGAGCTTTGCCCTGACCAGCGACAACAATTCGTCCATATTCTTGGTTGGGGCAAAGCTGCGGAATATTTCGAGCAGCCTCCGGGTTCCCTGCTCGCTCTGGGCGGCCAGGCCTGCAAGGAGGTCGACAAAGCGATCTCCTTCGATATCACGCAGGAGCGAGGCAGCCCCGTGACCGATCTGGGCTGAATTCATGGCCCTTCTGGGATAGAATCTGGAGCAGATCGCCGGTGGAAAGATTCTTCCCCATGTTGGCAAGGTGATCGAGGATGATATCCCGCTGTGCCTCGGGAATAAGAGAGAGGGCGGTTTCGAACCGTTCCCCCAGCTCAAGCATCATCTGAACAAAGCCCTCAGCCTCTCCAAGTCCTGAATCCGCCCATGCCGATTTTGCATCCACCCAGAACTGCTCGGAAGTCAGGGCGGAAGCAAGCTGTTCGGCAGAGGTATCCTTCTTGATCAATGAGATCCACGCCTGCCTTCGTCTTCTCTCCTGATCGGCCCGGGTATCTGACTGCTCAGCGACAATCTCACCGTGAATCTGGTCGAGTTGGAGAGGCTCCACATCGATGGCGTAGACGCCTTCGGAATGAAGTCTCCGGCGCAGGTCTTCTCCTTCGATCTTGCCCGAGGAAAGGACTTGGGCGAATTTCCAGACGTCATCGGGCCGTGCCTCCCGGGTCCAGAGGACCCGAAGGACCTTCCGGGAGTGGAGAAAGCCGGCAAGACCGGCAGCCCTGCCTCCTATGAATTCTCCACCTGCGACGAGTTCGGTGGGGGTGACTCCGAAAGTGAAAAGACCCTTGGGGTCAAAGAGGATGTTATGATTAATTCTTTCAAGTACCCCGGCGAGGAAGGGATGGGTCCTGGGATAGACGCGGACCGCCCGGACCAATCTCATCAGGTCCAGGGCAAAGGCCTCAACCGTCCTGGGGAGACTGCTTTGAAAGATCAGCCGATTTTGGTTTGTTTGCTTTTGCATCTGTACCCTTCGCAACGGGCCGGGTGTTTATTTAGCCTACTTTCCCTCCCGGGAAGGGGAGGGTTCCGTTTTGCAGGATTATAGGCAAGACAGCATTCGGGCTCCGTCAGGTAGTCTTCGGATACCCCATGTGGATAATGCAATATCGATGCCAGATGTCCTGGTATTTAGTTTTATTAGAGATATCGGCAAGTTAATTGATATTACGAGAAGACACGGGTAGGGGTATGCCTTTTTCTGTCAGCAAGGGAGATTATTTTCAGACCTGAAGAGGGAGAGTTTCCATAAACTTCTTCAGATTGATTACATCATCCGGGGAGATATCAGTGAAATTCACTCCGCACCGGTAGTCTCCCCAACCTGTATCCAGTTGAATCTCAGTCCAGACGATTTCGACGAATATCTCGATGGAGGTCATTTCAGAAACGGGAGGGAAGAAAAGGATCATCCTGAGATGCTTGCCGATCTTCATCGGTTCGGTAAAATAGATCATGAGTCCTCCCTCGCTGGCATTCATTGCCCTGCCATTGCGGCGGAGGAGGGAATCGACTTCCTGATACCGGACGGGGAGATCGATATCGAATCGTGGATACCTTCTTCTCTCAAACCTTGCCTTTGCCTCACGCATGGGATATCCGTTTTCTTCCGGCTTCATGCATCCTCCTTGCAGGAAGGAATGCTAACAGATCACCCCGTCAAGGTCAAGAATGGAAGAGAGAATGGAAAAAGATCGTTTTTTTGTTGACCCGGAGTTCGTTATCTGCTAAGGTCGCATATGCAGATGCGCCAGCCGGGACTGCAAAAAATGACTTCTTAGCAAACTGCTGGATTCGGAGAAACCGGGCGGAACGCGAAAAAGGCGCAAAATCAAACGGGTGTCGGGGAGAGTTGATGGAAAAAGAGCCAGGGCAAATCAGAGCACATATCGGGGTTTTGAACCTTGAAAAGAGAAAATATCCCAGATTCAAGGTCGATCTGCCGGTAGAGTATTATCCCGCCGAATCATCATCGACGCATGCTGCCAGAGTCTTGAATGCCAGTGAAGGGGGTCTGTTGCTTTTTCTGTCGGAGGAGGTGGAGATCGGGCAGCGTCTGAGGCTGAGACTGTCCTTCTATCTGGGCTCCGAATGGACAACCTTTGAAACGACGGCTGAGGTGACCTGGATTGATATTCATCTTGGAAAGGACTGGGGCGACTACCGGACCGGAGTGAGGTTCGTTGAGATCTCTCCGGAAAACCTCGGCAAGCTGAAACAATTCCTCCGAAGTCTCTCGGAATAATCCGGATCTTGGACGATCGAAGCCATGGCAGACCGCTCTGCAAAGCTTTGATTGGATTCAGGCGGAGGGTTTTTCAATAAAGGCGTCTCGGAGGAGTTTGCTCTGCCTGGAGAAGGCATTGAAGGGTTTCTACATGCATTTATCGATGTGCAGAACGGGGGCGTTGACCCCGTTTCGAACCCTCGTCGTTGTCGTGTTCTGCCTGTGTGTTTCTTCTTATGCTTCCGCTCAGAACGGGCCATGGAAGAAGCTCGAACCCGGGCTGGATGTCGGAGAGTTCAGGGTTCCCCACGCATCGTTGATGAAGGCCCCGAGTCTCACAGTTGTGAAGATCGATCCGACCCTTTACACGCTGAAACTTCTCTGCGCTTCAGAATACGGAAGAGTGAGAATGACTCTGAAGGATTGGTGCCAGAAGCATGGTCTCATCGGGGGCATCAATGCGGGCATGTACCTGGAGGACGGGATCAAGAGCGTCGGATACATGAAGAACTTCGACCATGTAAACAATCCGAGGATCAACGGCAGCTACAAGGCCATGTTGGCCTTCAACAGAAAGGACCCCGGTATTCCTCTGGTTCAGATCATTGACCTCACCTGTCAGGATTTCGAAGCGTTGAGGCCGAAGTATCAGACATTCGTGCAGAGCATCAGGATGATCGGCTGCCGTCAGGAGAATGTCTGGGCGAAACAGTCGAAGCGATCGAGCATCGCTGCACTGGGAATCGACAAAGACGGGGATGTCTTGTTTCTCTTTGCCGAAGCTCCCTACTCAGGCCATGACTTCATCAACCTCCTCCTCTCTCTCCCTCTTTCGATCCGCAACGCCATGTACCTGGAAGGGGGGCCGCCGGCAAACCTCTATCTTTCAACTTCGGAGACCGAACTGGAACGGGTAGGGATTTATGGCTTCGATCCTGAGGAGGAACCCTTCAGAACGGCGTTGCGTCTCCTTCCGAACATCATCGGCATTGCAAGAAAGTGAAGCTCTCCGCCCTTCGATGAATTGCGACTGCATTCGTCCTGAGGCCCCATGTTTTCTTGCGGGGCATTTCAGGCCGCGCCTGACAGGGAACCTCTGTCTCTTATAAAAAGAAGAAAATAGCCCAGATTGAGGGCGCCGACAAAGGAGAGGCACAGAAACATGATCGGATAGCTCGTGAAATGGATGATCAGGCCCGCCGTCACCGGTCCCCAGACAGAGACCGAGGTCCGAAATGGCCGTAAACGTCCCCATGGCCGGCCCCCGGGAAGAGCCCGCATGCTCAATGACGTAAACAATCAAGGAGGGGTAGAAAAACGCGTGTCCGATCCCCCAGATCACTCCGATGAGGATAAACCATGGCAGCGTTTTGGAAAAAACGAGGATGACCATGGAGAGGATGAAGGCGACCAGACAAGGTAATAGCACCCTTTCCCTGCTGTAGAGGTCGAGAATCCTCGAACCCAGGGTGCGTCCTGCAACAAGCATGACTGCGATGGTGCTGAAAAAGAGACCCGGATTGGACACCCCCCGCTGAAGGGCGTAAAGGGGGAAGAACGTGATTAAAGCTCCCCAGATGAAGAAGAAAAAGAAACCGACAATAGAGGGTGGAATCGCCTTCCCGCTCAGAAAAAACCATCTTCCGCAGGCAAATCCTCCGAGGGAACGAGTTGTCTTCTCCCCAGCCTGTAAGTAATGAGACCCGTGCAAAAGGACAGGGCAGAGCAGACCCAGAACAAGACGTTGAAATCAAAATGGTTGATCAGGAACATTCCGAGGGAAGGGCCGAGGGCGAGAGAGATATTAAAACCAAGAAAAAAATAACTGACACTCTGTCCCCGGTGGCTTTCCGGACTGATATTGGCGATCAGGGTAAAGGAGGCTGTCGAGAAGAAGGCGTAGCCAATTCCCTGGAGGATTCTCACGACGAAAAAGGGCCAGAAAGGAGGGGCCACGAGGTAAGCGGCCGAAGTGAAGCCGAAGAGAAGGGCCCCCCCGATCATGAAGGTCCTTTCGGGGATTCTTGAAAGGATTCTTCCGACGAAAGGTCTGAGAATCAGAGAGGAGACGCTGAAGGCTCCGATCAGGACGCCGATTTCGGTCTCCTTAGACTCCAATCTCGAAAGAAAAATTGGAAGGGTAGGGATCAGGATATTGAGGGTCGTCGCAAAAATGAATTGCGAAAAAAAACCGAGGATGAAATCGTGCGTGAAGATCTCGCGTAACATCGGTGTCGTCATCGGCTGTCTCTGCATGGTGTAAGTATTCTCACGTTGCAGAACATTTTTCAACCATACGATTCGAAGGCCGTGACCTTACCGTTGGAAAACACAGTTCCGGGAGACTCGTCGGGCATGTGAACAAAGCCGTACGCTTGCCGACCCGTAGCCGGGGCGGAGCAATCCTCCATGAAGACGGTTTTTACAATGAAACACATAAAAAGCGGGAGGTCAAAAAGACCTCCCGCCGGGCATGGCCTTCCCCTGCCGCAGGAGAAGCCGGGTTGAATTGCAATCCTTTCTCCGCGTCGTCACTTCGAGGAGTCAGAGGATTCGGTCCAGTAAGGTTGCAGACCATAATATCGATAGATATCACCCTCAGATTGCCGGGTCCAGGGTTGGGTCGGATCGAGATAGGGCGCGAAAGCCAGATGATCCGTGTCCATCTTGAAGACCAGAGTGACCCAACCGGACTTCCCCTCTGCCCGTCGCAGAATCTCGAAGGGGACCGGGGTATTCACTCCTCCCTCGCCATAGAGGTCGTAATCCCCGTGGTTGATGACCGCAAAGGCGTGACCTCCGGAATCAATCAGCACCTGATTGACAACCCCAAGGGATTCGCCGTGAGAATCCTGAAACAGAAGCCCCGATCAGATTTAAACTATTCGTCATGAGCGGACAGTCTCCAGTCTTGCCTGCGGCATAAGAGCCGGAGACAACCAGGCCCAAGCTCAATAACGAAACCAGTCGCCAACATAAGAAATCATCTTGTTCATGTTCTTTCCTCCTTTGCCCGTGAAGGAATCTCCGCTCCTTCAGGGCTGTTTCGATCTCTATTCTAAATTTAATTAGTCCTTCTTCCCTTTTCAACCTTTTTTGCAGCATCTGGGTTAGGTCTTGCTTCCCCAGCCTGCTGTGTTTATCATTAATTTAAAGAGATCGACAGTGAAGGAGGTGGAGAGGATGTCCATCGAGCGCCTGGTATTGGCCTTCGCAGGCAGTTTCATTCTGGTGAGCTTGATCTTTTCCCAGGTTTTCAGCTCCTATTGGCTGTTATTCACCGCTTTTGTGGGAGCCAATCTGCTCCAGGCATCTTTCACGGGGTTCTGCCCTCTTGCTAAGATTCTGAGGGCCATGGGGGCAAGACCCGCCGGCAAGACGTTCAAGTGTTAGACCTGTGTTCCCGCTCGCGAAAAGCGGTTTCGGGAAAAAACCCTGCGGGGGAGATAGGTCGTCTGAGGGACGTTTACCGGACTTTGCCTCGTGCAAAGGAAGCAAAAATACCTCCGAAACAGAGAACGGCAAAGAAGGTGAATCCTGATTTTGCGCATTTCAGGAGGGCCGGATAGATCTCCGGTGTGATCTGAACCTTTCCGATAGACACGGAAAACAGCCAGAGCGTTATGCCCATGCTGAAGACCATTCCCATCCCCCGCATCGTCCCGAGCGTCCCCGAGGCGACACCATAAAACCGATGTTCCACGGAACTCATCACCGCATTGATCGTGGGAGACGAGAAGAGGGCGAAACCCGAACCCAGAATGACCAGACTGAGGACGATGAAGCCCACGGTGGTCTCTTGATCCAAGAGCGCCAGCATGAACAGGCCTCCGCCTGTCAATGCCATCCCGACGGAGGCAACGATGCGCGGTTCCACCCGGTCTGAAAGCCTGCCGGCAAGGGGTGAAACAAAGGCTTGCACGACGGGTTGGGCGATCATGATCAATCCGGCTTTCTCCGGGGTCAGTTGTTTGAGGTATTGCAGGTAGAGGCTCAAAAGGAACGTGACGGCGAAGGTGGCGCTGTAATTGATCAGGGTAGCCAGGTTGGAGAACGCAAAGACCCTGTTCTTTCTGAAAAGGCTGATGTCGAGGACAGGATTTCCTATCCTTGTTTCCCATTTGACGAAGGCTGCGGCGCCCAGTACCCCGAGAAGAATCAGCCAGATTCCGAACGTCGACGACAGGTGAGAGAAACCAATCATCACAAGGAGAAGCGTCACCATGTAAAGGATCGAGCCGGCCAGGTCGAATTTCTTTTCCGCCTCGACCCATTCTCCCTTCAGTTTCCAGAGAACGGAAATGATGATGATCAGACCCAGAGCCACATTGACAACGAAAATACTCCTCCAACCCAGGCGATGGGTTAGAAACCCGCCCAGAAAAGGTCCGACGGAGCTCCCGAGATAGACTGCAGCGACATTGATTCCCAATGCCCTGCCCAACTTCCCGGGGGGATAGACCGACGTCAAAATCGTCGCTCCGATGCAGTAAATCGCTGCGGCCCCGATTCCCTGGAGGACTCGGAAGCAAAGAAGCATCGTGGCGGAATTGGACAAGGCGCACCCGATGGAGGCAAGGGTAAAGGTCATAATGCCGTAGCTGAAGATCCTTTTTCTCCCGTAGATGTCTGCGATCTTTCCGAAAGGGACGAGAAAGATGGAAGAGACCAGAAGATAGATGCTGGTCACCCAGCTCAGCAGCATGGCGTCCATTGCGAACTCCTTCCCGATGGAAGGGAGGGCGACGTTGACGGAAAATATCCCAAAGGGTGAGAGAAAGGCTGCCAGAGTGGTCACAGGCAGGGCATATTTCCTGGTGGCATCGTCGAGGTTTGCGGCTTCGGCCATTTGTTAACCTTTTCAGGGTGCGGATATCATGTCGACAAACAGATCGAAATAACCCAGTGCGGCTTGCTTGTCAATTCATTCATTAGAGAAAAGCGAGAACTAACCCTTCGGTTTCGGGCCACAAGCTTCCTCTTAGCTAATTTCCAGGTCATTTTTTTGAAAGCAAGGGTTGTTGGTTTACTACCTCAAAAAAGGATTGACTTGCCCCTCGGAAAAAAGTAGACTTCTTCTTGAAAGCGAGCGTTGGCAGAATTGAGCAAACCCTAAAGAGTGACCCCCGTTCGCCTCCTTTCCCGCCCTTCGACCTGGCGTCAGAATTCAAAATCAGGAGCCCTGAAACCCTGTCGAAAAGTGCCATTTTCGTGCCCATTTTTCGAAGTCCTCTTATCAGTTGGGGCCGGTGACGGGGGAAGCGTACTCACGAAGAGGCCGCTACAGCTGAATACCAAACTCCCGCTGCTCGCCCTCGCTTGCCGGATTTCAGTCTTGGTGAACCCTCCGGCCCCCGGCATTTCAGTCCTTCGCGGCAGAATACAAGCTGCATCGGCCTAAAATAGGGAATTCACCCCATTGACCGTTTCCGTCGATCTTCGTATCGTCGTAGAGTAGGAAAAAAAGGGAGGTGGTCGGTCATGAAGACTCTCGATTGGGGAACGAACCTTTTATTCCGTGTTGTCATCCTTTCTCATCCTCGGATTGTGCGGACCGGTTTGGGGAAACGATGCGGACGAACTGGCGCAGCGGGCAAGACAAACCATCGGGATTCTGCCGCAGGTGATGACACTTGAAAGCAATCCGGTAACGCCCGAGAAGGTCAGACTCGGCAAGCTCCTTTTCTACGAGCCCCGGATTTCCGTCGATGGCACAGTGAGCTGTTCGAAATGCCACCCCCTGAGCTTATATGCCGCTGACGGGTTGAACAAGTCTATTGGGAACCGGTGTCGAATCAATCCGAGGAACGCGCCGACGATTCTCAACGCCGCCGCTCAGATCTCGGCACACTGGATTGGAAACCGCACCGGTGTAGAGGATCAGGCACGCCAATCTGTCATCGGCCCCCCTTCGTTTGGAATGCCTTCTTACGCGGAAGTGGAAAAGAGACTGAAAGAGATCAACGGCTATGGCCCTTTATTTAAGGCAGCGTTCCCGGAGGAAAAGGACCCGATAACGGTAGGATCATTTTGCAGAAGCGGTGGGAGCCTTCGAGCGGACCCTTGTCACGCCCTCTCCTTTCGATGCCTTTGCGGCTGGAAATCGAGAGGCAATGAACGACCGGGAGCAGAGAGGTCTAAAGACATTTATGGAAGCGGGGTGCATGACATGCCATTCGGGACCCTACTTCGGGGGACAGACGTATCAGAAGTTCGGGCTTTTCGAACCCTACTGGAAATACGCCAGGAGCGAAGGAATAGATGAAGGCAGGTTTGCCGTTACGGGGAATGAGTCCGACAGGTATGTCTTCAAGGTCCCGGTCCTCCGAAACGTGGCCAAGACGGCCCCTTATTTTCATGACGGCTCCGTTGATCTCCTGGAAACGGCCCTTTGGATCATGGGCAAGGTCCAGCTTGATAGGGACCTTCAACGAGAGGAGATCGAACGCTTGAGCGCATTCTTGAAATCTCTGACTGGGATTATTCCCGAAGACGCTCTCAGGGTCCCTCTCCTTCCTTAGCTCCTGGTTAGCGTAGGGACATGTTTCCCGTTCCTTCGTGTTTCGTAGAACTCCCGCCCGGGACTCATGGGTTCGTAACCCCTCGGTTATGGGGGGTTCAGCAACCTGTAGGAGCACCCTCCTGGTGCGACTCGGTCGCGCCTGCGCACTGAAGCTTCGGGCGCGCAAGCACGGCTGGAAGCCGCTCCTGCCACGAGGGCGGGCAGGTCTTCCACCGTAACCGAGGGATTACAGAAGTTCTTCAGATTGTCCCGAATTGACGCCCCAATTTTAATGATGTACAATTTTGGCTCGCCTCGAGGCGGAAGGCCCCGGCGAAGAATGATTCGCCCCATGGCAAGTCCGGAAGGACTGTACGTGCCCGGGAGTACAAAACAGAGAGGAAAGGAGAGCAAAGATGGAACTGCTGGAGGCAATTGAGAAGAGGAGAACGGTTCGTGTCTTCAGGAAGAAGGCATCGGAAGAACAGTTGAAAAAAATGGTCCTGGCGGGCAGCAAGGCGCCTTCCTCCAGGAATTCTCAACCCTGGGAATTCATTCTTGTGGAGGATCAGAAGATCATCGATCAGATTGCGGAGCAGAAGTACCTGCTCAGCAGGAAGATGCCTCCCGGCGAGGGAGAGGGACAGGACAAGGTGGAGGAAAGGGCCCTTGGCCAGAAAAAGTCCTTTGACAATGCCGGCGTTATTGTGGTGTGCCATCCAAAGGGGCAGGTCCCCAGTGCATGGCTCTGCATTGAAAACATGTCTCTCGCCGCAGTTGGGGATGGGTTGGGAACGGGTATTGTGGTCTTTTGGGGGGAGGAAGAAGGGAACGTTAAGAAAATCCTTGGCATTCCGGAAGGGTACGACTTGGCCGCGGTCCTGAAGGTGGGGGAACCCGGGGAGAAGACCGCCGCGCCTCCGAAGCGGAAAGAATTCAGCTGGCTCCATAAGAACAGATTCTAAGTGACGGGTAACACGTTAGCGCTTTGAAATGGAATGGGATTGGGATCCCGGTCAAAGATGCTTCCAGATCTTTAGGATGCGGTCTTTTATGTTTTACCGTATTCAAATGGAGGAAGTGATCAGAAGGGCGGATCTGTATTTCCATGGACGCAGGAATGAACGACGGCAACGTGCTCAAAAAAGAGAGAATCACGACGGTATCACTGACCGTTCTGTGCCAGAGTTTTCAGGCCCTCTCGATGGGCGGGATCGCCCTCCTCCTGCCCATCATCCGCAAAGACCTGGGGTTATCCTTTACGCAGGGAGGAAGCCTGGCAGCGGCAACGACCCTGGTCTATGCCCTGATGCAGATCCCCGCAGGGTATCTCTCCGATCGCTTCAGCCCGAAACGGCTCTTTTGCATCGGCATTTTCGGATCAACCATCCTGGCTTTAACCTTCGGGCTTGCCACGAGTTACCATCAGGCCCTCGTAAACCAGACGCTTTCCGGCTTCTTTCGCGCCCTTCTCTTCACACCGGGAATGGCCCTGTTGACAGGGTGGTTTCCGCCCAACCGGCGGGCAACCGCTACAGGACTCTATTTGATCGGGGGAGCGTCGGGGAGCGTCATCTTCAATCTTGTGGGGCCATTGCTTGTTGCCGGATTCGGTTGGCGGTTTTCCTTTGTCAGCATCGCCTCGGTGGGAATCGTTGCCATACTCTTTCTGATGCGATTCGGTAAAGATCCTCCCACCTTGGCGGAACGGCAGAAAGGGAACATCCTGGAGCCGCTGCGTCTTTTCCGGCATAAGATCATGTGGGTCTGTGGAGGGATCCAGTTCGTCCGGTTTGGCGTCGTTCAGGGCATCACCTACTGGCTGCCCAGCCTCTTAGTCAACGAAAAGGGTTTGTCCCTGCAGCTGGCCGGTTTCATTGTCGCAATCCAGGTGATCCTTCTGTCGCCGTCGAACATTCTCGGTGGATATATTTCCGACCGGCTGAGAAATCCTATTCTCGTCATCGGGACATCCCTCGCCGTCCTGGGGATCACGACAGGGCTCATGGTCACTGCCCGCAGCATGATCTTCCTTGTCGTTCTGATTTTTATCAATGCGGTCTTTTTGCAGATGTATTTCGGGCCCCTTTTCTCCGTCGCGGTGGAGATACTGGGAGTGCGGAAGGCGGGGATTTCGGTAGGCTTCAGCAATTGTTTCGCAAACATCGGAGCCTTCAGTGCGACGTTTCTTCTGGGAGCGCTGAAGGATACCACCGGCGCCTTTAAACCCGGTTTTCTGACGATCTGCGGAGCCTGCTTCGTGGGCCTGGGATTGACCTTTGTCCTTGCGCGGATGAGAAACACCACCGATTTGCCGATGAAATCCTTATGAAGAAGTAATTCCTCGGTGATGAACGGAGGGATGGAGACGGGACCTTCTCCGGAGTCGGCTCGATCCGTATCGAGCCCTCAGGGGAGCAGAATGTTTATGGCCGCCTCGATGATCCAGCGAAAGATACCGATCAGGGGATGCAGGAGGCCCAGATAAAACATGGCGAGGATAATAAGGAACCCGTAAGGCTCGATGCGGGCGAGAAGGTACGCGGTTCTTTCAGAGACCATTCCCATCAGAATTTTTGATCCGTCCAGGGGAGGAATGGGGATCAGGTTCAGTGCGGCCAGCGTGATATTAATCTGGGCCAGGTAAAAAATGACCAGGGTGAAGACCCCTGAGGAGCGCAGGGAAAAGAGCCTGAGAGACAGAAGGGCGATGAAGGCGATCAGGATGTTCGAGACGATTCCCGCCGATGAAACGAAGATGAGTCCCTTCCGCTTGTCCGGGATGTTGTTGAAGTTGACCGGGACGGGTTTTGCCCACCCGAAACCCACAAGGAAGAGCATGAGAGTGCCGAACAGGTCGAGGTGTTTGATCGGATTGAGGGTCAGCCTGCCCATCCATTTGGCGGTTGGATCGCCCATTCTGTTAGCAACCCACCCGTGAGCCACTTCATGGATGACCACAGAGTATAGGAGAGGAACAACGATAGAAGCAAAGGCAAGCGGATCTTTGGTCAAGAGATTCAAGAGTCCCATCGCAATGCTATCCTACCTGCCTGTTTCCCAGCCGTTGTCTGTCGACTTCCCGTCCATCAGGTCTGAAACAGACCATCAGCCCATGATTTCCTGAATCATCGTCTTATATTCCGCCGCGGTCGGGTGGTGCGGGCTCGTGGCGTTGAAGAAGCTCTTTGCTGCATCATGGGCCATCTCATCGAGGTCCCCGACCGGATACCCGAGCGCACGGAGACGGGTGGGCAGGCCCAGGCGGGCGTTAAACGCCTCGATCGCGGTCCGGAACGGCAAGACCGGAATCGAGCCCCATCGCTCCGGCCAGCCGGTCCATCTTCCTGGAAGCGTGTTTTTCCATCAGACGCAGGACGCTCGGCAGGGCCATGGTGACCAGGTTCCCATGGTGGAATCCACGGTCTCCAAGCGTGTTTCCAATGGCGTGCGCAGGGCCGAGCCCCTTGGTAATGCTCATTCCGCCTTCAAGGGCGGCCATCATCATCTGCCAGCGGGCCTCCCGGTCTTTTCCGTCTGCGACGGCACGCTCAAGATAGGCGAGGACGCGCTGGACTCCATCGAGGGCGATGGCATCCAGCGGTGGATTGACCGATTTGGACAAGAATCCTTCCACGCAATGGGACAATGCATCCATGCCGGTTCCCGCCGTCAGGCGCGGCGGAAGGCTCAGCGTGAGATCAGGATCGCAGATCGCGACCCTGGGCACGAGGTTCGGGCTGCTGACCCCTGCGGACCGGGTGGAAGAGTCGGGATGGATACCTGCGCCCCGGGAGGCTTCGCTTCCGGTTCCTGCAGTCGTGGGAACAGCAATCAGGGGCGCGACTTTTGAAGTGATCTTCTCCGGGTGGTCATGGTACTCTGCAAGTTGTCCCGGATGCGTGGCAAGCAGGGACACGGCCTTTGCCGTATCGATGACCGATCCGCCGCCCACGGCTACGATCCCGTCAGAGTCTTCCGTGTGGTACGCTGAAAGCGCGTGTTCCACTCCTTCGACGGTCGGGTTCTCGGGTGTCTGGTCGAATACCGCGAACTCCGCATCCGCAGGCATCGCCTCGCGGACCCTGGAGAAGACCCCGCATTTGACCAAGCCGTGGTCGGTCACGAAAAGAGGCCGGCGAATACCCAGTTCGGAAAGCTCTGCAGGCAGTCTCTCGATTGCACCGAAATCAAATTGAACTTTCGGGAACTTCAGCAAAGGGACCATCGTTTTCTCCTCCCTGGCGACTGCCAAACCGTCTGGCCAGGGTCAGGAAAGTCTCCCGGCAAATCCGTCAACAGTTCGCCCGATATATTGTCGTGACGTCGTTTCCCTTCCGGCCTGGGCAAGGGAGAAGCATAAAGGTCCTGAGGGGGCCTCCATCCAGGCAGAGGCCATCACGGCACGATGAGTCGACTATATAGAAAAATGGATTGAATGTCAATGAGAATGGACAACTTGCTCTGACGGAGGGATTCCAGTTCACTGTTGGTTCTGGAGCAAGTCCGGGGCCGGAAGAACGATGTTGAACTCAGCCCCATTCCCGTCATAGGGGGCCAATGAGATCTGGCCCTGATGTTCCTCGATTATGCTGCGCACGATAAAAAGTCCAAGGCCGGTACCCTCCTCCGTTGGTTTCGTGGTAAAGAAAGGCTCGAAAATCTGGTTTCCGATTTCCTTGGGAATGCCTGGCCCGTTGTCTTTGATCTCGATCTTCGCCTCCTGCGCTAAGGACCTGCCGCGAATCAAAATCTTTCCATTGCCGGGGCCCATGGCGTCCATAGCATTATTCAAAAGGTTGACGAAGACCTGGCAGATCTTCTGCCGGTTGCATTCGATCTCCAGACCCTGGGCGACTTCCGTCTCCACGGAAACCCCATACTTGATACGATGATTGAGAAGAATTAAGGCTTCTTTGATGATATCCATGACGCGGCATTTCTCCATTCGGGGCTCGTTTCCCCTGCCATAAGTCCTGAGAGAGGTTATCAGCCTCGAAATACGCTGGTTCCCTTCGTTAATATGGGTCAAAGAGCCTGTCACGTCGTCGATCATATCCATCATCCGTTTTGTCCCTGTTCCGTCCCAGTTCTCGATGGTCTGTCTCAACGAATCGAGTGTCTGCTGGGCCAGTTGTGTATTGCCGTCCACATACGTCACGGGGTTGCAGATTTCGTGAGCGATGGAGGCTGCAAAGGTCCCGACTGTCGCCAGCCTGTCGGCATGGATCAGTTGGCGGGTTCTCTCTTCGACCATCTCTTCCAGCCGCCCCGCATACTCTTTGAGCTGGATCTGATGTTCCCGAAGGGCAAGATGTGTTTTGACACGAGCCAGGAGTTCCTGGGCGTCAAAAGGTTTGCTGACAAAATCGACCCCCCCCGTCTCCAGTGCCTTCGCCTTGGTTTCCGGAGAGTGAAAGGCCGAAAGAAAGATCACCGGGATTTCCCGGGTCGCTTCGTTCTCTTTAAGACGGCGGCATGTTTCGAGTCCGTCCATATCCGGCATCGTAATATCCAGGAGAATCAAATCCGGTCCTTCCCGTGCCGTTTTCAGGGCCTCTTCTCCGCTGGAAGCCTTCAAGATCCGATACCTCTGCGAAAGAAGACGAATCTCCAGGAGTTTCAGGTTTAAGACCTCGTCATCAACGATCAGTATCGTTCTGCTCCGGCCCATGGTGGGATTCCTCCCTGATTCCTCAATCCGGTTTGCTCAATGCACGCGATCCTCCGGACTTTCCAGGGCAGGGAATCCGGACGATTGGGACGACGCCCCTGAAGGTACTGCCTTGGCCCTCTCCTGCACTTTCGGCCCAAACGATTCCGACGCGCGGTGGAGGGTTGCCGAGGTGTCTTCTTCCCGTGACGGCGCCGATCTCGGCTTGGTTCTAACCGACTTTGCCCATTTCCCCCTTTGATTATATCGACAGATAGAAATGAAAGCTTGAATGGATGTTTTTGACCGGCCCGTCCCCCTCCTGCCTATCGGATGTCAGGGAGGGGGGCAGTATCAATGAGAGTACCTTGCCGGAAAGTCCTTCAACACACTTAGGACCGTCGAGCGAACCCGTCCTTTAGAGGCTGTGTCGTAAGTCCGTTCATGGTTCGACAGGCTCACCACGAACGGACCTCGACTATTTTGAAATCAATGACTTAGCCGTTCGTCCTGAGCTTGTCGAAGGGCGAGATCCGAATTACGACACAGTCTCTTAGGGCGGAGAGTTTTACTGAATCTGATCTTGGGTGTTCACCTTTCCTTGGAAAGCCTCATCGTGGAAGTCTCTTCGCGAACAAATCCGGGGTTTGAAGAAACAGGGTGTTATAATGGAAATAGAGAGGAGGGGATTATGATCCAGGAGACAATGACCCAGCTCGAATCAAGAATCAAAAAAGACAAGTCTTTGGATGAGGCGAAAAAGGTAGAATTACTGCACTTGCTCTCCACCTTGAAGACGGAGATTTCCGAGCTTTCAGAAACCCACTCCGAAGAGACCCAGAGCATTGCCGGGTTCGCCGCCGTTTCAATTCACGAGGCCATGCGCGAGGCGAAGAACCCGCAGCTCCTGAAGCTATCTCTCGATGGGCTTTCTACCTCCGTAGAGGGATTCGAGAGTTCTCATCCCAAGCTCGTCGGGATCGTCAATTCCATCTGTCTGGCCCTGTCAAACATCGGAATTTGAAACCGATTTGAAGGGACAAGCGGAAGAAAGCAGTGGCCGCCATCGCCATGAAGGTTCCTGACCCTTTGCCCGATCCGGGGTGTAACCAGCAATATGACTTGATGATTATTCTCCCCCGGAACAGGTGGAAGAAAATATTGTTTTTATCGTCCCAGAGACCCGAGAAAATGCCCTCTCTGCCGCACTTATTCCGTCCAGTAGGGCTGTACCCCGAAGTACCTGTAAACCTCTGCCGCCCAAGCCCCGTTTTCCGTACGCGCTTTCAGGTCGAAATTGGGCGCGGATGCGAATTTCTCCCTGCTCGCATCAATGACGAGCTCGTTTTTCCCGGTTCCGAAAGAAAGGGCGTCATAGGGAACGGCCACCGACTCCCCCCTTATTCCCAGGAATCCGGGTTTGGAAACGACTGCGAAGATGATCCGCCCACTCGAATCCACTATGAAATCCTGCATTCTTCCCAGGTATTCCCCCTGATGATTCTTGACGCTGAAGTTGAGCAGCTGCTTGACCTCGTAGATATTCCAGCCTTTTGTTTGGGCATGCGAGGCAGTCACAAGGAGACCCAGACAGAGAATGGATATAACGGCCATGGCCGAGATATGTTTCTTCATATTGTGTACCTCCTTACTTTCATGATAAGCCCTCCCCCAGTCCATTTCAAGCCTCTGACCGGCATGTGCCCCGCAAGGCGCGGTCTTCAGGCCGGGATCCCCAAAATGCCCCGGTCCCGCCCGAGGGCAGGGCAACGCAGGAAGGGGCACAATAGAAATGAGAGTACCTTTACCCGGCGTGCCGGGGGGAAGTTTCGCGAGGTTCTGTGAAAGGGGAATGATGGAGGAGTCTTTTGCCGGTGACGTTGATCAGAAGGCCAAGTTCCTGAAGTCGATAGACCATGGCTTCTTTTGAGACATTTGTGAAACCACCCCGGTCGATGACTTCCTGCGCGATCTCCTTCACCGTGTCGAGAGCGGGATCGAGAACTATCGGGTTGTGACGGCCGAAACAGCTTTTTTCGTTAAACACGACCAGGGGTTCCTGCCCGAACGCTTTCTCATAGGCTTCTTCCACTTCCATTCCGGGCATGATCAGGCATCCACTGAAGTAGTCCGCCTGCCACTCCCCTCTCGACTTGGAAATGGAAGTTCTGCAGATGATGGCGGGAATATCATCATTCTCTCTTCGGCCGAGGCGTGAAAATTGCTCAAAGAAATAACCGCGGTGGAGAATCCAATGGCCGATCTCATGCCCGCAGGTGAATGCAATGCGACCTTCCCCTCCGTCCAGGAGACAGCTGTTGATCGCCATCTTTTTCTCGTTGACCCATGTCGCTCCAAGGACACCCGGGACCCCAAGGCTTCTGTCAAGATCGTCATACTCAAGCGTAATGCCAAGGTACTTCTCGATAAGCCCTTCCACCGGAATAGGGGGGTGAACTTCCTGTCTCGTGAAGGCGGACCATTCCGATAGAAGGTTTTGAGATTCTTGCTCAATTTGACCTTTTCCCAGCCAATCAACCTTGTTCATGTCGACGAGCATGTCACTTTTCCCTCTTGGGTTTCATTTTGAGGAGGCTGCGCTCAAGATCCTTCCACTCCGTATCGGTATGTAAACCCGTATCTCGAACCGTTCTCATGAAAGAGGCCATCCCTGTCGGGTTCTTCTCGAAGGCCTCGTAGAATTCAATGGGAACCTTTCCGGCATGGCTGAAGAGCTCATACTTATCCGCCCCGAGACCTTCCGCCAGTCTCTCGATCACCTTCTCCGACGGCGGGGGTTCTTTCTCATTCTCAATCCGGCTGAGGTAGGCCGGAGAGAGTCCCACTTTTCGCGCAAACTCCCTGAGGCTGCTGTAAGCTTTGTTCTTTATCCGTAAATCCTTGATGACCTGGCCGAATGATTTGTCTCTCATAAATGTTTAGTGTAATGCAACAAAAAACGCCTGTCAAGAAAAAAATAACCGAAAAAAGACACCGCTTCGTCGCCTTATTATTATGGGAAGTCTTCTCGCTGGCCAACACAAAAGAAGCTTGACATTCGGCCCCCCCTTAACGTACGATCATGGCGGCTTTAAGCACTCATTATTCAAGTCCGGGAGCGATAGCCGAATTGGAGGCCTGTAACCCGGATGGGAAAAGAGGAGACAGGAGGGATAAGGATCATGAAAATGAATTGTCTGGCCTTTGTGGGGGTACTTTGTCTGCTGGGGGTCGGTCTGCTGGCACCGCCGTTTGCGCAGGGTTATCCCGATCACCCCATCCAGCTCGTCATTCCGAACACGGCGGGTTCCATCGCAGATGTGACGGCCAGAATACTGGCGGCCGAAATGGAGAAGACTGTGGGACAAAAGATCATCCCGAACAACAAGCCCGGGGCATCGACGGTCCTGGGAACGGACGCGGTCGTGCGGGGAAAGAAGGATGGCTATACGCTTCTCTATGCGAGTGCCTCATCGCTGACCTACGCCCCTATCACCAATCCGGAGGTTGTGCGCTACGACCCAGCCAAGGATCTGGAACCGATAGGGCTGCACTATCTCTCTTCCCCCTCTCTGAACGTCCGATTCGACTCCCCGTGGAAGGATTTTCCGGAGTTTGTGGATTATGCGAAGAAGAACCCCCGGAAAGTCCGCATTGCCACGTCGGGTGTCGGTCATCCGACCCATTTCATGCTGGAAGTGATTCAGAGTGTGACAGGCACTCAGTTCATCCATGTTCCCTTTGAAGGGGGAGAATCGGTGACGACCTCGCTCCTGGGAGGACATGTCGAGGCCAGCTGCGACGCCTTCTCCAAGCAGAAACCCTATCGAGAGTCCAAAAAGCTGAGGGTTCTCTTAATCACTTACAAATCGCCTGCATTTCCTGAGGTTCCAACCATCACCGAATTCGGTTATAAGGAGAATCTGCCCAGTTCCTGGTTCGCCGTTTTTGCCCCGGCCGGGATTCCGGAAGACGTCAGAAAAGTTTTGGTGCCCGCCGTGGAAAAGGCCGTGAAGAATACAAAGGCGAAGATTGAGCAGATGGGCGGAATTCCGGAGTACAAGTCTCCTTCGGAGTTCAGGAAGATGTGGGAGGCGGAATACAAACAAATCCAGGAGATTGCAACCAGAATTGGCCTGCGCAAGTAATGCGCAGTAGAGGGCGAAGGAGTGAGGATTTTTTATGAAGATCGATCGGGAGAAGTGCACGGGTTGTGAGCTCTGCCAGCCTTATTGTCCCGTGGGAGCGATTGCGACCGTGGAGAGGAATGGAGAATCTTTCTGCGAGATCGATCAGGCGGAGTGCGTGGAGTGCGGGGTCTGCCGGGAGCGATCCGGGATCTGCCCGGCCGATGCGATTTACAGGCCGCCTCTCCAGTGGCCGAGAACGATCAGAGAGACGTTCAGCAATCCGAATGCCCGGCACCCTTCCAGCGGCTCGAAGGGAAGGGGAACGGAGGAAATGAAGACGAATGATGTGACGGGTCGCTATGCTCCCGGGGTAGCGGGGGTTGCCCTGGAACTGGGACGACCCGGTATCGGGGCCTCGTTCGAGGATATTCAGACGGTGGCTATGGCGCTTGCCGGAATGGGTGTGGAGTTCGAGACCAACAATCCCGTCTCAGCGCTCATGGTGGATGTAAAGACCGGAGTGCTTCGTGAAGACGTTCTAAGGGAGAAAGTGCTTTCGGCCATTCTTGAATTTAAGATTGAAAACAAACGATTAAAAGATGTTCTGCTCTGCATCAAGGATGTGGCCGCCAGGATCGAAACGGTTTTTTCACTCGGTCTGATCAGCCGCGTGGAATCCGACGGGTCCATTCCCGTTGTTCCGATTGCAGAGGAGGCGGGGTTTCCTCCCCGGTCGAACGCCAAGATCAACGTGGGGCTCGGGAGACCTCTGGCTGAGGAGGGATAAGATGACCCATTCACTCCACCGGCGGGGAACGGTTGAGGACCTGCAGGAAGACTATGTCATGCTCTTTCTGCTGTCCCGGATCAAACCGCAGGGAACGTTTGAAACGATGAGACAGATCTGGGAGATCCTCTCCCGGCATGAGCATGAACTCGTGAACTTCGGTACCCCCGATCCCGATCGGGAGGGCCCTCAGTTGCACAATATGGAGTCCCTGAGAAAGACGGCGGACAGCCGGATGATCATGGCGGTGTTCAAGGACCGTGAAACGCTGGCGAGCTGCCTGAAGGAAATCAACGAACGGGACTTCGGGATGTCTCTTGTCATTTCGGGGTTGTGTCTGGAGACCGGAAAGCTCTGCGCGGAGATGGGTCTCTCGCCCCATACCGTCAATCTTTCACTGGGCATTCACGGAAATACCAGGAGGTTGCCCGAGGAAAGTGTTCTTGAAATCCATACCCTCTGCGGGCACGCCATGGTTTCTTCACGACTGATCCTCCATATGGTAGAAGAGATCAAAAAGGGGAGGACGACCTGCGGGGAGGCTGCGAGAGAACTCTCCAGAATGTGCGACTGCGGCATCTTCAACACCTATCGGGCCGAAAAAATCCTCGGAAGAATGACGGCCGGGACCTGAGAAACATCGGTCATTGCGAACATGGACCCGGACAAACCGGTCTAACCGTTTGCTGAAAAACTCATTTTCAGCAGCCTGCTAAAGGCTTGTGCAATCGCCGGGAGAGAGGAGAACTCTTGATGGGCAAAGCGGATCGAATCAGCGGATTGTTCTGGCTGGTCTTCTCCGTGTTCGGTTCCTATCATTCCTGGAAACTGGGCCTCGGGAGCCTGCACCAGCCGGGGCCGGGCTTTCTTTTTTTCTGGACGGGCATCCTCGTGGCCCTGCTCTCCATCAGTGTCATCTTGAGGACGTTCGGAAAGGGGGCTCCGGATGAAATGAAAGAGTCCGTTTCCGGAAAGTGGAAAGTGCACCAAGATCGCTTTCGTCTTGATCTCACTCTTTCTCTACGCCCTGTTCATGGAAAGGCTGGGTTTCGTTATCGTCACCCTGCTCCTCTTCCTCTTTCTCCTGGGAGTCGTCGAGAAGAAGCGATGGCGCTTCACGGTCCTGGTGAGCCTTGCCGTCACAGCCATCGCCTATCTGGTCTTCGATGTGGCGCTGCAATCTCAGCTCCCCAAGGGTCTTCTCGTGTTGCTAAATTTCTGAGAATCCAGGCAAATCATGATCGACATCCTTCAAAGCGTCGTCTTCGGTTTTCAGGTTGCACTGCAACCCGTCCATCTCCTCTACTGTTTCTTCGGAGTGCTTGTCGGGACGCTGGTGGGTGTCCTGCCCGGCCTGGGACCCGCCGGGGCGATCGCCTTGCTTCTGCCCGTCACCTTTAACGTCACTCCGGTTTCAGCGAGCATCATGCTCGCGGGGATTTACTACGGAGCCATGTACGGAGGGTCAACGACCTCCATCCTGGTGAATATCCCAGGGGAGTCCGCCTCGGTTGTCACGTGTCTCGACGGACATCAGATGGCCCTGAAGGGGAGGGCGGGTCCTGCGCTGGGGATTGCAGCCTTCGGATCTTTTATCGCCGGAACGTTTGCCGTCATCGCCCTCACGTTCGTGGGACCGCTTCTGGCCGGGATTGCGCTCAAGTTCGGGCCGCCGGAGTATTTTGCCCTGATGATCGTTGGAATCACCGTCCTCACCTACTTGAGCAGCGGATCGATGGTCAAGTCGTTGATGATGGCGGGGGTCGGATTGATGCTCAGCGGCGTGGGCATGGATACGATCAGCGGGAAGTATCGATTCGCATTCAACATCGAGAGGCTGCTGGACGGCATCGGGGTCGTGCCTCTGGCCATGGGCCTTTTCGGAGTCACCGAAGTCCTCTCCAATCTGGAGATCGAGATCAGAGAGGAGCATCCTTGCGACTCCGTTGCAGAACCTCTACCCCACGCGCAAGGACTGGTCCGAAGCCGCCGGGCCCATAGTCCGGGGGTCGATCCTCGGGTTCTTTCTGGGCATTATTCCCGGCGGAGGAGCGGTTGTGGCTTCCTTTGCCTCCTATGCCATTGAGAAGAAGGTGTCGAAGCACCCGGAGGAGTTCGGAAGAGGGGCCATTGCGGGAGTCGCAGGACCTGAGGCGGCGAACAACGCGGCGGCGGGTTCTTCCTTCATTCCCTCTCCTGACCCTCGGGATTCCGTCGAATGCGGTCATGGCCATCTTTCTCGGGGCCCTGATGATCCACGGATTGACGCCCGGACCTCTGTTGATGACCAAAGCGCCGGATCTCTTCTGGGGGACCATCGTGAGCATGTATGTCGGGAATGCGATGCTCCTCATTCTCAATCTTCCGCTGATCCCGTTGTGGGCCAGGGTTCTGAAAGTCCCCTATTATCTCCTCTATCCGCTGATCCTGCTTTTTTGCCTGATCGGGTCCTACAGCGTTGAGAACCGGGTCGCGGACATCGTCACCATGCTCATCTTTGGAATCGTCGGATTTCTGATGAAGAAGTGCCAGTACGCCGGTGCGCCCCTGATCCTGGCGCTGGTGCTCGGGCAGAGGCTCGAAACATCCCTCCGTCGCTCCCTGATCATGTCCCAGGGGGACTTCTCCATCTTCATCACCCGCCCGATCTCCCTCGGTTTCCTGATCATTGCCGTCCTGCTTTTGATCGTTCCCGCCATCACCCAGCGGAGGAAGCTTTCCGCCCTCGAAAAGGAATAGGTTTGATTGAAGAGGACGGCAGCAAGGGCCATCAAAGGCCACACCAGGAAAATAGCCGAATTTTCGATTGACCGCCCATCCCTCCCCCGCCGTTCTATTTTATAAATTCAAATTGTCTGCTTATCAAATTCACCAGGAATCGTGTATTTGATCTTTTCGTCCGTCCAAAGTGAAATAGAGGGGTGAGTCGGCGTTTTGCGGGAGAAGAAGATGTATCTTATGTATTTTGTAACGAGGAAGATGGGAGAAATGTCCTTGGCCGGGTGAGTGAGGAAAGGATCATGAACATCCTGACCTTTTTTTCACTGTTATCGGCGCTCCGGCGACTGCGCCCGCAAGAGCGGTGGACGCGAGAACAGTTGCTGGACCACCAGACGAAAGCCCTTCGGCGACTGAGAGAGTTCGCCTACGCCCATTCTCCTTTTTATCGTCGGTTTCACCGGGGACTCAATGACCGCCCGTTTCATGAACTCCCGGTGCTTACGAAAGCGACGATGATGGAGAACTTCGACGACCTGGTGACCGACCGGGCCATCCATCTCGCGGACGTTGAACGGCACATCGCCGCCCTCCGCGGTGACGAGCGATTTCTCGGCCGGTATCGGGTCAACGCCACGAGCGGCAGCACCGGCCGCCGCGGCGTGTTTCTTTTCAATCCTTCCGAATGGGTTACGGTCCTTGCATCCTTCATCCGCGCCTATGAATGGTTGGAAGGCCCGTCGAATCTGCCTACACGCAAGAGAATTGCAGGCATTGTTTCACCGACGCCCTGGCACATGTCCCGACGTGCAGGCGCTACCCTCGAAACCCGGTGGGTGCCGGCCTCCCATCTCTTTGCAAGCGACCCCGTTGAAACCATGGTCAGGCGCCTCAATGCCTTGCAGCCGCAGATTCTGGGGGCCTATCCTTCCATCGTGCGTACGCTGGCAAACGAGCAACTCGCGGGACGTCTCCGCATTGATCCGAAATATGTATTTACCGGGGCGGAGGTGCTGACCGAGGAGACGCGCCGCCGCGTCGAAGAGGCCTGGGGCGAAGGAAGGCTCTTCGACGTTTACGGTGCGACCGAGGGCGGCGTGATTGCCGCCGAGTGCGTCCACCATTCGGGTCTCCACCTCTTCGAGGACCAGGTCATCTGCGAGGTCGTGGATCAGGACAACCGTCCCGTGTCGGCCGGCGTGTACGGTGAAAAGCTGCTCATCACCGTGCTCTACAACCACACTCAGCCCCTGATCCGTTATGAATTGAGCGACAGCGTACGTTTGGCGAATGGAAAATGTCCCTGCGGGCGGCCCTTTGCCAGGATCACCAGCATTCAGGGCCGGATGGAAGATACTCTCCGTCTTCCCGCCGTGACCGGCGGTGACGTCGCGATAAACCCGGTCATCTTTGATCAGGTCATGGACAGGGTGCCTTCCGGCGAGTGGCAAGTGGTGCAGGAGGCGGACGGATTGGACATCCTGCTGAGCGGTCCACCCGAGGGTTTTTCAGACGAAGGGCTCGCGGACGATCTGCGCCGGGCCCTGACGGCCGAGGGGGCGATCGTGCCGCCGATCCGTGTACGCCGCGTCTTGGCCATTCCCCGGAGTGCCACAGGCAAAGCGCCTCTCATAAAGTCCAACCTCCCTCATAAACCACCGTCGCCGGATGTCCCATCGTCCTGACCACCCGGACAGGCTATAACGCTGAATCAGCTGTTCTTGGACGGCAGTGAGGAATAATAGGTTAGAATGATTGGAGGGTTTTGCTGTAATAACGATTTTTAACCTGACTGGAAAGTAGAACGTGGGTAGAGCGAATGGCTCATGATGAAAAGAAGTTTACCTGTAAAGATGGAGTCCGTTTTGAGGTAATGCCCTATGGACTCGTCTGCTGTTTAGAAGAGACCGGAAGCAAGAAGCATGAATGCCCCGACTGCCGATTCTGTCAATGGTGCTCCCCTTCGCGGTGCAGCGGCTGTCTCGATCAACGCAGAGACAAGCGAGAGGCCGACACAAGAACCCGATCGAAACCTGAATCGAAGTGAAGCGTGCAGGGGGCGTCAGGGTTGGCCATTCGTGCCCATGCCTTCCGGGCGATAGATTAGAGTTCCCGCTTATGATCGTCCCGACTCCTTCTGGTAGCCCCTTATCTTTCCTCGCATGCTCGCTTCTTCCGCAAGGATTCCCCTCGCAAGCCTGAAATCATCCCCGGTTCTATGGTGTGGGGGATGATTTCAGGCTGAGTGTGCGATCCGCTAAACAACAAGGACCTCTTTGGGCGTCTTGTGAATGCAAGGCCCGGGACCGGATTCCGTGATAATATAATTATCGGTAAGACCCGCCCAGACGTTCTTGTTGGCAGCCGTGGGGTGAACGACAATGTTCATCCCCGGTTTGATCTTCATCGTTTCGTCGTTACGGATGAGTGGCCGTTCCACGAAATGGTAGCCCATGCCGTGGGCGTACGCCCGTAGTTCCGGGGCAAATCCCTTTTTCACAAGGAAGGCGTTGTTTGCGTCCCATGCTTCCTTCGTTCCCGCTCCCGGCTTCAATAACTTGAGCGTAATGTCCTGAGCCTCCACAGCCGTGGCGAAGGCGTCCACCAGTTGCTGGGAAGGTTTGCCGAGAGACAGGGGACGGCCCAATTCGGTCCATAACCCGCTGGGTCCATTGGTTTCGATGAGAATGGTGACCTGGTCGCCGTCGTTGATGACCTTGTTCTGGAAAGCGGGTCCCTGCTGCGGCACGGCCGTTCCTTTTGGTCCCGAACCGCACAGGAGAACAAAACGGGTAGCCCCCTGCATCAGGCACGCATACTGGGCTTCTGCGGCGATTTCAAAGCAGCGTTTCCCGGGCTGGAGAATCTTTTTGACATGCTCCATCGCCGCGTCCTGAAGGGCCGCCACCGATTTGATGATTTCGATCTCTTCCGGACTTTTGACCGCCATCAGATGATCGATCTTGTCCGTGGCATCCACAAACTTCGCCCCGGGCAGGTTCTTCAGGAGGTATTCATAGATGGTGATGGGCATGAAGGCCCTTCCCACCAGGCCGATCACGGCCTCTTTCTTCGCCTTCAGGGCCTCGACGATGAGTTCCGCGTCGTAGGTGTTCGTGTAGCACGCTGAAGCGAAATAGTTCGATGACAGCCGTGTCTTGATCCCGCGGATTGCCCAGTCGGGAGGCCCTGCCGGGGCAGGAGCGGGAGCCCCATGGGAAACAAAAGTCATCCCATCATCGACGGGGAAAATGACTGTGCTGGGATACTGGTTTGTGGTTGAGAAATCGGTGAACCATTTCACGCTGCAGAAGTAGGACTCATCGCTTCGGATGACAAGATAATCGAGGTGATCGTTTGTCATCATCTCCCGGACGGCCTTCCACCTTCTCTCAAGCTCTGCGGTGGAGACCCTGGCCATGAGAACCGATTTCGGATCTCCCGGCGGCATCATGGGCACAACCACCTTTTCCTGTGCTCGGCCGGCCGCCGGGAACGCTGCCGAGGCTGTTGTGATGACTGTTGCTCCGAGTGCCGCCGTCTTCAAAAAATCCCTGCGCGTCTGTCCATCCATGTTTTTTCCCTCCTGAGTGTAGGTGCAATGTGACCGGCCCGTGCCCCGCAAACCCGGGTGCCGGGTCCGTGCCTTACTCGCTGGAAGCGCTGAACAACTCCCAGCCACCACCATCACGTACCGACTCTTCAACGTCGTCGATGCGGAAATCAGATTCGGAATATGTCTTGGAGAAATGGATCGATTCGCGAACAGACCGAGTCTTACCCGTTTGTTGAATGACGGAACGGAAATTCAGGCTCCTAATTATGGATTGATAAGGACTCGCTATTGGCAGGGTTGAAGATACAAAGAAGAAAAGGACATGTCAAGAAAAATCGACCGGGAAAAAACTGCATTGTTTCACCCGTTCGACGGCGCGAAGCGCCGCTCAGGGTCTACTCCGAGCAAGCCCCGGCATTTATGCCGGGGAGTCGATGAGTTGACTTCAGGCTGTTAGGCAGCGCAGGCACAATATCTTGTATGCCGCCTGCTACCCCTTGTGCCCATATTGCCTTCTTCAACAGTCGATGTGGAAATCTCGTTGAAAACCTGTTTTATTTGTCTCTTGAAACCGCGTTGTCTTTCACTCCGCTACAGAATGCCCAACATTTAGGCACGGAATTACCATAACGTTTCAGCAGGTTACGTGTATTCTGCAGAAAAGTCATCTCCAACGAAACCACCCGGAACTGCCCAAGTCAACCCTATAAACCGGCACGGATGTTGCCTATGTAATCATTGAAACTTGAAAAGGAACTTGTGGAGCGAGCCAGCACTGGAAAGGCATAGAAGGGTACTGTCGGCAAAGGGACGGGCCTCCTGTGGTCAACCCTTCATCCATTATGGTGCCGTCGCAATCAAAGACGGCGATGAAGCCCAAAGAGAAAGAGCGAAACTATAGGGTGTCAGCCCGTTTTTCGCTAGCGGGGACCAAAGATCTTTCTATCGAGCGAAAACCGCCCTGGTCCCAGTGCGAATAGCAAGAAGGCGACAGAGAAGTAGAGTGCTGCCAACTCAAAAGCTGGACCACCGGTCATGGACACAAATGGGTCACCGCGCATGAAGGCATGGTACGAGAAGGCGACGGCCATCGTGAATACGATACCCAGAGAGGCAAGTGGTGTCAGAAGACCCAAAATCCATGCCAGGCCGCCACCGAACTCAGAGATGGCCGCGAGCGCCTGGAAGATGGCCGGAGCGAATCCATCTGGACCCATCCAGCCGAACGGGTTCTGAATCTTGCTCCAGCCGTGCATCATGAAGGCAAGGCCGGCCACGACGCGGATTAAGAGTAACGCAACGGCAACAAACACCGAATGCCCGGATACGATGAAGAATTTCTTGATATTCACGGTGTCCCTTTCGTGATGGATCTTAGACCTTCGCCAGGTCTCCGGAAAGTTTGTGAAGCTCTCCGCCCTAAAGGGCGGGCTTCCGGTAAGGTACTCTCATTTATACTGCCCCCTTTCCTTCCTGCCCCGCCCTCGGCCGGGACCGGGGCCGGTAGGCAGGAAGGAAGGGGGGCGGGCCGGTCCAGCGATTCGCTCCGGCCCTGCTGGCAGGGTTTGTGCAAGATCAGGATCAATCCGGCTTAAGATCCTCATCCAGATCTACAAGGTTGATTTCTTTCTGGCTTGTCTTCCCAAACCTCCAGACCAGATTCCTAAAATCGCCTTGATCGATCTTACTCCGCACCCATTGAGTCCAGTGTTCTCTTTGGGACGATATGATTTCTTCAAAAGATTTGGAGATCGAAAACCGGTCCAGATTGTCGTCATCAATCCACACACAATAGTTGCATTTTTTCTCTCCCCCTTTTGAAACGAGAAAGAAATACTGAAAATGTTTGCTCTCCGGTTTAAAACCCTCCTCTATCTCCAGTTCTTTGTAAGACCAGGTAGTCGGTTTTTCCATATTCCGTTTTCCTCCTTGCTAATAAGGTAACGATTCATCGGCAGGAAGGCAAGGAAGTCAACAATTCCGATCAAGAGAACGTGCCGGTCAAAGAGGAATTCACACCTGATAGCCATTCCGAAACTTTTCCGAAACTAATGCTTGACAGGGCAGGGCTCTGTTTAGCTATCTTTTTATAGAGGGACCCGCGGGGAAACCATAAAAAGCGATTATCCGCAAAAAAGAGAGAAACGTCTCTCCGAATATATGCGGAATGAGAAACCTGGGGGCGGGTGCTTTAGGGGTATTCCCTGAGCCATGGAAGGCCCGTTTACACGCGGAGGGATTCACGCCTCTTTTTCAACAAGTCCTTTCTCCATAGCCAGAGCAGTCAATGCTGCCACGCTGTGGAGGTCCAGTTTCTCTATGAGATTGGCTCGATGTCTTTCAACGGTTTTGGCGCTGATGTCCAGTTGATTGGCAATTTCTTTGTTCTTATATCCCTCCGCAATCAGCTTCAGGACCTCCCGTTCCCTGGAGGTCAGGGTCTCCCACAAGGAGCTCGTCCTAAGCTTCTTATTCCCCTCCAGATATCCCTCAATCACCTTGTCTGAAAGTTTTGGGCTTACATAAGGTTGTCCTGCCAGGACCATCCTGATTGCCATCACTAATTCCTGACGGGTGGAGTCTTTAACGGCGTAACCGTCTGCTCCCGCCCGAAAGGTGGCGAGAACATATTCCTCGGCCTCATGCACCGTCAGAACCAGGATCTTCGTCTTCGGAGAAACCTTCTTGATCTCGCGAATTGCCTCCATGCCGGTCATTTTTGGCATGGTGAGGTCCGTGAGAATCAGGTCGGGCTTGAATTCTTCTGCCAACTGGACGGCCTTCCTGCCATCTTCCGCTTCTCCCACGATCTCAAAATCGGGTTGAGAAGAAAGCAGGGATTTCAAACCCTCCCTGAGAATCGTGTAGTCCTCGGCGATGACAATTCTAATTCGCGTATCCATGTTCAGTTTTCCCGTCCTTTCGTCTCCCAAACATACCGCCTCCATTTGCAGCAAATACAGCCAACCTTTATTGCCATCGGTGCTATGATCAATTCCTCTGAAAGTTTCACAACCAGCCATTTCGGGTTCCGACCCATCCCTACCATCAAGATTCTGCGAAAGAAAGAAGGGGCAGCAACTTTTCAGCTGCCGCCCTCTTTAAGTTCAAGTCCCTCCCCCTTCAATCCACTTCTCCAAGCCCTGGAGCAAAGGAGGGAAACCCGGGCCTGAAGAAGAACGGGGGCGGGAAAAGCCCGGGCCTGAAGAAGAAAGGGGGTGGAAAGACCCGGGGTGGGAAAAACGGATTCGGGGCAAAGAACGGATTCGCGAAGAAGGTATCGTCGAGGTCGATCGGCGGCGCGATACGGGGCGCAACGTTCGGAGGGGGGAAGAATCCCACTTGGGAATAACCGACTCCTACCAAACCAAAGGTTACCACGATTACCGTCAGAGCGATAAGTCTATATGTCGTTTTCATCTTAGGGTTACCTCCTTGGGTCTTAACTACCTTCATATACCAGACCTCATCTTCATCATAAATATGCTTCCTTCCCCTGCACCCTGCCATACACACAAATGTCCATTTTTCGCAGGGGATCGTTAGAGAGAGAATAAACGGGGACCGGGGGATTCCGGGCAAAGGGGAATTCGTGGAGAGAGTGCCCAGAAAATCCGTGGAGCGAATGCGTCAACGGCTCAGCGTTGCGGAACGAAGCAACAAAGTGAGAGCATCCTCGATGAGGAATGTGAAGCTCTCCGCCCTGCGCGGTGTCGAGGGGCGTGTCGAAGGGCTTCCTGGCAAGGTACTCCCGGTTATATTGTCCCCCTGCCTGGGCCGGTAGGCAGGATAGGGGACTCGCCGGTCAGAAGGGAAAATAGACCTTGAGGGGCAGGGGATAAGGAGCCGGTGGGTAAGATGCCCCGAGTGCGCTCGAAGATTGCACAGAGGCGGATAAAAGAGTTAGGGATGTCCTTAGCGGAGGTGGCGCGGTTGTCAGGTGTTTCGACATCCGCTGTTTCCAAAGGGTCTTTCCACGGTATCAATGGCCCGCAGAAGAGCTTGAGAGGATCGAGGAAGTCCGGAAGAGGTATTTGAGGGTATGGATCCGCTCTTTCTCCCCCAGAACCGAACCCCTCCGTCCGAGAAATGGCGCCCTTGCTCCAACTCTATGCGGATTTGCCTTTTTCCGAGGCGGCAAAGAAATCTTCCACCTTCTTATAGCTCTCGTCTACGGTCTTCTTAAATCCCTCACGCCCTTTTTTGAATGACTGAACCCATTCAGTGAGAGCTTTCTTTCCCTGGTCGGGAAGCCATGTGGCCTGTTCCAAGAACATGTTGACCATTCTTTCGGTCTGGTCTTGAAGCATCGTCATGGCCGTGAAGGTGTTGTCAAAGGTGGCTCTCTGGAAATCGATCATCTGCTTGGCGATCCTGAACTGTTCCATACCTAAATCCTCCCTCCCGTTTACGTATAGTTATAAACAGATGAGATTTGCGTTCTCAGGGAATTCTTCGAGGCAATCTGCCGCAGATCACCGAAAACTGTTTGGGGAACAAGGCCGCGTTCGATGGATCAGTGACGTTACATCACGATTCTGTCGCTGCGATCAAGGATAAACTCGACGATTTTCTTGTAATATTCCTCCAGGATCTTAACGGACCGGAAGAGACCCATGTGGCCTCCTCCGCAGATCAATGCCAATTTATCTTCGGGAGGCACCGAATCAATTAAATCCAAGTGACCCGTCGCCTGCAGGGGGGGCGTAATAACCAGGGGTACAGTATCCAATAGGTCCACGTGGGCCGTCGCCTGGAGGGCGGGGGTAATATCGTCCTTTGTTCCACCCAGGGCCCAGATGGGTACGGACCCCGGGTAGTCTTTAATGCTCACCTTCTTACCATCGATTTGCAGCGTTCCGCGAATCAACTCGTTATTGACAAAGATCTTTTTATAGGTATCTCTCATGAACTCGGATGGAGAGTGATGGACATAATTATACCAGCGGTAAAACGCCTTCTGGCGTTCGGCTGCTGTTTCGTCCCCATCTTTCAAGTCGGCGAGCAGCTTGTTGAGGTTCTTCTGGTGTTGTTCGAATCCCAAAAAATAGAAGCCTAAGACATGGAACCGGCCGTCATAATATTCCCTGCCCGCCCCAGGATGATCAGCCGAAACGGTCCCGCCAAAAAGGGCGATGAGCCTGTCAATCATACCCTCGCCCATGAAACGTGCAAAATCGGTCAGGAATCCCCTTTCCGCTTCCGTGTGCATGGGTGATCCTGACGAACCGAATGTCTTTCCCAGATGGGGATAGAGGATGAGTGTGCTCATCAGCAGAGGCCCCGGCTGACAGATGGCGATCAAATGAGAAGGATACCCCGTCAGGTCTTTCAGGTATTCTAAGACCATCCTGTACTGGTTCACCTGCCCATCAAAACCCTCATCATGCCTTCTGCCGTCGACATAAAGGGGAATCTCTTCTGCACACTTCTGCTCAACGATGGCCATGCGGGTAAGGCCTTGATTTCTCATGTAGAAGGCCGCTCGTTCCGCGATATTCGAATGATGCCCCGCACGGGGAGCAAAAACCACCGAATAGTTCCGGATCTTGTGTTCGACCTGCGCTGAAATGTCAATCAACCTTAGGCCTGGCAAGTCGAGAAGGACCTTCATACTCTCCTGTTCAACGTTGATTTTTTGGGGAGTCATCTTTTCCGTGAATAGTTCCAGAAACTTGAGTTCCCCAGACCTCCTGCAGTGAAAACGAGCCAAACTTTCCAGCATTCCCTCTTTCCACAGGTTCAAAATATCTTCGCTTCCTTGTCGAGAGATTTCCAAGAGTTCCCCGCACGCTTCCTGATTTGCGTGAGGTGTTGAGCAGAAAAATCCCTTGGCGATCTGACAATTCATCCTGTTAAGGTTTTGAATGAAGTCGAAACCCAGAGAGAAAGATTCCGTTGCCATTTCCGCAAGATCGATGTTTCTCTGAATCGGAATCTTCATGGTTTCGAGGCTGTTAAGAACCTGAGGAAACAGGGTCATAAAGGAGTTTGGCATGTCTGTCTCTCTTTCTTGACAAAAACCAGCTGAAGGAGCTCCCGCCGTATGGGGGAATCACAGCACAACTCTTCAGGATTCCCGGAAATCCAATTGCCGTAAAAAAGCCACTATAGTATCAGTATAACCCTCACATTGGACCTGTCAAGAAAAAAGATGAAACAGAAAAACATAAAATACAACTACAGTGTTCAATGCTTCAAAATACAGAGTGTACCCTATTTTCTTTTCCACCGTTATCGAATAAGGTAACTATAGTACGGGAACACGCCCTGTTTTTCTCCTTCCCCTCAAACTGAAAGTAATGGAGGCT
>CAVSVC010000003.1:0-95139 GCA_963731045.1 uncultured delta proteobacterium | reverse complement strand
GGCTAAAGGAGAAACGACGGATGGCAACTCAGCAAGACAAACGAGGAGTACTACCTGAAAGAGAGCCCCGGCGGAATAGACGGAAACTTGCAGCTTTGTCCTGCAAAGTGAGCAACTTATCAGCTATCGTTTCGGCTGCGACGAGAGGAATGGCAGGAGTGGATTCATATTCCACCCTTTGGTCGAGGGATGAGTTTAAGACCTATCAGGATAGAAATAGAACTCCAGGCATAGGAGTTGAAATATGGATTGAAGACGGGTTTCCAACGGTTACTTTTTTAATAGAAGAAGGAAAATAGGGCGATTATGAAATGCTCACCGGCCATTTTAGGGGCTTGTTGAGAGAAAGGAGCGTTCATGCAAATAGCGATTGACCGACGGGAGTTCTTAAAGGCAACGGCGGCCACCAGTGTCGTTTTGATGGCCGGACACTCGTCCTTGAGTTTTGCCGAGGGAGAGAGAATAATCAAGCTTCCCAAACCGCAAACCAATGGAGGCAAGCCCTTGATGCAGGTCCTGCACGAGAGAAAGACCACGCGGGAATTCGCCTCTGACAAGCTTCCTGCGCAGGTCTTGTCCAATCTTCTCTGGGCAGCCTGGGGGATCAATCGGCCCGATGGCCATCGCACCTCCCCTTCCGCCGGGAACCGTCAGGAGGTCGATATCTATATAACCACCGCTGATGGCTTATATCTCTATGATGCCAAGGTCCATGCCCTCCAGCAAATCTTGGCCGAGGATATCCGCGTGCTGGCTGGCAAGCAGCCTTTCGTGAAAGAGGCGCCCCTGAACCTGATCTATGTGGCGGATTTTGCCAAGATGCCCGACTCCAAAGAGACGGGCCGAGATGAAGAAAAGGACTTTCTGGCGGCTGCCGACACCGGTTTCATTGGCCAGAACGTCTACCTGTTCTGTGCCTCCGAGGGGCTGTCGACGGTCATTCGCGCCATGGTCGACCGGCAGCGGCTGGCGAAAGCCATGAACCTTCGCCCGGATCAAAAGATCACATTCGCGCAGTCGGTGGGTTATCCGAAGAGATAAGATGCGAGGCTGCGCCCCCGTAACCCCACTGTCGCAGAGGCATAGCAGGCCGATTTTTTTGACGGAAAGGCATGAAGTTCTTCCTGAAAGTGAGCGTTGACAGAATAGACCGAAAACTGTAGATTTGCAGTGCAAAGTGAGAAAAACTCCACTCTATTAGATCACCGACACTCTTACTCCCAGTAAGCGGGAGCGTGCTGTGAATGAAATGACATGGAATGAAATTAGGACTCAAGCTGAAGCTGATGCTCTCATGGAGGTGTTTGGAGGCTTCCATGACGCTTGTGTACGGGAAGCACACTTATGGACAGACCACTGGGTTTCAAGCGACCTATCGATGTCCTGTCCCGGACGCCTGGACAACAGCATCCGTTTTCTTGTTCAACGTCAGTTCAGAAACCCAGCTGCTATTGAACTCTTGTTTGGGGAAGTCACACGGTTTAACCTTATTCCCACGCCAGACAATTACGATACGATAATTTTCAAAGCCACTTTACTGGTCCGGAACGGAATCATCTATTGGTCAACCGAAGGTGACTGGTCTCCAGATTCATCCCTTCGCGACGTACATACTTGGATCTCAGCAAAGACACTTCGTTGGCGTGAAGTTGACTGGCTCGGCGAAGAACTTCACTACGAACCACAGGAAGAGGTTTAACAGAGAGCACTCGGGTCCAGCGTAAATGTTTCTTCCTGTAACAGAGATTTGACAGGATGGCCTGAAAAGCGTGGATTATTATTGCAAATAGAGGGGACCACACTCCACGGAATCGCCGATAAATCCTGTTCCCAGTAACGGTTGGTTTATAAGGTAATCGAAATGAGAAATGCTTTAAAGAAGTCACTTGATGGGAAATGGTGTATTCGCATCTCGACGAAGCATCCAGACGGTGAAGCTTATGATGGCGTCGTTCTTCATCTCACCAAGTCGATCATTGTGGTGCACGAATTCAGGGATTTCGTGGCAAATGGGATACTGGTATTTCCAAGGAAATCAGTGGCATCCATCAGGGACGGAGATCTTGAGCTTTGCGAAAACAAGATATTGCGGCGTAGTGGTGAAATCAAGAGTGCCAGGAGAATCGCGTGGCTTAGAAATATCGATACGATTAAGGATCTTCTGAGTGGTCTGTCACAACGTAAGATTTGGCCTGCCGTAGAAGAATTAAAGGACGGGGAATCAGCTCTGTTTGTTGGGCCAATAAGCGAGATAAAAAGCAGATCATTCACGATCCACTGTTATGATGCCGCAGGAAATTGGACGGATGCCCAGGGTGTTGATTACAGGGATGTGTTTCGAGTCGAGTTCAACAGTAAATACCTAAATTACTTTAACGATTACATGAGGGTTTCTAACGAGTTGCCTTGATTGCTTCCTTCCTGAAAGTGAGCCCTGGCCGAGACAGGGCAAAGGTAAAGATTTGCATCGTAAATCAATGATCGGGTAAGAGATGAATCGAACATCGATACCTGTTTTGATCTTAATAGCGTTTTTAGGCTTATTCGTATTCTCACGACTTGCCTATGCTGAGACAAAAGACTATTGGTCTCCGGATAAAACGCTCTATGCGCGTGTGCTTGCAACGGGCGAGTGGAAGGAAATCCGGATTGAAATCCGCACATCCATTCACAACATACTCAGTCAGAAGGACTTTACATCCCCGGATGCTCAGCATGGGTTGACATTGGCTCGTTGCGCCTGGAGTCCTGACTCTAATTTTTTCGTGTTCAGCACTTGGAGTTCGGGAGGCCACCAGCCTTGGCAATCTCCGACGTTTTTCTATTCTCGGCAAGATAACTTTATCCATTCATTCAGCAAGTTCCTTCCCCCAATTGCAAACGACGAGTTTTCGCTAAAGGCTCCGGATTTTCTTACGATAACGATATGGACACCCTTTTGTGAGCAAGGTATTATTACCAGCATTCAGCTACCCATTTCATTTAAGCTCAGTGATCTTCTGAAGAAACAGGATTGAGAAGTACTTCCTGAAGTCTTGCGTGTTCAGTTTTGTCCAAGGAGTGCAGACTTCACCTGGAAAGCGTTAATATAACATGTGGTTGATTGAAGAAATATGCGAGTGGCTGTTTTATGGTGTGGGGGGATTCCTGAGTTGGCTGGCAAAGGGCTGCCGAACATCACTCAACGATGAAATCTCAGCGAAGCACAGGGTCAGAAATATCGCCGTAGCCATTTGCTTTTTCTTTCTCATCGTTATTTTTGTATTCTTACTTCTGGGGAAATAGTGACGTTCACAATATTTGCTTCTTCCTGTAATGTTGCTTATGGGATTTTCGATAAGCATTCTACATTTGAAGTGGAAATATTGAATGACACTTTCACGTTTTCTGATGCGTTCAGCCGGTTTGCGATCCGGCTCAAGCCGCTTTGAGCTTCTTTAATTCCTTCAGTAATTCAGGATGCTGGTTCAGTAATCGGAAGAGGTTAACCACAGCGGCAACAGGTTTGGCCTCGCCTCTCTCGTAGCGGGAAAAAGCGTTGTGGCCTCCGCCGGCTATCATTGCCGCTTCCTTCTGGGTCAACCCGAGCCTTTTTCTAATATGAGCAAGTTCAAGAGCTTCTTGCTTGTCCACGCGGGCCATAAAATCGTCAAGCAACGATTCGTAGGCCACCGCTTCTTTTCCGGTAACGATGCCCTCGCCACAAGCAGTGCACCACGCTCCTTCTTGTTCGTATTTCAACGCACGGCCACGGTATTCAAACTGTGCCTGTTTCGTCCGCTGTTCCAATGTTCCCTGGAAACAGGCAGGGCATTTTTTTCCATTCCATTGCTTGCTCATTGGTTATCGCTCCTTGAACGACACGACGAAGTATTCCTCGTGTTGTTGAAACTTGATGTATAAGGCTCTCCCCTTCCATTCAGCATGGTATACATCCTGCCATACCCGGCTGTCAGCATGGACTGTCATGGACTTGTAAAAGTTCCCTGGAGAAAGGCGTTTAATTGCCGCCAGGGCGTCAGCCAGGGACATCCCGGCAGCTTTAATGCCGTGCCAGGCTGTCATCGTCAAATTCATCGTCTCCATAGAATTCATTTGAGCCTGAATCGCCCTGAGGTCATAATGGGGGCGACGTTTTTCCATATGTCACTATAACCCTTAAAGGGTAATTATGCAACCACTCTTTCTCTCACGTGTGTTCTTCCCTCGGCCACCATTCTCGTGAAATACAGATTTGTTCACTATCGCTCTCTTTCCATTGAAAATCATCACTTTTTGACGCTACCCGCATTCCTCTCTTTGTAGGTGTACTTGTTACGTATAGGCAGGTGAAAGTGTGAGCGCGCGGATGGGCAAATTGGGTGTTTTTTGCACCCCCCTTGAGTCTTCCGGGGAGTACACTGGACTGCCCGCCAATCATGCCTGAAACCCGTCCTTCCTTCGAACGCATACCCGCAGCCACCCCTCTCCACCGCTTCGTAGACATCGAGACAACACCATTTATACCTAAAATCCCTGGAATCTCCCAACGACTCCTTGAAATTGTCGTAATCGATGCCCAGAACGAGGCGTGCTATCGACATGGGAACCACGTTGGAGGGATCTCCGCTCGGTATTTGTAGTCGGTACCCCGATTCTCAGAGACTTTAGCACCAGGGAAAAAGTTCTGAATGTGCCCCCTGAACCTTGACCTGACAATCAGAACACCGGGTTTGCGGGTACACCAAAAAAAATGACGGCAAGAAAATTTATTCTTTTTACCGTCATTCCATGTTATAACAAACATGTCGAAAAAAGTTAGTTTCCTTCATACTCCGAAGGAGGTTCCATCGACTGCTCTTAATCCGTCCAGTAGGGTTGCTGGCCAAAATATCTGTATATATCAGTGGCCCAACCGCGATCAGCCAAAAGGGCTCTGTTGAAAGCCGGTGCCGCCTCAAACTTTTCCTTGGAAATACTCAACGTAAAGATTCTGTCCATGGCCACAAAAGACAGGCTATCGTACGGCACGGCGACCAACTTTTGGCCTAGTCCCAGCACTCCTCCATGAGAGAGAATCACAAAGGAAACCCGCCCCTTGTCAACCACGAAGTCTTTGACCTTCCCAAGGTATTCCTTCTCAGGAGTTGTAACATGCGTGCCAATGATCCCACTCAGCTCACAGCCCACTTTCGCACCGGCTGCCTTAGACCCGCCGCCAGCATAAGCGTTCATCCCCATCCCCAAAAAGACGAGGACGGCAACGACAGCTATGATTTTATTGGTTTTTTCCATCTTGCTCCCTCCCTTCATTCATTTCTCACCCGCGGTTAATATAAATTTCCCCTTCGCTCAAAAGGTAATTAGCACATGTTCTCTTGTCAAGCCAAAAACCTGGACGGGAACAATATGGAGGAAATCTCATGAATGAACGGCCAGCACTCCCAAAAATCAATCTCTATTGCGTTATGAAGGCTTTTCTCTACCGACGTACTCAGTATCGCTATCCTTCTTTATTCGTAAAATGGGACGCAAATCGTTATAATTTTTTCAGTTCATTTTGAGTTTGGCGGCAAACACTTGGAGGCAGACACAATTTCAGGAAAGCTCCACAGTCTCAGGTATCGGACCAGCATCCAGGAATTGAACATATCCTGCCAAAACCCACAGATTCCAAAAGGTTCCAATTTGAAGGAGATATTGGAAAGAAACTACCTTGCCGTGAAGCCCTGAGGTTCCATTCTTCCCGTTTCCCCTGGTCTCTCCAAAACCACCATTCCAAGTCTCGGAGATCGGCCTGGCCGGGTTCATTCCCGCAACACCAGGCCACTGATCCTCCCGAAGGGACATCATTTGATGCTGGGGAGCCAGAGCGGGATTGAAGGAAAGACCATGCATATGGCGATAGCCAACACCTGCAAGCCAATGAAGGGAACAGCAGACCGAATCACATCGTTCATAGTATAGTGAGAAGGGGCTACCGCTTTCATGGTGTAGAGGGCGACTCCGAAGGGGGGTGTGATCAGTCCCACTTCGATGTTCAGCACGGAGATGGCCCCGAACCAGACCGGATCAAACCCGAGGGAAATAATGGCGGGCACGAAGATGGGCATGGTCAGAAGGATGATGGCTGCAGAATCCATGAAGCAGCCCAGGATGAGGATGACCAGCTGCATGATCCCCATGATCACCAGCGGATGTACGGGCAGCTGGAGTACAAACTGGGCCATGGCCTGGGTGGCTCCCACATAGGCCAGGACCTGGCTGAACCCCCTGGCTCCTGCGATGATGAGGAAGATCATCCCGGTGACCTTGAGAGAACCCAGGATCGTCTTCTTAATCACCTCCCAGCTCAAACGTTTCTGAGCAGCGGCCACGATCAACGTGGCAATGGCGCCACTGGCCGCCGCCTCCTCCGGTGTGGCGATACCCAGGACCATAAATCCGATCACTGAAAAGATGATCACAGCCACCGGGATGATGTTGTAGGCCAGGTTCTTCAGCTTTTCCGCCATGGACACTTTGGGGGCTTCGTACTGCGGCGCAAGCGAAGGATTAAGCATGCACCGGATGATGATATAAGCGGAATAAAGAACCGCCAGCAAAATTCCGGGTCCGATAATAGCCAGCAGGATCTTGCCAACGGAGATCTCGCCGATGGCGGCCAGCAGCACAGCCAGCCCGCTCGGCGGGATCAGGACAGCCAGGCCGCCGGCACCCAGAATGGGACCAAAGATCATGGATTTATGATAGCCCTGTTTTTCCATCTGGGGCAACAGGACCGAACCCAGGATCGACACACTGGCAATACTGACGCCTGTCAGTGCGGCGAGGATAACCCCTGACCCGACGGCAATGAGGCTTCCTCTGCCCGGTAAACGGCCGAGCCATTGATCGACGATCTTGACGACATCCCCTCCCAGTCCGGAATGGAACATCAGCTCGCCCATGACGACGAAGAGGGGGACAGGGGCGATCGTAAACGTGGCCAAAGAACTCCACATGCTCTGAATCAGATAGTCCAGGCCGGCCGGATATCCGAGAACGAGGACCGCGCCGATGACATTGATAAACATGAAACAGAGGGCGATCGGCATGCCGGTCAGCATGAGCGCGACGAGACTTCCGAATATGATCAAGACTGCAACCTGCCAATCCATAGCGAATCCCTTTCCCGAAGGTGTGCCGCAGAGTGTTATCGGCCGCTCTTCTCCTTGCTCAACATCTTCCACCTGTCAATAAAGGATAAGGTCCTGCGTATAAATTGAATGGCAAGGAGCAGGCTGCCCACAAAAATAGGGATCAAGAGGACCCACTTCGGGGGCTCCAGAACCGAGGGGGTTACAAGCTTGGTCCGATAGAAGTCGGCCATCACCCTCAGGGTAAACCAGGCGACGATCAACACAACGACGGTGCTGATGATCGAGGTAATGATATTCATTACGGCCTGTGCTTTTGGGCTGACCTTGTTCAATAAGAGGTCCATCTTGACATGGCCATCGTCTTTCAGAATCCATGCTGCGACCAGGAATCCAAGGGCAACCAGGATGTACTCGCTGACCTCCTTGACCCACCCGAGGGGCCTCAAGAAAACGTACCGGAGCGTGATATCCGCGCCAACGATGAACGTCAGGCCCAGGATAAGGATGGTACTCACCACGACCATAATCATATTGATCTGATCGAATATTCTGCCGAACTTGCCTGAAGCCTTCATAAACGTCATCGCCTCCGGATCAGGTTCTTAAAACCCGTTTTCATCGTAGTATTCCGACAACGTTGCGGGAGGAACTCTCGGCTCCTCCCGCAACGGAAGAGAGCATTTCTAATGCTTGGGAGACCGACAGCAAATCCAAGCGGTTATTTTCCGCCTGACAGCAATTCTTTCAGCCTCGGGGTCACATCGGGAAATCTCTTCTGCTGAAACTCCCACGTGGCGGCATAGCCCGTGTCCACCAGCCATTTCGCTGTGTCAGGGGGCAGGTTGTAGACTTCCACTTTTGCGTCCTTCAGCTTCTGCAGGGCCTTGGCCTTGTCTTCCGTAGCCAAATCCCCATTGAACTTCTCCGAGTGGATCATCGCATCCGTGATCACCTGCTGTAAATCGGCCGGGAGTTTTTTCCAGAAACTCAGATTCATCATCACGAAGACAGAACTCTGGAAATATCCCGGGACGACCATGTATTTCGTGACAGCCTGACAGCCTGAATTGACCCAGTTTGTCAACGTGGAGCTCGAAACACCATCCACCGTATTCCGTTCCATGGCCGTATAGTAATCCGTCATCTGCAGGTTAACGACCGCAGCCCCCCAGCCTTCTGTAAGGGCACGGGCCGCCGTGGCCGTTCCAATCCTCAGTCTCTTAAAATCCTCAGGTTTCTCGACCTTCTTGTTCAGAAAGAGCGTGAAGAACTGGAGATCCTTCACCGGCGAATTCCTTCCCATGTAATGGAGTCCACCCTTGCTGCAAAGCTCGTCCATAAAGGCATAAGTGCCATTCCTTCGTTCATCCTCCACCGAAATCCGGCTCAGGATGGTCGCCCCAACCCCGGGGCAGACCGTCTCAGCAACACCGGCCAGATTGATCGAAAAATCGACAAGCCCGCTCTGGGTTGCTTTGGGTAAATCCGGTGTGGCAAAGGTCTCCGGACCGCCACGGAATTTGAAGGCAAGCCTCCCCTTGGACAATTCAACCGCTTTATTCACAAATCCTTTTGTGAAGCCGACGATCTCCGGATGAGATCCGGGGATGAAAGCCGCCCAGTTGATCGTGATGGGCTCTGCTTTTTGCTGGGCCAATGCCGGGTGAGCACCTATCATGACCGTGAGCAGGGCTGAACAAACGACGGCAACGATTAAGAATCCGATGCGCTTAGATAACTTTTTTCTCTCCATGGGTCTCTCCTTTCTCAGAGGGGTAAGGATCTTAAGACCTTTTGCATCTTTGCACGATCGATTACTTTCAGCCGAGCCTGAGACAACAGCTTATACAGTTTCTCGACCTCTTCTTTCCTCGGTTTTGGCATAGGAGGTCGCATAAAAGGATTGGAGATGAATCCCCTTAACCAGGTCGCTGCCTTGTATCGGACATGGAGGCGGGAAAACTCGGAGTAGACATATTCCTGAAGCTCTGCAAGACCGGCGTTCCAGATGCGAAGAGCCTTCTTCAGGTCTCCCTTACGGCCGGCGACAATGTGTTCTACCATCAATTCGGGCGCAAAATTCCAGGACCCGCTCACCGTTCCGTCAATACATTCAGAGGCCAGATGTTCGTGAAAATTGATCGCCGGGGCTCCGAGAAGGGCCACATGACGATTCAGGTTCCGAAGCGCCCTTGAGACAATCCGATATCCGGTGTAATTGTAGGTCATCTTCCAACCCACGATATTCTTAAACTCGTTGCATGACCTGACAGCCAGTTCAACCGGCAGCCCTTCGCCATATCGAATGCTCTGGGTCCCTGTGGGATGGCAGATAAAGGGCATATTCCCGACACCCTTCTGGATGGCCCTTAACAACTCGGTCCAGACCTCAGGATACTTGAAGGAATCCCACGCCGTGGTCACGTCAATGGCGCCCATGGGCGGAATGACAAAAATCCCATCCGCACCCGCCTCCTTCGCATCTTTTGCTACCTGGACCGTATCGGCTGTTGCAGGAGCAATGGCCCCGGCAAAGACCGGCACCCTCCCCTTCACCTCCTCGATTGCGATCTCAACGTTTCTGCGTTTCTCCTCACGGCTCATGTAGAAGATCTCCCCTGCCTCGGGGTTAATAATGATACCAATCCCCGCCTCCAGGTACCTCTTCTGCATAAAGAGCCGCAGGAACGCCCTGAGCTGACCTTCATCGATTTCAAAAGTATTGTCCTTATAAGGAGTCACAATCGCAACGTACAGCCTGTCATATTTCCTTCCATAGTCAACCATTTCTCATTTCTCCTTTCTAAGAATAGTGTCTAAAAAGCCTTCTTCTCGATCCCTCACCGGGGTTTAGGGGGATGAGTTGTGATGCGGGCCCCGGAGGAAACATGAAGCTCCTCCCAACAAGAAAAAAGCGGAATGTGCTTTCAGGATGCTTGAACGACTCACGCTGAAATGAAGGGCTTACTTCCCGCCTGACAGCAATTCCTTCAGCCTTGGAGTCACATCCGGGAATCTCTTCAGTTGAAACGCCCACGTCGCGTTATAGGCCGTGTCCACCAGCCACTTCGCCGTATCCGGCGACAGGTTGTAGATTTCGACTTTTGCATCCTTCAGCTTCTGCATGCGACTTGGCCTTGTCTTCGGCCCATACTTCCGCATTGACCTTCTCCGAATGCGCCATCGCATCCGTAATGACTTGCTGTAAATCCGGCGGAAGTTTATTCCAGGAATTGAGATTCATCATGACAAATCCGGAACTCTGGAGGTATCCCGGCAGGGCCAGGTATTTGGTCACGGCCTGACACCCTGAGTTGACCCAGTTCGTCAGCGTCGAACTGGAAACGCCATCCACCGTATTCCGTTCCATGGCGGTATAGTAATCCGTCATCTGAAGGTTCACCACGGCAGCCCCCCATCCCTCTGTCAGGGCACGGGCAGCGGTCGCTGTTCCGATCCTGAGTTTCTTGAGGTCTTCAGGTCTCTCCACCTTTTTGTTCAGAAACAACTGGAAGAACTGGAGATCGTTCGCCGGTGTCAGTCTTCCCATATAATGAAGGCCGCCTTTATTACAGAGCTGATCCATGTAGGCATATGTTCCATTCTTGCGTTCATCCTCCACCGAGATTCTGCTCAGAATGGTCGCTCCCACACCCGGGCATACCGTCTCGGCGACACCCGCCAGATTAATGGAAAAATCGACAATTCCACTCTGTGTGACCTTCGGTAAATCCGGTGTGGCAAACGTTTCCGGTCCGCCTCGAAACCTGAATGCAAGCCTGCCTTTGGACAATTCAACCGCCTTATTGACGAATCCTTTTGTAAATCCAGTGATCTCCGGGTGAGAGCCCGGGATAAAGGCTGCGAAATTGAGGGTGATCGGTTCCGCTTTCTGCTGTGCGAATACCGGCTGGGCACCCACCACAGCGAGGATCAAGGCTAAGGACCCTAAGACACTCAGAACAAGTCCATCACTTTTAAGAAATCTCTTTCCGTTCATATTCTCTCCTCTCTAAATTCGTTTGTGACCGGCAGGGTCATCATCAAAAGGGCGGAGGCAAGGGGTCCATGCCGGCCAATGCCTGTCCGCCCTTATTTTCGCAAGCCTATTTTTAGGGCGATGGCGTCCGCCCTCTTATATTCTTCCTCCAACAGTTTCTTGAATTCCGCCGGCGTCTTGTAATCAACCGCATAATCCACCTTTTCGATCTTCGCCTTCAATTCAGGGTTCTTCATGGCCTTTTCAATGGCGGCCACCATCACCTTCTTCACATCCTCCGGGAGCCCGGCGGGCGCAAAAAAGGAGAGCCAGTTTGTGAGCAACTCCTGTTGATAACCCAGCTGCGTGATGGTAGGAACGTTGGGGTACTTCGGCAATTTACTGGTCAGCAAGAGGAGCCGCAATTTACCTGCTGCCACGTATGAATTCACTTCCGTGATGGGGCTCATGACCAGTTCAATATGTCCTCCCATCAATGCCAGGGCCGGCGTAGAGGACATCGGGACATGGGTAAACTGAGCCCCGGTTAAAGATTGGATAATCGTCATGTTAAAGTTGTCCAAGCTTCCCAAGCCGATCGAACCCATCCGCAGCTTCCCGGGATTTTTCTTAGCGTACTCAATCAGGTCATTGAAGGTCTTCCAGGGCGCCTCTTCCTGGACCGTAACGGTCAAAGGCCAGAGGAGCTGCCCTCCCATGGGCTCCAAGTCTTTGAACGGGTCGTAAGGAACGATCTTGGGATTCGTCACAGGGGCATAGATCAGAGGGGTTGCACTCCCATAGAGGAAGGTGTACCCATCCTTCTTACTTCTGGCCACGAAATCCGTACCCAGCGTCATGGAGCCGCCTGTTTTGTTCAGCACGGTAATCTGTGTTCCCAATGTTTTTCCTATTTCTTCGGCGAACTGCCTGCAGGTGATGTCCTGCAAGAGGCCCGCAGCACCGGGGGTAATGAATTGAATGGGGCGGTTCGGGTAAGGCTGCGCCCCCACGTGACAGGGTGTCATCCCAATGATTCCCAGGCTCGTCAGAAACACGACCACTCCAACAAATCGTTTCATCGCTCTCCTCCTTATAGAAAGATTCGCACTTTCTTCGTATTCACGTATCACTTTAGCACTTTGAGAAACTGGCCCCCATAGGGACCCCGGTCAGGGATGCTGGAAGAATTTTAGAGCGGAAACCTTATACTGGATGATTAAGATGGCTCCAAAACCCTTACGCACTCTTGATCACTTCCTCCATCTGAAAACGGTAAAACATAAACGACCGCATTCTAAAAATCTGGAAGCATCTTTGACCGGGATCCCAGTCCCATTCCATTTCAAAGCGCTAAGCTGTTGCTATTCTCTAATCACCCTCCAGGGTTGAGATCTTCTTCCGCTGGGTCATGATCGGAAGTATGAGCAGCAGGACTGCTACGGCCAAGAAGCTGAGCGAAATCGGTCGAGACACAAAAATAGAAAAGTCTCCTCGAGATAGGATCAGGGATTCACGAAAGGTCGATTCCAGCTTTCGACCCAGAACCAGTGCAAGGACCAGCGGGGCGCCTTCATAACGGAACTTCTTCATCAAGTATCCCGCAATGCCAAAGATCAGCATGATGACGACATCCCCCACACGATTATCGAGACTATACGCCCCGATCAAGCAGAACAGAAGGATCAGAGGATAAAGAAAGTAGTAGGGAACCCTGAGAACCTGAACCCAGAGACCGATCAGCGGAAGGTTCAGGGCCAAAAGCATGCAGTTCCCGAGATACATGCTCGTAATCGTTCCCCAGAAAAGATCCGGAGCCTTGGTCATCAGGAGCGGGCCCGGCTGCAACCCATGGATGACGAGAGCTCCCAATAAAATCGCCGTGACAGGGTTAGCCGGAATGCCAAGGGTCAGAAGTGGAATGAATGACCCGCCCGCCCCGGCGTTATTGGCGGCTTCCGGCCCTGCGACACCCTGAATCGCACCCTTTCCAAACTCCTCCGGATGTCTTGAGATCTTTTTTTCAATGGCATAGGACGCAAAGGAGGCGATCACGGATCCTCCTCCCGGTACGATGCCCAGAAAGAAGCCCAGGACGGTCCCGCGGACGATGGGCCCAAGGGAGTCCTTCCAGTCCTTGAGTGTCGGGAATAGATTCCTGACAGGTTCCGTTAGTATCTCTCGCCTCACTGCGGTTTCGAGGTTCAGGAGGACTTCAGAAATACCAAAGAGGCCCATCACGACAGGGACGATCCCTATTCCATCCAGCAGAATCCTTGCGTAAGTGAAACGGTATGTCCCGCTGATAATATCCATCCCGACCCCGCTGAGCGTCAGGCCTACCGCAGCCATCATCATCGCCTTGACCATCGAACCGCTGGTCAGGTAAGTGAGAACGACAATGCCCACGATCATCATGGAGAAGTATTCAGGAGGGCCGAACTTCAGGGCGATACTTGCAAGAGGAGGACCCGTGAGCGTGAGCACCACCACTGAAAAGGTCCCGGCGATAAACGAACCGAAAGCCGCGATCCCCAGAGCGGGGCCTGCCCGTCCTTTCAAGGCCATCTGGTAACCGTCCAGACAGGTGACAACGGACGCCGCCTCACCCGGGATGTTCACCAGAATGGATGTCGTGGAGCCCCCGTACATCGCTCCATAATAGATCCCTGCAAGCATAATGGTCGCTGAAACCGGACTGATCTTAAACGTGGAAGGAAGAAGCAGAGCGATTGCCGCGCTGGGTCCCAACCCCGGCAACACGCCTACCAGGGTTCCAAGGAGCACCCCGAAGAAGCAATAAACCAGATTCATAGGTTGCAGGGCAACCTGAAAACCGTAGAACAGACTGTGAATCGTCTCCATATCGGGAAAAGTCCGGGCTGCATTCAGCCTGTGGCACTGCAAAAATGGTTGTTCCGATGCCGAAGAGGCCTTTCTATTTGGCGGTATCTCTCCGCCAAACAAAAAATCCTTTCTCTGCGTCCTCCGCGCCTGCGGTGAAAATATTATTTTAGAGCGTCACTGCCTACTTGTTCACCATCAGTTGAATAAGCTCCCCGAGATGGTCGACTCGATCGAGTCCCGCCACCGTTTCGAGGACGGCCTCTGTCCTGTCACGAGACAGTACCGCCGAAGCATACGTTCTAAACTTTTGGTATACTTCCTCCTTTTCCATCGGGTTTAGAATCGATCCCCGACCTGCGGCAACCGTCTCTTCGTACACCTTACCATTTTTGAGTTTGATCATCACCCTCGCTGGATTGTCGCTCCCGGGCAGCCTTCCGAGTTCTTCATCTAAGACGAGCTTTGTCTTTCTGGCCAGAGCCAGAACCTGAGGGTTTCGCAGGTTTTCATCAGCGTATTCCCTGAAGCTATTTCCCCCTTTAATAAGATCTGAGGGCCACACCGAAGGATCCGCTGAACTGAGCACCGGTGACATCTTCAGGCTCAACGACGGAACCGGTCATTCTGAATGTCAACGGGGAGGCGTAGACGATGATCTCCTCCACATCATCCGGAGAAAACGCATGCTCCTTCTTTAACATTGAAACCGCATCAAGGGTCGTCGTGGAAGTTCCGCAGCAGCAGTAGGCCTTGAGTTCGATCACAGACACCCTGTATCTTTCCCCCAAGCCCTGAGTAATCTCGTCGGGCATGGATTCACCCGAATAAGCGCGCAAGAATCCCCTCTCACCTTCGAGGATGGTTGACGGACCCCTCACTCCCCTTTGTGCCAGGAAAGCCGCCCTCATTCCTCCGTAAGCAGCGAAACTGGAATGCAGGCGATTGACGGTCCCCCCTGATCTTGAATACTCCATGAGCCCCGCTGACTGACTGGCGGCGATCCCCACGGCATCCAGGATCCGGCCCTCGTTCATTCTCAGGATGACTCCTGCGGAGGCAGCCACGCCGAAAGGCCCAAAGACAGGTCCCGGGTGAAACCCCCTGCCCTCTGCGAGCGGTGCCGCCGCTCCGATTCGCGATGCGACCTCATAACCCACGACCACTGCCTTAATGAATTCCTTCCCGCTGGTATCCTCCCGTTCGCCCATTGCCAGGCAAGCCGGAATGATGATCGACCCGAAGTGGGCGTGACAGACAGAATCGGTATCATCTCCCATCGTTCCGTGGCCGAAACTTGCATTCACAAAGGCCGCATCCTGCGCGGATGTCCTGAGACCGAAGTTGACAATCGTGCTTTCCTGTTTTGCCCCCCTGCCATCCGCAACATATTCATAAGCCGGCCGGGTCCAGGGCAGCGTGGAACCCGCCAACTGACATCCCAGTTGGTCCAAGATCAGCTCTTTGGCCTTTTCGATCACACGCCCGGGGAGATCCTCATAGACCAATTTTCCCGCAAACCGAGCTAACGCTCTCGATTCTTCCATCTCACTGCACCTCGGATTCGTAGCCTTCCGTGACAAGATTCGAACAGCACCATACGCCGAAAGCTGTTGGACAGCCCTCCGCGTCTATCGGCCATGAACCCCTTTACAATTCGTTGCACATTACCTCTCGAAAACATGGTTGAGAATCGCATCGGCATAACCCCCGCCCAGCGACTGTAAAAGAGCTGGAGCGGAAGCCTCTTACCACGTGCTTCATGAGTCCCAAATCAACACTTACAGCTCTCTAACTGCACCGACTATTTCCAGGGGATACCAAAATGCCGCATTCAAAAACTGTTAGAAGCATCACTGGCCGACGTGTCAGTCGCCTGCAAAGATCTCAAGGGCTACCCTTTTTCTTTCTTCTTCTTGAGTTTCTTTCTCAGCGCCGTCGTTTCCTTCTCATCTACGACAAATGACTCCGGATCGATGACCACGCCGTAGATGGTTCGCGCAATCTTGTGAGAAATATAGCCATTCATCAGATCCCAGCGAACGCTCTCAACCTCTCTGTCCAAGGGGTCTCCGACCCCTCCCCCGCCCCCTGACTTGGTCCAAACCATATCCGCCGGCTCAAGATAGGCGGAGGACATCGTTTGCAGCTTGACCTTCTTGCCCCTTCTGATGATCCCCATCTGATGGGTCTTTCCCTCTTTCCCGCCCAATAAGCCAAGGGCCCCGAACTTCTCACCGTCGAAGGCGCCGGTCATCACCATCGTGTCGTGGGGTTGATAGATCTCAGGATCGTAGGTGTGAAGGATCTCGACATGAGTCCCCAGGCCTCCTCTCCACCGTCCATGACCTGTCGCGTCCGTCAGGAACTCGTATCTCAACCACCTGAGCGGGGCTTCCCATTCCTCGACCTCGACGGGAGCCTTCAAGACCGCCCCGGCCGCATTGTAAGGCGTAAAACTGTCCGTCCCGTCATACCCGTAGATGGCCCCATTTCCTCCATCGGACATGAACCCCGCGATGTCGAAATACTGAATGGACCCTGTCCTGGGGTCAATCCGGTCCCTCCGCTTGCCCGAGAACTTCGGATTCAAATGCCTCGTCCACAGGGCGGACGTCTCCTTCGGCACTGCCTGCCCGAAGGCCACCAGGGCGCATTCGGTGATCACCCCTGCGGTCACCACCTGCCCTCCGGAAGTCGCCGGATAAACGGGATCGATCACCGTTCCTTTCTTCGTGATAATCCGGATGCAGTCGATGAGGCCCTGGTTACGGGGAATCCCCGAAGGCAGCGTCCAGGCAACGGCGCACGTGATGGCTGCCCAAGCCCTTCCGATGGTCAAATTGATAAAATCGACCTCCCGGTCGCTGTCCGAGAAGTCAAAAATGAGCAAACCCTCCTCAGGTTTGATGGTCAGAGACAGTCTCAGCCATACCGTTCGGTCCGTCGTGCCGTCCCGATCGACTCCCCGTTCCGCCCGATACGTCCCGGCCGGCCATGCGGAGATGGCCTTCTTCACCGTCGCGTGCGTCTTTTTGACCAGTTCGTCGCATGCGGCGGCCACGGTCTCTTTTCCATAAGTCCGGAGGAGATCCAATACCCTTTCCTCAATCTTCTTCATCGAGGTATAGACCAGCAGGTTATCGGCCCGCATCATGGAGGCGCCTCTGACGTTCCTCAGGATCAGGGAGTGCAGTTCCTCGTCGATCTTGCCTTTCTTGGCGAGTTTCAGGGGAGGAATCATCAACCCTTCCCCGTGACAGTCGAAAGAACCCGGATAATAGGCCCCCATGTGGGCGCCGCCCGTATCGTACTGGTGTGTTTTGAAGAGGTGATAGAAGACGAGTTCCCCCTCGAAGAAGATGGGCCGGACAAAGGTCCAGTCCGGGACATGACCGAGGGCCACGATAAAGGGGTCGTTCCCGATAATGAAGTCATCGGGATCGATCTTCTCCCGGCCGAGATAATCCAGTATTCTTTTGAGACCGATATCCGCGCCCGCAGCATGCCCCGGCATGTAGCTGCCGACGCTGATGATTCGTTCCTTCTTATCCAGGAAAGCAGCGCCCAGGTCACGAAGGTGGGCCGTCATATAGGAAAAACACTGCCGCATCGTTCTCTGCCCCAACTCTTCGTTGAAGGTTTCCAGCCTGCCCTCAATGACGGACAGTGTCAAAGGATCTATCGTCTTCTGTTCCTCGTTCAACCTAACACCTCCTCATCGTATAGTTCCCATAAGCATCCACCTGGAGCCGGTACCCACGGGGAATGACGACGGTCGTCTTCGTTCCTTCAATGATTGCCGGACCCACGATGACATTCCCATGCCTCAGTCGCTCGCTGTCATAGCAGGGGGTGTCCGTGAACCCCTCTTTCTGATCGAAATAAACCTGCCGGTTTCTTTTCAGTGCCGCCGAAGCATCCTCGCCGCTCAAGGGTTCTGAATCCATCTTCAAGGACCGTCTCTTTGCAACGGCATGCAGCTTCACGGTCTCGATGGTCACGGGCATCGAAGGATCGGAACGGCCGTACAAGTCTTTGTGCCGGTCATGAAAACCGCGAATCAATGATGTCACGCTCTCCTCCGTCCAGGGTTCTTGGACTCCCGACCTCCGGGAGGAAGATATCGATATTATGGAGCTGCCCGAAGTACCGTATCGCGGCGCCTCGAACGATCCTGATCTCTTTCTCGTCTATTCCCTGACGTTTCAGGATACTCAGGCCTTCCTTCTCCATGGCCAGATAGAGACGTCCCATCTCCTCAAACTCAATGTCACGACCACTGCGGTAATAGAACCGATTGAGGATATATTTATAGTCGGCGAGCAGAATGCCGAAGGGACAGAAAACGGCCGCATGCTTCGGGATGTAGAGCTGCTTCATCTCCAGCTTCTCGGCAATGGCAGCGGCGTGCACCGGGCCGGCCCCGCCGCCGACCACCAGAGCAAACTCCCGGGGATCGTATCCGGTGTTTACAAATTTGAGAAAGGCCTCCTTCGCCATGTTCTCTTCTGCAAGGGATTTGATCGCAAAGGCCGCCTGAACCTCGTCAATGCCCAGGGCCTTGCCGACATGATCCCGAATCGCTTTCCGGGCAAGATCTCCATACAGGGCAATGGTGCCGCCTAAAAAATAGTCGGCCGGGATGGTGCCCAGTAAGACATCGGCATCCGTCAGGGTCGGCCTTTCTCCCCCTTTCCCGTAGCATGCGGGACCGGGGTCGGCGCCGGCGCTGTCGGGCCCAATACGGAGCATATCACGGCTGTCGACTCTCGCAATGGCCCCACCCCCGACTCCGATGCTGGTCACATCCACAGACTCGATGGCATTTCGGTGCCCTGCCACGATCATTTCGGTCGTAATGGTCATCCTTCTTTCGGGAAGAATGCATAAATCAATCGTTGTTCCACCGATATCGATCGATGCAATATTCTTGTACCCTCCAAGTTCTCCGAGCAGATTCGCAAACAGGGGCCCTGCGGCGGGTCCCGATCCGATCATGAGTGCAGGGTTGTTGAGGCACACTTCCGGGGAGGCAATCCCGCCCGCACACGTACTGAACAACAACGATCCTTTGAAGTCGCTCTTTTTCAGTCTGCTCTCCAGTTTCTGGATAAAGTTTGAAATCACCGGTTTCACATATCCGGCAAGGACGGCCGTGTGAAACCTGTAACCTTCCATCCGTTTTCGCACGATATGGGAAGACAGGACGACATTCGGAAACTCGGCTTTGATCATCTCACCGGCTTTTTCCTCATGCTCCGGGTTGATATAAGAGTGCAAGAAGCAGACAACCGGGACCTCAACCCCCTGCTCTTTGGCCTTCTTCACCGCCTCACGGACCTGGTCTTCGTTCAAAGGGGTAATGATCTTTCCGTCGAACTGGACCCGTTCTTCCACCTCGAATCTCAGAAACCGGGGAATCAGGTATTGAGGGGGAGGGACCCTCAAATTGTAGGGGTCCTCCTTGGGGATCCGGCTGCTCAGCTCCAGCATGTCTCTGAACCCTTTGGTGCAGATCATGCAGCACTTCGCACCCGTCTTTGAAACAACGCAATTCGTTGCAATGGTGGAGCCGATCACGATGGTCGTGGTGCCGGCAAGCAGTGCCTGGCCCGTGAGACCGCGCTCTTGAGCGAGGAGATCGACACACCCCATGAGGCTCTGCTCGGGGTGAACGATATCCGTTGGAAATTTGGCTACACTGATGCTTCTCTCATTGTCGATGAGGACGCCATCGGTAAACGTCCCGCCGGTATCGATCGCAATTTCAAACAAGACCCTACCTCCTTCCAAGGGACGGATGATGCTTGATATTCACCATCCCAATCCTGTTCTGAGTGACCCAAAATTTTTCATACAATAGGTGGAATCGAAAAGTTTGTCAAGGTTTTTCTCTGTCACGCTTCTCTAACGGGTGACAATTCCCGAAACTTTCCAATTGTGCATATGATACTGTAGATTGTTCCCTGATTACTGATTACTGGCCACTGATCCTGATGACTGAATTTCTGGTCCTGAGGACGGATCGGGCCGACCCCGAGGGACACCCCATCTCAACCGTGTTACCACGATTGGAATAATCCGGGAAATTCGGTTATGAATTTTAGGATAGGACCCGTTAAGAAAGGCCGGCAGAAGCACTCGGTCATGGGTTGAACCAGAGCAAACCTATTCCAGGAGGACAATCATTGAATCAACTCTTCTATCCCAGATCGGTCGTTGTCGTAGGTGTTTCTCAGCGTCCGGACAATCTCGCAAGGCACATTGCCCAGAATCTCTTCGAATTTGAATTCGGCGGAGAAATCCTTCTGGTCGGAAAGAAAGAAGGGGTCCTTTTCGGCAGGACGATCTGTACCTCCATGGAGGATCTCCATGAAGGGGTGGATGTGGCGGTGATCCTGACTCCGGCGCCCTCTGTTCCCGGAATCCTGGAATCCTGCGGAAGGAAGAAGATCCCGTGGGCCGTGATCGAAACCGGGGGATTTGGCGAATATTCCGAGGAAGGGAAGGGGTTGGAAAAAGAGGTTCTCCGGATCGCCCGGAAATGGGGGATCCGGGTCGTGGGACCGAACGGCGTTGGGATCTTCAATTTCGACAACGGTTTCGTCGTTCCCTTCGTCAACCTGAAGAGAGGACCGGTCCGTAAAGGAAAAGTCTCCATCCTGGCCCAGAGCGGCGGGGTTTCGTTTGCCTACATCAACCTTCTCTCCAGTGCCAATGTGGGCATTTCCAAGGTGGTCAGCATGGGCAACAAAATGGATCTCAACGAGATCGACTATCTGAAGTATCTCATTCAGGATCCGCAGACTGAAATCATCGGTCTTTACCTGGAGGGCCTTGAAAAAGGCAGAGAATTGATGGAACTGGCGCGGTCCACCACCAAGCCCGTCATCCTTCACAAGGCCAACATCGGCGAGGGGAGCCGGCAGATCGCCAGGCTCCACACCGCAGCCCTGGCCAATGACGATAAGATCGTTGACGCCGCATTAAGACAGGCCGACATCGTTAGAGCAAAGGACTTCCGGTCTTTTGCCAACGCGGTCAAGATCCTCTCCCTTCCCCCGATGAAGGGAAACAGCCTGGTGATCATCTCGCGCTCCGGTGGCATCGCCATTGTGGCTGCGGACTCGGCGGAAATTCACGGCTTCCGCCTTTTTCCCCTCCCTCAGGCCTTTCAGGAAAGGGTCCACGATCTCTTCAGGGCAAAGGTCATCCGGCCCACCAACCCGATCGATCTGGGAGACCTCTTCGATTTCGAACTTTACGTCCATATCCTCGAAGAAGTCCTGAGGATCCCCGAGGTGGACGGTGTCATCTTCCATCACGGTGCAACAGGCGAGGAGAGGGAGCCTTCGCGAAAACTGATCAAGGCGGCAAGAGAGCTTTCATCGGCTTATCAGAAACCCGTGGCCCTCTGGTATCTGACGGATGAAGAAGAACTGGCTGCCATCAAGAGGACGACCGATTACCCGATCTTCACGGAACCCGAAGACGCCCTTGCCGCCCTTGCCGTATCGAGGGATCATTACCGGAAACTGAACGTTCTCAAGGAGGCGCCCCCCTCCTTTTCCGTGGACCGCCAACAGGTCGGCGACCTCCTTCGAAAAGCGAGAGAGGCGAAGAGGGATCCTCTGCTTCCGGAGGCCCTTGACATGCTGAAAGCCTACGGCATTCCCGTGGCGGACTATCGATGGGTCCGCACGCACGAGGATTTGAGGAAAGCGATGGAAGCACTGGGCGGCCCTGTCGCAGTCAAATTGGTCTCCAGCAGAATCTCTCACAAGTCGGATGTGGGAGGAGTGCTTCTTCATGTGGAGACGCTGTCCAAGGCTGAAGAGGCCTATGCGAAGCTTAACGCCCTCGACCCCTCAGGGTTTCAGGGAATCCTCCTTCAGAGAATGGTTTCCGTCGGACACGAGGTCATCCTGGGGGCCAAGAGAGACCCTTCCTTCGGGCCCATCGTGCTTTTTGGGCTGGGGGGCATTTACGTGGAGGTGTTTCAGGAAAGCTCCCTTCGGGTTGCTCCGATCAACCGCTTTGATGCCGAGGAGATGATCTCAGAATTGAAGGCCTCCGCCATCTTGAAGGGAATCCGGGGAGAGCGGCCTTCGGACCTGGAGGCCCTCAAAACATGCCTGCTCAGACTCTCGCAGTTGATAGTCGATTTTCCTGAAATCGAGGGGATCGATATCAATCCCGTGAAAGCCCTCGAAGAGGGAGCGGTCGCAGTCGATGCGAGAATCGCATTGGCACAGCCAACGGGAAAGAAAGTCTGAGAGACTGCAGTTGAACTCGCAGCATCGTCTTCCGTAAATCCTGGTACAACCCACTCCATCCCGCAAGCATCAATACATTCTCCGTAAATCAGCTTCTTCTGGTTGTTCGGTCCTAAAGCATCAGTAAACAGAATCCATTCCACCGTTTCGACGAATTGTTCAAACAATTACCAACAACAATTATCATGTTGACAGCACCCCCTTAAATAAATATAATGCTCTCGTTGATAGAATGTATTTAAAAGAAACCGTCATGTACCCTTCCAGTTGCAGAACGGCCATGGGTAAACCGTTCTCCAAGGCTTGGGAAGACGGTGATTTTGATGTTTTAGGGGAAAGAGAGGAAGTCACCAAAAGTGACGTCCAGCATGTGTCGGGAAAGCATGTGCTTATCGGGATAAAGGTTCGCCCCTGCCTGCGGCAGGCAGGCCCAAACCTTTCCGACCGGCTTACCTATGTCCGTTCAGTGAGTTTTTTTGCATCATTGAGGTTATTTCAGTTGTTCGTTGTAAAAAAAAAGGGTCTTGTCGGTTTTCTGCTCGCTGAGAACAATAATGAGGGAGATCGCGATTGAGATTTAGTGAATTGGTCCGGCTATTAGAGGAACATGGCTTTCGATTAGTTAAAGAAAAAGGATCCATCAGATACTATGGCAAACTAGGATGGACGAGGTTGATTCGTGTCGATTATCATGGGACCAAAGAGGTACCCACAAGGCACATGTCATCACATCCTTAAATCGGCGGGCATCAAGCAAGAAGGAGGAGTTCTATGATTGAATTACCCTACTCTTTAATCATTGAAGCCACGGAGGAAGCCGATTATTTTGGGTTCTATTCCCCCGACCTGGAAGGTTTTACGGGAATCGGTCACTCTATTGAAGATTGCCTGTACAAGGCTAAGTGGGGGATGAAAGAACATATTGAGTTATTAAGAGAGCAGGGGCTTCCCGTCCCTCCTCCAACCAAAAACCCCAAAATAATTGTCCAGAATGAAGAGAAAATAGCTGCTTAGAGAAATCACCTGAGATATGGGGGCAACCCTTTATTTTAGGGAAGAAGTGTATCGGCACCAAAAGTAAGCCAGCCGAAGATTTGACCCCACACACTCTCCTATCATTAGACATAGAGGCCAAAATGGAACGGAAACCTTTGGAATCCGACTGGAAGACTTTTCGGAAGCGCGTTCCCGAGTGGCGAGAGCGATACCTCCTGAAGAAGAACGAGGAGATCATCGGCATTCTCACGGACGAAAGCAAGACCCCCACTGAGCGGTTTTGGGATGCAATGAAAAGAATGAAAGAAGAAGCGAAGATCCTCGTCGATTGCCTCGATGGTCATTCCAGGTCGAGAATGCAATGGTATCTTCTCCTGATGCATCGCCACGGCCTGATCCAGGATTCCGATCTAAAAGAATTCAGTGAGGCGCTCAGGGAACAGATTCTGACATCATCGCGGGCATTGGCCAAATAGCATATAGGCGGACGATGCGGGCATCGTTACCGCTTCTTGGTACTTGCACTATGCGATTTCCCAATCAACGGTGGTGGGTGACTCCGACTTTGGCGCAGGCGGGGTTGATCTTGCATCGGGAACAGAGGGGAGAAACAGGCTTGCAGATCCCCTGACCGTAGGCGACAAGGTGACTGTTCAATTCCTTCCAGTAACGGACCGGTAAGATCTCCCTCAGTACAAATTCAGTCTGGAGGGGCGTCTTGGTCTTGATCAGACCCCAGCGGTTGGGGATTCGGTGCACGTGGGTATCCACGCAGATTCCCGGTCGGTCGAAACCCTGTGTCACCACAAGGTTGGCGGTCTTTCTGCCGACCCCTTCCAGGGTAAGAAGTGCTTCGATCGTGTCCGGAACCTCCCCGCAATACTTTTCGGCAATGTCCCTGCTGATCTTTCTGATCCTCCGGGCCTTCACCCGGTAGAAACCAACCGGATAGATCGCCTTCTCGATCCTCGCCTCGGAAATCCCGGCCAGTGTCTCCGGCGAGTGGGCAATGCGAAACAGCCTTTGAGACGCCTCTGCCGTAACCTGATCTTTCGTTCTCAGGCTCAGAAGACAGGAGATCAGGATCTTGAAGGGGTCCCGGTCGGAAGAAGCCATTTGATCAAGCCACGGCAGACGAAGGGATCTCACCTCTCTCTTCAAGACAGGCCATATCTTCTACAAACGTCGTAAGTGTCATCGCAATATTGAGATTTGTAGATTTCAGATTTTAAACCGCAGACGTCTGTACACTTTGCCTTAGCTGGCTGCTGGTCTTCAATCTGAAATCCCTGCCTGCGGCTGGTCAGGCTGTTCAATCTGAAATCTGCAATCTACAATCTGAAATCGTCTTCAGTGGTTGGCGAGGTACTTCTTCATCCCTTCCGGGCTGGCAGTCATGGCGTCTTTTCCCTCTTCCCAGTCGGCAGGGCAAACCTGTCCTTTATGGGAGGTAATGAACTGAAAAGCCTTGATCACACGCATGGCTTCCGTGACGGACCGTCCGACCGAGAGGCTGTTGATCGTGGAATGCATGATGATTCCGTCGGGATTGATGAGGAAAAGCCCCCGCAGGGCGACGCCATCCGTCTGCAAGAGGATTCCGTAATCCTTGGCAGCCATTTTATTGAGATCGGACAGAAGCGGAAAGTTCAGACTCCCCCCGAGCCCTCCGTCTTCACGCTTCGTATCGACCCAGGCTTTGTGGACAAACTGAGAATCCACCGAGATCCCGAAGATCTGACAGTTGATTCCTGCAAACTGGGGAGCCGCCCCTGAAAAGTTTAAGACCTCCGTCGGGCACACAAAGGTGAAGTCCAGAGGATAAAAAAGGAGCAACACCCATTTCCCCCGGTAATCGGACAGCTTGTATTTCTTGAATTCTCCCTTAAAGTAACCCTCCAGCTCAAAATCAGGTGCGAGACTGTTGACCAGGCACATGGATCGGACCTCCTATTGGGAAAGATTGGATAATAAAAATATCATATCACTGCAGGCTCTGAAATCCAATCATTTTCGCAGTGGATCAAAAATGTCTCAGGCTTATAACCAATTCCCTGGATTCCAACTTTCACCGGAATGACGTGAAAAGAAGCAAAATCTATTTTTTCGCAGTTTCTGAGAAAGGTGCAAAAAAATCAAAACCGAAGAAAAAAGACCATTCCCGAAAGGATGGGGCGGTTGGAGAAACTTTAGAGCGGCACCTTATACCGTTAACCTTCGGGACTAATATACGGAACCGTTTCAACCTAATACTCGACGAGATGCGAAACCATCCATCCAATGCCCGCAATTCTAAAGTTTCGAAAATCGTCCCATCCTTCCGGGAAAAAGAGAGAGGAGACCCTTTTCTTCACAGCTTCCGGAGGGTTACGGGGTGAGACCCGCCCCCCCTGCCCGGCCATTCACTCCCCTATTCCAGTTCTGACTCCAGTTCCTTCACCCTGTCGTCGATCTCCTCCAGCCGATGCCTCCACTGCAGCCCTCTCGATCCCTTCGCATCCTTTACCGCTTTCTTCAACTTCTTCCGAAGCCTTCGGTAATTCCTGTCCAGCCGCGTCAAAAGGCCGGTTAACGTTTCGGCCGCAGGGCTCTCTTCTTCGACTCCGCCTATGCCCTCATCCACCGGCACGTCCCTGGCCGTGAAAAGGGGCTCCTGGGGGGCAAAGAGCGCCATTTTCTCCCTCCACCGGGGGAGGATGGTTTTCAGATGAAACTCTTGATCAATCATTCTTGCCAGTTCCGCAGACGCCTTTTCCTCACCGTGGTTGACGAAGACCTGGAGATGAGGATTCTTGAAATGGCCGAGCCAGGAGAGGAGTCCCCGTTGATCGGCATGGGCGGAAAACCCTCCCAGGGTATGAATGCGGGCCCTCACCGCAATCTCCTCACCAAAAATTCTGACACTGTTTGCTCCGTCTACCAGCCGCCTTCCGAGGGTCCCCTCTGCCTGGTACCCGATCATGACGACATGGGAGGTCTCTCTCCAGAGGTGATGTTTCAGATGATGTTTGATCCTCCCCGCCTCACACATTCCGCTTGCAGCGATGATGATCCCCGGTTTTGTGTCTTCATTGATCTTTTTGGATTCTTCCGTCGTCCGGGTATAGATGATCTCCGGAGGTTCAAGCGGGTTCTCCCCGCCCAGCAACAGGTCCTTTGTCTCCTGGTCAAAGGATTCCGGGTTTCGTTGAAAGATCTCCGTCGCCGAAATGGCCAACGGACTGTCAATATAAACGGGAACAGAAGGGATCCGCCCCTTCCGCATGAACTGGCCGATGATGAAGATGATATCCTGGGTTCGTTCGATGGCAAAGGCGGGAATGATGACTTTTGCCCGGCTCCGGATCGCCTCCTGGAGGATTCCCAGCAATTCGGTCACCGTCTCTTCTTTTGACCTGTGGAGGCGGTTCCCATAGGTCGATTCCAGCCAGAGGACATCCGCATCCTCGATCACGGCAGGATCTTTCACGATGGGTTGCCCCAGGCCCCCAAGGTCCCCGGAGAAGACCAGTTTCTTCTTTTGATTCCCTTCTCCGACCCAGAGTTCGATGATGGCGGACCCCAGGATATGGCCGGCGTCGCGGAAACGGACTTCTATCCCATCGCTCAGTGGGACGAGGGCGTCATAGCCTACGGGCTCGAAAAACTTGAGACTCCTTTCGGCGTCTTTCACCGTGTAGAGAAGATCGGTCTCCTTTCTCCCGGACCTTTTCCCCTTGCGGTTCCTCCACTCCGCCTCCATTTCCTGAATGTGTCCGCTGTCGCGGAGCATGATTTCGCACAGGTCATGAGTCGCCTTCGTGCAGACCACCCTCCCCCGGAACCCGTGATTGACCATTCTGGGAATCAGGCCGCAGTGGTCCATATGGGCATGGGTCAGCAGGATGAGAGAGAGTTCTTTCGGACGGTAGGAATCGACGTTCCAGTTCCGTTCCTCCAGTTCTTCACCTCCCTGAAACATCCCGCAATCCACCAGCCATTTCAGAGAACCTCTTTCCAGAAGTGTGGATGACCCTGTGACCGTTCTCGCCCCGCCCAGGAATTCGATGTTCATACGCTGCCCCCCGTAGAATTCCCTCTTCCTACTACAAATTCCTTCATTTTTCAATGAGAATTGACGATAGGCAGGATATGGAGAATAATGGGAGGGTGAAGGACAACCTGGAGAAGGTGGAAGGCAGGAGATAGGGAGGACATATGCCGAATGATCATCAGTACGTCGTTGACAAGATATCCGCTCAGGAATCCTGGAGAATGTTCCATATTATGGCTGAGTTTGTTGAAGGCTTCGATGCCCTCTCCAGCCATCATCCCTCTGTCAGCATCTTCGGATCGACCCGGGTGCCGCCGGGGGATCCCATTTACGAGAAGGCCGAAGAGATCGGCAGGCTCCTCGCGCAAAACGGCTTCGGGGTCATTACCGGAGGAGGACCGGGTGCCATGGAGGCGGCCAACAAAGGGGCCGCCCAAGCAGGAGGAAAATCGATCGGTCTCAACGTGGAACTTCCCCTGGAACAGAAACCGAACCCCTATGCCAACATCACATTGAGTTTTCGTTACTTCTTCGTCCGGAAGGTGATGTTCGTCAAGTATGCCGTCGCCTACGTCATCCTTCCCGGGGGGTTTGGAACGATGGATGAACTTTTTGAATCTATTACCCTCATCCAGACCCACAAGATCAAGCCTTTTCCTGTGATCCTTGTCGGATCGACCTACTGGAAGGGCCTTTTGCACTGGCTGAAAGATGTGGTCCTAAAGGAGGGAAAGATCTCCTCCTCCGATCTCGATATTCTGCAGATCATCGATGAACCCGAGGAGATCGTCAAAACCATCCGAAAAACCGTGATCCTCTAACAGGCTGCTGAAAAACGCCCCTGCCTGCCGCAGGCAGGGGCACGCCCGCAAAGAAAGCCTTCAGTGACGGGTGGTACGGGATGGGGGAGGCCTTGATCAGGGTGGGTGGGGCTATCTCCAAAACCTTGGTAAGCGGTTATTGGATGGTAGGGGCTCCTAAACGAAAGAGGGTTACAAACGCTTTCTTGCCATTCGACTCACGAATTGCCCATAAAGAGGTCCCGCTCCAAGGTTTTTCCGACAGCCCCACCCCCCTGATCTGACTTTTTCCCACCTGTCACGAAAGAGTTATTTCCCAAATGCAATTCGTTTCCTTTTCCCCCTTCAATTGGTTTATAATAGTCTGAAGGGTTCTAACCATGATCGGCCGTAAGAAGAAAGCTCTCGTTCATATTGCCAAAGAAGACCTCCATCTCGACGAAGATACCTATCGCGGAATCTTGAAAGCTGTGGCGGGGGTAGGAAGCGCAAAGGACCTCACGGAAGAGGGTTTTGAAAGAGTGATGCGGCGGTTTCAGGAGATGGGATTTAAGGGCCTCCTTCCGTCGCCTTACCAGCCCGTTCCCAGAGGAAGGCTTATCCCTTTCGGCAGTCCCAAGGGGTCCGAAGAAGTCACCAGGAACCAGCAGGGTTTTATCTCTTACCTCCTGGAAAAACTCACCTGGACCGACGGACATTACCACGCCTTCTGCCAGCGGATCATCAAGAAACCAAGCCCCCTGACGAAAAGAGACGGACAGAAGATCATTATCGGTTTGATGGCCATACTGAGAAGGGCATCCGTTTCCCGCACCGCCCCTGCTTCCGTCATCGGGGCTGAGAAAGAGGAGAGAAACAATCCATGAAAAGACGCGCCACCATCGTGGTTGTCGGGGGCCTGCTTGTGTTGTCGGTCTTTGTTGCATTCTTCTGCCTGGGGAAGGAAACGTCTTCTTCTTTCGTCCAGATGGAGGTTAAAGGGGTGAGGCTGGACCCCGTCGCCCAGAATCCGGTCGTGATTCTGGCCGATAAGGCCGAGAATAGAGTCATCCCCATCTGGATCGGAATCCTGGAGGCAAGTGCGATCGAGAAAGAATTGAAAAATACGACCTCCCCGAGGCCGATGACACACGATCTCCTTTACTCCATCCTGGGTCACGTCGAAGCCCGAGTGAAGGAAGTCAAAATAATGGATTTGAAGGAGCATACCTATTTCGCCACCCTTTATCTTACCGTCAACAAAAGAGTGATCGAGGTGGATGCCCGTCCCAGCGATGCAATCATCATCGCCCTCAAATCGAAAGCCCCAATCTATGTCGCTGCCAGGATTCTTGCCGATCAGGGCATTTCCCTGACACAGGGAGAGACCGGAAAGGAACACCACGGGATCCGGATTCAGGAACTGACTCCGGACCTTGCTTCCCACTTCGACTTCAAGGGGCAGAAGGGGGTCCTGGTATCGGAGGTTGTTTCAGGAAGTGCTTCAGAGGCTTCAGGCATCAAGGCCGGGGATATCATATCAAAGGTCAATTCGAAAGAGATCGGGAGTCTTGAGGAGTTTGAATTGGCCCTGAAGACAGACGAGGAGTCCGGGTCAATTCGAATCTCCGTTTTCAGGGACGGCAAAACGAAAGAGATCACCGTCTCGTTAAAACCGTGATCCGGCGGGAAAATCCGAAATTCGAATATCGAAGGTTTGTTTCGTCAGTGGCACTTGACGTGGGTTCAGCAGGAATTCATTGGCTTACGCTCTCACGAGAATCTAATTGATCGCTTTTGCGATTGTTTCGAATTTCGGATTTCCTGCTTCGGATTTGCTCTCAGTTGTCGAGGCGTTTCAGTTGAGGGACTTTGAGGAATTTGACTCCTTCCTCTTTCAGCAGTTTTTCCTGATCGGGTGTGGCCTGCCCCTTGATTTTTCTTTCTTCCGACATTCCGTAATGGATCTTGAGGGCCTCTTTGGTAAACTCATGTCCCACATCTTCAAAATTCTTGTCCAGATAGTCATAAACCAGCCGTAACGCCTCCAGGGGGGTCACCTCTTCCTTTCTCTTCTCATCGCTCCGCTTAATTGCAAAAGAGGAGAGGGCCTTTTCGACTTGAGCGTCGTTGCAGTACGGGCAGGTAAGGATGCCGCCGTTTTTCTGTTCTTCATAGGAAGCGCCGTCTTTAAACCAGCATTCAAACTTGTGGCCTTTTGAGCAGATCAGATCAAAAGCGATCATGTATTTTCCCGGTTGTCTCAGATAGCGTTTCAAGGATGATAACAAAGACTTAACATCCCTGAACGGATTTGACAAGCCACCTCCTGCGACGGAGAATTGAACCATGGCCTCCTCAAAAATGCAGCGCTCCTGCGCACAAAAATACAGGATTGACCTCATTCCTTTTCTTCTCTCTTTTCGATTAGATGGAGAGGTGTGCCCACTCCTCTGCAGGAGCACCTTTGTGGTGCGACTCGATTTGGATTTGAGCCCCCGTTACATGGATCATTCAAGGAGTTGACGGTTTGACGTTGTTAACATGAGGTTGTTTTTCTTTTGACTTTGACTGTGAATTTTATTAATTTTGAATCTACACGTGAAATCCTTTCGGCCTCTTTTTCCCGGAGGGCGGAAAACCGGAGGAGATGTGATGCAACCCGCCTTATGGTCAGGCTCCCTTTCGCCCTGGGAACCCGGTGCGCTCTCGCTCGCCATCTATGGATTCCTGGTTCTGGCTTTAATCGCCATCTTTCTCTTCCTGTCGAGCTGGCTCGGGGAGAAGAAAAGCACCCCTGAAAAACTTCGGCCCTATGAGAGCGGAATCATTCCCACCGGGACAACTCGTTTTCCTTATCCGGTTGCCTTTTATCTGGTTGCCACCTTCTTCCTCATCTTCGACATCGAGGCGGCTTACATCTTTTCCTGGGCGATCGCCTTTGAGCAACTGGGCTGGGCCGGATGGGTTCAGATTTCCTTCTTTTTGATCGTCCTTCTGATCAGCCTCTTTTACGTCTGGAAAAAGGGCGGACTGGACTGGGAATTCGGGTCCAAGAATTGGTGAACCGGACTGATATGCTTCTGAGCACCCTTGACAGACTGATCAACTGGGCACGTCAGTACAGCCTCTTTCCACTCTTCTTCGGGACGTCCTGCTGTTTCATCGAGGAAGCGGCAGCCTTCACTCCCCGCTATGATATGGCCCGTTTCGGGGCCGAAGTGCTGCGAGGATCTCCCCGTCAGGCAGACCTTCTCATCATCTCGGGAACGGTCTTTAAGAAGATCGCCCCTGTTATCCTGAGGCTCTACGAGCAGATGGCCGAGCCCAAATGGGTGATGTCCATGGGATCCTGTTCCAACTCAGGGGGCATGTATGACGTCTACAGCGTCGTCCAGGGGGTGGATCAGATACTCCCGGTCGATGTTTACATCCCCGGCTGTCCGCCAAGGCCTGAAGCCGTGCTCCACGGACTGACCCTGCTGCAGAAGAAGATCGCGTCGGAAAGGCCATCCCGTTCCATTCTCCATCTTGGGGGAGGAACTCAGGGAAGCCAAAAACCCATCCTTGTAGACGGACAAACCAAGTCCAGGGATACCCGGGGTCCAGGCTTCGAAGCCATTCCCGCCAGGGGAACCGCAGTGACTCCGCCCCGATTCTGGGAGAGCCGTTCCGAAGGGATGTGGACTCCGTCTGCCCGCCGGATCGAACTGGGGGAACAGGACCGGTCACTCAGCCAAATCCTGAAAGAAAGATTCGGCGATGGGATTCAACCCTCAGCCGGAACCTCCGACATGCTTACCCTTCAGGTCCAGGAGGACCGGTTGAAAGACGTCCTTCGGTTCTTGAGGACCGAGGCAAGCCCCAGATTTCTCCGTCTCGAGGATCTCACCGCCATCGATGAATCGGCCAGACAGACTCAGCCCTCCGCATCGGATTACACCCTGGTTTATCATCTGCTCTCCTTCGACCCGGCCACCCGCCTTCGCCTCAAAGTGGGGCTCAAAGGTCAAGACCCGGCGACCCCGTCCGTCACCGGCATCTGGCCTTCGGCCAACTGGTATGAACGGGAAGTCTACGACATGTTCGGCATCCGTTTTGAGGGCCACCCCAACCTGCGCCGTCTTCTTCTGCCCCATGACTGGGAAGGATATCCCCTCAGGAAGACCTATGAGGGCCGAGCAACTTTGATGGCACCTTACACCCATGGTGACGCCCAAAGGCATCAACCGCTGGATGCAGGGGCCTATTTCGAAAAAGAAGATGACGAACACCCGTTCATATTGAACCTGGGTCCCCATCATATCGGAACCCACGGGATCCTGCGATTCGTCCTCTCTCTCAACGGGGAAGAGATCACGAATATCGACATGGATGTCGGGTATCATCACCGGGGGTTGAAAAGATCGGGGAACGTCAATCGTGGCACCAGTTTATTCCCTATACGGACCGGGTCGATTATCTGAGCGGCGTGGCAAATAACCTATCCTATCTGAATGCCGTCGAAAGCCTGGCAGGGATTCAGGTCCCGGAAAAAGCCCAATGCATCCGGGTCATGCTCAGTGAATTCTTCCGCATCAGCAACCACCTGGTCTGGTTTGCCACCTTCTGCCATGACGTGGGCGCAATGGGCCCCTCTTTCTACACCTTCCGGGAAAGGGAAAAGATCCTGGACGTCGTGGAACTCATCACAGGAGGCCGGCTTCACCCCAGTTGGTTCAGGATCGGCGGGGTGGCTGCCGATCTGCCGGAAGGATGGAAAGAGGCCGTGGACGACTTCGTAAGGATCTTTCCCGCCCGTCTCAGAGAGTACGAGGCCCTGATCACAAAAAACCCGATCTTCCAAGCCCGCACCAGGGACATCGGTTGTCTTTCCCTGAGCGACGCGATGGCATGGGGAGTGACAGGCCCCAATCTGAGGGCGTGCGGACTCGAGTGGGATCTGCGCAAGAAGTTTCCGTACTCCGGATACGAGCATTTTGAGTTTGACATTCCCACGGCCGCCGGGGGAGATTGTTACTCCCGGTACTTAGTGCGGGTTGAAGAGATGCGTCAGAGCCTCAGCATTATCGAGCAGGCCGCATCGAGAATGCCATCGGGCCGAGTTGTCTCCGGCGACTACCGCTATGTCCTTCCGGAAAAGAAGGATACGCTTCAGGACATCGAAAGCCTCATCCATCATTTTGTGAATGTGACGAGGGGGCCGAAGATCCCGAGAGGGGAGCTCTATGCCGCCACAGAAGCCCCCAGGGGTGAGCAGGGCTACTATGTGGTGAGCGACGGACTCAGTTCCGCCTATCGCATGCGGGTCCGGACACCCGGTTTTGCGAATGTTCAGGTCTTGCCCTTTTTGGCGCGGGGGAGATTGGTCTCGGATCTCCTGGCCGTTCTCGGCTCCATTGATTACATTCTGCCGGACATAGATCGATAAGAGAGGAAATCCGAAATTCGATATTCGAATTTCGGATTTAGTGAGAGCCATGTTACCCAGCGACTTACTTGAACGCCTTCAACGCCAGATCGGGAACGTGGAGCATCCCCGCGAGCTTGCGGTGGACGTCATGTTTGCATTGCAGCAGTACTATGGTCATCTGAGCGATGAAGCGCTCCGGGATGGGGCCCATCTCCTTGGGATGACCCCCCTTGAGATGGAAGAGCTTGCCACGTTCTTTGATTTTATCTATCGCGAGCCGGTCGGGAAATATGTTCTTCATGTCTGCGACGGGGTGGTCTGCTGGATGAACGGATACGATCGGGTGGTCGATTACCTGTCGAGGAAACTGGATCTTAAGGCGGGGGAAACGACCCCGGACGGGCTTTTCACCCTTCTGCCCACGGCCTGTATCGGTTACTGCGACCTGTCCCCGGCAATGCTCGTGAACGGAAGGCCCTACGGTCCCTTAACACCGGAGAAGATCGATGACATCCTCCAGATGTTGAAGGACAAAGCCCCTCCGATCAAGGGGGTCAGGTGATGGTCCCTCAAATTCTCTTTCAGAATCGGAAACCGAATCGTATTGCCACCCTTGACGAGTACCGGCAGAGCGGCGGTTACGAAGCGCTGGCCCTGGCACTCCGTCAATACGCCCCCAAAGACGTCCAGCAGCTCGTCCACGATGCAAATCTCCAGGGCCGCGGCGGGGCCGGTTTTCCCCTCGGGCTGAAGTGGAAGTCCGTAGCGGACAACGCCCCTTTCCCCAGATATATCGTCACCAACATCGACGAATACGAGCCCGGAACGTTCAAAGACCGCATGATGACCCATATCGATCCTCACATGGTGATCGAAGGCACCATTTTGAGCGGGTACGCGGTTTCCGCGGAGAAGGGGATCATTTTCGTCAGACCTTCCTACGAAAGCAGCGCATTGATTCTCGAAAGGGAGATCCGGATCGCCAGGGAAGCGGGCTATCTCGGCAAGAATATCCTCGGCAGTCCTTTTTCCTTTGATCTGGTCGTTCACCGCAGCGGGGGACGCTACATCTGCGGCGAAGGGACCGCTCAGATCAATGCCGTTATGGGGCGAAGGCCCCACCCCCAGCAGCCTCCGCCCCGTTCGACAGAAAAGGGGGTATGGGACCAGCCCACCGTCCTCGACAACATGGAAACCCTTGTCAATGTCCCGCACATCGTCAGACACGGGGCGGAATGGTTCAAGACTCTTGCAAAGACCCCGACGTGTTCCGGGACCAAACTCTATTGCATCAGTGGTAAGATCAACCGGCCGGGGTGTTATGAACTTCCCATGGGGACGCGGTTGAGCGAAATCATCGAAGAGCACGGAGGCGGACTGCCCTCAGGATCGGAATTCAAAACATGTCTGCCGGGCGGCGCTTCCACCCGATTTCTACCCAAGGAATTCTATGATATGGAGATGGATTTTGAGTCTCCGAAAAAAGCGAAAAATCGCCTGGGAACCGGCGCCGTGATCGTCTTTGATCAGACGACCTGCCTTGTGGGAGCGACACTGAACCTGATCGAATTCTTCGTCCGGGAATCGTGCGGCTGGTGCACCCCTTGCCGGGATGCCCTGCCGTTTATCCGGGATCTGCTCTGGCGAATTGAACATGGCGAGGGGAAAGAAGAATTCATCCCCATGCTCCTCCGGATGAGCGCCCATACCTGGAAATCTTACTGCGCCTTTGCTCCCGGGGCGACATTCCCGGTAGAAAGTCTCCTGACGTATTTTGAAGGGGAGGTCCGGGAGCATATCAGCCAGAAGAAATGCCCGTTCAAGAAATAGGGGGCAGAAGGCAGTAGGCAGTTAGCAGAGGGCAGTAAACCGGAAGGAAAGTGATCAGTCATCAGTAACCAGTGATCAGTTAATGCTTTTTTGTAGTCACGCTATGCGCTATGCGACGTTTTGGACCTGAGATATGCCCAAGCTGGTAATCGACAATCAGGAGATCGAGGTTCCCAAGGGAACGAAGGTGATCGAGGCGGCCGAAAGGCTCGGCATCATGATTCCCCGGTTCTGCTATCATCCGGGACTGGGATCTGTGGGGGCCTGCCGGCTCTGCGCAGTCAAATTCCTGGAAGGACCGGTCAAAGGAATTCAGATGAGCTGCATGACCGAGGCGGCGGATGGCATGGCTGTCTCCACCACTGACGAGGAGGCCGTGGACTTCCGGAAGCAGGTCATCGAGTGGCTCATGCTGAACCATCCCCATGACTGTCCGGTCTGCGACGAGGGAGGCCACTGCCTTCTCCAGGATATGACCGTTTCAGGCGGGCACGGAATCAGACGGTACCTCGGAAATAAATGGACCTACCGGGATCAATTCCTCGGTCCCTTTGTCCAGCACGAGATGAATCGATGTATCCACTGCTGGCGGTGCCGGCGTTTCTACCAGGATTTCTCGGGCTATCGCGACCTTGGGGCCATGCAGATCGGCCACCGCACCTTTTTCGGACGGTTCAGTGACGGTCCCCTGGAAAGCCCGTTTTCAGGCAACCTGATCGATCTCTGCCCCACCGGGGTCTACACGGACAAACCCTCCCGGTTTAAGGGGAGACGGTGGGACTATCAGAGGGGACCTTCGGTGTGCGTCCACTGTTCGCTGGGATGTCTCACCATTCCAAGCGCCCGCTACCGGGAGATCGTTCGAATCGAGGGGCGTTTCAGTGAAACGGTGAACGGCTACTTCATCTGCGACCGCGGTCGGTACGGCTTTGACTATGCCAACCATCCTCAACGACCCCGACAGGCAAGAATAAACGAAAGAGACACATCCATCGAGGAGGCGGTCCGGGAGACGGCAGAAAGGCTGGTACAGACCGGGACCAAATATGGCCCGGGGGCGATTGCTGCCGTGGGTTCTCCCCGCTGCAGCCTCGAAAGCCTCGGCATGCTGAAACACCTTTCCCAACTCCAGGGATGGCGGGAGCCGAAGTACTTTCTCGATCCTCTGACTGCACGAAAGGCCAGAACGGCTGTTTCACGACTGAATCCGGAGCTGGCAGTCTCCATGCGGGGGATTGAGAAGGCGGATTTCGTCCTTGTGGCCGGAGCAGACCCCCTGAATGAGGCCCCAATGCTTGCCCTGGCGCTAAGACAGGCCCATCGGAAGGGAGCAACCGTCACGGTCATCGATCCGAGACCCGTCTCACTGCCCATTCCGTTTATCCACCTCCCTGTTGCCTCAGGAAGAATCAACTCTGTTCTCAGCCTGCTGGTCAAGAATGGAGTCTCCCGGAATGACATTGAAAATCTTGGAGCCGGGGCCCTTCAATTCTACGATTCCATCCCCGAGGGAGAGGATCCTGGTCCAGGCTTTGCAGATCGGCTTCTGGATTCCGCCAAGAAACTCCGTGAAAGCCGGAATCCGGTGGTGGTCTGTGGGACGGAGATCGTTCGGGAGACAACGCCTGCCCTGGCGGCAGACCTTGCGTTGCTTCTTCACGCGGCAAAGGGGCAAACCGGTCTCTTTTATCTGATGCCGGGGCCCAACGCCTTTGGGGCCGCTCTCTTATCCTCCGGTGAGGGTTCGTTCGCTGAAACCGTGGAGGCCATCGAGAAAGGCTCCATCAGGGCGCTGCTCCTTCTCGAATGCGACCCCTTCCACCACTTTCCGGACCGTGAGAGGCTGAAGCTGGCTTTCGATCGGCTCGATTTTCTGGCGGTCCTGGATTATCTGCCTTCCCAGGCTGTCGAGAAGGCGACCGTCTTCATTCCCACTCGAACTCTCTTTGAGACGGACTCCAGCTTTGTCAATCAGGAGGGAAGGGTTCAACATGCCTCTTTCATACACCACGGGGGCATCCCGATCGAACAACTGACCGGTGGAAATCATCCGCCCCGAATCTTCAGGAAGGATGTTCCGGGCGGAGACCCCAGGGCCGCATGGCAGATCCTGGCGGAGCTTGCCTGCGCCCTCTCCGGTAAGGGAGAGGAAATGTCCAGGGACAGGTTGTGGAAATGGCTGGTCCAGGAACATCCCGCATTAGCCGGCAACTTCCCGTGTGAGACGTCCCCCAAGGATTTGCGAATCCAGCAGGATGACCGCGAAGCGGTTCTCTTTTCACAAGAGAGGATCGCTTCACAGGAACCGGCCGGCCAAACCGGAGATGACTTCGAACTTGTGACGGTGGACCGGACCTTCGGAACGGAGGAGCTTTCAACTTACTCGAAGCACTGCCTGCAGGCGGAGGAGGAACCCCTTCTTTTGATGAATACGGAAGATGCCACCGGGATGAACCTTCGTGCTAAGGATGAGGTCATCCTTCATCTGGGGGAAGGATCCCTGGAGGTCAAGATCCAGACTGCAGAGAATATGGCCCGGGGGGTGCTGGCGTTGCCAAGGCACCGGCAGCTCTTATGGCAGAAATTGAAAACATCACCGGCGATGATATCGCCGAAACAGATCACCAAAAAGAAAATGAGTTGAGATATGGGTGCCGGAATTTTTTTTCTGCTCGTCAAGCTGGGAATCATCCTGGGAGGCCTCCTCTTCATCGCCTCGTACCTGGTCTGGATGGAACGAAAACTTCTCGCCCGGCTTCAGGTCCGCTACGGTCCCAATCGAGCCGGCCGTTACGGTCTTCTCCAGCCCATTGCCGACGTCATCAAACTCTTGACCAAGGAAGATACCGTCCCGGAAGGAAGCGACCGGATCGTCTTCTTGATTGCCCCGGCCCTGGTGGCTACCACGGCGCTGCTGATCTTTGCCGTCGTTCCCTTCGGAGAGAACATTACGGTGGGGGGAAGAACGATCCCCTTGGTCATTGCCGACCTGAATGTCGGAATGCTTTATGTCTTCGCTCTCTCCTCCCTGAGTGTCTATGGCGTTGCCCTGGGAGGATGGGCCTCCAACTCGAAATACAGTCTGATCGGAGGCATCCGCAGCGCAGCGCAGATGATCAGTTATGAACTCGCACTGGTCCTCTCTCTGGTTCCCGTGGTCATGCTGGCAGGCTCTTTCAGCCTGGTTGGGATTGTCAACGCTCAGCATACGGTCCCTTTTATCCTGAAGCAGCCCGTCTCTTTCCTCCTCTTCCTTGTCAGTGCGATGGCGGAGACCAAACGGATTCCTTTTGACCTCCCCGAGGCTGAGAATGAACTCGTGGCAGGATACCATACCGAATACAGCGGGATGCGTTTCGGCCTCTTCTTTCTGGGGGAATACATCGGACTGGTCGTCCTGGGCTCCCTGGTGGCGTCTTTCTTCCTGGGCGGATGGCACGGTCCATTCTTGCCCCCCCTGCTCTGGTTTCTTATCAAGGTTCTGGCGGTGGTCTTTCTGATGATCTGGATGCGCGGAACCCTTCCCCGCCTTCGCTATGACCAGCTCATGCATCTCGGGTGGAAGGTTCTCATCCCGGTCGCCCTGGTGAATATTATCGTGACCGGTGCAATCGCCCTGATGGTGAGGTCCTAAAATGGGTTTGATCGAGGGATTGATCGGCTATCGTGAGCGGTTTTCGAACCACCTTCGTCCATCTTTTTAGGCGGCCCGTTACCGAACAGTATCCGGAATACAAGCGGAAGCTCCCTGCCCGCGCCCGGGCACGGATCATTCTCACCCGGGACCCGGATGGGGATGAGCGCTGCGTGGCCTGTTATCTCTGCTCAGCAGCCTGCCCGGTGAGCTGTATCTCCATGCAGTCCGCAGAGCGGAAGGATGGGCGTCGTTACGCCCGGTGGTTTCGGATCAATTTCGGGAGGTGTATCTTCTGCGGTCTCTGTGAAGAGGCCTGTCCCACGCTGGCGATCCAACTCACCCCGGATTTCGAGACATGCCAGTATGACATCCTGACCCTGGTTGCCGAGAAAGAAGACCTCCTGGTGAATCACGGGGGCAAGGACAGCGAGTACAACTTCTACCGCCACGCGGGAGTAAGCGTTCTGGGAGACAAGGGGACGCATATCAAGGAGGAGAAGCCGATTGATATTAAGAGTAACCTGCCGTAAGAAACAAAGTCAATGAGTTATTGGGTTATTGAGTCATTGAGTCTTCAGTTCTCTGACCTCATACGGGTACAGCGAGGGGCAGTTAACGACTCAATACTTTCCTGTTTGCTTTAAGCTTTGAGCTAGCAGTCTTGAGCTCTATTGACGTACACTTGGAGGAACAATGAAAGTCACCATCAACCAATCCATCCTCGAAATCGTTCAAGGTGATATAACACAACAGGATACGGAAGCGATCGGTAATGCGGCAAACTCTGCGCTGGCCGGAGGAGGCGGGGTGGACGGGGCCATTCACCGGGCGGGCGGTCCCGCTGTCATGGCCGAGTTGAAGGCGAAATACAGGGGCTGTCCGACCGGGTCAGCCGTCATCACGAGCGGTGGAAACCTGAAGGCCGGATATATCCTCCATGCCGTCGGTCCAAGATATCTCCGGGTCTTCGAAAGACCCCGAACTTCTCGCCGGAGCTTACCGAAAGAGCCTCGAATTATGCACTGAAAATAAGATCGCTTCAATTGCCTTCCCCTCGATCAGTACGGGAATCTACGGTTATCCTGTGGATGAAGCCTCCCGGATCGCCCTGAAAACGGTCCGGGATTACCTGAAGAACCATCCCGAAATCAAACTCGTCAGGTTTGTTCTCTTCGACCCGACCACGTACCACGCCTATGAAGACGCCTTGAAGCAGTTGGGGTAATGTTCTCTCGTTTGAAGGCTCACGGCCTCCGGGGAGCCTTATCAGCCACCGCAGGCAGGTGCACTCTCAGCAGAGGCCTCCCTTCTTACGATATCCCCGCTTCCGCAATGAGGACATTTCAACCCTTTTTCCTCTCTGGGGCCGCGAGGCACCTCCACCTCGAAATCGAACCTTGCACCGGGAGCAGGTCATCTCCCAGGTCAACACGATCCCTCTTTCAACCTCTTGCACCATGGCTCTTCATCCTAAAACAGTGCTGTCCAGATAACCCTTCCGTCTCAGATTGAATCGACTTCGGGAACTCGGCTGGAGGGGCTGACAGATCCTAACGCAGGACGTCTCGTAAATTAGTCGTTGCAAGAGGCCAGTCTTTTGGCGACGAAGCAACCTCCGTCCGTTTGCAAGACCAATAATTCCACCGGGATATCGCCTAATCTGAATCGAGTGGTCCTGCAACGGTTACAGGTCAAGTCAAGATCTTCTTTAAGGCCTCATCCGTTTTTCGGGCCCTGGGCCCTTCTCCCGGGAGGTAAAGCATCACTCCCTTGCCTCCCTTGAGGGGGATGATCTCAACCTTTCCCTCGGTGGCCATCTTGCCGGTAAATTCGACCGGGTCTTTCGTGTACTGTCTCCGAAAGGCTTCATTCAACCCGCTGAAGACGCTGTTGATCCCCCTGTAAGGCTCTCTTCTCAGTTTCTTTATCCCTTCGATAACGAACTCCTCCGGCGGGAGGGTGATGTTTTCACCCAGAACCATCTTCATAATCTCCTCGATCGGGGGGCGTTTAGGGGCCTCCCCGGGAAGAAAGAGCATCGCCCCTCCCTTGAAAGGCCGTGTTTCAATCTTTCCTTCGCCCGCCAACTTGGAGGTGGCCTCAACGGGATTCGTCCCGAAGTACTTTCGGAAGGCTTCGTTAAAGCCGCTGTAGACGCTGTGGATCCCACGAAACGGTTCTTTTCGCAGTTTCCTGATGGCCTGAACGACGAACTCCTCTTCTGTCAGCTTCCTTTCCTCTTCCGTCATAGGGCTACCTCCTTGACCCGGGGGATGTGAAGAATTAGAAAACTTTAATTCAGTTTTAATCCTCTCTTAATGTGAATGTTGTATAGTGATAATCAACAAGAGAATAAAATCTCTTTCCTCTCTATTAACCCTTAACCAAATCCACCGCAGATCATCACGGTGGATTTTTTGTTTTCTTTTCCAAACCTCAATGCTATATTGATACCAGAATTTGACCCCCCGGACAAGTAATTTTTCGCCGAAATGGGTTTCCCCTGCTCCTCTGCAAGATTCGAGAAGATTCGAGATTGACAGTTTTTCACAAAGGGTGTAAATTGCTTCTTAATGGATTGAAGGGAGAATACAGTATTTCTATGGATAAAATGGATGATCCGCCTCATTCACCCGGGACCTGTTCCGGGATATGGTTTTCCTCAAGAGGGAACCTCCCTGGCGGATTCCGGTCTTGCGTGGAAAAGTAGGTTGAACTCACTTCAGGCCCTTTGGAAATGACTCTATTCGGTGGACTCTTCTATCTTCTTGCCGGGCTCATCCTGCTTTCAACGGTCCTGGCAGTTACCCGGCGACAGCCGGTTCACGCCGTACTCTATCTGATCGTAGCCTTTCTTGGAACGGCCGCTCTTCTCTTTCTGCTCGGGGCACCCCTGCTTGCCGCTTTCATGGTGATCATCTACGCAGGGGCGATCATGGTCCTTTTCCTCTTTGTGATCATGATGTTCCGGCGCTCTTCCCAGGAACTCGCACTGCGGCCGCAGTGGGGGCCTGCCACGCTCCTGGGGGTCGTCTTTCTCGCCGTCGCGGCTGCCATGGTCTGCAAAGATCCCGGAAGCGGGACTCTGCTTCGGACCGCTATCGCTCAGCCCCGCGATTTTGGTTATTTTTTATTTGATAGGTACTGGCTGGCGGTCGAGATTGCCTCCATCCTGCTCCTCGTTGCTCTGGTGGCCGTCCTTCAGATCGGCAAGAGGAGAGCCACGGATGGCGAGGACCATGGAGAGGCGTCGAAAGGGGAAATAGAATGATCGTTCCGTTAGGCCATGTCTTCATCCTGGCAGGACTGGTCTTCTCCGTGGGCCTCGTCTGCCTGGTTGCCCGCCGCAACCTGATCATGACGCTCGTCGGTGTGGAGGTGATGATGAACGGAGCGGCGATCGCTTTCGTCGCGGCAGCCCTGCGCTGGCAGAAGATGGAGGGGCAAGTCTTTGTCCTCTTCATCCTCGCGGTGGCTGCCGCTGAAGTTTCCGTGGGGCTGGCGCTGGTCGTCAGTGCCTATCGGCACACCGGCTCGATCGATCCGGACCATTACGACATCCTGAAAGGATAGGGTTGAGCCGGCCTCAGCGATACGCATCGTCCAGACGGAAATATGCGGAATGAGGGAATGACTCTTCACCGTTGTTTGAGAAGATCTGCTATTGAACGAAGTCGTTTGGAAACCCGATTTTCCAATCCCTCTCGACGGAGGTCCAGCGTGGGGGTGAAATAACCGGTGAATTCCATTCCCCCTCACCCCAACCCTCTCCCTCCGGGGAGAGGGAGTTTCTATCTCAAGACCGTTAAGGCGGATTGGCAATGACTTCATGGCTCCAGGATGCGAGTTTGATGGCGGCGACGTTGACGGCGTGGCTGCCTTTCATCGCTTTTCTTCTCATTATGGTTTTCACCCGGGATCGTCACCGTCTTTCAGGAGGGGTCGCTGTCGCAGCGGTGGCCGGCTCGCTCGCGGGAGCCCTCTTTCTGCTGGTTCGGCACTGGGGCGCTGCCCAACCCGTCCATTACGCCGCGGACTGGCTGATTGCAGGAGAGGTCCATATCCCCTTCGGGTTTCTGCTCGATCCGGTGAGCCTCCTCATGCTTGCCATGGTGGCGGCCGTCAGTTTCCTTGTTCAGATCTACTCTCTTGGCTACATGGCCGGCGATCCCGGTTTTTCCCGATACTACGCATTTCAGTCCCTTTTCGCATGGGCGATGATGAGCTTGACGATCTCTTCGGCCATGCTTCAACTCTACGTCTTCTGGGAGTTGGTCGGGCTTTCGTCCTATCTGCTGATCGGCTTCTGGTACGAGAGGTTCAGTGCCACCCAGGCGGGCAAGAAGGCCTTTGTCATGACCCGGCTGGGTGACGTCTCGTTTTTCATCGGCCTCCTAATCGTGCTCCTTCACCTGGGAAACCTTGGGATCTTGGAGATGAACAGCCCGGAGACAGCAATCCGGATGGACTCCGGCCTTTTGACTCTGGCGGCCCTGCTGATCTTTGGAGGCATCGTCGGCAAGAGCGCTCAGTTCCCGCTCATGACATGGCTGCCCGACGCGATGGAAGGCCCCACACCGGTCAGTGCCCTGCTCCACTCTGCCACCATGGTCGCTGCAGGCGTCTATCTGTTCGCCCGGCTGCTTCCATTCTTCGGCCATTCCGCGGAGGCCATGACCGTGTTCCTTACGATCGGTACGGTTTCCATGCTCCTGGCCTCCACCATGGCCATGGTCACCCGCGATATCAAGCGGGTGTGGGCTTACTCCACCATCAGCCAGCTGGGATTCATGATCATGGGGCTCGCCGCCGGGAGTCTCTTCGGGGGTTTTTTTCACCTGACCACCCATGCGGGCTTCAAGGCACTGCTCTTCCTCTGTTCCGGGATCTGGGTTCACCGGTATGGAACGAACGACGTATATGAGATCTCCTCGCAGGGCGGCAGAAGATTGAAGGCCCCCCTGGTGTGCCTGATCATCGCTGCTGCAGCCCTTTCCGGTCTGCCGCCTCTGTCGGGCTTCTTCAGCAAAGAGGTCATCCTTGCCGCGCTGGCAGGTCTCGGAAGCCCCGTCTGGCTGGCAGCCGGGCTGCTCGGGGTCTTTCTCACCGCCTATTACGCCTTCCGGTTGGTTTTCATCATTCTCTTCCCACGGGGAGAGGTGCAGGAAGAACCGGCCCATCGTGAGGCACCCGGCTCTTACCGGGCCATGCTCTTCCCGGTCCTCATCCTGGCGGGCGTAACACTCGTCCTGGGATTCCTGGAGGTGCCCCTTCGCGCCTTCCTCTCCGGAGGCGCAGCCGGCCAACCGGAAGGAGGCCACGATTGGCTTGCCTATGCGGGCGCAGGTCTGGCCGTTTTCGGGGCGGGGGTGGCCTGGGTGGACTTTGGCCGCCGTACGGCTCTACAGGTCGGTTTCGTCGAACGGGTCCCTCCCGTGAGGGAACTCTTTGCCCAACGCTGGTACCTGGATCATCTCTACCGCGGCCTCGTGGATGTCATCATCGACAGGGTCTTTTCCAGGATGTGCGCCAAGAACGAGGAGAGTGTCATCAACGACGGCATCGACGGGTTCTGCAGGTTCACCCTGGGCAGCGGTCGCTTCTTCTCCCTTTTGCAGTCAGGGAAACTGAGGTACAACCTTCTCGTCATGTTCGCCGCAATGGGTCTGGTGGCGCTGTACTTCCTGTTTGCTTAGCAGCGCCCGGAAGAATGAAATACCGGAACATTGGAATAGTGGAATAATGGAACAATGGGTAAAACAAACCATGGAAGAACGGAAACAAGGGTTCAAACCAAGGTTTCTCTTTGAGGTTTTCCCAGTATTCCAATATTCCATTATTCCAGTTCTTTATTTATCCAGGGTTAGGGTTGATCGATGACTGTGGAACTGACCTGCTTTCCCTATCTCTCCGCGATCCTTCTCAGCTGCATCGGAGGCCTGCTGGTCATTCTGTTCATCCCTGCCGAGCGGGAAAGCCTGGTGAAGTGGGTCAGCCTGGTCTTCTCCGGAATCGCCCTTGCCTTTTCTATTTATGTCTACTGCGCGTATGACAGGGAAGCCGGAGGGCTCCAGTTCGTAGAAAAAATTCCGTGGGTGAAATCGCTGGGGATCCACTACTTCAACGGGGCGGACGGCTTCAACCTTCCCCTGATCCTGCTCACCGGGATCGTCCATTTCACGGGCGTCCTGACCATGTGGGAGCTGCGCGGGCGGGTCAAAGAGTTCTTTGCCTTCGCCTTTGTGCTCGTTCTCGGTGTCTTCGGCTTCTTCATGAGCATGGACCTCTTCTTTCTCTTCGTCTGGTACGACGTCTCGCTCTTCCCCATGTATCCGCTGATCGCCGTCTGGGGGACAACGCGCAAGGAGTACGGGGCCCTCAAGCTCTTCCTCTATCTCCTGGCGGGAAGCGCCCTGGTCCTTCCAGGCATCGTCTACCTTGCCGTTGGCTCGGGACTCCAGACCTTCGACATCCTGGCCCTCATGCAACCCGGGGTCCTGGCGCCGGGACAGCAGGTGTTTGCCTTTGCCCTCTTCTATCTCGGCTTCGGAATCCTCGCGGGCGTCTGGCCCTTTCACAGCTGGTCGCCTGTGGGCCACGTGGCCGCTCCCACCTCGGTGAGCATGATCCATGCGGGCGTCCTCATGAAGGTCGGAGCCTTCGGGATCCTCCGGGTGGCAATCTTTCTCTGCCCGCAGGGCTGGGAGTACTGGGCGCCTGTCATGGCCGTCCTGGCGACGATCGGAATCATCTACGGGGTCTTTGTGGGACTGACCCAGACCGACCTCAAGTATGTGGTGGCCTATTCGAGTGTCTCACACATGGGAATCGTGGGGCTGGGGCTTTCCACGGTCACGGCGGAGGGGCTCAGCGGGGCCGTCTTCCAGATGTTCGCCCACGGCATCATGACGGCCCTTCTCTTCTCATCGCTCGGCTACATCTACGACAGGACGCACACCAAGCTGATCCCGGAACTGGGCGGCATGAGCAAGATCATGCCCGTGGCCTCGGGTTACTTCATCGTGGCGGCCCTGGCCGGGATGGGGGTACCCGGTTTCGCCAGTTTCTGGGCGGAAGTCACGGTCTTCATCTCTGCCCTGAAGGTTTACCCCGTATTGGGTGTGCCGGCCATCTGTGCCCTGGTCCTGAGCGCCCTCTACATGCTGAGGGTCGTGCAGAGGACCTTCTACGGACAACGGAACGAGCGATACATTCACCTCTCCGACGTCTCTTTCGGTCTCGGCCTGCCCAGGATGATCCTGATCGCGACCATGATCCTCTTCGGCCTCCTTCCCAGACTGATGCTCGATCTCGTTCAAACGGCTGTGATTCCATTCATGGGAGGGTTGGCCAGATGACGTGGGGTCTCCTCGGACCGGAGATTTACTTCCTTGCCGTGGCAGCCGTCTTCCTGGCCCTCTCCATGGCGGGCCCCAACGGGAGGCGCGATTTCTCCGTGGCCCTCTTCCTGGCGGGCCTCGGCGTGCTGGTGACTCTGATAAGCGTTCGACTGGAAGGGTCTCTGATTCACGGCATCTATCGAATCGATCTCTTCTCACAGCTCTTCAAATGTCTGCTGTCCGCGGGGTTCTTTCTCGTGGTCTGTCTCTGTTCGAACCTGAAGGGGATCCAGGAGAGACGGCATTCGGAGGTCTATCTCTTGCTGGCAACCTGCACCCTCGGCATGATGCTGCTCGTCAGCAGCCTCGAACTGCTGACCCTCTATGTCGCACTGGAACTGACCAGTTATTCGCTCTACGCTCTTGTCCCGTTGAGAAGCGGCAGCGGCCGGCAGACAGAGGCAGGAATGAAGTACTTCCTCATCGGCATCGCCACCTCCGCCCTGATGCTCTTCGGCATGGCCTCTCTCTTCGGGGCGACCCAGACCACGTTCATTCCAGAGCTCGCTCAGAAGCTTCCCGGCCTGCTCGACACGCCCATGGCCTTTATCGGGCTGCTGTTCACGTTGTGCGGGTTCTTCTTCAAGCTCGCCCTCTTTCCATTTCACGTCTGGGCGCCCACCGTTTACCAGGGAGCCGCGAACCAGGTAACGGCGTTTCTGGCCACCGCAACGAAGGTCACCGCGATGGCCATGCTTGCCCGGTTGGTGTCCATGAGCGGCGGCCACACGTCACTGGCTCATGTGCTTATTGCTCTTGCCATTCTCTCCATGACGTACGGGAACCTGGTCGCATTGATTCAGAAAGATTTCAAAAGGCTCTTGGCTTATTCGGCCATAGCCCATGCAGGCTATGCGCTCATCGGCATCCTCAGCATGAATCCGACCGGCTACGCCGCCTCCGCCTTCTATGCCCTCGCCTATCTCACCATGACCTTCACCTGTTTTTGGGTGGTTGTGAACGTGGCCTCCGACGGCTCCAACCTCGCCATCGCTGAGCTCGCGGGGCTACACCGCCGCTCGCCCCTGCTGGCCATGGCACTCCTGGTGGCTGTTTTCAGTCTGGGAGGAATCCCCCCGACGATCGGATTCACCGGCAAGTTCCTGGTCTTTAATGCGGCGATGCAGAAGGGATATTTCCTGCTGGTCCTCGTCGCCATGCTCAACGTGGCCGTCTCCCTCTACTACTACATCATGCTTGTGAAAGCAGCCTTCCTCCTGGAGCCGGAGGAGGAGTTGCCCTCCATCGCCCTGTCCGCCCCAGCAAGGATTCTCACGATCGTCATGGTCGTCGTGATCCTGGCCGGCGGCATCTTCCCCCGCTATCTCTTTCAATTGGCCGAAGCGGCCGTGCAAACCCTGCTGTAGATTAACAACCGATAAAACCGTCTTCCGCTACGTTACTTCTCCTCTTCGATCCAGCCATTGAAACGAAGGCCGGAGGCAGCGGTGTACTCCCGCTGAAAGGCCTCGGGATATTGCTTACGCCATTTCTCCATCTCGACCATCGTCACCCTCTCCACCTCCACCAGGAACCCGCTCGTCGCCATGCCCCAGCAGTTCTGAGAGGTCCCATTCTCCGGAGAAAGCAGGTTATTCGCCCCTCCCCGGTCCAGGTATTTTCCGGGATCGCTGCAGATCATGTCGGCCCGGGCGCCATGGTCCTGGGAGACCACTCCAGGCATGATTCGCTCCCACACAAGGGCCCCGCCCAGCACCGTCCCCCGCTCGTTGAAGACCTTGACGATATCGCCGCTGCGGATGCCTCTCTTCTCTGCATCCTCGGGGTGTATCCATACCGGCTCATACAGGTAACCATCGTAGCCTCTGACCTTGCAGGTAAAGATCTCCCGGGTCCAGCTGATATCGTCGTTCTCGGCATGGGTTCGCCATCGGCCATGATTGCTCATCAGGAGGAGCGTATATTTTTTCGCTCTCACGCTGGAGAGCCTCTCATCGTGGCTTGGGCCCTTTTCAATCCATTTTGGAAGCGGGGGCCGTTCCTCATCGTTGGGAAAACGATCTGCCAGCCTCTGGGAATAGAACTCCAGTTTTCCTGAAGGGGTCTCAAGGGGGTATTTGACCGGGTCTTCGTAGAAGAGCCTCAGGCCAGCCGGATATTTTTCCCAGCCCGGCTCCGTGGGGATATAGTAGTAGCCCTTCTCCTCCAGTTCCTTCCAGCTGATCAGTTCCTTCAGCCCTGAAATCTCGTGGGCCATCTTTATCTTCTCTTTAACCGTAAGCCCGTCCGTGTACTCTCGATAGAGGCCCAGTTTCTTGGCAACCTCTCCCACAGCCTCGTAATCGCTCATGGACTCCCCGATGGGTTCAATCGCCTGTTTCTCGAATGAGATCCCCTTCAGGGGCGACGCGCTGCTGATCATGGCAAAATCCTCTTCTTCCAGCTTGGTATTGATCGGCAGGATAATATCGGCAAAGACCGTATCGTTCTCCAGCCAGGGATGCTGGACAACGACGCACTCCAGTTTGGGGCTTCTGAAAGCCTCGATCGACTGAAAGCTGTTGTTCCAGCAGGTGGTGCGACAGGGATTGTCCATCCACAGCATGTGCACCTCGCCGCCGCCCTGCTCTTTGGGGATGGGATAGGTATACTTTTTGAACTGGTCGTCGATCAAAGCCCAAAGGGAAGTACTGCCCCATGAACTGACCGGAGGATTGAGAATCGCCTGGTGGAACTGTGTCTTGGGAATCACCTGGACCGTGAGGTCGAGCAGGGCGCGGCCGCTCCACACTTTGCGCCGGACCCCGTTCAGATTGAGCGGCTTCACCGGGCGGGGGAGATCCCCCTGGGTCAACCCGTCCGCAATTTTGTTGTAGACGTGTACCCCCGGTTTGCCCAGCCCCTGCATCCCCATCAGACAGCACTCCAGCCTGGCCGGTTCATGAGAATAGGGGCCGCGGATATAAGACCCGCCGTAGTAGTGGATGGTGGAGGTGACTTTTTTCGCCCATTCGCGGGCCAGCGCCTTGATGGTCCATTCCGGGACACCGCATCTTCTCGAGAGGCCCACTCAGGGGTCTTGGGAACCCCGTCTTCCTCTCCCAGAACGTAATGCCTGAACTTGTCAAACCCCACCACATGGGTGTCCACGTAATCCTTATCGTAAGTCCCCTCGGTCATCCAGGTGTATGCAATGGCCAGGTGCAAAGCGGCATCCGTATTGGGCAGAATGGGAATCCACTTATCCGCATGGACTGCCGCCGAATAGTTGAGGTCCGGGGAAACAAAGACCTGCTCGAATGCCGATATCCGACCAGAAATAGCAGACCTGGCTTGGAAACTGGCCGCCGAAGCCCCAGGGCGTCGTCTCCAGGTCCCCCCCGATATGGATCAGCATCTGGGTGTTTTGCGTAATATCATTCAGGATATTATCCGCAGGCATCATGTGGCCCTGCATGCCATTGCCCCACACATGCTCCGCCCCCCAGTACCATCCTTCCCAGCTGTCGGCATTCCTCACGACCTGGGTGTAGCCCCCGACCTTCTCCATGAGCAGCATCTGGCAGGAATGGGGACCATGCACCGTCTTGGTCTCTCCGTGGCCGTCGCCGTGACAGAGCACGGCATAGGGGCCATACTTGGCCCGCACCCGCTTGATCTCATCCGCAATCAGCGTCGTCGCTTCGTCCCAGGAGATCCTCTTGTACTTGCTCTTGCCCCTGTTCTGGGGACGACGATCACCGGCAGGGTCCCAGTCCACCCTCTTGAGGGGATACTTGATCCTGTTGGGAGAATAGACCCGCTTCTTGTAAGCGAGCATAAAGGGGGCAACCTGGCTTTTCAGGATCGGTTCAAGAACCTTGCCCCTCTTTCTCGATTTTCCAGGGACGGAGCTCTTCTCTTGGTATACTTTTCGTCAAAGTGGAGGGGTCTGATCCGGAGGATCTTGCCATCTTTGACATCGATGGCGGAAGGGTCGCCGTTTCGCGTGAAGGAACACTGGCCCAGGGACTTGAGTACCGTCCTCACAGATTCTATTTTTTTCTTTGTTCTTCCCATGGCTGCTCCCTTCTTAAAAGTGTTTTGAACAGACATTGCCGATCATGTATCCCGCTCTTTATCCCCCTCGCCTTACTCCAATCTTCCTTCTGCGCGAAGCTGATTCAGGATTTCCAAGATTCTCGGGAGGTTCTCCAGCGCCGCCCGCTCGCCCTCCAGGATCGCTTCATGCCGCCTGGAAAAATCGCCTGACGCGATATGACCTACCTTCGGTCTGATGACGACATCCGCCCTTGAGAGCTGGATGGAAGAGAGCTTGGAATACATGATATTGATCGATTGAAGGAGCGTTTCGATGGTATTCTCGGGAAGGTGAGGGTCCACTCCCGAAGAGACATCAACGGCGATCACGACATCCGCACCGTATCTCCGGGCCGCATCCACAGCGACCGGGCTGACCACGCCTCCGTCGACATACAACCTGTCTCCAATCTTCTTGGGTCTAAATACGCCGGGGATGGAACAACTCGCTCTCACCGCCGCAGCCGTGTTTCCCTTTCCAAAGACGACCTCCTGACCGCTCTGGACATCGGTCGCCACCGCGTAGAAAGGAATTTTCAGCCGTTCCATCGGGGTATTCTTAAGGTTTTTGTTGACAAACTCTTCGAGTTTGTCCCCTTTGATGAACCCGTTTTCAGGCAGAGTCAGATCGATCAAATCTCCCTTCTCGATGGAGAAAGAAAGCCTTTGAAGGGAAAAGGCATCACACCCGTAGGCATAGAGGCTTCCGACAAAACTGCCGACACTCGTTCCCATGATCATATGAATCGGGATCTTGTTGGCTTCGAGGATCTTCAAGACACCAACGTGCGCAAACCCTTTGGAAGCCCCTGCCCCAAGGACCACTGCAATCTTCGCCGGCTTGGGCGGAGGCGGGAGAGGAGGCATCGTTTGCGGTGGCGGGATCTCTTTAACCGCACAAGAGGCAAGAGCCAGGGCAAAAAATGTCAAGATGATAAACAATCGGTTTCGCCGCATCAGAATACCCACCTCTCTACTCTTGTGTGCCGTGAAGCTCAGCCAATGAGGAAGCCGCTGACTCCCGGCGCGCTTTATCAAACATCTGTGAGGCGTGGAAGGAGCTTCGGACAAAGGGACCGGAGGCAACCCCTTTGAAACCCATTCCCTTTGCAATCCTCCTGTACTCCTCAAACTCCTCGGGGGGAACATACCGGAGAACAGGCAATCGGTCCGGGCGGGGCTGGAGATACTGGCCGATCGTAAGGAGGTCGCATCCTGTCTCTCTCAGGTCCTGAAGAAGATCGAGAACTTCATCGCGGTCTTCTCCCAGGCCGAGCATGAACCCTGATTTCACCAGGATCTCAGGGTGGCTCTTCTTCGACCTTCTCAGCAGTTGCAGGGACCTCCTGTAATCCGCCTGGGGCCGGACCTTCGAGTAAAGCCGGGCAATGGTTTCGACGTTATGATTCAGGACATCCGGCCCCGCGTCGAGAACAACCTTCAGAGGAGAAGGGTTCCCCTCAAAATCCGGGATCAGAACCTCCACCTTGATGCCGGAATCCAGCTTCCGGATGGCTCCAATCGTTCCCGCGAAATGGGACGCCCCTCCGTCAGGCAGGTCATCGCGGGTGACGGAAGTGATCACCACATACCGGAGCCCCATCTTTCCGATCGCGGACCCCACCTCCTCCGGTTCCCGGTCGTCCAGTGGCAGAGGGCTTCCGTGTTCCACTGCGCAGAAACCGCAGCTTCGGGTGCAAATCTTCCCGAGGATGAGGAGCGTCGCCGTCCCCGACGCGAAACATTCCCCCAGGTTCGGACAGCGGGCCTCCTCACAAACCGTATGGAGGTGTCCCTTTTCCAGGATCGATTTGACCCGTTCAAGATCCTGAAACGGGGGAAGTCTTTTCTTCAACCAGGGAGGCTTTTGCATAACACCAAGAAAATCGATTTCAGATTTAAGATTTCAGATTTGAGATCTGGAACTCCTGCACGGTCTCATCCAAGAGTTCATCCGCTGATAGATTTGAGATCTCAGACCCCACACTTCAGATTTTTGGTCTGGATTCGGGTTTTGATTTTCAATCTGAAATCTACATCTGAAATCTCACATAGGTCTTTTCGTGTCTTCTCCTGCCAGTTCCTCTTAAAAATCTCCTTGAAACGGACCTTGATCCTTTCAGCCAGTCGTCCCTCCGGATTTCATTCCCCAGGATCTTCTTCATGGACGTGATCTTCTTGCCTTCAAGGCCGCAGGGATTCATCAGGTCGAAATAGTTCAGATCCGTCCCGTAATTCAGCGCAAACCCGTGAAAAGAGACAAACCGTTTTATGGCCACGCCGATGGAAGCAATCTTATCGCCGCCGACCCAGACGCCCCGGTTCAGGGAATCTCTCCTGCCCTCGATTCCGAAGTCCCCCAGGACGCGGATGATCACCTCTTCGAGTTGACCGACGTAATCGACCAAGCGGTACCCGTAGTCTTTGAGTGACAGAATAGGGTAGCCGACCATCTGGCCGGGCCCGTGGTAAGTGACGTCCCCTCCCCTTTCCACATGGTAGAGAGAGACTCCCATCGAATTAAGCATCTCTTCCGTTGCATGGAGATGAGCACGATTCCCGCGCCTGCCCAGCGTAATGACATGGGGGTGTTCGAGCAGAAGAAGGACGTCGGGCAGCAAATCGGCAACGCGCCGGGTCCAGAGAGCCTGTTGAAGATCCCAGGCCTCCTTATAGTCGATCAGGCCAAGGTCTACGATGTAGCCGACTTCGGTCCATATTTCAACGCGTTTGTTTTATCCAAGGCTAAGAACGTCAGTCGCAAGTCGTAAGGCGAATTACCCGAGAAGCGTGAAAAAAGTCCTACCTCTCAAAGTCGTTCCAAACTTGAATCGATCTTAAGGGAACCATCTCTCGAATCCCGTTATTTTTGGTAATTTCGCACCAGTTCACTCGATAGGTTTCGCTCTAGTTTCCCGCCCTCATTCCGTCTTTTCGACTAACGTCGCCTTCCAGGAGTCCATTTCAACTTCGGTCTTCTGGCCGCCAGGACTTCATCCAGCCTTCTCACCTTCACCCTTTGTGGGGCCTGCCGAAGAAGGTCGGGATGCTCCTCGGCCTCTCGGGCAATCTCGATCATGGTATCGATAAATCGGTCGAGGCCTTCTTTGCTCTCCGTCTCCGTCGGTTCCATCATGAGGGCCCCTTTGACCACCAGGGGGAAATAGATCGTAGGAGGATGAAATCCGAAGTCGATGAGCCGCTTGGCAATATCGAGGGTGGTCACATGATGTTTCTCCTGAAATCGATCGGTAAAGACGCACTCGTGCATGCAGGGACGATCGTACGGAAGATGATAGGTGCCTTTCAACCGCTTCATCAGGTAGTTTGCATTGAGGACCGCCATCTCACTCGCCTTCCGGAGGCCCTGCGCTCCCATGGAAAGGATATAGGCATAGGCCCTCAGGAGAACGCCGAAATTTCCGTAGAAGGCCCTCATCTTGCCCAGACTCTCCGGGCGATCTTCGTTGAAAAAGTAGGTTTCCCCTTTTTTCTCGATTACCGGAATGGGAAGGTACGGAGCAAGCTCTTTCTTGACCGCCACCGGGCCTGCCCCGGGTCCCCCTCCGCCGTGGGGAGTGGAAAAGGTCTTGTGAAGATTGATGTGGAGGACATCCACTCCAAGCTCACCCAGCTTGACAATGCCCATCAAGGCATTGAGGTTGGCTCCGTCACAATAGACAAACCCCCCCTTCTGATGGACCATCTCGGCGATCGTCTTGAGGTTCTCTTCAAAGAGCCCCAATGTATTGGGATTGGTCACCATGATCGCCGCCACATCGTCGTCCAGGTGGTGCGCAACCTGGTCCGGGTGGAGGACCCCTCTCTCGCTCGATCGGATTTCGATCATCTGATAAGAAGCAATGGTGGACGTGGAACAGTTCGTTCCGTGGGCCGTATCCGGGACAAGCACCTTCTTTCTTCTTTCGCCGCGGGCTTCGAGGTACGCCCGGATCATCCTCATTCCGGTCAGTTCCCCCTGGGCCCCGGCCGCAGGCTGGAGCGTGACTTCGTCCATCCCGGTGATTTCAGCAAGAAAGCGTTGAAGATCATGCAGCATTCTTAAGATGCCCTGAGAGAGATCCTGGGGCTGATAAGGGTGAATCCCGGCAAATCCGGGCTTCCCGGCCAACGCTTCATTCACTTTCGGATTGTATTTCATGGTACAGGAACCGAGAGGATAAAGACCGCTGTCCACACCGTAGTTCCACTGGGAGAGCCGTGTGAAGTGGCGAACCACGTCCACCTCGCTCAGTTGAGGAAACCCGGTCAGATCTTTTCTCAGGAGGTGGCCGGCGTTCAGATTCTCAACCTCCACTTTTTCAACGTCCCACCGGGGGAGAGAGTATCCTCTTCTTCCCTCTCCTCCTTGCTCAAAGAGGAGAAGCTCATCCTGAATCAAACCTGTATCCCTTATCGTCCCCATACGATTTCCTCGTTGTCCGTAGGTTTAGAAAATACGAAATCCGAATATCGAATCTCCAAACAAATCCGAAATCCCAATTTCGAAACAATCCCTCTTTTGCACCCTTTGTATTTTGAACATTGGTATCTGTTTAGGATCCGTCCTTCGGATTTGGATCCCCCTTCGTGAAGCCCGAGACACAAGGCGACACCCTTCGTGGATAACCCCTCACGCCTTACCCCTTACGCCTCACGGCTTAAGGGCTTCTCCCAGGGCTACCGCCCATCGATCGATCTCCTCCTTGCGATTCATCTCCGTCACGGTAACGAGGAGATGGCGTTTCAATTCCGGATAGAACCTGCGGCAATTCAGTCCTCCCAGAATCTTCTTCTCCTGGAGCCTCCTTAACACCGCTTCAGGATCTCCGTCGATCTCCAGAACGAACTCGTTGAAGGCAGGGGAAGAAAACCTCACCCTGCACCGGGGCTCTCCGGAAATCGCTTTCTTGGCGTACTCCGCTTTGCTCAGGTTCATGAGGGACAGTTCTCTCAATCCTTCCCTTCCCAGACACGAGAGATAAACGGTGGCCATCAAGGCACAGAGTCCCTCATTGGTGCAAATGTTGGAGGTTGCCTTGTCCCGCCGGATATGCTGTTCTCGCGCAGCCAGTGTCAGCACAAATCCCCTCTTTCCGTCAAGGTCCACCGTCTCTCCGACCAGCCGCCCGGGCATCATCCTCACGAATCTTTCCAGGGTCGCGAAAATCCCCAGGTACGGTCCCCCATACGAGATGGGAATCCCCAGACTCTGGCCCTCCCCCGCCACGATATCCGCCCCGACCTCTCCCGGGGGTTTCAGAATACCGTACGCAGCGGCCTCACCGAAGCCTGCGATCATCAGTCCCCCTGCTTCGTGAGTCTTTTCCGCAATCGGGGCAAGATCCTCGATCACCCCGAAGAAGTTCGGATTCTGAATGACGACCGAACTCACATCCCCGTCGAGAAGGTCAAGGAATCTCTTCTCGTCCGTCCGGCCTGTTTCAATGTGGTAAGGGATCGGAATGAGTTCCTGTTCCCCTGGATCGATATAGGTCCGGATCACCTTCCGATATTCGGGATGAACCGCCTCGGAAAGAAGGACCTTCCTGCGTTTCGTCACCCGACTGGCCATCAATACCGCTTCCGCCAGACTTGAAGCTCCATCATACATCGAGGCATTCGACACCTCCATCCCCGTCAGCTGACACATGAGGGTCTGATATTCAAAGATCCCCTGGAGCGTTCCCTGGCTGATCTCAGGTTGATAGGGAGTGTAGGCCGTGTAGAATTCCGAACGGGAAACCAGGTGAGAAACCACGGCAGGAATGAAGTGATGATAAGCCCCCGCGCCCATGAAACTGCTCAGGATGGGCGACTGCAGCCCTTCGAGATGGCGAATCAGGTCCGGCTCGGAGAGAGGAGGCGGGAGACGAAGGGCCTCCGAGAGTCTGCAACTTTCAGGGATGCCTTCGAACAGGTCCTCCACCTTCCGAACCCCGATCGTTTCGAGCATCTTTCGGCAGTCCCCATCGGTATGAGGGACATAACGGATGAAGTCCTCCATTCATGACTCCTCTGAAAAAAACATTGTGTCAGTGACGAGTGACAGTGATCCGTTGCCGCATTGACACACCCGTTGCATAAAAAACTATTGAAAAGGTGGTTGGGTGTGTTGGAAGACCTTTACAGCGGAACCTTTCAGTGTATTACTACTCAGTTTCCAACCGTGTTGCAGGGGTCACTTTAAGTGATATCGCATATGCCCCATAAAACATCTCGATACCCCGCTTGGTAAAGGTCTGAAAGCACACCCAACTGCCTTTTCATTAAATCGTCTGAGTTGACGATCCCGCTGACGTGGATGCCTCGTAGGCCTTGGATGAAAGCAGTTCCTTCAATTCCTTCCTGTCTTTCAGCGCCATCCTGATCATCCACCCTTTGCCGTAAGGGTCTTCGTTCACAAATTGCGGAGAATCTTTCAGCGTCCCATTGACCTCCGTCACTCTTCCCGTGACGGGTGAAAAAATATCCGCCGCAGTTTTCACGGACTCCACGACTCCCATGCTGTCCTCTTTCTTGAACTCCGCTCCGACCGCCGGAAGCTCCACGTAGACAATATCCTTCAATTGGTTCTGTGCGAAATCCGTCAGCCCGATCGTTACATGGCTCCCCTCATCCCTGACCCATTCGTGCGTCTTCGTATAGAGCAAATCGCCTGGAAGCTTCATCCGTCCCTCCTTTGGACATCCGCAAAGTGCAAAGAAGATCGCGCAAAGCGCCATCGGTATAAGATGAGAAGACCCCGACAGGTCTATCTTAATCGCTTTGTGTCCATTTTTCCAACGGATAAAACAGTTCTTCACCTATCCGGTATCGGCCCCTTTTTGTCCTGGAGGCGTCGAATCAGGTCGGCCGGGTCAACGGGGAAAAAGCTTTTCCACCTCTTCTTTCATCACTTTTCCCATCTTATTCCTGGGAAGTTCTTTCAGAAATCGAATCTCTTTGGGACATTTCCAGTCCAGAAGATGTGCCCTGCAATAATCTCTCACCTCCAACTCGGTCGGAGACGTTCCGGGTTTCGAGACAACCGCCGCAACCACCCTTTCTCCCCATTTTTCGTCCGGCACCCCGACCACGCAGGACTCGGATATTCCCTGATGGCGATTGATGACCGACTCGATCTCTTTGGGGGAGATGTTCTCTCCTCCGGAGATGATGATGTGTTTCAGCCGGTCGGTAATGGTGTAGTAGCCCTCCTCATCCTTCTTTCCCAGATCCCCCGTCCGAAACCATCCCTCCACAAAGGCTGCTTCCGTCTCCTTCGGTTTTCTCCAGTAACCCGGTGTCACATTGGGTCCCCTCAGCCAGATTTCTCCGACTTCTCCCGGCTTCACATCCTCCCGTGTCTCAGGATGGACGATTCTCACCTCCACATGGGGAAGCGGGAGACCGATGGAGCCGGGCTTCTTCTTCCCGTGAAGAGGGTTCGAGAAATTCATCCCCGTCTCAGACATCCCCTCTCTCTCAACGGGCTCTTTGCCGAAGATCCGGTGGATCCTTTCAAAATCCTTCGGGAGAAGTGGAGCCGAGCCGCAGGTCAGGAGCCGGAGATGCCGGAAATCCCCTCTCCGTCCCTTCAGAGCGTCCATCATCTTAAGGTACATCGTGGGAACCCCCATGTACAGGGTACAGGCGAGATCCCCCTCCTTCCGGGAGAGAAGATCCATCACCGTTTCCGGAGAGAACTCGTCGCACATGACCGTCTTCACCCCCGCGATCATGGAGGTGTGAAGGGCAAAGCAGAGACCGTGGATATGGAAAAGCGGCAGGGCATGGCAGAGCACATCCCTTTCTGTTATCTCCCAGATCCGGACGATATTTTCCGCATCCTGCACCAGATTCTGTTGCGTGAGGACCGCTCCCTTGGGCTGCCCGGTCGTCCCCGAGGTATAGATGAGAATCGCGGGATCGCCGGGATTTCCCTCCGTTTGAACTTCTTTTGAGGAAGCCTCCGGGAAGATCTTTTCTTCGGCGAAAGGGGTCTCCGTATCCAGCGGGACAACGGACCTCTTTCCACCGATCGACCGGACCAAGGCCTCTTGCCCCTTCCCCGCGAACACGATCCTCGGATCGGCGTCTTCCAGGAAGTACGCGACCTCTTCCCTCTTGAATCCGGGGTTGAGAAGAACGGAAACCCCTCCAACTTTTTGAACCCCCAGGTGAAGCACGACCTGCTCCAGGCTCTTGGGCATCAGGAGAATCACCCGGTCCCCTTTCTCGAACCCCATCTCCAGCAGGCCGTTTCCGACACGGTTCGAGATCTTTTGAAGGGTGGAAAAGGCGAGCCTGTTCTCCAGCCTCCCTTTCCTCAAAAAAAGAATAGCCTCCTTGGTATGCCATCGGGAGGCGGTCCGGTCAATCAGATGAGATAAGGTCTCATTCATAATTCGTTTCTCCCGGGTATCACATAGGTGATAAACAGTTTCATAATAGAATAGCCATCCCTTGCAAAGAACCTAAGGCTGCAATCGATAAAAGTAACCCCCCTTCCCCCCTCTTAATCTAAGAGGGGGACGTTCCTCCCCTTAAGATAAGGGGAGGATAGGCGGGGTTATGAGTCTTTGTGTCGATAGAGACAATGTATGGACTCTTTTGAGACTCTTAATATAATGGATGCTGGAACGGAAAGTGGGGGAGTAGGTCCGATCATTCTCCCAGGTAGGCCCTCTTGATGTCCTGGTTCGCTGCCAGTTCTCCGGCCGCTCCCTCCAGAACGATGTTGCCTGTCTCAAGAACATATCCCCGGTGGGCATACTTGAGTGCGATGCGGGCATTTTGCTCCACCAGCAAGATGGTCGTCCCCTGCTGGTTGATCTCTTTGAGCACGCGAAAGAGATCGTACATCAGCAGCGGAGCAAGCCCCATGGAGGGTTCGTCGAGGAGCATCATCTTCCCTCTGATCATCATCGCCCGGGCCACGGCAAGCATCTGCTGTTCCCCGCCGCTCAGGGTATCGGCCCTCTGGTTGCGCCGCTCTTCCAGCCGTGGGAAGAGGCCAAAGATCCAGCGGGAGTTCTCCTGGATCTGCCTGGGGTCCTTCTGGGTATAGGCTGCAAGTTTCAGGTTCTCCCAGACGGTCAGGTTCCCGAAGATCCGCCGCCCTTCGGGGACGAGCGTGATTCCCAGGTGACTGACGACACGGTGGGCGGGAAATTGGGTAAGATCCTGTCCGTTGAAAGCCATGTGACCCGAACGGTAGACCGGCGCCTCCGGAGGGGAGAGACGCATGATGCTCATGAGGATCGTCGACTTCCCCGCTCCGTTCGCTCCAATCAGGGTAACGATCTCCCCTTCCCGGGTGTGAAAGGTAATCCCATGAAGGGCCTCGATGAGCCCATAGGCCACGTGCAGATCCTCCACAGCAAGAAGCATCAATCCACCTCTTTTCCCAGATAGGCCTCAATCACACGGGGATTCTTCTGGATCTGCTCCGGCGTCCCTTCCGCGATCGTCTCTCCGAATTCGAGCACCTGGATATATTTGCAGAGGTTCATCACCACTTTCATCTCATGTTCGATGAGCCAGATGGTCAGTTTGAATTCCTCACGGATCCATCGGATCAATGTGATCAGCGCATCTTTCTCCCCCAGGTTCATCCCGGCAGAGGGTTCGTCGAGAAGGAGCAGTTTGGGCCGGATCACCAGGGCCCGGGCAATTTCCACCCTCCGCTGGATCCCGTAGGGGAGGTTCTTGGCCTGTTCTTCCGCAACGTCATTGAGCCCCATGATATTCAGGATCTCCCGGGCTTCCCGATCAATCGCCGCCTCCGCGTTTCGGTAGCGGGAGCTTTGAATCAGAACATCGAGAAGACCGTAGCCCAGATGGTAGTTGTGAGCGACCCGGATATTGTCGAGGACCGTCATCTCCGGCCACAGCCGGATATTTTGAAAGGTCCTGGCAATGCCCATGGCGGTCACCTGATGAGGATAGAGGCCCAGCAGGCTCTTTCCCCCGATCCTTACTTCCCCCTCGGTTGGGCGGTAGACCCCGCAGACCAGATTGAAGATAGTCGTTTTCCCCGCCCCGTTCGGCCCGATCAAGCCAAGCAACTCTCCCCCCTCGAGGGTGAGATTGAACCCCGTCACCGCCCGGAGTCCTCCAAAAAAATGAGTCATCCCCTGAACTTCAAAGAGCGCCATGACCTTCCTTCCTCGGTCCGAAGAGACGTCTGAGACGGGGAAAGACATCCGTCAGCTCCCGCTGTCCCATCAGGCCTTCGGGCCGGAAGAGCATCAGCAGAATCAGGAGCAGCGGGACAACCACCCATTTGATCACCTGCAGGGGTCTCAGCAGCTCAAGGACCAGTGTGAAAAGGATCGCGCTCAAGACCGATCCGCTCAAGGAACCCATTCCTCCCAGGTAGACCATCACCAGGGCTTCGGTCGATTTCATGATGGTGAAACTCCCCGGATTGATATACCCGAGGATGTGAGCCATCAGGCCTCCGGCCACTCCTGCCAGGCCCGAGGAGAGCATGAAGGCCACCATCTTAGCCCTCCGCGTATTCACACTCATGATCTCCGCCGCAATCTCATCCTCCCGGATGGCAATGATCCCTTTCCCGTAAGAAGAAGAAACGAATCGTTGAATCATCAGGATCGTCAGGAAGACGGACAGAAGGCTCCAGATCATCATCCACGGGAGATTGACCACGCTCTGCATGCCGTTGACGACCCGGGTCATTCCCATGAACCCGCGGGCCCCTCCGATGGCCTGGATGTTTTCAATCGCGCTCTTGACGATGTAGTTCACCGCCAGGGTGATGATGGCCAGATAGTCTCCCCGGGTCCGAAATGAAGGGATGGCCACCATGACACCCACCAGGGCTGCCACAAGGCCGCCGGCAAGGAGCATCGCGGGAAAGAACAGGATAGCCCATCCGGGAGATAAGAGACCTGATCCGAAGACGGATCCCTTGGAGAAGAACCAGACGGTCAGGACGGAGGTTCCATAGGCCCCGATGGCCATGAATCCCGCATGCCCGACAGAAAACTCCCCCATATACCCGTTGATCAGATTGAGGCTCGCTGACATGATGATGTTCACGCAAATGAACATGATCACCAGCTGGGTGTAGGAATCCAGCCATCCCCCCCCGGAGAGGCCCACGGTCAGGACAAAGACGAAACCGGCCAAGAGAATCCGCGAATGTTTCATGATCAGCAAGAATATAGTGAATAAGTTAATGGGTGAATAAGTTAACGAGTGACTGAACCGCATGCCCGTAGATCGTTTGCCTTCGGGTTATTCCTCCGTCATTCCAACATTGAATCAAACCTTGGTTCTCCGGGCCACACCGAAAATTCCCGTAGGACGGAGAGTCATAATGAGCAGGAGAACGCCGAAGGCAATGAGATCCCGGTAGGTCGACGGGAAAAGGGTGGCGACGAAGATCTCCGTAAATCCCAGGATGAGTCCCCCCACGAAGGCCCCGCGAATGTCACCGATTCCTCCGACCACCGCTGAGATGAAGGCCTTCCAGCCCACCAGCGCGCCCATGTAGGGTTCCAGAACCGGATAGGAGATCGCAAAAAGGATTCCCGCCAGCGCAGCTAAGGACGACCCCAGCACAAAGGTCACCACGATGATCGTTTCCAGCGGAATCCCCATCAGGGGAACTGCCACCCGATCGTAAGAAATGGCCCGCATGGCCATGCCCCACTTCGTCTTCATCACGACGGTTTGAAGGAAGATAAAGACCAGAAAGGTCACAACGATCACGATGATCTTCAGATTGGTAAAATTCACCCCTCCCACATTGTAAATGACCTTCGGAATCAGTTCCGGGAAATTTCTGCGGCTCGCACCGAGCAGCGCCAGGTTTCCATTCTCCAGGATCAATCCTACCATGAGGGCCGTGATCACCACATAGAGCCGACTCGCCCCTTTCCGCCGCAAGGGGCGGTAGGCCACCCTCTCAATGGTGACCCCCAGGCCAGCCGTGATCGCCATCGTCAGGAAGAAGGTCAGGAACAGGACAGCACCCGGAGGAACCGCCCAGGGAAGATGAACCGCATACGCCCCGAGCAGAAACGTAGAAACAAAAAAACCGACGTAGGCACCCACCATAAAGATGTCTCCGTGGGCGAAGTTGATCAGGAGAAGGACCCCGTAGACCATGTTGTAGCCCAGGGCGATCAGGGCATAGAAACTTCCCCACTGGAGGGCATTCAGCACATTCTGAAGAAGGATAGAAAGAGTCACCTCTTCTCCCTGATGACACGAAGAGCGAAGGGCGGAGAACGCGGACCCGCCCGCTCTTCAGTACCTTCATTACTAGACCATAATAGAAGACGCTCTTAGGAATCTCCCCCTGAGCCTTCGACGTCCCTCTTTGCCAAAGAGGGTAATTCCTCCCTTTGCGGGAGAAGGAGGGATTTGGTTTCTGGTGTCTACACAATTATGGACCGACCATAACAGTCTAGATGAACCGAGTTACGGACAGACCGACTTGAAGAACTCGAACTTCCCTTCCTGGCTGATCTTGACGACGACCGCGCATTTGTTGGGGTCGCCGGTCTTCCCGTCGAAGGCCATCGTCCCCGTGATGCCGTCAAATTTCTTGACCTTTGCCAGCGAATCCCGGATGGCCTTCCGGTCCTTCTTCAGGTCTCCTGAAAGACCCTTCGTATTCTCAATGGCATGGAGAAGCAGGCCGATGGAATCCCACGTCAGAGCGGCCACGGCATCCGGTTCATAACCGTATTTCTTCTTATAGCTGTCGATGAACTCCTTGGTCGCTCCCTTGGCGCCGAGCGGCCGCATAATGAGTGCTGAAGAAAGACCCTTTGCAGTCGTCTCCGCAGAGGGTCATGAGCTCCGCCGAATCCCAGGAATCGCTGCCCGAGAATGGGTTTCTTCCATCCCAGTTCGTGGGCCTGCTTGGCAATCAGGGGAACCTCATCATAGTACTGAGGGGTAAACAGAACATCCGCCTTGGAGGCCGACAATCTTGGTCAGCTGGGCGCTGAAATCCCGGTCCTTCGTCGTAAAGGTCTCAAAGGCGACCACCGAACCTTTCCCGTGAATCTTTTCGAAAGCCTCTTTGAAGAATTCGGCCAACCCCTTCGGGTAATCGCTGGCGATGTCATAAAGAACCGCCGCCTTCTTGGCCTTCAACTCCTCGGTTGCAAACTTGGCGAGAACCGGCCCCTGGAAGGGATCGAGAAAACAGCCCCGGAAGACCCACGGGCGGCCTCCCGTCGTCTTGGGATTGGTCGACCAGGGACTGATCATGACCGTCTCGTTGGTATCGCAGACCTCCCCGCCCGGAATGGCCTGTTTACTCGCCTGAGGGCCGATGATCGCCAGGACCTTGTCCTGGGTGATGAGCTTCATGGCCGCGGCAGCAGCCGATTCCGCCTTGGTCTCATTATCCTGATAAATGAATTCCAGCTTGTAGGATTTATTCCCCACCTTTAAGCCGCCTTTGCCATTGATCCGCTCCTTGAGCATCTCCCCCGCAAACTTGGAAGCCTCCCCCACCTTCGGAATGTCGCCGGTCAGCTCAATGTTGAACCCGACTTTGATCACATCCGCCGCCCAGCCGGTGCTCACCAGGTACAAACCCACTATCAAAACCGTTAGCATCAACACAAGCCTGATCTTCATAAGAACGATCCTCCTCCCTTTGAATGGTTTTCGGTTGCCTTCGAACACCCACAATATACTGTAATAGGATCAGGGGTCAAGCAAAAACAAGGACCGCCGAGGGTCTAATTCAATCACACCTTTTTCAGAACCAGATCGATCACCAGTTCGTTAGCCAGATGATGGAGGCCCTCTCTCAGCCGTTGCTCGGAAATCGATGAAGGGACCTCGATATCGATATCCATTTCGAAGAAGGGCGTCCCGCTCTCCGCAGAACGGACCTGACGGGTCTCCATATTTGCAATATTGACCTTCAGGTCGGCCAGGAGCCTGCAGACCTTGAAGACGATCCCCGCATGGTCGATCCCCGAGGTCGTGATCTTGAAGCCCTGGGTCTGCTCGCCCGGTCCGGGGTAGACCTCCTCCAGCGTAATCGGAGAAAAGAAGACGGTCAGATTCTTTTCCCACTCCAATCTCTTCAACCCGGCCGAGAGTTTCTGCCTCACCTCTTCCCGCTCGGTGGAGAAGAGGAGGAGAAGAGCGAAGTGGTTCCGGAGCAGGCTCATGCTCGAGTCTTCGATGTTTCCTCCGCAATCGTAGATCACTTCCGAAACGTCGGCCACGATCCCCGGCCGGTCCTTTCCAAGCGCCGACAGAATGAAGTAGGTCTTCATGAACCCCTCCCGTTTGACCCCGCATCGGGCAGAGGGCAGAGAGCATAGTGAAAATCAAATGAATCCGGAGGGACTCTGTGCCCTACACCCTGTACCCTACACCCCATGCCCTTTGCTCTATGTTCTATGTTATTCCAGGATTTCCAGAACGGCCTGCCGGACTTTCAACCGCTTGTTGCCCACGGTCTGAAAGAAGATGGTGGCTTTCTGGTTTTCATCCATCCCCTCCACGGCCCTGACCCTGCCCTCCCCGAACCTGGCATGCCTGACTCTCATCCCGATTCGAAGCGGCATAAACCCTTCCGGCATCAGGACGATCTCGTTCTCTGCCGGAAGAGGAGGTTCCGGATCATGAAAATCGACCGGCCTATCATCCTGCCAGAAGTGGTCACTCCATTCCGGATCCCTCGAAACGGCATACCTGGATGCCTCCTTCCTGACCTCCTGCTGAATCAGCTCTTCAGGAAGCTCCTCAAGGAAACGGGAAGCGGGGTTCGACTTCCCCACGCCGAACGTCGACCGTCTCTCCGCCCTGGAGAGAAACAGTTTCTCTTTGGCACGGGTCATTCCCACATAGAAGAGCCTTCTTTCCTCTTCGAGATCATGGATTTCATCTCCTCTCCGGGCATGAGGGAGGACCCCTTCTTCGAGACCGATAATGAAGACAACCGGGAATTCAAGCCCTTTCGCACAGTGGAGCGTCATGAGGGAAACCCGGTTCTTCTTGTCTTCATAGAGATCCACGTCGGACATGAGTGAAACCTTGTCCAGAAAGCTTTCCAGTGAGGCGGTTTCCCCATCCCGTTCAAACTCGGTCAGGACATTGACCAGTTCATCAACGTTCTCCAACCTCGAAAGGGCTTCGTCTGTTTCTCTCTTCCTTCAACCGCCGTACGTATCCGGTCTTGGAAAGAACCGCCTGGGTCAGTTGACTGAGGGAAAGAACCTCCTTGTCCTTCCGGAGCTCGTCCATCATTTCGACAAATTCTTCGATCTTAGCGTGGGCTGCCGAAGGAAACCACCTTTCCGCCAGGGCATGATGGACGCCCTCATAGAAAGAGAAACCCTTCTCCCTGGACAGGGTCTCTATTTTTTCGAGGGTCTTTTCTCCGATTCCCCTGGAAGGAACATTGATGATCCTCTTCAGGCTGAGACCGTCCGCGGGATTGCTGATCACCTTTAGATAGGCCAGGATATCCTTGATCTCTTTTCGCTCATAAAACTTCATCCCCCCCACCACCGTATAGGGAATCCGGTTCTTCACCAGTTCATCTTCGATGGCCCGTCGACTGGGCATTGACCCGGTAAAAGACCGCAATGTCCTGAAGGGGTCTTGCCGGACGGGCCGGACTCTCCCCCTCCGGATAAGAAAGAGGGATAGGACTCTTCAAGGACCCTCTTGACGACGAAACGGGCCTCATCGCCTTCATCCTCTCCCGTATAAATAGTGAGGAGTTCTCCCTCGGGATTCTCTGTCCAGAGGACCTTCTTCTTTCTGAACCGGTTTCGGGAGACCATGGCATTGGCCGCCAGAAGGATATTCTGCGTGGATCGGTAGTTCTGCTCCAGGGTAATGACCTTGCTTTCAGGAAAATCCCTGGCAAAGTTGAGGATGTTACCGATCTCCGCCCCCCTCCACCGGTAGATGGACTGGTCATCGTCACCCACCACACAGATATTCCGGTGCCGGCCCGCCACCTGCTTGATGAGGTCGTACTGAATGAGATTCGTGTCCTGGAATTCATCGACCATCACATACCGGAAAAGATCCTGATAGGTTTTCAACGCTTCGGGAAAGCGTTTGAAGAGAATGGTAACGAAATGGAGAAGGTCCCCGAAATCGACGGCGTTGTTCCTTCGAAGGTCTTCCTGATAGAGGCGGTAGATCTGGGCCAGCTTCTTCTGAAAGATATTGAACTCGGAGGGGGCGAACTGATCGGCACTGATCCCCCTGTTCTTGAGATGGTCAATGGCCGTCTGTACCTTCCTCGGATGGAAGGTCTTGGAGTCTATCCCGAGGTTCCGGATAATCGTCTTGAGGTGGCGGTCCTGATCCTGGTCGTCATAAATGACGAAATTCGGCTTGAAACCCAGGAGCTCAATATTCCGCCTCAAGATCCGGACGCAGGCGGAGTGGAAGGTCGAAATCCAGGCCCCCCGGGTCGATCCTCCGAGAAGCCGTTCCACCCTTTCCCGCATCTCGTCTGCGGCCTTATTGGTAAACGTGACGGCAAGAATACTCCAGGGCGGGACCCCTTTCTCGTGGACCAGGTGGGCGATTCGATAGGTCAGAACTCGCGTTTTACCGCTGCCCGCCCCGGCAAAGACGAGAAGGGGGCCTTCCGTCTCCTGAACGGCCTTCTGCTGATTGGGATTGAGTTCGTCGAGCAGAGACATCCCAGAAATTATCAATTGGCGGGAATCAATTGTCAATCGGCAATTTTCAACCGAAGGAAAACCCCAATTTTTTCTTGACAAAGTCCCCCACCATGGTAATCTGTGGACGCAGATTGTCGCAGAAGATGGACAGGACCTGGACAAGCCTGCCCATTGAGGCCGAGGCGTTCGGAAACCAACGCTGGTTAATATCGTAGGGTGGGTGTTCGGTTCGACACTGTCAGGAGGGAAATACCCCCCGGTGTCGGCCCGTACCAGGTTGACAAGTTCACCATGGAGGTTTTGATTGGAAGATTCGTATCTTCTAACCTGAAAGTCTGCCCTAAAAAAGAAACTATTGACAACTTGATCTTCCTGTGATAATGTGCCGCCCGAGGTGTGCTTCCTTGAAAGGAAGCACACCTCAGATAGAGATTGGGGCGCTTTCCACGCGGAGTTGTGCCAGCCTGCCTAACACCGGGAATGAGTTCGCAGCCCGGAGAAAGGAGAGTCAAAATGAAAATGGACAGGTGGTCCCACAGCGTGAAGATCGCATTGTCTGTTGTGGTCTTTTTGGTCACAGCAGCAGCTATGGTTCAGGCCCAGGTGGCCAACGACGACTTTGACAGCGCCATCCCGGTCGATACCCTCCCTTCTTTTACCCATAGCCTCGATACGGTGGGGGCTACCCTTGCTCCCGACGATCCCTTCCCAGGCTGTTCGTGGCAAACAGGCCCCACAGTTTGGTATGCCATCACACCCGGAATCGATATGTGGATAGCGGCGAATACCGGCGGAACGGATTACTCAAATTCATTGTCCGTCTGGACGGGCAGCCGGGGTTCTCTGACCCAGGTCGCTTGTGGCAACTTTGTCACACCGATCGTGGTCTTCCACGGCGTTGCCGGTCAAACATATTACTTCATGGTGAGCGCAGACATTGGAGCGATAGGAGGCACCCTGGTCTTCTCCTTGACAGCCGGCATCCCTCTGGAAAACGATGATTTTGATCATGCAAGAGTCATTACAGAGTTGCCCTTCACGGAGAGTCTCATAACCTTGGGAGCAACCCTCGCTCCTGACGATCCGAATCCAACGTGTCTTTGCTGCGGGGTGGGTGTCGATGCGACGGTTTGGTACTCTATTACGCCCGCGACCAAAATGTGGATAGATGCGAGAGCCACCGGTTACCCTCTTACGTTGTCCGTCTGGACAGGCGGCCGGGGATCACTGACCCAGGTTGCCTGCGGCAACGTCGCCACATTGAGGGTGATCTTTCAGGCCGTTGCCGGTGAAACATATTATTTCATGGTAAGCGGGAATGTTCACGAATTAGGGGGAGGGAATCTGGTCTTCTCTGCAAACGGAAGTCTCCCTCCGGAGAATGACGATTTTGACCATGCAACGGTCATTTCGGGGCTACCCTTTACGGACAGCCTTGCAACCTTCGGAGCAACCCTCGCTCCTGACGATCCCACCCAACCCTGCACTCGCTGCGGTTATACAGTCTGGTACTCAGTGACACCTGAGACCGATATGTGGATTGAGGCAAATACCGGCGGAAGCGATTATGATAGCATCTTGTCCGTTTGGACCGGTAGCCGGGGTTCTCTGGTAAAGGTCGATTCCGCTTTCGGTTTTTACCAGGCGATCTTCCAGGCCGTTGCCGGTGAAACGTACTACTTCATGGTGAGTGCAAACACGTACTACGGAACGCCGGGAGGAAACCTGGTCTTCTCTGTAAACGGGAGTCTGAACCCGCGAAATGACGATTTTGACAACGCAAAGCCCGTTTCAGGGTTATCTTTCACGGATAACCTTGCGACCTTCGGAGCAACCCTGTCTCCTGACGTCCCACCCCCGCGTGTCTCTGCTGCGGGTCGGGTCCGGGTCCGACGGTTTGGTACACTGTCACGCCGGGGGCCGATTTGTGGATAGAAGCAAACACCGCCGGGAGCGACTATCCAAACGTGTTGTCCGTTTGGACAGGCAGCCGGGGTTCTCTGACTCAAATCGCCTGTGGCTGGGTTGTCACACCAAGCGTGATCTTCCCTGCCGTTGCCGGTGAAACGTACTACTTCATGGTAGGTGCGGACATCGGAGCAATGGGGGGCTATCTGGTCTTCTCTCTAAACGGGAGTCTGCCCCCGGGAAATGACGATTTTGACCATGCAACGGTCATTTCGGGGTTACCCTTCACGGATAACCCTGCAACCTTCGGAGCGACTCTCGCTCCTGACGATCCCACCCCCGCGTGTCTCTGCTGCGGGTCGGGTTCGGGTCCGACGGTTTGGTACGCTGTCACGCCCGGGACCGATTTATGGATCGAAGCGAAAACATTCGGGAGCGGTTACTCCAACGTACTGTCCGTTTGGACAGGCAGCCGGGGATCACTGACTCAAATCGCCTGTGGCGACGCTGTCACACCAAGGGTGATCTTCCCTGCCGTTGCCGGTGAAACATATTACTTCATGGTGAGCGCGGACGCCGGATCAATCGGGGGCCATCTGGTCTTTTCTTTGAGCGAGACTTTTCCCCATCTCCCGATACCGGATCCTCTTGCGACCTGGCATTTAAGAAATCCCTTACCTCAGGGCAACACTCTGAGCCATGTTGCCTATGGGAAGGACACCTTTTGTCGGCGTAGGGCCTCTTGGCGCAATCGCCATCTCACCTGACGGAATAACCTGGGCGGAGATCAGTTCAATCACTGACCGATCGCTTCACGGGATTGGATATGGAGACGGCCTGTTTGTTGCCGTAGGGGAAGGGAGCATGATCCTCACTTCAACGGACGGGGTAAATTGGACTTATAGAACTTCCGGGACTCCAGGAACGTATCGGGCAGTCGCCTATGGAAATGGGCTGTTTGTCATTGTCGGCTACGGCATCGTCCTTACTTCGCCGGATGGGGTGACCTGGACCTCTCAAAGCCCTGGGGTCGCGGGAGACTTTTCAGCAATAGCTTATGGGAACGGAACGTTTGTCGCTGTCGCAGGAGATGCCACAACCATCCGTTCGACCGATGGGATATCTTGGACGAAAGGTTCCGGGCCTGTGGACTCCTATGATTTCCTCACGGGAGTGGCCTTCGGGAAGGAGATGTTTGTTGCCGTTGGATATGAATGCATGGATTCGGAACACATCCATTGTCGATATATGACTCCTGTGATCTTTACCTCATCCAGTGGAACAACCTGGGATCGGAGGGCGCTCGGCATAGGACACGGGGATAAACTTTTGGGGATCGCGTTTGGAAACGGCGCCTTTGTTGCCGTAGGGACTCTTGGAACGATCCTCACTTCCTTCCATCCAATGTTTTCCGTTAATGGAATCACGTGGGCTGTCAGAGAGTCGAATTCCAGTGCCACCCTTTCAGGAGTGACTTACGGCGATCGAAGTTTTGTTGTTCTGGGAGATTACGGAACAATCCTTCAGTCAGACCAATTCATTTTTGGAGATATTCCATCAGGCCATTGGGCAGAGGAGCCGATAATCCTTCTTCAGGACAGCGGCGTGACGGCGGGCTGTGGGAACGGAGATTACTGCCCGATGATCCGATCACCCGGGGGCAGATGGCTGTTTTCCTCGTAACATCTCTTGGGTACACACCCGTTGCTTGCGCAGGACGCTTCATCGATGTGCCTATTGATCATCCGTTCTGCGGATTCATCGAACGACTCCATGATGAAGGAATCACCGCGGGGTGTGATCCCGTGGCCGGATCGTCCTTCTGTCCCGATGAACCCATCAGCCGGGGTCAGATGGCCGTCTTTGTCGAGGCGGCCCTCGGAAATGCTCCCAGTCCGTGCACGGAAGACCGATTTAGCGATGTGACGGCCGGTTCGGTGGGAAGCGCTTTCTGCGGATTCATTGAGCGGCTTGCCGAAGATGGGATTACAGGTGGCTGTACGCCTTCAACGTTTTGCCCCAATGATCGCATCTCAAGAGGGCAAATGGCTGTATTTCTTCTTGCGGCGCCACAAAAGTTGAATCCCTGTTATTAAGCAACAGATCGATTCGGTACAATGCAATTTAGTAGTTTGTTATCGTTTGCAAAATCTATTCTTTGCTGAGAACCATGAATGCTTTTAAATGCCCAAAAAGGAGGTCCATGTTTATGAGAAAAGAGATGAATCGGAGAGATTTTTTGAATGCCACGGCGGTTACTGGAACTCTATGTCTTGGTCTTGCCCAAGGTTTGGTGAAAGTACCTAAGGCAGAAGCGGCAGAAGTGGCAAGAACGAAGATGCGGACAATTATAGTTGAGGAGCACTTCGTGACCCCTGCCTTCGTGAACGCTATAGGGACCGCAGTGACGCCGTCAGCGGCCAAGCTGCAAAACATAGCGGCCGATCTCGGGGAACGCAGGATCGCGGATATGGACGCAGCAGGCATCGATGTTCAAGTGCTTTCGCTGAACGCCCCCGGGGTGGAACAACTCGACGCGACCGTGGCAGTGAAACTGGCCCGCGATTCAAACGACATCCTCGCAGACGCGGTGCGACGCCACCCGACGCGTTTCGCCGGGTTCGCCAGCTTGCCCACCATGTCTCCGGAAGCTGCCGTTGAGGAATTGGACCGCACGGTCAGTAAGCTCGGCTTCAAGGGAGCATGTGATCAACGGTCACACCCGGGGCCGCTACCTCGACGACAAGTTCTTCTGGCCGATCCTGGAGCGTGCCGAAGCACTCCAGGTCCCAATTTACCTCCATCCAACCCCGCCTCCGCGGCCGGTAATCGAGGCCTCTTACAGCGGAGACTTCGCACCAGGGGTGACGAACATCCTGTCGACTTCAGGTTGGGGATGGCACATCGAAACCGCAGTCCATACCCTCCGGCTCATTCTCAGCGGAGCATTCGACCGATACCCGCGCCTGCAAATTATCGTTGGCCACTTGGGCGAAGCCCTTCCATTCATGCTTCCCAGAATGGATCGCCAACTGACGACGGCAGTGACGAAACTGCAGCGCCCGATCAGCGCTTATCTGCGAGAGAACGTCTACTACACATTTAGTGGTTTCAACTTCACGCCTCCATTCCTTGACCTGTTCTCTGAGATCGGTGCCCACCGAATCATATTCTCAGCCGACTATCCCTATGGTTCGATGTCGGAGGCGCGCCAATTCCTCGAGCAACTCCCGGTGAGCCCTGCCGATAAAGAGAGAATCGCACACGGCAACGCAGAGCTTCTCCTGCGACTTTGAAAGTCCGAGATGGGGCTGCAGGAGAAAACTTCTTCCAGACACGAAGACTGCGTGTTATGGAAGGAGAGTTGTTTCAGATCATCGGAGCGGTGAACACAAAAGGGCGGGGCTTCCTGGTGTTGCGAAAGGACTCTCCTTACTCCACCGTGACGCTTTTGGCCAGATTCCTTGGCTGATCGACATCGGTCCCTTTGTAATCCGCCATATAATAGGCCAGAAGCTGAAGCGGAATGGTGAGAAGAATGGGGGTGAGGGAAGGCAGGGTCTCTGGAATGAAGATCACGTCGTCCACCTTTTGCGTGACTCCCTGATCCGACTGGGAGACGAGGGCAATGACCTTTCCCTCTCTGCCCTGACCTCCTCGATGTTGGAAATGACCTTATCATAAACCTCGTTCCGGGTGGCCAAAACAACAACCGGCATCTTCGATCGATCAGGGCGATCGGTCCATGCTTCATCTCACCGGCCGGATAACCCTCGGCGTGAATGTAAGAAATTTCCTTTAATTTCAAAGCGCCCTCTAGCGCTATAGGATAATTGATCCCCCGGCCCAAGTAAAGAAAGTCCCGGGCAAGATGTACGCCTCGCAATCGGGCCACCTGCTTTGAGGATTTGAGCAACACCTCGATAAGATGGGGAATTTTGAGTAATGCCTCGAGCAGGGTCTTTCCCTTTCCCCCGAGAGGTGGCCTCGAGTCCCTGCCCAGGCGAAGAGCAAAAAGGAAAAGAACTACGAGCTGGGTGGCAAAAGCCTTTGTGGAGGCGACACCGATTTCCGGCCCGGCGTGAGTGTAGATCACACCGTCCGCCTCCCTGGCCAGGCTTGATTCAACCACATTGCAGATCACCAGCGTTCCGGCTCCCCTGCGTTTCCCTTCCCTGACCGCCGCCAGGGTATCCGCCGTCTCCCCGGATTGGGAAATGGCAATCAGCATATCCCCCTTTCCGATCACTGGGTCCCGATAGCGAAACTCCGATCCGAGGTCCATTTCTACCGTGGAACCGGGCGAATTCTTCGATCATAAACTTACCCACGAGAGCGGCATGATAAGAGGTCCCGCAGGCCATCAAGAATACTTTCCGAAATTCCCTCACCTTGGTTCTATCCGCGGACGTCTTCGAGAAAAACGTCCCCCTTCTCTTCGAGCACTCGGCCCCGCACCGTATCTATCAAGGCCCGGGGTTGCTCGAAGATCTCTTTGAGCATGAAGTGCTTGAACCCGCCCTTCGCAGCCATTACAGGGTCCCATTGAATCCGTTTCTAATCTTTTGCAATCGCTTCTCCACTGGCATTGAAGACTTTCACTCCTTCCGTGGAGAGGAGAGCCATCTCGCCGTCTTCCATGAAAAGAAAATCCCTGGTGTAAGAAAGAATGGGCGGAACGTCGGAAGCGACAAAGAATTCACCCTCGGCAAGACCGATGACCAGAGGACTTTCTTTCTTGGCGACGATAAAGCACCCCTCAGCCCCTTCGTAAAGGATTCCGAGCGCATAAGAACCCTTGATCTGGCCGAGGGCCCCTCTCACCGCATCCGGAAAGGAACATCCTTCGTTGATCCTCTCATCGATCAGATGGGCGATGATCTCCGTATCCGTCTCAGAAATGGAAGATGCGGCCCTTCTTCTTGAGTTCCTCCTTGAGAGGAAGATAGTTCTCGATGATCCCATTGTGAACGACCGTGATCTTTCCCGCTTTGTGGGGATGGGCATTGGTATCGGAAGGCCTTCCGTGGGTGGCCCATCGGGTATGACCGATGCCCGCGTTTCCATCAAAGGCCTCTCCCTTGATCAATTCTTCGAGCTTCGATAGTTTGCCTTCTTTTCTCCGGACCTCCACCTTTCCTCTCTGAAAAACGGCGATCCCGGCGGAATCGTATCCCCGGTATTCGAGTCTCCTGAGACCATCAATAAGGACCTTGGCCGTCTCTCTGGGGCTGACGTATCCGACGATACCGCACATGGGGTTAGAGCCCCTTCTCCCCCTTCCCTCCGGTTTCCCATTCCTTCCGGCAGCTCTCCCATCCTCGCTCCCCAGCCTTCGATGTTCTTCTGTTTCGTCCGGCTGATGGCGAGAGAACCGTCCGGAACATCCCGGGTGACAGTCGTGCCCGCTCCGATCACGGCGTTCTTCCCCACCTTCACGGGAGCCACCAGTTCCACGTTCGATCCCACAAAGACCCCGTCTCCGATAATCGTCTGGTGTTTTTCAGCGCCGTCGTAATTGCAGGTGATGGTCCCGGCCCCGATATTCACCCCTTCCCCAATGACGGAATCCCCCACATAGCTCAGGTGATTGGCCTTCGAACCTTTTCCGATGACAAATTTCTCACCTCCCCGAAGTTCCCAATCTTCACTTTCACCCTGACCTGGCTCAGCGGTCTCAGATCAGCAAAGGCCCCGATGGAGGCACCTCTTTCAACCTCACTCTCCGTGATCACGCAGTTCGACGAATCGTCACCCTCATCGGCGACCCTCGATCCGAAATCCACACCTTCGTCTCAATGACGAACACCGGCCGATCTTCGTCTTTCCCCGAAGGTGGAATTCGGTGAAGAGGGTATCGTGTCCAATTTCAACCTTCCCGTCAACATAGGTCGTCCTGGATCGATCAGGGTCACTCCCGATATCATCAGTGACCGGAGTTTCTCCTGCCGGAGCACCTCCTGGCCTTGGCCAGATCGATCCGCCTCTCGATTCCCATCACCTCCTGTGGATCCACTACCACGTGCGCAGCATCCTCCACAGCCTTCTTCCTCAGGATCTTCAACCAGTACCGTCAGTCACCATCTTCTCCTTGGCGTCCTCTTCCCGATGGCGGACTCCTGCAGGTGGCAGGGGCCCGAACACGATGGATGCAGTATTGATTTCCCGGATCGCCGCTCCTCTTCCGTGGCGTACCTTTTCCTCGACGATCTTCTCCAGCCACCCTTCCGGGCTCCGAAGGCGCCCCTCCCGTAACCGAAGGGTCCGCCACGATCGCCGTCGACACCGAGAGCCGTCCCCGTGTCGTGAAGTGCCCGGACGGCGAGGATTCCATCGTCTCGCTCTTGACCCGCAACGTCTCCGCATCACCAGCGTCCTGTGGAACCCTGAAGATCAGCACCGCCTGGAGAACGGCATCGCCGTTGCCCGCTGGTCTTCCTCGAGCAAGAAGGAGAAGCCAGGATCATCCAAAGCTCCCTGATCCGCTTCCCTGAAGATCCCACGACAACGACCATCTTTTTCCGCTCCGATCCCGTAGAAGAAAGATGGATGGAATATCGAGGCATTTGGAAGGCCGGAGCAGGGATGAAGTACCTTGACCAATGCAGAGTTCATCCGGTTCCCCTTCCCCCGCCGCCCAGATCACCATCGCGGTTTTCCGCCATCTCGTCCTCACCGGAGTTTGTTGCTGCTTATGTTTCATGCCTGTTCGTCGACTTTTGATTCGACATGAACCGTGGTTCCGCGGTTGATGCCTTGACCTTGAATCCGTCGGAAGACCTATAAGAAGCATCGATTCAACCCTGTCCTTACAGAAACAGGTCTTTTGACGTTCTGGGGATCGAGCCTGACTCCATTGATTCCCTCTGTGTGGTCCTCGTTTGCAACGTAGAATTCGAAGATGAAGCTCCAGCGTTTGTCCACCGGCGCCCAGGTTCCGTTCGCCATGGTCGCGTGAGCAGTCGGGGATCGGACGGAGTGCATCGGAAGAGTGGGGGTGGAATCAAGCGTCTCCCTGGACTCGCTTCCACGAAGAAGGAATAGATATCTCTTCCGTCGTCGTCGGTCTCATGCTTCCAATCGGTGTTGCGGTCATCCTCGTTGACGGCGTCTCCAGAAGCGACCGTAGCTGAACCGGACGAAGGCCTGATGTACCGGAAAGGGGAGCTCTCTCGGAAAGACGTCTGCTCCGGGAATCTTCTTCACTGGATGGCCACGACATCCGTGCGGCGATTCAATGCATCAAATGGGCCAAAGAGAGGATCCCTACGTCATCGACATCGACAAGGTGGAGCCGCTCACCCCGGAGTTGATCCAAGAGATCGACTTCGTGATCACGTCGTCGCGCTTCCCCACCCTCTTTACCGGAATTCCAGATCGCGAAAAGGCCCTGGTGGAAATGCAGAGACACACAACCGGTTTCGTCTGTGCGACGCTGGGCCGCGAAGGGGCTATGGCGCTGGTTGAAGGGAGAATTGTCCATGTGAAAGGATTTCCCGTCAGGGCGGTTGACACGACAGGTGCCGGAGACGTGTTCCACGGAGGGTTCATCTTCGGCCTCCTGAAGAACTGGGAAGTGGAGGAGATCCTGCGGTTCTCAAACGCCGTAGCTTCCCTCAAGTGCCTCGACCTCGGGGGAAGGAAGGGAATCCCCACCCTGGAGGCAGTCCAAACCCTTCTCAGACAAACCGGCGGGGTTTTTCCCCCGGGAATTCCATCGCCCCGGGGGTGAATCCAGGTTCGCCCCCGTCGATTCCGCCTTCCCTTCTCTTTTTTCAAGCCCACCTGTCTTGACAAGCAGCCATAGGTATTATATATGACCATCGATGGAAGAAACGGCCCGGTTATTCACACCCCTTAAGACCAAGAGGGTCTTCGAAGAGATCGCTGACCAAATCCGGGAATCGATCTATTCCGGCTTTTCAAGCCGGGAGACAAGTTGCCCTCCGAAAGAGAGCTGGCGACTCAGTTCAAGGCAGGCAGGATGGTGGTTCGGGAAGCTCTTCGCACCCTGGAGCAGGGCGGTCTCATCTATATCAAGCAGGGGAGCTTCGGCGGGGCCTTTATCAAAGAATCGGATAGCGCCGTCATCACAAGATCGGATTCTCGGACATGATCAGGATCGGCAATATCACGCTGAAAGAGTTGACTGAGACCCGGCTTGGCATCGAAATGGTCATTCTCGAGTCGGTCTTCCGCAGAATCAATCAGGAAGATCTCGACACCCTTAGAAAGAATCTGGAGGCGGCGGAAGCAGAGACGGCAAAGGGAAACAGACCTCTCGAAACCAACCTGGAATTTCATCTCCTGCTCGCGAGGGCCTCGAAGAACACCCTGTTTGAGATGATTATCAAGTCGATTATGAATGTGACCTCTTCATTCCTGCTCAAAGTCAATCCGGGAGTCGACCATCTGCAACAGGTCATCAACTACCACAAGGAGATCTATCAGGCGCTGGTGAAGGGGGACTTTCAGTCGGCGGAAAAGATCATGAAAGAACATCTTCTGGAGGCAAATAAGAGGGTTTCCGATCTGGCGAAGGAACAAACGATTTAAGAAGAGGGGGTTTGCCCCTCTTTTTTCAATTCAAGAAAGGAGAAAGAACCAGTGGATGATCCCAGAGAAATCCTGACTCAATCCATTTCGGACGGCGAATTGGAGAGGCGGTGGAGACAAACCCGGGAAAAGATGAAGGAGCAGGGCATCGACTTCTTGGTGATGCAGAACGACAACGAGTGGCTGGGAGGATACGTGAAATGGTTTAACGGACATCCCGGCCAGGAACGGGTATGCCCTGGCCGTCATCTTTCCGGTCGACGATGAAATGACCACCATCACCTGCGGAGGCAAGCCGCCCGGGGATCTCGGTCCTCCGGCGTGGACCATGAAGAGGGGTCGAAACGAAGGCTGACGGCCCCCTACTTCAAGAGTCTCTCGTACAGCACTCAGCCTACGATGCGGAACTTGCCGTAGAGACGATGCGTGTCAAGAAAAAGGCCAGGATCGGCATCGTCGGGAAGGCCACCATGTCCGCCATGTTTCACGACCATCTGCTCAAGAACCTTCCGGAGGCGACTTTCGTCGACGCGACGGACCTCGTAGATCACATCAAGGCCATCAAGAGCGACGAAGAGATCTCCCTCATCAAGAAAACCGTGGCCCTTCAGGATGAGGCCCTGGCATTTGCCAAGAAGGCGATCCGGCCCGGGAGACGGGATTTCGAAATCATTGCCGATATCGTCCACAAGGTCACGGACCGGGGCAGTGAAGAACAGCTCGTGATCGGCGGGTCCGGTCCGGTGGGAAAACCTGTCCCCATGCAGAAACGTCATTTCCAGAATCGGATGGTAAGGGAAGGAGACCAGTTCACCCTGATGATCGAGGTGAACGGCCCCGGCGGGATGTATGCGGAGGCCGGAAGGGTTTACTTTGTTGGGAAGGCCCCTTCCGAATTGAAAGAGGCCTACGACCTCTGCAAGGAGACACAGAAGAACACCCTCAGACTCCTCAAACCGGGGGCGGATCCCGGTGAGATCTGGAGGGCAAACAACGATTTCCTGGTCAAGCACGGCCAGCTCGTTGGAACGAGGCTTTTTGCCCACGGACAGGGCTACGACCTTGTTGAAAGGCCGGCGATTCGGGACGATGAGCCCATGAAGCTCAAACCCGGGATGAATATCACTGTTCACCCCATTATCGGATCGGACAGGGTCTGGGTCTGGGTCTGTGATAACTATCTTATTACGGAGTCGGGCGTCAGCGACTGTTTGCATAAGGCACCGCAGGAAATCTATGAGATTTGACGGGTGGATCCTACTTGACACTGCCCCGTCAGAAACTTACAATGGCGTCAAATTGAAAGCATGTCATTACCAAAAGGAGGCAAGACAATGAAACGATCGATTCTTATCATGGGTCTTTTCCTGATGGTGTTCGGATTCATGATCGGTATTTCGACGGCTGCAGACACCTACCCCAGCCGACCTGTTCAATTCATCATTCCGGGCACTCCCGGATCGATCATTGATATCACCGGCAGGCTCCTGGCGGGATTATCTGGGAAAGGCTCTCGGCAACCCTTCATTCCCGTAAACAAACCTGGAGGGGGATTCACGGTGGGGACGGATATCGCCTCCAAGAGCAAAAAGGACGGCTATACGCTTCTCTATACCAACAACCCGGCGATCATCTATGCCCGGGTCCTCAACCCTGAAAGCGTGGGGTACGATCCGGACAAGATCTCGAGCCCGGGACTTCACCTGTTCTTTGCCCATAATCTTGCCTGCCAGACAAGTTCCCCATGGGAAGACCTTTAAGGAGTTGATCGACTATGCCAAGGCAAATCCGGGCAAGCTCCGCGTCAGCACCCCCGGCATCGGATCCACGGTCCACTTTCATCTGGAGACTGTCCAATCTTTGACAGGCGCTCAATTCACTCATGTTCCTTTCAAGAGCGGAGAAGCCGTCATCACCGCCCTTCTGGGAGGACATGTCGAACTGACCTTTGATGCGGTGAGCAAGATCAAACCGCATACCGAAGCCGGAAAGTTTCGGATGCTCCTGACCAGCTATAAGATGCCTGAATTCCCGGAGCATCCCCACGATTCAGGAGTTGGGTTATAAGCAGCAGCTGCCCGCCAGCTGGTTTGCCATGTATGCCCCGGCCGGGATTCCAGCGGATGTCAAGAAGGTTTTGGTTCCTGCGATCGAAAAGACCATCAAGAATCCCGAACTCAAATCAAAGATTGAGAAGCTGGAATTTATCGTTGATTACAAACCCCCGGCCGAGCAGCTGAAGATCGCTCAGGAAGAATATGTGACCGCCATGGCGGTCGCGAAAAAAGCCGGGATGCTTAAGTGATCCTGTTGGTTTCGTCTGACCCGCGCGAACTTCCGCGCCCTGACGTACGGAAGTTCGCGCGATGGAACCGGTGAAAGGAAGTGGGTCCGGTCTGGAAGAATCCTGCACGGCAGAGCAGCATTCCCTTATAAGGAGAAGATTCATGAAGCGATCAGGGTTTGTTGTCGGATTGCTTGTTATCGTGTTCGGCTTCAGCGCCGGGGGTCCCAGCGACCTTCGCACAGCCTTACCCGAACCGCCCGATTCAGCTCATCATCCCCGGAGTGGCGGGGCTCCATCTGGACATTGCGGGAAGGCTGACAGGGGAAGAGCTTGCGAAAATCCTTGGCACACAGGTCGTTCCCATCGCCAAGCCCGGGGCCGGTTTCACCCTCGGCACGGATTTTGTCGTCAGGAGTAAGAAGGACGGCTACACCCTCGCCTATACGAACTCCGCATCGATCGTATTCACCCGGGTTGTGAATCCGGACACCGTACCCTACGACCCGGATAAAGATCTTGACCCATTAGGCCTTCACCTCTTCTTTCCGAATGCGATTGCCTCAGGCAAGCTCTCCGTGGAAGACCTTTCCAGAGCTGCTCGACTATGCCAAGAAGAATCCGGAGAAGATTCGCGTCAGTACCACCGGCATCGGTTCCACTTCGCACTTCAACTTGCAGCTCATCGAATCTCTAAGCGGGGCTCAGTTCAACCACGTTCCTTTCAAAGGGGGCGAATTGTAATCACCGCCCTGCTGGGGGGACACGTCGAAATGACTTTCGACGCGGTCAGCAAGATCAAACCGCACGTCGAATCCGGCAAGATGAGGATCCTCCTTGTAACCAGCAAGGTTCCGGATCTGCCCAATGTGCCGACCATCACCGAACTGGGTTATAAGCAGGAGATGTTCACCTCCTGGTTCGGAATGTACGGACCGGCCGGCCTTCCGGAAGAAGTCAAAAAGATCCTCGTGCCCGCCGTGAAGGCGGTCAAGAACCCCGAACTCAAGGCAAAGATCGAGAAGATGGACTTCGTGGTTCAGTACAAATCTCCCGCGGAGCAGAGAAAACTCGCGCTGGATGAATATGAAAGAGGAGTGGCAATAGCAAAGAAGGTAGGTTTGCGCAAGTAATTAGTGTCTGTTTATGAACTGCCGCCTCAATCAGAATCGTCATTCCGGCCCCGGTTTTCACCGGGATAAACTCCAGCCGGAATCGAGTTCTTTCAAGACCTTCTGGATGCCCCCGTATCAAGTACGGGGCAGGCTCCTCAGGTCCGGCATGACGGAAAAGGCTGTTTATGGACGGACTCTAAGTAGAGTAATCGCAGGGTTATCTTCAGGAAGGAAAATAACGATGAAGCGATTGGCCTGCCTTGTCGCGCTGCTCCTGTTTGTATCGGGACTCAGCGTGGGAGTGTCTGCAACGTGTGCCCAGACCTACCCGAATCGTCCGATCCAGCTGATCATCCCGAATGTTCCGGGCGCCATAGTCGACATCAACGCAAGGGCTCTGGCTGAAGAGCTGGAAAGATTCTCGGGACACAGATCATCCCGCTCAACAAACCCGGTGCGGGAACGATGCTGGGCATGGATATCGTTGCCAAGAGCAAGAGGGATGGCTATACCCTCTCCTACACAGGGAACTCAGGGATCGTGTATGCCCGGATTCTCAATCCCGAAACCCTGCCCTACGATCCCGATAAGGATCTGGAACCCCTGGGATTGCATGTCTTCGTTCCGATGGCTCTTGCGGTGCAGGCAAGCTCTCCATGGAAAACCTTTCAGGATCTAATGGATTACGCCAAAAAAGAAGAATCCCGGAAAGATCCGTGTCAACACCATCGGCGTGGGTTCCACCAACCATTTCTATCTGGAAGTCGTCCAGTCCCTGACAGGAACGCAATTCACGCATATCGCTTGAAGGGAGAATCGGTCGTCACGGCCCTCCTGGGAGGTCATGTGGAGATGACCTGTGATGCCGCCAACAAATTTACCTCTCATGTGGAATCGGGGAAGCTGCGGGTCCTTCTTGTTGAGCAACAAAATGGCCGAATTTTCCAACGTTCCCACCATGAGCGATCTGGGATATAAAGAACAGCTTCCATCGGTCTGGTTTGCAATGTACGGGCCCTCCGGACTGCCGGAAGAGGTCAGGAAGGTGTTGATCCCGGCCATTGAGAAAGCCATTAAACAGCCGGAGTTGAAGGCAAGAGTTGAAAAGCTGCAATTCGTGGTTCAGTACAAATCCCCTGCAGAGATGAGGAAGAATATCGCTGAAGAGTATGAGAGGGGTCTTGCCATCGCCAACAAGGTCGGGCTCCGTACCAAGTAACACCAAGTAACAGAGCCGGCAGTTTGCTGAAAAACCAAGAGTTTCCTCCGGCCGCTCAAAATGTTTGGATGCAAGGCGTCCGAAATCCCGAAAAAGACTGAAGAGGGCATCCAAGAGCACGAAAAGCCGCTTCAAATCGCGGAAAAGGCAGGCCTGTGCAAAAAAAAACTGAACAAGGAGGGATCAATATGAAACGCCTGACCATCGTTGCCAGTCTATTCATCATGGTCTGCGGATTAAGCTACAGCGTTCCGACGGCTCCAGCGCAGTCTTACCCCAATCGGCCCATCCAGCTCATCATTCCTAATGTGGCAGGGTCGATCATGGACATCAATGCGCGGATCCTGATCGATGAGTTGGGAAAACATCTCGGAGACCCAGGTCGTGATCGTCGCGAAGCCCGGGGGGCATCGATCCTTGGAACCGATGCCGTGGCCAAGAGCAAAAAGGACGGCTATACCATCGGTTATGTCAGCGCCTCGGGTCTCATCTACACCCGGATCACCCACCCCGAAACGTTTCCTTACGATCCGGACAAGGATTTAGAGCCCCTGGGTCTGCATCTCTTTATCCCCAAAGCTGCCGCAGTTCAGGCGAGCTCTCCCTGGAAGACCTTTGGCGAACTGATCGACTATGCCAAGAAAAACTCCCAAAAAACTCCGCGTCAGCACGATTGGGGTGGGGGCGATCGATCACTTCAACCTGGAAGTCATGCAGGCCATGACCGGAGCCGAATTCACGATGATTCCCTTCAAGGGAGGAGAATCGGTCATCACGGCCCTGCTGGGAGGACATGTCGAGGTGACCTTCGATGCTTTTGGCAAAGTGAAGCCTCATATCGATTCAGGACAGATGCGTGTTCTCCTGGTCAGTAAGAAGATGGCAGGATATCCCGAAGTCCCGACCGCTGCGGATCTGGGATATAAACAGGGCCTCCTCTCAACCTGGTTTGCGTTTTATGGCCCCTCTGGTTTGCCTGAGGATGTTAAGAAGACTCTGGTCGCAGCCATCGAAAAGGCCGTCAAGAATCGGGAAACTGAAGGCAAAAGCCGAAAAAATGGGCTATGTGGTGGACTATAAGTCTCCAGCGGAATTGAATAAGCTGAAGAAGGAAGAGTTCGAGATTGCAAGCTCTCTGGCGGCCAAAATGGGCTTGAAGAAATAACGGGCACAGAATTTCTTTCTGCAACAATGGAATGACTGTGCGAAGGAGGGGTGGAATATCGGGTTGCCGGTATTCCAGTTTTCCAACATTTAAATAGAGTCTGTTTATAAATGCCCCTTTTCCGTCATGCCCGACCTGATCCGGCATCCAGAAGATCTTGAAAGGACTGGATTCCGGCTTTCGCCGGAATGACGTCTTTCAATGAGACGACGGCATTTATAAAAAGACACTAAATAATCATGGGGGTTTTCTAATGGGCAAGGCAGATCGTATCAGTTCAGTCTTTTGGTTGTGCTTTTCAATCCTGGTCATGATTGAATTGAGGCGTTTGGGTATGGTACGTTGCATCAACCCGGTCCCGGATTTCTCTTTTTCTGGGTCAATCTCGTCCTGGCAATCATGGCTTCGGTGGTTCTCATCCGGGCATGGATAAACAAGAAGACGGAAGGACCTCAGCAGGCTATCTTCCATGGACAGAACCTTCCAAAAATCATTCTCGTCCTGGCCTCTCTCTTCGTCTACGTGCTCCTGATGGAAACCGTCGGGTTCATTCCGAGACGCTGGTGCTCTTCATCTTTCTGCTGGGCGTCGTTGAAAAGAAAAAATGGCTCTTCACGGTCTTTGTGGGTATCGCGGTCACGGTGGTTGCTTATCTGGTCTTTGAAGTCTGGCTCCAGTCCCAGTTGCCCAAGGGCTTACTGGGGTTCTTGCGAGAGTTCCCGAAAAAGGTAAGGTAGGGAGGGGAAATGGACGTTTTTTCGAGTGTACTCATGGGTTTCAAGTGGCGTTGCAACCCATGAATCTGATTTACTGTTTCTTCGGGTATTGATAGGAACGCTGGTGGGTGTCTTGCCCGGTCTTGGGCCGGCGGCAGCGATCGCCCTGCTGCTTCCCACGACGTTCAAATCGACGCCGGTTTCAGGGGTCATCATGCTGGCAGGCATCTATTATGGGGCCATGTACGGGGGTTCGACCACTTCCATCCTGGTGAACATTCCCGGCGAGGTCCCGGCCTCCGTCATCACCTGCCTCGACGGATACCAGATGGCCCGAAGGGACGGGCAGGCCCGGCGCTGGGCATCGCTGCCTTCGGATCGTTCATGGGCGGCACCGTCTCCGTCATCGCCCTGATGCTGACCGCCCCCCTTCAGGGCGGCCTCGCGTTCGTTTCGGTCCCCCGGAGTTCTTCGCCCTCGATGAGCGTCGGGACTCATGGTCCTGACCTTCCTGACTCAGGGGTCGATGGTCAGGTCGCTGATGATGGCTGCTGTAGGTTTGACCCTCGGACCGGAGCCTGAATGGTCGCCATCAGCGGCATGTCCCGGTTCACGCTGGATCGACCAGGCCCTGCCCGACGGAGTCGGGATCGTCCCCATCGTCATGGGACTCTTCGGATTGCGGAAGTCATCGAGCAACCTCGAAACGGAAATCAGACGGGAAATCCTGACCGGAAAGATCAAGAACCTCTGCCCGACCCTCAAGGACTGGGCCGATCGAAATGGGCGATCCTTCGAGAGAGCATCCTCGGTTTCTTCCTCGGAATCCTTCCCGGCGGGGGAGCCATCATCGCTTCCTTTGTGTCCTATGGGATCGAAAAGAAGCTGTCCAATCAGCCGGAGCAATTCGGTAAAGGCGCCATTGAAGGAGTCGCAGGACCGGAGGCGGCCCACAACGCCGCAGCCGGGGCGTCTTTATCCCGCTCCTCTCCCTCGGCATCCCACCCAACGTCATCATGGCGATCTTTTTCGGCCCTGTGATCCACGGCATGCAGCCCGGGCCCCTGCTCATGAAACGGGCCCCGATGTGTTTTGGGGGATCATTGAAGCATGTACATCGGGAACGGGATGCTCCTCGTTCTCAACCTCCCGCTCATCCCCCTGTGGGTCAGCTTCTGAGAGTTCCCTATCATCCTCCTATCCTTGATCCTTCTCTTCTGCATGATCGGGTCATACAGCATCGGAAATAACACTTCGGATGTCGTCATCATGCTCATCTTCGGGATCATAGGATACCTGTTGAGAAAGTTCCGTTATGATGCTCCCCCGCTCGTTCTGGCACTGGTCCTCGGAGGGGAATTGGAATCCTCCCTTCGACAGTCCCTGATGCTCTCCCGCGGGATTTTTCCATCTTTGTCACCCGGCCGATCACGCTGGGATTCTTGATCGTCGCATTCCTGTTGCTGATCGTTCCGATCATCACCCAGCGGAAGCAGCTCTCCAAGTTGGAAGAAGGTTAGCAAAGAAAGGATTTTGAGAGATACCCTTTGCCGACCGCATTTTCGTGGCAAGGGGCCTTCACTCTCTACAGAGCAGAATGGACTTGACAATCCATTCGAAGATTTGTTAGATAGACTTTCAGATCAATGGTTGATATCCGGGTGAAGGGAACCCCGTGAGTCCCTTTAAGGGACAAGTCGGGGACGGACCCGCCGCTGTGATCCCGGCCCCATCGATCTCGATGGGGAACGTGCCTTAACAAGAATGCCACTGCCCTGTATCCTGAGTTTGTCGAAGGACGGGAAGGCGAGTTAAGGTCGGGAAAGTCAGAAAACCTGCCTGGATATTCTTCACGAAAAGGTCTTCGAGGATAAGACTGTGAGGGGTGCATGCGGGTAGGTTCCCTCAAGTCTTCTTTGTGAAGGCTGGGGACTCTTTTTTTTGGACCCTTCCTCCACGGTCTGCCTCCGGGCAGGCCGGAACAATTTACAGTGCCCGCAGGGGTGGGCCGGGGAGGTCACTATGAGTCGTCTCTTTTATGTCATTCTTTCTTTCGTTTTTCTTTCTCTTGTCCCCTTCTCCCTCCTCGCACAGGATAAAGAGGTCACGTTGGAGGAGGTCGTAATCACCGCAACCCGCGATGTGGAGGAGATCAGGAAAATCCCTGCAAACATCACCGTCATCGGCCCGGAAGAAATCGAGCGTACTTATGTTCCGACAACCGTGGATCTGTTGAGAAGCGAACCCAGCGTGGTGGTGAACGACCTCCGGGGGACAGGGAAGAGCGTGTTCATGGACATTCGTGGCTTTGGTGAGATCGGTCCCCTCAACGTCCTCGTTCTGGTGGACGGGAGAAGAGTGAAAGAAATCGACCTCAGCGGAGTGGATTGGTCACAGATTCCCATGGAACAGATCGAACGGATCGAGGTGCTCCGGGGATCGGGCAGCGTCCTCTATGGAGACAATGCGGCCGCAGGGGTCATCAACATCATCACGAAGCGGCCGCAGAAACCTCTTTCTTTTCATGCCGGTGTCTCGGCGGAGGCTATCGACGAGAACAATGAAACGGCTTCCGTGAGCGGAAAATGGGGGCCCTTTTCAGCCATCGTGAACGCAGGTTACCATGCCACCGACGGATACCGTGACAACGGGTTTCTTATGGCCAAGAATGCGGGTGGGAAAACTCGTTTACGATGTGGATGACCGCTTGAGTTTCAACCTCAGCGGCAACTTCCACCGAGATGAGACCGGATTGCCGGGAGGCCTCACCATAGACCAGATCCATACATTGGGCAGGCGTGGAACCGATACCCCTGATGATCGAGCGGAAACAGACGACATGTATGGGGCTCTGGGAACGAAGATCAATCTGGAGAACCTTGGGCGAATCGATGCGGAGCTCTCCTGGCGCCACAGGGAGGTCTCCAGTTTCTTCTTATCTCGCCCGCTGAGCATTCCTTCGACGACAGGAGAAATCTCACAACCTGGGGCTTTACCCCAAGATACTTTTCTTGAAACACCCGCTCTGGGACCACGCCAACAAACTCACTCTCGGGGTCGATCTCTATAAATCGGACTCCGTCATCTTTTCCAATTCCGCCTTCTACAACCCCGAATCAGAATCAGTCCGAAGTGACAAAAAAATCCACAGGAGTTTACATCCTGGATGAGTTCTCAATCCTGGAGAAGCTCATCCTGTCTCTCGGTTATCGTCATGAGTGGGTGTCCTTCGACCTGTCACAGGAAGCGCCGAACTTTAACGATAAGGTCCACGAAAACAAGGGTGCGTGGAATGCCGGTCTGAACTATCTTTATGCCGAAACAAGTCATCCGCTTTCCTGAGTGTGAAGCGAAGTTTCCGCTTCCCCGTCACGGATGAATTGATCGTGTTCGTCTTCGAGGATCCCGTCGACTTCTTTAAGGTCACCGATGTCCGGGTAAACCCTGCGATCAAACCCCAGACCGGTCTTCACTATGAGGCGGGAATCCGTCATGCCTTTACCGACCGGATCGAAGGCAATGTCACCTTTTTCCAAATTGACACGGAGGATGAGATTTTCTTCAATCCCATCACCTTCAATAATGAAAATTACCCCAAGACCCGGCGCCAGGGAATGGAGGTCGGGGCCGCCTTCAGACCTTTTGAGTTTCTCAGTCTGTGGGGAAATTACAGTTATGTTCAAGGCCCGTCTCCGCCAGGGGCCTTTTTCGGCAAACGATATTCCTTTCGTCCCCAAGCATAAGGCCTCGGCCGGGGCCGATGTTCACCTTGGGAAAGGATTTCTGTTCAACACCCGGTTCAATTACGTCGATACCCGCTTCCTGATCAGCGACTTCGAAAACAATGTCGACAAGCTGGACATGTATTACACGGTGGACGCACGGCTATCCTACGCTTATAAGAGAGTGAAGGCCTTTGTGGGGATCAATAACCTTTTCGATCGAAAGTACTCGGAATTCGGATCCTTCGTCGGCGGGACCCAGTTCTTTTCTCCGTCCCCCGAACGGAATTACACGGCAGGGGTATCGTACACGTTCTGTTGGACACGCAAAACGTCTCACTCCCCACCCTGCCCGCGTGATCGCTTGTTCCTCCCCTGACTTAAGGAGGCCAGGTGGGGTTATGAGTCTTTTTCCGCGGAAGAGTATCGATGACTCAACAACTCGCAAAAAGCTACAAGGGATTGTTCCCGTTTAAACTGGGAACGACCTCTTATATCTTTCCGGATCGAATCATTCCAAATGTGGCCCGGCTCAGCCCATTCCTTGACGAAATCGAACTGGTCATCTTTGAGAGCCATGGACAGGATAGACTACCCCACCGACGCGGAACTGGAAGGTCTGATCGATCTCTCCCGTTCACAGGGAGTCGGCTACAACATCCACCTTCCCATCGATGTCTATCTCGGAGACCGGAACGAAGAGATCCGATGCAATGGAGTCTCGATCGTCAAAAAGGTGATGGAACGGACCCTCTGTCTCAATCCATCTCTCTACACCCTCCATCTGGATCGGAGAAATGAGCCCGGCGAGGCAGAGGCGGATGTGGAGACCTGGAGAAGGCGTATCGCCCGGAGCATGAAGGAGATCCTGAAGAGTGGGATCGAACCTTCCCGCGTTTCGGTCGAGACCCTTGGATATCCCTTTGAATGGATCGAAACCATCGTCGACGGATTCGGCTGTTCGATCTGTCTCGACATCGGTCATATCCTGCTCTGCGGGCAGGACCTCCGGCTTTATTGGCAAAAATATCGAAGCCGGACCTCCATCATCCATCTCCATGGTATTCGGGACGGCATCGACCACATCAGCATAGGGAATCTCGAAAGAGACACATCTCGATCTTATCCTGTCCTGCCTCAGGGATTTCGAAGGCATTCTCTCGATCGAGGTTTTTTCGCTGGAGGATCTCACGGAATCCCTTGAAATCCTGGAACAGGAGTGGCAGTCATGAAGAAGATTCTTGTGACGGGAGGCTGTCGAAGCGGTAAGAGCCGTTATGCGCTGAATTATGCCAATCGAGCATTTCTCGAGAAAGCTCTACCTGGCGACTTCCGAGATCCTCGACGAAGAGATGGCGGTGCGTGTCGAACATCACAAGAAAGCGCGCGGGCCGGAATGGGAGACCTGTGAGGAGCCCATCGAGGTGGTTGAAAGAATCCGCCAATACGGCGGGAAGGTGGAAGTCATTCTCCTGGATTGCCTCACCCTCTGGCTCTCCAACCTTCTGATCAAATGGGACGATGATCTCAAGAGTCATGGATGAAGTCAAGCAGCTGACGGGTGCCGTCAAAGAGAGCCGGACTTCGCTCATCCTCGTGACGAATGAGGTGGGCATGGGAATTGTTCCGGCCGACCCGCTGGCCCGCCGGTTCAGAGACCTGGCGGGAATGGCCAACCAGAGAATAGCCGGAATCGCGGATCAGGTGGTCTTTATGGTTTCAGGCATTCCGATCTTCGTAAAGGGGAAAGAGTGAAAGATCTCCTTACGGCCTTTTCTTTCCTCACCCTTCTTCCCGTGGGCAGGGGGTTTTCCACGGGAGAGAAGGAATTGGCCCGGTCGATGGCCTTCTTCCCCCTGGTCGGTCTCGTGATCGGACTGCTCCTGGCCCTCGGTTATTATTTGCTTTCATCCGTCCTGCCCAAACCACTGGCGATATGGCTGACCATCGGGCTTCTCGCATTCCTGACGCGGGGTCTCCACCTGGACGGATTTGCAGACACGATGGACGGTCTGGCCTGCGGAGGAACAAGAGAAAGAGATCCTCGAGGTGATGAGGGACAGCCGGATTGGGGCCTTTGGAGTCATCAGCCTCATCCTGCTGATCGGAGCCGAGTATCTCGCCCTGGATCATCTCTCAACCCATCCCCTGACCCGTCCCCTGATCCTGATGGCTGTGGTGGGAAGAAACGCCATGGTCTTGGTCTGCTACCGGTCACCCTATGCCAGATCCGAAAAAGGCTTGGCCAAACCCTTCACGGAAAACCTCGGTCTCCGGGAATTGGTCATTTCTTCCGTCCTCAGTTTCGGAATCTCCTGGTTGTCCATGGGTGTTCAGGGGAATCCTGGTCTTTCTCGGAATCTGTTTTTTCAGCCTCGGATATCGTTACTTTTTCATCAGAAAGCTCGGGGGAGTCACAGGGGACATCCTGGGCGGAGCAAACGCACTCTCGGAAGTTCTCTCCCTGTTCATGATGGTGGCTTTTACAGTAATGGGTATATAGAACGAAGGAGAATGTATGAATAAGATCAACGACACGATTGCAGGGATCAAACCCCTGGACAATGAAGCCATGAACGAGGCAAGAAAAAGGCAGGACAACCTCACAAAACCCCAGGGCTCCTTGGGCCGACTGGAATCCCTTTCCATTCAGGTGGCAGGGATAAAAGGGAATCCGAGGCCCCGGATCTCCCATAAAGTCATCTTCACCCTGGCCGGAGACCATGGTGTCACGGTCGAGGGAGTAAGCGCCTACCCTTCCGAAGTCACCCCCCAGATGGTCTACAATTTCCTTCGATCGGGTGCGGGAATCAATGTTCTGGCCCGCCAGATCGGGGCAAGGGTTGTCATCGCAGATCTGGGGGTTGCATCGAGGCTTGAACCCCATCCGGAGCTTAAGGATAAGAAGGTGGCCCAGGGGACCAGGAATATGGTTCAGGGACCTGCCATGAGCCGGGAGGAGGCCATCCGGTCTATCGAAGCGGGAATCGAGCTGGTGGAAGAGGAATTGTCAAAAGGGATCGACATCCTGGGAACGGGGGATATGGGAATAGGAAATACCACCCCTGCGAGTGCCATCACAGCGGTCTTTACGGGCGCCGATGCCGCTCTGGTCACAGGCAGGGGAACAGGCCTCGACGAAAAGGGATGGCAAAAGAAAGTGGAGATCATTCAGAAGGCCCTCAGGATCAACCGACCTGATCCGAAAGATGCGGTGGATGTCCTCTCGAAGGTGGGAGGACTCGAAATCGGGGGAATCGCGGGAGTCATCCTTGCCGGCGCGAAAAACCGGATCCCTGTTGTGATCGACGGCTTCATTTCGGGTGCTGCGGCGCTGATCGCCGCATCCCTCTCGCCTGAAGTAAAGCCGTACCTGATCGCTTCCCATCAATCGGTCGAGCAGGGTCACAGGATTGTTCTGGAGCACCTGGGTCTGAAACCCTTGTTGAATCTCGATCTCCGCCTGGGGGAAGGAACCGGGGCTGCCCTGGGAATATTCCTGGTGGAGAGCAGTCTGAAGGTTCTCAACGAGATGGCGACCTTTGCAGAAGCCGGTGTATCTGAGAAGGCATGAGAAAGATGCATCTTCTCCTTGTATTCCTGATGGTGGGGATTCTCAGTTCGGTCTCCGTAGAGGGACAGGAGCGCACCCTCACGGATGAAACAGGGCAGGGAAGTGAGAGTTCCTCTCGCCCCAAAGAGGATTGTGTCCCTGGCCCCGAGCATTACGGAGATCCTGTTTGGCCTGGGCCTTGACAGTGAGATAGCCGGCGTAACGGACTTCTGTGATTACCCGAAAGCCTGCTTGACCAAACCAAAGATCGGCGGATTCGTAAACCCCAGTCTCGAAAAGATCGTCTCTCTGAAACCGGACCTGATTATCGGAATCAGGGATGGAAACCGGGAGGAGACAATTCAGAGATTAAGGGATCTCGGATTATCGGTCTTCAGGGTCGACCCCAATGGTTATGACGGGGTGATGAAGACCATCAGGAACCTCGGAGAGATTGCCGGAAGAGAAGAAGGGGCGGGAAGAATAGTCAGTGACGATGATGAAAAAGAAAGAGCAGATCCAGTCGCTCACCCGATCTCTCCACAAACCAAACGTCTTCTTCCAGGTGGGAGACGCTCCCATGGTGACAGTGGGAAAAGGAACGCTTACCCATGACCTGATCCGTTTGGCAGGGGGAAGGAATGTCGCTGAGAACGAATCCATGGAATACCCCCTCTACAGCATCGAGGCTGTCATTAGAAAGGCACCGGAGATCATCATCATGAGTTCCATGGATAACAGGAAGGACTACTCGAATTCCATCAGGAAGTGGCAGGATTGGAAGACCATTCCCGCCGTAAAAAGGAATGCGATCCATGTCATCGACTCAAACCTGGTCGATCGCCCCACGCCCCGGATTGCGGAGGGATTGGACACATTGGCGAGGATGATTCACCCGGAGGTCTTCGGAAAGAAAAATCCATAAAGAAAAACTCGAAACTAACCCTTGACATAGGGCGAAGGTTGTAATATAAAATCAGGTATTGCACAGTACGCCGGGTTAGCTCAGTCGGTAGAGCAGAGGACTGAAAATCCTCGTGTCCCTGGTTCGATTCCGGGACCCGGCACCTTTAAGATCAAGGGGTTAGGCGATATCGCCTAACCCCTTTTTTGTTGATCCCCAGTCCGCTATTGAATGGACATCTGATTATCACGACAGCGGCGGTTTCGAGCCTTTCTTCGTAGGAGCAGCATCTTGCTGCGACAAGCGGTCGCGGCTGGAAGCCGCTCCTACAGGAGGCGAGTCCGCAATTAAAACGCACATACCCCCTCTTAATCTGAGATGGGAAAAGGGGGAGTTACTTCTCCCGATTGCAGATTTTGTCCCCAATTTGAGTGTTGACTTGTCTCTCCACTTTTCATACAATCCCCAACAAAGATGCCTGATGGAATAAGAGGATGGGAAAAAAGGAGGGAAAGAATCATGAATCGAATTTCTTCTGTCAATCGTTAGCCAGCCCAATGGTTCTCTATCGGGTTTACTATTCACCACATCTCTGGTATCGCCTGTTCACACTGACTCAAATCTATTTAGCCGGACGGATTACTTCAACCTTGGCCTGATCACAGAGTCAGCCCACCCCCCACCTGCCAACCCTGTTGGACATATGAGACCCTTTACAGTTCAATTCTCAAGTGTTAATGTTGCGTGCCATCGAGGAACCGGATGGACGAGTTATAGGCGCACAAGAGGCCAGAGATTCGCAACAGCTCAGCAATCTTTGTCACTTCAGCGCGAGGCAGGGGCTTTGGCAACTCAAGAAAACCTTTTCTGATCAGAAGGTTATTTTCTCTACACTCGATGGCACGTAAAATGCTGACAAATATATGACGGAATCACGAGCGGCTGTAGGAATGGGAACTTCTGCCCTGACTCTCCTGTGACGCCCGGCCGGATGGCGGTGTTTCTGGTTTTGGTCTTGTTGCGCTAAAGTGCGCAAGCTGAAAAAAATCGGGGGCGAAAGCCCAACCTGCTACAATAGCATGCCTGTTTTGGCGATACTGCAGAGGATGTGCCTGCACCGTGTGCCAATAAGGATGAAAGAATTGGGGTTTACAAGAGACATCGGGCACGATGATCCTGTGATCGTTGCGGAATGGGAATAAAAGGAGATTTGGCCTCAAGAGGAGAACCAAAATGGAACGATGGTCTGAAGTACAAGGAATAGGGGCAGGACATAATACGTCTTCAAGGCGCAAACAGGGGAAAAAGATACAACCTTCAGCCGTGGCACTGATCGGGGTGATCCTTTTTCTTGCGACATTTCTCGCCGTAGTGGCCTCGGCAGGTACTTGGCGGATCCAGACAATAGATTCCGCCGCCGGTCTTACCGCGGATGAGGCCGAACACACCAGCATCGCCCTGGATTCCTCGGGGCACCCGCACATAAGCTACTACGACCGCTCCTTCAACGACCTGGGGTATGCGCGATTTGACGGCAATTCCTGGACGGTCCAGGTTGTGGATTCGGAAGGTCATGTCGGTGGCTACAGTTCCTTGGCCCTTGATTCTTTGGACCGCCCCCACATCAGCTACCTTTGGATATCAACAGACCTGTCCGTAAAAAGACTCAAATACGCCCAATTCAACAGCACATCCTGGGGCCTGACAGTCGTGGACGATTCGTTTCTTGTCGGCGAGTATACCTCTCTGGCCCTGGATTCTTCCGGATATCCCCATATAAGCTATTCCGACGCCCAGAACTTCGCTCTGAAATATGCTTCTTTTAATGGTTCTTTGTGGATGAGGAGCACATTGGAAAGCGGCGGCGTGGGGAGCTACATATCCCTGGCCCTCGACGCATCCGACAGGCCCCATATCAGCTACCTCGACTACAGCTACTCCGCGACGGGGGGCTACGACCTGAGATACTATAGTGGGGCAGCGGGAGCAAAGGTAACGGTCGATCCCTCCGGCATTGATGGCCTTGACAGCTCGATAGCCGTGGACTCGAACGGTCATCCTCACATAAGCTATATCGCAAGTTACGACGGCTGGAGCACTTTCGACCTCAAGTATGCCCACTTCAACGGTTCCTCCTGGAATATAACCACCGTGGAGACCGACGTTCAGCGGGGCACGGCCATCGCGCTTGATGCTTCGGGGAAACCGCACATTGTTTATAAGAAATGGGGAGACTTCGCAGTCGGTCTCAACTACGCCCGCTTCAACGGCACTACATGGGTAAAGGAGCAGATAGAGGACCACGCCGGCTATAGCCCCTCCCTGGCCCTGGATTCAGGGGGAAATGCACACGTAAGCTTCTACAGTTTTGATCCAGCCTGCGATGGTTACATCTGTCTTCAGTATGCATCTGTAACCACCCCTCCTCCCGCCCTGTTTGACGACGTTCCGGCTGCGCATTGGGCATACAGTTTCGTCACGGCCCTTTCCAATGCGGGAATCACTGGGGGCTGCTCATCCAACCCTCCCCTTTTCTGCCCTGACGAGAGCATAACCCGTGCGCAGATGGCGGTTTTTATAGAAGCATTTCTTGGACATCCGGCCAACCCTTGTACGAATCGGTTTGCTGACGCACCACTCTCCAGTCCATTCTGCGGGTTCATCGAACGAATGGCGGACGATGGAATCACAAGCGGTTGTGGAGGGATGAATTTCTGCCCCGATGCCCCTGTGACTCGTGGGCAGATGGCCGTATTTATCGAAGCCGCTCTTGGACATACGTCGACCACTTGCACGGCCCAGTTTGCTGATGTGCCAGCCTTCAACCCCTTCTGCCGATTCATCGAACACCTGGCAGCCGATGCAATTACAGGAGGCTGTGGAGGTACTGATTTCTGTCCCAACAGTCCGGTAACCCGTGCCCAGATGGCGGTGTTTCTGGGGGCAGCACCTTCGCCCTTAAATCCATAGGGCTATCAATGGTTATAGGTGGAGTCTCG
>CAVSVC010000002.1:0-151619 GCA_963731045.1 uncultured delta proteobacterium | reverse complement strand
AGGAGTGAGGTCTATCGATGAAGAAGAAGTATATCATAGGTATCATCCCGGGCGATGGAATCGGGAGGGATGTGATCAAGGCGGCCCGGATTGTCCTGGATACCGTGAACGAGGTTGCCAGGACGTTCGAGCTCGAATTCGTGGAGATGGATACAGGCGACGCAGCCGTTTCCAAATACGGGGATCCCTTCCCCAAAGAGACCATCGAAGGAATCCGCAGAACGAACGCGGTCCTTTTTGGAGCGGCGGGGAATCCTCATACCCAGAAGGTGCTCATGGGGTTTCGGCTCGGCTTTAATCTCTATGCGAATGTGCGGCCCATCAAGGCACTGGCCGGCTCCGGCGCCGCCAGGCCCAAGGCGGATCTGATCATTGTCAGGGAGAATACCGAGGGGCTCTATTGCGGCACGGGTTATATCGACGGCGATCATTACGTCAACCTGCGGGTCTTTACCAAGAAAGGAATGGAACGGATCCTCCGGTTCTGTTTCGAGCTGGCCCTCAAGGAGCAACGGAAGAAGGTCACCTTCACCCATAAGGCCCATGTCCTTACCTATACAGATGAGCCCATGCGACAGATGTTTTATGAGATCGCAAGGGAATATCCCCGGGTTGAGGCCGAGGACATGACCATTGACGCCTGTGCCATGCAGATCGTCATGAGACCGGAGAGATTCGACATCGTCTTTGCTGAAAATGCCAACGGCGATATCCTGAGCGACGTGGGGGCAGGCGTCGTAGGAGGGATGGGGTTTGCCTACAGCGGAAACATCGGGGATGCCATGGGCGTCTTTGAGCCGATCCACGGGACAGCCCCCAAGTACGCCGACAAGAACGTGGTCAATCCCATTGCAGCCATCATGGCCACGAAGATGATGTTTGACTATCTCGGGGAAAAGGCGGTAGGGGCCGGCATTCAACAGGCCGTCACCGAGGTGCTGGTCGAAGGGAAGGTGAGGACCTACGACCTCGGGGGGACCTCCTCGAGCACCCAGGTGGCGGAGGCCATCTCGGAAAAACTCCGTGCGCTGATTTCGGAATGATGAACGAACCAAAAGGAGAAGCAAGGAGATGTCGATTCTTTTTCAACCCTACCCCATCGGCAAACTGACTCTCAAGAATCGGTTCATCAAGTCGTCGACGGCGGAGAGCATGGCAGGACCGAGCGGAGAGGTCACACCTGAACTGCTCGATTTCTATGAAGCTGTCGCAAAGGGCGGTGCAGCGTGCATCTTTCTCGGGCACTCGTTCATCCATCCCCTTGGAAAGGCTTCCCCGCGTATGACGGGCGTTCACGATGATCGCCTCATCCCGGGACTCCGTTCCCTGGCCGATGTGATCCATCGCCACGATTGTTTCGTCTTTGCCCAACTCAACTTCGCAGGGAGCCGGGTTGACAGGGAGTGTGCGGAGCCGGTGGGTCCCTCTCCTGTCGTCAATCCCTCCACAGGACTTCTTGCACGGGAGCTTGGGTCTTCGGAGATTGGGGAAATCGTCCATGCCTTTGGTCAGGCGGCAGCCCGGGTCCGGGAAGCCGGCCTGGATGGAGTCCTCATCCATAGCGGGCACGGATATCTTGTGAGTCTCTTCAATTCTCCACTGACCAACCAGAGGACCGATGAATGGGGCGGGGATGCTCCAAGGCGCTTTCGGTTCCTGGAAGAAGTCTACCGTTCGATCCGCAAAGCGGTCGGAAGTGATTATCCCGTTGCCGTCAAGCTGGGAGTGAAAGATGACACGGAAGAGGGACTCCCGCTGGAAGAGGGGGCGGACCTGGCCGGCCGTCTTGCCGGGATCGGGATCGATGCCATCGAGATCAGTGCCGGCGTTGCGACCAAAGCAGTCGCAAGCCGCAGCCATATCCATTCAAGAGAGCAGGAAGCCTATTTCCTTCCTTACGCGAAGGCCGTTCGTCCGAAGGTGGGAAAGCTGCCTCTGAGTCTGGTGGGCGGGCTCCGGTCTCCACAACTCATGGAGGAGATCATTGCCGCAGGATGGACCGATTTTGTCTCCCTTGCAAGACCCTTCATCTGCGAACCCGATCTGGTCAACAAGATCCGCGCCGGCCGCCGGGAGCCTGTCTCCTGCACAAGAGACGACCGGTGCCGCGCCGGCTTCGGCAGAGAAGGCCTCCGCTGCCGCCGTGGAGTGGTTTGAGACGCATCTGAAAAATATCGCTATTCCAGGATCACCATCCGGTCGTCCGTTTTGTTGCCTCTTATCCTTGGGAAGGACATACTGGAGAAAGAGTACCGCGATGATAAAAATGATCAGCGCAATGCTGACGCCGCGGGTGAAGAAGGGGGCGATCGATCCTTTCCCGGCCATTAAAGCCCTGCGGAACTGAACATCGAGCAGGTCGCCTCCGAGAATCAGCCCCAGGACCAATGGCGAAACAGGAAACCCGAGGGCACTCATGACCGTACCCAGCACCCCAAAAGCAGAAAGCGGTGAAGATGTCGTAGAGATTGATATTCGCTGCGTAAGAACCCAGAGCGCAGAGCACCGCTACGATCGCAGCCATGGCTGTCCTGGGTGTGTTCACGAACATCCGGACCAGGCCTTTGCCGGCATAGGTGCCAATGATCACGAATAGGATCCCCGCGATGAAAAGGGCCATCGTGATATCATAGAGCCAATGGGCATTCGTCAGGAGAAAGGTCGGCCCGGGCCGGACGCCGTGGATCATCAGGATTCCGAGCATGATGGCTGTCGGCGCGTCTCCCGGAATAGCCAGCGATAAGACAGGGGCGTAGGCGCCCGGAACATTCGCCATGTTACAGGTTTCGCTTCCGATCAACCCTTCGATGCTTCCTTTCCCGAACTTCTCAGGCTCTTTGCTGGTGCTCCTGGCGTGATCATAACCCACCCAGCAGGAGACATTGGCGCCGATGCCCGGGGCCACGCCAATAATATATCCAAGGATGGACGTCCTGACGCTCAGCCAGCGATACTTCCACCACAGTTTTGCGGCTCCGATCAGAGAGGTTTTCTTCAGGGGAAAACTCTTGACGCTGATGTCGGTGAGGCCGGAGAATACCTCGGTGAACCCGTAGAGGCCGATCATGGCGGGAATCAGGGGGATGCCCCCGACCAGATAGGTGCTGCCGAAGGCAAAGCGCGGCGATGCATCAATCGGGTCGAGGCCGACGCATCCAAGAATGAGCCCGATGGTCGCCGCGATCAATCCTTTGATGGTGTCGCCTTCCGACAGATTGGCGGCGATAAAAACCCCGAAGACGCCAAACCAGAACATCTCCCAGGGACCGAACATCATGGAGAGCTTGACAAAGAACGGCATGGTGAGGAGGAGGAGAACCAGACCGAGATTGTTTCCCATGAAGCTGGTAAACACATTGACACCGAGAGCGACCTCCGCCTCTCCTTTTTTGGTGAGTTGATATCCTTCGATGGCCGTGGGCGCCGAAGCAGGCGTCCCCGGGATATTGAGCACGGTGGCGGAGATGCTTCCACCGTACGTTCCGCCCAATTGGGTGGCAGAGAGCATGACAATGGCCCAGAGGGGGTCCATCTTATAGGTGACAACCGCCAGTAATGCCACGGTCATGGTCGTGGAAACCCCGGGCAAGGCCCCGCCCAGTATTCCGACGGCGACTCCCACCGTAATGAGAAAGAGACCGTAAGGGGTCGACATCTCCCAAAAGGCCTTTGCCAGGCCTGCAAGCATCTGTCCCCAATCCATCCTTTTTCTCCCTTCAGTTCACCTACCAGATCTGCAACATGAAGAGTTTATTGAAAATGAGGTATAAACACGCCGTCACCCCGATCGATACAGGCAGAAAAAACCAGCGACGCCACCGGGTCACATAAGCATAGAACATGATGACCATGAAAAGGGCGCTCGAAATATAGAATCCGATGAGCGGAATCGCAATGAAAACATAAATTCCAGGAAAGAGAATGCCCAGAAGAACGGGCCTGGTCTGTTTTGAAGCAAATAACGGGATAACAGAACGGAAGACCTGCCCGAGGTTGATCCTTCCGCCCTTTTTGAAGGATCGGACGGCGTAGGCGACTCCCAGGATCAAGAGAACACCGCTCATGAGCCCCGGAAAAATTCCGGGACTTTCGATGAAATCTCCGCGCATCTCCAATGTCAGGGAAGACCACAACAGAAAAACGGCCAGAAGGATGACGAAACAGGATATGAAGAAATCTCGGTTTTGCTGGGACATCTCGTGCTCTCCCTCTGGTTATTTCCAAGAAAACGAAAGAACGTTCCCTGTGCAAGGGGCACGGGGAACGTTCGACTCGCGAGAAAAGAAGACAGACCTATTTCCCCAATCTCGGGATGCCCAGTTCCTCGGGATTCTTTTTCGCTTCCTTAATATCATAGAGGAGCCAGGCCTGCACCTGCGTCTGGATCATATAGATTTTGTCCGCGTCAGCCCCTGCGGCACTGCCCAGAGGCAACAGATTCTTTTTGCCGAAATTCTTCACCGTGTCGCTTGCCATGGCCGACTTGAAGGCCTCGATGATCTTGTTGACCCGGTCCTGGGGAATTCCCTTGGCGTACCCTAAGGCGCGAAACCCCTTCCCGGCGGCCAACTTGTCCTTCATTTGAGGAATAGAGTCCGTGATGGGCGGGATCACCCCGAATCCTTCCAGGTTAAAGGGTTTATCATCATAAACAAAGACGGGACGGACCATCTTTGAATTGATGACCGTAAGGGCCTCGGACAAGTCGCTCGTTCCGAAATCGACCTCTTTCTTGGCAATGGCCATCGCGGATGGAGCCCCCCCTTCATACGGGACCGCCTTGAATTTTGCGCCGAGGGTATTCATCAATATGAGCTGAGGGACATGCCACATGCCACCGATCCCGCTGTTGGAGCCTGTCATGTTTCCCTTCTTAAGCCCTTCGATCAGATCCTGTGGGGTCTTGATGGGGGAATCCCAGGGCACGGAGAAGGTCGGGAGGGTTTCAAAGACAATCCCGATCATTCCAAAATCCTTGTAGGTCAACTTCGAAAGTCCTGTAGCCGGGAACGTGGAGGCGGCGCTGCTGATTCCATAGAGGGTATAGCCGTCCCTGGGTTGTTTATTGACGTGATCCATGGCGATGGCGCCGTTGGCACCCGTCATATTGATCACCGGCATTGCGACACCGAGTGTCTTCTTCATTTCTTCCGACAGGATCCTTCCCATCATATCCATCCCGCCGCCCGGGGCAAAACCGATGTAGATCGTGATGGGTTTGGAGGGCCACTTATCCTCCGCGGCAAAGGATGAAAAGGAAATGAACAGAACGCTGAGGACCGCTAATCCCATGACCACCATGCACATCCTGCCTTGTTTCATCTCTGTCTCCTTTCTTGAGAAAATGTTTTCGTCTCTAAGCTTCGGCACTAACCGGGGCTCCTTGTCCACATCCGTCCCTTCGGCTATTTCACCCAGGGATCCTCCATGTAGACCGTGCCTGCCGCCTGTTTGCTCGAACAGTTTCCGTAAGTAAAGATCAGCTCTGCCGTTTCGGTATCGCTCATGTTCAACAGGCCGTGGATCCCTCCGGCCGGAGAAAAGACAATGTGGTTCTCCGGGACGATGTACTCTTTCTTCTCCTCGCCGATGAAGACTTTGATCGTTCCCTTTCTCACAAAGAAGGCTGCGTCGGCGTTGGCGTGGTAATGACGCTGATTTCTTCCTCCAGGAGGGATGATCGTCCTTCCCATGGTGATCGTCTTGGTTCCGGTGGTGAATTCGTCGACTCCCCATGCAATCACCAGCGGAGGCTCGTATTTCAGATCCTTGTTGACTGCATCGGTGTTAATGATTCTCGGTTCAGGTTTCATCTTTTCGTCATCCTCCTTCATTTGAGAATCGCATAGCGCATAGGGCATAGCGCATAGCGTAAGACCCAGAACAAAATGTGAACTCTAGGCCATCATGGCTTGAGCCTGCCAGCCCGGGGCAGGAGCGCCTCCGGGCTATTTCTTAAACGCGTCCTTTCCTTTTTCCTTGAGCTGCTTCTCGGGTCCTGCCGGCGCGTAGATGACCACGTATTTGAGAGGTTCTTTGTCGTCGACCTCGATCTTGTGGGGAACCTCGGCCGGTGCGAAGACGGCCATTCCGGGTCCGATCTCGTAGACTTTTCCTTCCATGGAGCATACGGCCATGGCCGCTCAGGATGTACCAGGCGTGCTCCACGGTGTGGGAATGCTCAAGGCCTTTGATCCCGGCATGCATCTCATTGATCAGAAGGGAGAAGTGCTTTGTCCCGGCAATGTCTTCGTCGAGGAGGATATTGAACTTTCCCGTCTTGTTGGGCAGGTCGCCTTTGATGCCTTCCTCAAGGGATACCACTAATTTTTTCATCGCTCGTTCCATCTCCTTTCAATAGAGTATCACGGTGATATCAGCACGAAGGCCGGTCAGCCATTTCCGGTCAGCCGTTTCTTCTTCCAGAGAAGCTTTAAAGCAGGTGTCAGGACCATGAGAACTGCAACACTCAGCAAGGCTGCTGAAATGGGTTTTTCAATGAAGATGGAAAAATCTCCTCCGGAGGAGATCAATGCCTGTTGAAGCGACCTTTCGAGGATCGGGCCCAGAATCAAGGAGAGCACAAAAGGAGCCGCCGGGAACGCCACCTTGCGCATCAAGTATCCCATGACCCCGAAGACGATCATCATTCCGATGTCGAAGACAGAATTCTTTACGCTGTAAGCTCCGATCGTGCAGATGATCACCACGAGGGCCGCCAAGAAGTGGTAGGGAACCCGCAAAAGGCGAACCCACAGGCCGATCAGGGGAAGATTGAGTCCCAGGAGCATCAAATTTCCTATGTACATGGACGCAACAACCCCCCAGAAAAGGTCCGGGTGCTCCTGGAGGAGCATAGGGCCCGGCCGGATGCCGTGAATCATGAGGGCCACGAAGATCATCGCAATGGTGGCGTTCCCCGGGATTCCCAGCGTCAGGAGGGGGATGAACGAAGAGGTGGAGGCCGCATTGTTGGCCGATTCCGGTGCCGCGACCCCTTCGATGGCTCCCTTCCCGAATTCCTCCGGGTGTTTGGAGATCCTTTTTTCAATGGCATAGGAAACAAAAGAGCTGATGATGGCTCCCCCTCCAGGGAGTACTCCGACAAAGAAGCCCAGCACCGAGCCCCTGAGCACGGCGCCCCAGGAGCGGCGCCAGTCCTCACGGCTCGGGAAGAGCCCTTTGAGCGTGGTCTTGAAGACGTCTCGAATTTCCGGCGCCTCCAGATTGATCAACACCTCAGAGATCCCGAACAAGCCCATGGCCACCACGACAAAATCGAACCCGTCTGCCAGGCGGGAAAGACCAAAATTGAACCGGGTTGCACCCAGGACCGGGTCGATGCCCACGGTTCCGAAGAGAAGCCCGAGGGCCCCCATCACAAGGCCTTTGATGACCGATTCTTCCGACAGATAGACCGCCATGATCAGGCCCAGAAGGACCAGCGAGAAGTATTCGGAAGGACCAAAACTGAGGGCAAAGTCCGCCAGGGTGGGGGCGACCAGCGAGAGTCCGAGGATGCCGATCGTTCCGGCAATGAACGACCCAATTGCCGCCATTCCGAGTGCGGCTCCCGCTCTTCCCTGCCGGGCCATCTTGTAACCATCCAGACAGGTGACCACAGAAGCGGCTTCGCCCGGGATGTTGAGCAGAATGGACGTTGTCGAACCGCCATACATGGCTCCGTAAAAAATTCCGGCGAGCATGATGATCGCCGCCGTTGGATCCATTTTGTAGGTCAGAGGCAGGAGAAGCGCCACCGTTGCGGGAGGTCCCAGCCCCGGCAACACCCCGATGGCTGTCCCAATTACGGCGCCTATTGCGGCAAAGACAAGATTCCACGGACTGACTGCAATAGAGAAGCCGCTGCTGAGGTGGGCCAAGAAATCCATGGACTCCCCTTCGTTCTTATTGTTACAGGCCGAACCGTGCCAGAACGCCTGCAGGCAGGGTGATTCCCAGAAGCCGGTCGAAAAGCAAGAAAGTCCCGATCGAAAAGGCGAAGGTGGAAATCAAGAGTGCCTTCCACGATTTCACCCCCATGATCAACAACACCAGGGCAATGGCGACCAGGGAGGTGATGATAAAGCCAAGGGGTTCCAGAAGAGCGACGAAGACAATCAGAACCCCTACAAGCATGGCGGGACGACGGATTTCACCGAAGCTTCCTTTGCCCTCCATCCGGCCGAAGAAACCTCGGACAAGGATGATCAGGGAAAAGAGGATAATGGCGGCCCCGCTCAGAAAAGGGAAAAAACCGGGCTGAGGTTCAGTGGGTGTTCCGACCTGCAGTCCTATCGCGCCAATGACCGCGCCGATTCCGATGAGAATCAAAAGAAGGCTGGCCAGGATGTCGCCACGGTTTTTCATCTTTTTCTCTTTTCCCCTGCACTCAGCGATAAAACTCCTCCAGGTCGATGGGAAGCTTCAATGCCCGGCCCCGGGCCGCGGAGAGATCCATGGCCATCGTCAGGACAAGATTCCGGTGTCCGTCTTCAGCGGTTGCATGGGGTGTCTCAAGGCCCATGTAAAGTCGGGCAAACCAGGCGTTCGATTCCTCCCGGATGGGTCCCCACGTCTGGTTGAAGGCAACGTCCCCGGGGGGATAGCTGGTGAGGAAATCGACATGACGTTCGAAATCGGGCTGATAACCCTCGGGCCGATAGCCGGCCCACTGGGGGAGCTCCGAGGCAATGACCAGGTCACGGTGGGTGTCCTCAATGTCAATGACCCCCTTTGTCCCTACGATTCCGACTTCAATGCCGTAAACCGCTCCGGGCCATACCACAGGCAGCGCCCAGCTGATGTTCATGCTCCAGATGGTCCCGTCGCTGAACGTGAACAGACCGAACGTGGCGTCCTTGGTTCCGTATTGCCCAAGGGCCTTGTCAGTCGACCGGGCATAGATCTCGACGGGTTCCTTTCCTTCGAGCATCCACATCATCAAATCGAGGCTGTGGGTCCCGGAGACGACCATGGGCGTCAGATTCTTCCGCTCCTGAGTACGACGGGTCGTGGCGATGGGGACCATGCGGTTCATGAAGGCCCGGGTGACCACGGAGGTGACGTCGCCGATCTGACCCGTTCGAAGTTTTTCCTTGATGGTTAGAAAACGGCGTCGAAACCGGTTGGTGTAGCCGATGACGGCATCCACACCGCTCGCCCGGATGGCATTCAATACTTTCAGCGAATCCCTGGCATCGGTTGCCAGGGGCTTTTCAATGAACAGGTCATGGCCCTGCTCCACGGCTGCAAGGGTCGGCCCCACGTGATGGTTCTCGTCCGTCGAGATAACGGTGGCATTGATCTCCGGCCGTTTCAGGAGTTCCCGGTAATCGGTCGTGTAAAAATCGGCCTTTGTGTCTGCGGCGAGCTGTTTGAGGAGATTCTCCTGGGTATCACAGAGTCCAAGCCAGGTGACTCCGGGATAGTTCCGGGCAAAGAGGGCCCGGAGCCGTCCGATCGTGCCACAGCCTACAATGGCCAATCCAATCTCTTTCTTCCCTTTTCTGTCTCTCATCTCTTCTCCCCCCATTTCGCTCAGCAGGCTGCTGAAAAACGAGGCTCACTGCGAACGGATTGCGACATTTGGAAATCCATCACGTAGCCTCGGCGCCTAGCTTGTCGAGGGCACACTCGAATTGACGCAGCCTCAGGCGAACACTCGACAGGCGGCTCTTTGACCCGCGATTACCGGAGATATCTTCCTCCATTGACGTCGAGGGTGATTCCCGTGATGTAACTCGATTCGTCCGAGGCCAAAAAGACGACTGCCGACGCCACTTCCTCCGGGGTTCCCAGCCGTCCCAGCGGGATGCCCGAAAGGACCTTTTTCTTCTCTTCCTCGCTTCTCTCATCCCAGAGCGCCTGAATCCTGTCGCCCGTCATGGTCACGGTGGGCGCGACGGCATTGACCCGGACCCCCGCTTTTCCCCAGTCATAGGCGAGCTGCCGGGTCAGTCCTTCGATGCCTGCCTTGGCTGCGGTGTACTGAACTCCGGCCAGGGAAGCCCTCCAGTGGCCCGCGAGGGCACTGATGTTCACAATAGCGCCTTTCCCGGCCTTGACCATCTCCGGGATGACAGCCTGGCAGCAGAAGAAAGCTCCCTTCAGGTTCACATCCACCACCAGGTTCCAATCCTTCTCCTCGATCTGGTCGAGAAGGTAGGGTGTATTCAAGGCCCCGCCGGCATTATTGACAAGAATGTCCACACCTCCCCAGAGTCCGGCCATTTCCTGGACAAGCCGGGAAATCTCGGATTTGCGTGTGACGTCCACCGTTCTTCCTATGGCACGGCTGTTCTTCTCATCCAAGTGCCGGGCGGCTTCGACAACTCCTTTTTCATTGATGTCGAGGATGGCAACGCGCGCCCCCTCCTGATACAAAGCCCTGGCGATTGCAAACCCCATGCCCCGGGCTGCTCCTGTTACCACTGCATTTCTGTCCAGAAGTCGCGTGCCCATATTTTACCCCCCTCACCCTTGTAGAGCGGTTTGTTCGGGTTCAGTTCTGCAACCGGCGGGTTCTATCCTTTTAGGAATCCTGAAGCGATGAGATCCTCGTGGAGCTTCTTTTTTTCATCCGGGGTCAGCGGGGAGAGAGGGGCCCTCGGAGGACCTCCGTAAAAGCCCGCAAAATCCATGGCCGCCTTCACCCCTGCTACGCCGAACTTGCCGGAGACCTTTTGATTGAGTTCCATCAGCTGGAATTGAAGGTCCCGGCCCTCTTTTAATCTGTTTGCAATCCCCAGGTCGTAAAGCATACAACAGGGTTCCGGGAAGGCATCCGCAAGAGAAAGGACGCCCCCTGTGGCCCCCATCAGCAACCCCGTAAAAAAGAAATTCGCCGACCCCGCCAGGAGAGAGAACCCGGGCTGAGCATGAAGAATGTAGGCGCTGAGGTTTCCGGGAGAGCTGTCCTTCATTCCGACGATCCTGGGATGGGAAGAGACCTCCTTGACAAGGGATGTGGACACGGTGACGCCCGTGACCCCGGGGTTGTTGTAGAGCAGGACAGGGATCGGGGACCGGTCGGCCACCTGGACGAAGTGCTGGATCAGGGGTTTGTCCGTCATCTTCTTGGCGAAAAAGAACGGGGTGATCAGGCTGCCGTAATGGGCCCCGATCTGGGCTGCCTGCTCGCAGAGCTCGATGGAGACGCTGGTCGACTCCGCTCCGGTGCCGGCCATGATGATCTTTTCCGGAGACGCTGTTCTGACAACCGTCCTGAGGACCTCCATCTGCTCCGGGGTAGACAGGCTTCGAAATTCCCCATTCGTTCCAAGAACCAGATAACCCCGAAGGCGGCTTGCATTGAGCTGCCTGATATTCGCGGCCAGTTCTTCCAGCAGGAGATTTCCTTTTTCGTCAAATGGGGTCGTGATCGGCGCAAAAACCCCTGAAAGTCTTTCTCGGTGCAACGCGTTTTCGTGTGCCATGAGAATGAAACCCCCTTGTTTTTTCAACTCAAAAATTTATCTATTTGTCGGACAAAGTAACAGACTTCTCAAGCGGAGTCAATGGGAGAAGGTACCTGTCATCGTAATACTTCACAAGTGCGCAGTGATTCTCTAGACCCGCCGGCAGGGAGTCTCGGGAATTTGCAAATCGTACGATGAATCTGATTCTCGCATACCCGCTGCGCCTGTCTGCGCGTAGCGGCTTCGGCGAAGGCAGGCGAGACGGTCAAGGTGAGGTGGTCTCTACAAGATTCCCTCCGAAATCCTCTCCCCGAGCGGAACGAGATCACAGAGGTGCGGAGTTTTGAAATTTACGGGTGCATTTCGGAAAGTTCGTTCCCATGGGATAGAGTCTACCTCCAAAACTCAGGAGGCGACATCAGGAGAGAGGGAGGTGGACGGAATAGGTGTCCTTTCTGGTGTGTTTCTGCAGGACTTCCTCTTTCTTCCCCTGGCTCAGCACTTTTCCTTTATGAATGCGCATCACGTGGGTCACGCAGTCCAGGATTTCATCCCGATGGTTCGTGACATAAAGCAGGTTGGTCTGGGTTCGGCCGATCCGCTCCAGGATTTCGAGGACCCTTTTCCGGTTCAGGAGATCCAACCCGTGACAGGGTTCGTCCACGATCAGGAGGAGAGGGGATTTTACCATGGCCCGGGCCAGGAGGATCATCCGCTTCTGCCCGTAGGAAAGATGGTGATAGGGTTCCCTGGAAATATCGTCGATACGGAGGATCCGGATCCAGCGGTCGACGATCTCCTTTTCTTCCGGGGTCGGATACTGGTACAAACCGATGGAATCGTAAAACCCGGAGGCCAGGACGTCGAAGGCGCTCATTTTCTTACGATACTGAACCTGCAATTCAGCCGAGACGGCTCCGATCCGTTTCTTGATCTCCCAGAGCGTTTCTCCGGTTCCCTTCTGCCTGCCGAACAGGGTGATCTGATTGGAGTATCCCTGAAGGTTCTCCCCGAGAATCAACCTTAGAATCGTGGATTTTCCTGATCCATTGGGTCCGAGGATCGCCCAATTTTCGCCGCGCCTCATCACCCAGTTCAATTGATCGAGGACGGTCCGGCCATCATACTGAACGGTCGTCTCTTTCATTTCGATCAAGATCTCCGGGGCCCCGAGATGATGCTGCATCTCCGGAAGATCCTGGTCGAGAGGTTTCGTTTCTTCGGCCCCATAGGTCATCCGATATCGACCGTTGTCCCCCTCGATGCTGAGCTGACATCCGTAGAGCTGGGAGATCTTATCGGAGGTCAGTATCTCCTCCTTGGGACCCTGCATAAAAAGCCGGCCGCTCTTGACCAACAGCACATGGGTGATGTTGGGTACGATCTCTTCCAGCCGATGAACCACGAGGATGACCCGGACCGGGGCGGTCATGAGGTGATTGATCGAATCCGCCAGAGACCGGCGGGAGGCTTCATCCAGGCCGTCGAAAGGTTCGTCCAGGATCAGCAGTTTCGGGGATTTGACCCAGGCCCTGGCGATCAGTGCTTTCCGCATCTCTCCCGTGGAGAGGGAGGTGATCGGCTGCCGGATCAGAGGCTCAATCCCCAGCAGGGCAGCGGTCTCGGCGCATTTTTCTTCGTCCTCAGGAGTCACCGCACGATTCGCAAGAATTCCGGAGAGGATGACATCCCCGGCCGTGGTCACTTCATCGGTTTTGCTTGCGAACGCCCGAAGGTCTTCCTGCATCTCTTCGTGCTCCATGAGACTCTGATGCATCTCAAAGGAGACATAGCCGATGTTTTCCCGCTGGGGGGTTTCGTGCACTTCCGTTTCGGAATCGCCGAAATGGAAGAGGATGCGCCCGCTTCGAAGAGGCACTCCACCCCAGAGGGAACGGACAAAAGTCGATTTCCCCGATCCATTCGGACCCAGGATCGCCCAGTGCTCGTCCGTGTGGAGCTTCCAGGAACTGTTGTGGAGAATCAACCGGTCATGCAGGCGAAGAGTTGCATCCTGAACGGTGATAAAGGGTCGTTTCTTTGACATCCAAATACCTAACTCATGGCACCGTCTAGATCGACGAGGCCGTTAGATGGAGAATGAAGTCCGAATCCGATTCTGGCCCAACAAGTCCGAATCCAAATTTTCAAATGACCCAACCTTGTCTGGTGCTTCGGTCTTTGACATTTGCGATTGTTTCGAGTTTCGCTGCTCAGCGGAAGGGAACTTCGCGCTTCGGATTTAGCTTGACTCGTTCGGATTTAGGCTTCTTTTTTCCAGTTTTCCGGACGGAGGTCTCTGACCTTTTTGCCCGCTTCCCACATCTCCGAGTTTCCCATCACGGCGAGCTCGGCATTCAATTTTTCCCGGTAGTCGGGCTGGCTGTTCTTGTCCAGGACGATCTTGGCCTCTGTCCCGTTTTCAACGCTTTTGTAGAGGTCGACGAACAGGGGTTCGACGGCCTCTCGGAACCTTCCTTTCCAATCCAGGGCACCCCGCTGGGCGGTCGTGCTGCAGTTGGCGTAGAGCCAGTCCATTCCTTTTTCCGCCACGAGTTTGATCAAACTCTGGGTGAACTCCTCGACGGTCTCATTGAAGGCCTCACTGGGGCTGTGGCCATGTTTCCTGAGCTCGTTATACTGGGCTTCCATGATTCCCGCAATGGCTCCCATTAAAACGCCGCGCTCGCCCACCAGATCACTGTAGACCTCTTTCTGGAAGTCCGTCTCGAAAAGATATCCTGATCCCATGGCAATACCCAGAGCGAGGGTCTTTTCTTCCGCCTTCCCGGTATAATCCTGGAATACGGCGAAGCTGCTGTTAATGCCGCTTCCCTCCAGGAAGTTCCGGCGAACGGAAAGGCCGGACCCTTTGGGTGCCACCAAGACGACGTCGATATTCTTGGGAGGAATGATCCCGGTCAGGTGTTTATAGGTGATCGAAAAACCGTGAGAAAAGAAGAGGGTTTTGCCTTGCGTCAGATGGGGTTTCAGCTTCGGCCAGAACTCTGTCTGACCGGCATCGGAGAGGAGATACTCGATCACGGTTCCTCTTGCAGAGGCTTCCTCGAGGGGGAAGAGCGTCACGCCGGGCACCCAACCGTCCTTTAACGCTTTGTCCCAGGTTGCCGTCTTCTCACGCTGGCCGACGATGACACGAAACCCGTTGTCGCGCATGTTGAGACTCTGACCGGGTCCCTGCACGCCATAACCCAGAACGGCGATGGTTTCATTTCGAAGGACTTCCTGCGCCCTTGAAAGGGGGAACTCCTCGCGGGTAACCACTCTCTCTTCCACTCCGCCAAATTTGATCAAGGCCATAAAAAATCCTCCTTAAATAAGGGATATTCTTTGCAAAAAATAATATTAATGGATGCTCCGCAAAAATGCAAATCTGAGGAGCGGATCGGCCGGGTGAGGCAGCTTATCGGCAAGAGGATCCTTTTTGCCAAGCCCGGACCCTCAGCGTCTGAGACAGGAGACTGTTGAAAATTGGAGCAGGAAATACTATTAATGATAATAATTCGAGAGGATGAGCCGGATTTTCTCGAAGGCCTTGGTTTTGAAGAAGACCCACTGCAGGAAATCTGGAGGACACGAGATGGGAAGAAAAAAGTCGATTACTCTTTACCACAGGGCGCTCGAAGTCATTCCGGGAGGGGTGAACAGCCCGGTCCGGGCCTTCAAGGCGATCGGCATTCCGCCGCTTTTCATCGATCGGGCCAAAGGGGCCAGGGTCTGGGATGCAGATGGGAACGAACTCATTGATTACGTAGGATCCTGGGGCCCCATGATCCTCGGACATGCCCATCCGAAGGTGATTGCAGCGCTAAGAAAGGCTGCTCCGAGAGGAACGAGTTTCGGTGCCCCGACCGCCCTGGAGGTCGAACTGGCGCTTCGGGTGAAGAAGGCGTTTCCCTCCATGGAACTGGTGAGGATGGTCAGCTCCGGAACGGAAGCTGTCATGAGTGCCATCCGGGTTGCCAGAGGTTACACCGGAAGGAACAAGATCCTCAAGTTTGAAGGATGTTATCACGGCCACGGCGACAGTCTCCTGGTCAAGGCGGGGTCAGGGGCTCGCAACGTTCGGGATTCCCGACAGCCTGGGAATTCCGGAGGACCTGGCGAAGCATACCCTGACAGCCGCCTACAACGATCTCGAAGGGGTGAAGACCCTTGTCAAACAGTCTCCGGGCCAGATCGCCTGCATTCTTGTGGAGCCGATTGCCGGGAACATGGGGGTGGTTCTTCCGGAGAAAGGATTTTTGGAAGGGTTGAGGGAGATTTGCAGTCTGCACGGCATCATTCTCCTTTTCGATGAGGTGATCACAGGATTTCGTGCAGCCTATGGCGGAGCGCAGGAACTCTACAGGATTAAGGCCGACATGACCTGCCTGGGTAAGGTCATCGGCGGCGGTCTTCCCGTGGGCGCCTATGGGGGGAAGAGGGCCATCATGGAAAAGGTCGCCCCCCTCGGCGGAGTCTATCAGGCAGGGACCCTTTCCGGCAACCCCCTGGCGATGACCGCGGGGATTGAAACCCTGGACCTGTTGAGGTCCAAGAAGGTCTATGAGGAACTGAGGAAGAAAACTTCCTATCTGGCCGAGAAGATCGTGGATCGCGCTGAAGAGAGAGGAATTCCCGTTTGCGTGAACCAGGCGACAGGGGTGTTGACCCTCTTCTTCACCGAAGGTCCGGTGAAGGATTACCGCACAGCCAAAATGAGCGACACGAAACGGTTCGCCCAGTTCTTTATCGAAATGCTGAACGAAGGGATCTATCTTCCCCCGTCCCAGTTCGAGGCATGGTTCTTATCTCTGGCCCATACGCAGAAGGACCTGGACCGAACCATCGAGGCCTGCGATAACGCATTCAAAAGCATGTGAAAGTCTCGAGGAAGGACGATTCTCCCGAGGGTGTTTGCCTGCCGGCGGGAAGGGATTGCGGCAGGCAAAGGAGAATTCATCATTGATTAAGATCTTTGTCGCACGACACGGCGAGACGACCTGGAATGCGGAGGGGAGAATCCAGGGACGAAGCGATCCGGGATTGAGTCCGAAGGGTTACGAGCAGAGCCTGGGGTTGCTCGGACATCTCAAGAGTCACTCCCTTGCAGCCATCTACACGAGTACGCTTCAGCGTTCGATCGCGACGGCCGAACCGACCGCGAGATATTTCAACCTCACGATCCGGAGACAACCGGAATTGGATGAGATCGGTTTCGGAATTCTGGAGGGAAAGATGCTTCTGAACCCGGATGAGGACGTCCGGAGGGAGTGGGAGAGATTCAAGAATGACCGGTGGGTTTACCGGATCCCCGGAGCTGAGAATTATACGGATGTGGCCAATCGGATTGTCCCTTTTTATAGAAGAATTCTGATCCAGCACCAGGACCAGGAAATTCTGGTTGTGGGCCACCGGGTGGTCAACCGGCTTCTCATCGGGATGCTCCTGGAGTACCCTCCCGAAGAGGCGCCGAATTTTGAGCAGACGAACGACACGCTTTACGCCATCGGGAAAAACGGGAAGACAGAGGTCTTTCACTATATCGATGGGGAGATGAGGGAAGGATTGATGCCGATGAGGCGCCCAACGGCGCTATAACGGGCTGATGAAAAACACCCATCTGCGGCGTTGCCCTCACCCTTCGTCATTGCGGTACCTTAAGGTACCATCCGTACGGTACCTTAAGGTGCCTCATTCCTCAGGATTTCGGGCGCCTTGCATCTGGGTATTTTTGATCAGCCCGGGAAAGAATATGTTTTTAGCATATAGCAAAAGGATAGAAACTTATGGGTCCTCAAACGGAAGATTGGAAGATACGAGTGTGTGATTTATGATTGTGACGGGGTTCTCTTTGATTCCCTGGAGGCGAACGGGAGGTTGTACAATGACCTCTGCACTCGGCTTGGCAGATCTCCATTGAACGATCAAGAGCTGAAGTATGTTCACAGCCATACGGTTTTTGAATCCATCCGGTGTCTTGCAGGGGAGGATGCGGGTCTGGAGAAGAAGGGGCTTGAACTCCTGAAACAGATCGATCTGAGGGAGTACATCCAGTATTTGAAAATGGAGCCCCATCTGCTCGCAGCGCTTCAGACCCTGAAGGAAAGAGGGAAGCTCCGGGCGGTGAACACCAACAGAACGACCTCCATGAAATTCATCATGGAACGATTCGATCTCTGGCCCTACTTCGATATGGTCGTCACAGCCCTTGATGTGAAGAACCCAAAGCCCCATCCGGAATCGATCGAGAAGATCGTCAGCACCCTACATCTGAACAAGGATCACGTGGTCTTCGTAGGAGATTCCGAGGTGGATAAGAAAACCGCGGAGTCCGCAGGGGTTCATTTTATTGCGTATAAGAATCCAGAGATCTCCAACGGTGTTCTGATCCAGGACCATCTTGAATTATTAGAATTGATTGGAAACGAAAAGAGTTTGCAGAAATAAAGGTTATACGAATGTGCTTCGGATTTCGGATTTTCGTATTCATAGCGGTTCGAAACGGGCTGTGAAGTGTCTTAGCATCTCAGGTTCCCAGACGATTTTCATCCCCCTCAACGTACCCCTCTTTTCGAATATCTCTCCGATACACTCCAGGACATAGTCCATGTGGCTCTGAGTGTAGACCCTTCTCGGGAAGGCCAATCGTACCAGTTCCATCCCGGCCGCCTTGAATTCACCGCTGTCCGGGTCTGTCTTGCCGAACATCACGCTCCCGATCTCACAGGTCCGAATCCCTCCCTGAAGATAAATCTCACAGGCCAGGGCCTGTCCCGGGTATTGATGGGCGGGAATGTGCGGAAGCAACGCTTTTGCATCGATGTAGATGGCGTGTCCGCCCGGTGGCTGCACGATGGGGACACCCCCGCGGGTCAGATGGTTCCCGGCATAGGCAACCATTCGAATCCGGTATTTCAGATAGTGTTCGTCGAGGATCTCCTCCAATCCCTGAGCAATGGCTTCCAGGTCATGGCCGGCAAGGCCCCCGTAGGTCGGGAAACCCTCGGTGACGACCAGGATGTTCCGGGCCTTCTGCGCGAGCCCGTCGTCATTGACTGCCAGAAAACCGCCGATATTCACCAGGGCGTCCTTCTTGGCACTCATGGTGCACCCATCCGCATAGGAGAACATTTCCCTGACGATTTCCGTGACCGACTTGTCTTTGTAACCGGGTTCCCTTAATTTGATGAAGTACGCATTTTCAGCAAACCGGCAGGCATCCAGGAATAGAGGAATGCCGTGGGCACGGCACAGATCCGCCGTCTTCCGGATATTCTCCATGGATACGGGCTGCCCGCCGTTTGAATTGTTTGTGACGGTGAGCATACAGAGCGGGATGTGACCGGGGCCCACCTGTTGAATCAAGGTCTCAAGGGCCTTCACATCCATATTCCCCTTGAAGTCCGCCACGAGGGACGGGATGCGTCCTTCCGGAACCGGGAGATCGACCGCCTCAGCACCGCTCATCTCGATATTCGCCCGGGTGGTATCGAAGTGGGTATTGTTCGGGATGGTCTTTCCCTCCCCTCCGACGATACCGAACAGAATTCTTTCCGCCGCCCTGCCCTGGTGAGTCGGAATGATGTGCCGGAACCGGGTGATCTCTTTGACGACCCGCTCGAAACGGTAAAAGCTCCTGGAGCCGGCATAGGCCTCGTCCCCCTCCATGATTCCCGCCCACTGTTTGGCGCTCATGGCTGCCGTACCGCTGTCGGTCAGCAGATCGATCAGCACATCATCGGAGTGAATGTTGAAAAGATTGTATCCCGCTTCTGTGAGGACCCGCTCCCGTTCCTCCCGAGTCGTGAAGCGGATGGGTTCAACCGTCTTGATCTTGAAAGGCTCGATGATGGTCTTCATCCACCACTCCTTTTAATTTTTCTAACACTTTATCATAGTTGTTCTGCTGCAGGGAAGGAAATTCAGGAGCAAAAGATTTCCGGTTAAAAAAAGACCCGCGTTCTCTAAAGAGAACGCAGGTCTTTCCGCTTTCGTCGTATGTCTCACAAGTGAATTCCCCCGCCCTTTAGAGACCGTGTCTTAATTCGCCGTCCGCCCTTCGACACGCTCAGGACGAACGGCTCAGACTTGAATTTTAAAGTGCCCATTTCCGTTCGTGGTGAGCTTGTCGAACCATGAACGGAATTGCGACACAGTCCTTAAGGCGGAGAGCTTCGCTCAGGGTTTCATCGGCGCCGGTGCGGCAACGAGAAATACAGCCATCTGGGCACGGGTGACAGGGTCATTGGGGCAAAAGGTGGTGGCCGTGCACCCTCCCGTGATTCCGTCCTGCGCAAGCTTTTCGATGAACCCGCAGGCAGCGGCTCCCACGAGGGCTCCCGTGGCATCCGTAAACTGTGCCCGCGCACGCGTTGGCCGGATTGTTGAGGGCTGCCTCAATAAAGACCGCCATCTGACCGCGGGTGACAGGGGCATTGGGACAGAAATTGCTGCCTCCGCAGCCGCCCGTTATTCCGTCAGCGGCGAGTTTTTCGATATACCCGCAGAAGCCGGCTCCCACGGATGTTGCAGTCACATCGGAAAAGATGGTCCCGGCGCAGACGGGCGCAACAGCCACTCCGAGGGATGTCTCGAGAAAGACAGCCATCTCCCACGGGTGATGGTGTTATCGGGGCAGTAATTGGTGCCTCCGCATCCGCCGGAGATTCCGTTATAGAAGAGGGTGTTGATGAAGTCCTCCGCAAAGGCCCCGGCAGGCACGTCGGTGAAGGCTGGCACGAGACTCCCGGTGGCCGACAACGCCACATTCATCGTCGCGGTGTCCGGATCGTCGGACGGAATGGCCAGGGTGGCGTTGCTTGCGCCGATCGCGGCCTTTACGTACATTACCTCAACCAAACAGGTTGCTGCAGGAGCGAGGCTCGCGTTCGAGCAGGTGTCGGTAAGTATCGTAAAATCTGTGGCCGGCGCGAGAGTGACCGCACCTAACAGGCAGATTCGTCGTTGCGCCCGTGTTGGAAACATTGATCGTCCGGAGTACCGTGCTTCCCACGTTAATAGCACCAAGGTCGATGGCTGCCGGCGCTGCCGTGATATTCTTCGCCTCATTAAACGTGGCGGTGACGGCAGTGTTTGCGTTCATCGTTACCGTGCATGTCGCGGCGAGGACCGGCAAGGAACGATCCCGCATCACAGCCTGTCGGGGTGCCCGTAGAAGACCGACGTTGCGGAAGGCGCGAACGTCAGTGTCACTAACGAAATAGGGGCGAAGGGCGCGTTGCATGCAATGCCGCAGTCGATCCCGGCGGGAGTGCTTGTCACTGTCCCCGTCCCGTTGCCCGCCAGCGTAACGTCGAGATTGAAGGCAGCTACCTGTCCCGCGAGGTTGAAAAGACTGGTCTGGACGAAGTCAATGCCAGGACCTCCCGCATTCGGTCCATCTATCCTGAAAAAGTTTGTCCCGAGAGGGCTACCGGTCACTGTCTGGTCAATCAACCCATTTCCGATAAAACCTGCCGGGGCTGGAGGGGCGACTGCTGTCAGAAATGGCCCGAAATTCGTCGTAGGGGTTGGAAGGAAGATGGCGAAGTCGCAGGGAAATCCGGCCACGACACAACCACCCAGGTCTTCGGACCTCACAAACGCCGTGCCGCCGTTCGCATCTGTCGTGAAGGTAAAGGCGCCGTAAGGGTGGGTGACGGTGTACGTTGTGCTCGGAGCAAGGACGCAGCCTGAGAGATTGGCAGCGGTGCAGAGAGCCGGATTCGGCGGCCTGATGGCCTGCAAGTTGAGCCGCGTGAAGACGATCTGTTCTCCGGGAGCCATAAGAGCGGTCGTGCCGTTAAAGGCGCCTTCAAGGGCGGCCCTGAACTTGGCCGGGCCTGTCGGACCGCCGGCAACCTGCGGTCCCACGTCCATCAGCGCATCTGCAATGAAGTAGAACATCTCATCTCCGAAGCCAACCGTTACGGAAAAGGGAATGGTCGGAATGACCGGAGTGACGATGCAATTTACCGGGTCGGTGCAGAGCTCCAACTGCAATCCATTGGTGTCCTGATACCAGATCGGAAAGCCATTTACCGGGTCAAGTGTGGGACTGACGGCCTGCAAAGCGGCTTCCGACATGGATCCGAAACTGAAGAGCACTACCATCGCCAGGGCCGCTAATAGGGCCACGCCGGGAATTCTTAACTTTACCGTTTTCATTTTGTCCTCCTTTTGTCATTGGTATAGATAAGTAGACTAAAGAATGCGCATGAATATCCAAACTCGACCAAGATTTCCCTCCTGCAAACACCTCCTTTCACGCTGCGTTATTTCTTATGTCCATAAGGGTCTCATTCACGGGGTTTCTGAATCCAATTCACCAGATCCTCCAGATCAAAGGGTTTCTCAAAATAATGAGATACACCCAGAGAAGAAAGCTTTCTTTCCGCCTCGGAGTTGATAAAGGCGGAGATGACGATGACAGGGATATCGGGATAGGTTTTTCGCATGCGTGATAAAAACTCAAATCCGTCCATCACCGGCATCTTAAGGTCGGTGACGACGAGATCGACAGATTCCGATTCAAGAGCCTTCAATGCCTTCTCTCCGTTTCCGGCGGTTAGGAATGTGATAATGCTGATTCACGGTCCCCAAGCCATCGGAGAGGCCTTCCAGGAGACTGAGGAGAAATATCTTTTCATCGTCCACAATCAAGATCTTTTTGATGATGGGACTCCTTTCGGGAAGGAGATAGAGCAATAACGATGCCGCTGGCATAAAAGCGCAAAGCGCATAGCGCAAAGCGCATAGCGTGGGAACAAAAAAACAATAGAAATGTTGGCGGGTTAAGAGTGACGAACCGGACCTGAAAGACTGAGCGAGTTATGAAGAGGTGACTGACAAGAGGATTGAGAAGTGGCTCATTATAGGTGGGTCGTTTTGGGCTGGTAGCTCATTTTGAATGGGAGGACAACTCTGGAAGAATGGAATGTTGGAAGGATGGAATAATGGGAAAAGAAAAAGAGCAGAAAAATGGAGCGAGAGGGAATCGGGGGTTTGGGTTACCTGGTCCTACCCAACATTCCAACATTCCACTATTCCGGCATTCATTTCAGACCGTATTCCTTGACCTTTCGTTTGAGGGTGGACAGAGATATTCCGAGGGACTTGGCCGTTTGGGTGTAGTTGTGGGAAAGATTGCCGAGAGCGTGTCTAATGTAATTCTTTTCCATTTCCATGAGGGGGATGAGTCCATCTGCCGGTAACGTGGAAAAAGGTAAGGACCCTTCGGCAGGCTCAGGGTGATCGGTACTGTTCTTCGAATTGACACTCCTTACCGGCAGAAATTCCGAAGGCCGGAGAAAAGGGTCCTTCTGAAGGATAAAGGCCCTCTCCAGAACATTCTTCAGTTCCCTGACATTGCCGGGCCAGTCATATGCTTTCAGTTTTGCGATTTCGGAGTCCGCGATCCGGACCACATTCCCCCCGGCCATTTTTCTGAGCAGATATTCGCATAACTCAGGAATGTCGCCGCGCCTTTCCCTCAACGGAGGAACATGTATTCGAACGACGTTAAGCCGGTAATAAAGGTCTTTTCGAAAAGAGTCCCCTATCATACTCTCCAGGGGAAGACTGGTGGAGGCGATAATACGGACTTCCACAGGCTTTATGGACTCCCCCCCGAGCCTCCTTATCTTTTTTTCCTCGAGAACACTGAGGAGCTTTGACTGAAGATGAAGGGGGATCTCTCCGATCTCATCGAGCAAAAGGGTCCCGCCTTCAGCCATCTCAAAGATCCCTTTCCTGGCTGTTACCGCGCCTGTGAAGGCGCCTTTCTCGTAACCGAATAACTCGGCTTCAATCAGGTTCTCAGGGAGTGCGGCACAGTTGATCGAGATGAAAGCGGCCCTCTGGGCGGAACTCCTATAGTGAATTGCTCCAGCAAGGATGTTCTTACCCGTCCCTGTTTCGCCCGTAATCAGTACGGGTGATTCGACGGAGGCTGCGAGATCCACCATGCTCATCGTCTCAGCCAATCCCCCGTTGCCGCCAACGATGACCGTCTGTTCGCTATCCCTGTCGGTCTTGTAGTTCTGGATCTGCTCGGCCTTCTCCAGATGGATGGTCCTGAAGGCTTTCTCGACGGCTAAATTCAATTCTTCCAGCTCGAAGGGCTTGGAAAGGTAATCATAAGCCCCGGACCGGATGGCTTTGACGGCACTTTCGAAACTGGGGTGGGCGGTAATGAAGATGATTTTGGTTTGATCGTTATGCTTGAGGATGGAAGGGCAGAGGGTATGACCTTCCACATCCGGAAGTTTCTGGTCAAGCAGCACGACATCCACTTTTTTTTGTGAGCAAAGCGCAATCCCTTGCGTTCCTGAATGAGCTAAGAGGACCTCCACCGTCTTGCCGGCGAAGTAGTCGTTGACAACATCGCAAAAGATTTCATCGTCGTCAATGACAAGGAGCGTTTTTGTATTACTGCGCATTAACGTATCCCAATGATAAAGAGTGAATGAGTTAATAAGGAAATGAATTACTAAGGAGTCCATAATTGTATGGACACCGAAAATAAGCCGTTCGTGCTGAGCGCGTCGAAGCATGAACGGCGTGGTACTTCGCCCTTCGACAAGCTCAGGGTGAACGGTGAGAAATATGTCTTCTCAATTATGGACCGATTAGTAATAGGGGTTTTCAATAACCCATTAACTTATTCACTCATTCACTCATTATTCCTTTTCCTTCGGGGAGGGATATGTTTACGGTTGTTCCCTCATCTTTCCTGCTTTGTATCTCGATGGCGCTATTCATCCCGGTCAACATCTTCCTGGCAATGACCAGGCCGAGCCCGGTGCCTCCGGTTTTGGTTGTGCGGAAAGGCTTAAAGAGGTCTTTCTTTTGTTCTTCGGACATTCCAGCGCCGTTGTCGGCTATCGTTAATCTTTATGGCGTCATCGGCTTTCAACAGGTCGATCACAATTCTCGGATTTTCCCTTCCCGCGAGCGCTTCCGAAGCATTGCTCATAATGTTGAACATCACCTGTTGAAGCGCCCTGGGGTCAATGTATCCCCATTCTGCCCCAGGATGAACAAGGCTCTCGATCCCAATTCCTTTTTCCTCAAAATCGCCGGCGACGAGTGAAAGAAACCTATCCATGAAGGCGTCCATGCGAACATTCTGAAGTTCCGGAGTTTCGTACATATTAAAGTTCTTCAGGGCCTTCAGCAGATATTCCACCCTGGATACCTCCGTGGCGGCCCACTCGATATACTTCTTTACGGTCTCTCTGGGGGAGGTCTCAATCTTATTTGCAAGGATCCCCAGCGTCATCTTTATCGAATTGATGGGATTACCGAGTTCATGCCGGATTCCAGAAAAAATATAGCCGATGTTTTCCATCAGGTTTGCAGCCTCGGCAATGGACTCCAGCCTTATTTTTTCCGTGATATCCCAGAATACACTCAGGATACCTGCGATTTCTCCCTTTTCGTTCTTAATCGGCAATTTGATTTCTTGAACCACCGCCTCTTGCCCGTTGTTGAAATATCTTCCTTCGTTTTCGACTATTTTCCCCAGCCCAAGAATTTTTTTGTCTTCAGCGATCTGCTCGTCGGCCAGTTCCCTGGGGAAAAAATCATAATCGGTCTTTCCTGTAATATCATCAGGTCTGGCACTGAGATCCCGGGCATAGTTGTCGTTGCAGTAGAGATAGACACATTGCCTGTCCTTCAGACATATTTTTTGAGGAAGATGCTCGACTAAGGTCCTGAATCGGGTTTCGCTCGCCCTCAAGGATTTCTCAGCTTCCTTCCGTTCGGTGATCTCCTCCTGAAGCTGTAAGTTGGCAGTGACCAGATCCATGGTGCGCTTTTCGACTAAATCCTCCAGATTCTCCTTGTGTTTCTCCAGCTCTGCGGTCTGGGACTGCAGCTGTTCGTTGGCGTTGTGAAGTGCTTTCTCTGCAACTTTGCGCCGTGCCTCCCGATTCCAGAGCCCAATGGTTGCGACCAATACCACAAACGCCCATGTAAGAAGGATCCCCAGGAAGGCGTGCCTCCAGCTGGCCTTCGCCTCAATCTGGGCCATCTCCATCGTCATTTCCAATGCGTCCGCCTTGGCCTGAAACTCCTTGAACACGTCATCAAACTCCTGATCCAAGGCTGACCCGATTCCGGATGTTGCCGGGACCTGAAGGCGCTGAAGCGCAATCCCCTTAAATTTGACGAGCAACGACTTAATTTCCGCTGCCCTGCTTCGCGATTTGGGATCCGTGATCGGCTTCAAAATCGTGCCATGCTCGGACCTCCCGCCATTCAGGACCCCCTCGGCCAGGCTAATGGCAAGGTCTATGCCATCCTTGACTTTCTGGATATCTACGGTATCATCTCCGGTAATCAATTCTTCGAACCAGAGATGAGATGACGAGGTGATATTCTGAATGTCCGCGAGGGCATTGCTCAGTTCTGAATCCCTCCATTCCATTTCGCTGATGTGGTTTACCCACAGGAGGAGTCCGATTGAAAAGATGCCCAAGACAAAAACAGAAATCGGCATCCATTGCCATCGACGAAAGTTTTTCAGGTTAGCAAGAAGTTGTGCTTTCATATTCTTTTCATTCTTGAGGTGAACCTCTCCGCCCTAAAAGGCGAGGCTCGCCGGTTCCGAGGATGCAAAAAAATGCCTCCGCTTATCCCACTGATTTTGTTTGTCTTCTTTGTCAGGCCAGTCGAAACCGTCAGGCATATTGCCTCGATTGAGCGGAGAAGAACCTGAATGCTCATATACTATGCTCACAAAAGCCACGCGGATCGTCAATGGGGGGAATACTGTATTTTTGCATTCTTAATCATGGTGGCAATGTTCTAATACAACGGCCTTCATGAGGTCCTATGATAAAGGAGGTGCGATGGATTACAAAAACTGGGTTGAGAGGGAATTGAGGGAATGTTGCGAATACTGGAACAAAAGAAGCAGGACCGGAAATGGCCCTGCTTCTTTTCGTCCATCTTTTCAGATGTTCCCCCTACGGATTAAGAGGCGTCGGTGCTGCAACGAGAAATACCGCCATCTGGGCGCGGGTGATGGGATCATCGACACAATATTTTCCGGCCCCGCAGCCGGCTGTAATGCCGTCATCGGTGAGACGCTCGACGAATCCGCAGAAAGGGTGATCCGCCGGCACATCGGTAAACCGACCTGTGGCCACATTGGGAGGATTTCCAAGCGCGCTTTCAATAAATACCGCCATCTCTCCCCGGGTGACGGGAGCATTGGGGCAATACCTTCCGCTTCCGCACCCTCCGGTAATCCCGTCGGCGGCGAGTCGCTCGATAAATCCGCAGACAGCATCGCCCACCGACGCGGCATTCACATCGGTGAAGGCCGCTCCTGAGCACACATTCGACGGCCTCCCGAGGGAGGTGACGATGAAAACCGCCATCTGGGCCCTTGTCACAGCCGCATCGGGGCAGAAAAGGGCTGGAGCGGTTGAGCAGCCTCCGCTGATCCCGGAATTGAAGAGAGCCATGATATGATTGAACATCGGATGCCCGGCAGGCACATCACCAAAGAGCGGCAGCTGAATCGTACCGGGGCTTCCCAGAACAACTACGGGATTCCCGGCCGGATCGGTGGCGCTGGGAGTATTGGTTAGAGTTATAGTCCCCGGGGGAACCCCTGCGTTCACCGTAAATGTGACAAAGACGACAATACCATCCTGGAGGATATTCTGGTTCAGTCCGATCAGTGCAACCCTGAACAGGCCGGCTAAAGGACTGCTGACGACAACATTCTTTACTGCAACAGTGCCGGCCGGTCCGATGACCGCTCTTGGATTGGCCAACACCGCGGCATCGAATCCGATATCACTGGATGTGGCAGAGATATTCGGGGTCGCACCCTCATAGGTGAGGGTAATGGGGATTGTTACGTCTGCCCCTGAGAGTCCGGAGACAAGACCGAGATCCAGCCGGACGGCCCCGGCAGGCCATGCCATCAGTAAGAGGATCAGGAAGGAAAGATAAGGAATTACTCTGGCACTCCATTTCATCTGTTTTTCATACCTTTCCGGAATCTCAGATTCCCGAACAGGATTCATGATTGTTGGAACAACTCGGGCGAATGCCCCCTGTCACACAGGGAGATTCGCCCGAGTTCGAGTCGGTTAAGGGATACTGAGAAAAACCCTGGCAGCGAGGGCTGCCTCCTGGTCTGTGGAAACGAAATACGATCTTCTACCGAAAAGGCCCTGTGTTACATCCCCAGGAACCCTTTTCCAAGAAATACGGCCATCATGGCCCTATTGGTGGAATTGTCGGGGCAGTATGACCTGCCTCCGCATCCGCCGGTAATGCCCAGCTCATTCATCCGGTTAACGAAGGGCGCATACCCATCATCCGTAATGTCATCAAAATCGGCATTAAACGCAGCGGTTGAACCTGTCTCGCCCATCGCTGTTATAACGAAGACGGCCATCTGTTCCCTGGTGAGAAGATCATTAGGGCAGAAGGCCTTTGCGCCGCAACCGGCTGTAATCCCGAGCTCGCTCATCTTGTTGATGAACGGGGCCCAGGCAGCGGCGACGTCATCGAAATAGGCATTCGCGGCCGCTGTTGACCCTGTCTCTCCCATGGCGCTGACGATAAAAACCGCCATCTCCTGTCTTGTTACAGGGCTCTCCGGGCAAAAATCTCCTCCTCCGCACCCGGCGGCAATGCCACTGTATTTCAGGGTATTAATAAAGTCCGCTGCCCAGTAATCATCACCGCAATCATTAAACTCACCCTGTAACGTCCCTCCTCCAGTGAGCGCAATTTGCAGGGTTGGAGTGATCGGGGTCATTTGAGGAAACGGAAATATTCGCCTGTTTCGGCCCCTCTGAGGCGGGCAAAAAAGCGACCTTCACCGTGCACTTCCCTGCCGGGAGAAGGGTCTTTCCAGAGCAGCCGTCATTCAATAATTTGAAGTCAGACGCATTCGTTCCCGAAAGGGGGACTGTCCCGCCGATGGAGAGGTCCGCATTGCCGGTGTTGGAAATCTCAAAGATCTGAGCCCCGGATTGACTCCCGAGTTTATCAGACCGAAATCCTTTGAGGCCGGCAAGCTGGAAATATTTGGTCCCACCGCGGTAGCAACATTGATCGAACCCGCGACTCCCGCTACCGTGACGGGATTCCCGGCCGCATCGGCGGCGCCGGGGGTATTGGTTAATGTAATATTTCCCGGGGAAACCCCTGCCTTGACCGTAAATGTGACATTAGCGACAATGCCATCCTGGATGATATTCTGGTTGATTCCAAGAACACCTACCCTGAACACGCCTGCCGAAAGATTGTTAGCGACAACGTTCTTTGCCGCTGCTGTCCCGGCAGGTCCAATGGCCGCCCTGGGGTTTTCCAGCAGAGCGGTATCAAACCCGATATCATTCGAAGTGGCGGAGATGTTCGGCGCCGCCCCTCCGTAGTTGAGGGTAATGGGAATGGTTACATCCGTTCCTGCTGCTCCGGTTCCTGATCCCAGATCGAGACGAATCACACCGGTTGGGCCGGTGACATCGATCGAACCCGCGACTCCCGCTACCGTGATGGGATTCCCGGCCGGATCGGCGGCGCCGGGGGTATTGGTTAGCGCAATATTCCCCGGGGAAACCCCTGCCTTCACCGTAAAAGTGACAAAAGCCACAGTGCCTTCCTGAACGATATTCTGATTGATTCCAAGAACACCTACCCTGAACACGCCTGCCGAAGGACTGTTGACGACAATGTCTTTTCCCGCGGCTGTGCCGGCAGGTCCAAGGGTTGCCCTCGGGTTCTCCAGCAAAGCAGTGTCAAACCCGACATCATTCGAAGTGGCGGAGATGTTCGGTGCCGCCCCTCCATAGTTGAGGGTAATGGGAATGGTTACATCCGTTCCTACTGCTCCGGTTCCTGATCCCAGATCGAGATGAATCGCACCGGCTGCGCCGGTGACATTAATCGAACCTGAGACTCCCTGCACGGTTATGGGAATCCCGTTCGGAGCAGTGGCGGCGGTAGAATTCGTTAGCGTCATCGTCCCCAGAGAAGCCCCTGCCTTCACCCTGAAGGTGACCAGAGCGACAATGCCATCCTGGAGGATATTCTGATTCAATCCGAAAACACCCACCCTAAACACGCCTGCCAGAGGGCTGCTACCGACAATGACCTTCTGCGCGGCTGTTCCGACAGGTCCGATAGTCGCTCTCGGGTTCTCCAGTAGAGCTGTATCGAAACCGATGTCATTCGAAGTAGCGGAGATGTTCGGTGCGGCTCCGCCGTAGTTGAGGGTAATGGAAATCGTTACATCCGTTCCTGCTGCTCCGGTCCCAGATCCCAGATCGAGACGAATCACACTGGCAGCGCCGGTGACATTGATCGAACCCGTGGAGCCCCCTACGGTGACGGGAGCCCCAGCCGGATCCGCGGCGCCTGGAGAATTAGATAGCGTCACAGCCCCCGGAGCAACTCCTGCTTTTACTGTAAAAGTTACAGAAGCGACTTCACCATTCTGGATGATATTCTGATTCAACCCGAAAACACCCACCCTGAATACGCCTGGCGAAGGGCTGCTGACGGCAACGTTTTTTCCCGCGGTTGTCCCGGCAGGTCCGATCACGGCTCTCGGGTTCTCCAGCAAAGCGGTGTCAAACCCGATGTCATTCGAAGTGGCGGAGATGTTCGCCGCCGCCCCTTCGTAGTTGAGGGTGATGGGAATGGTCACGTCGCCTCCGGGAACTCCGGAGGCCGCGCCAAGGTCAAGACGGACCGCAAAGGCTAAGCATGGCATCGCCAAAAAGGACAGAAAAAGCAGCCATGCACATGTCTTGAAAATGAGTTTCAGTTTCTCTTTTTTCATTGTCCACTCCTCCCATTCGTGTTCCAACAACATCGATCTCATTTCTTCACAGGTGTGATTTTGCCATCCTTGAAGGTCACGGTGACCGTATTCCCTTGAGGATCAGAGGCTGTCGGCTGGTTGCTCCAGGAGATCTGCCCCGCCCTCACCACATCGAAGGTGATCTGGGCCACTGTCCCATCAGGAATGCTGTTATTGTTCAAACCGATGACGCCCACTTTCAAATGCCCGGGGCTTGATTCATTGTAAATAACGTCTTTCCCTGCTTGCTTTGCGACCTCCCCAAGGGTCACCTTTGGGTTGGTCAGGAGATTGGGATCATAGGTGATATCACTCGACAGGCCTGAAACGGCCTGCCCGTTGCTTTCGAAGACGATCGGCGCAGTGAACGGAGCGCTCGCATTGTTACTTGTCGAATTGGCGTTTGACGAATTTGAGCTTTGATTCACGTCACCGGAAGTCTGCGATGCAGCGGTCTGAGTCGTTTCCCCTGTAGATAGCTCTGTCTTTCTAATGACGGAGGGGGTTGAGGAGGTTATAACCTCTTTCCTGATTCTCTCCGCTGCTGCGGAGACACCCTGCGCCTGAGGCTGTTCTACCGCCTCCGGTTTCTTCATCTCGCCAGACGCGAGCGATTGTCCTGCCGTTGGAAAGTTCTGAGGAGAGGATACAGAGACGACATCCGCTCCTGATCCATTTTGAGATGAATGTTCGCCAGATCCCAGAAGGCAGAGTCTTTCATCCGGAATATAAAGAAAATTAACCCCTCGAAGGAGACGGTGGAGTGAGTCAACAGGGGAAGTATTTTCGAATTTTGTCGAAATCAACCGGCTCGTGTCCACCTGTCCGTAGGTCTCGACACGAATTCCCCAGCTTCTTCCGATTTCCGCTGCAACTTCTCCGAGGGTGGCGTTCTGAAGGTCAGCGCTCACCCGTCCGTCTTTTAGCCTCAGTTCCATTCTCTTGTCTATCCCAGCCCAAGAGGATGAGCAGAGCGAGAAGCCGATCAAAGATATGGAGACAAAGAATAAGACTCTCCTTCTCATGACTTATCTCCCGTCTGAGCGGTAAAGCCTCCGCAGGGGCAATTCGTGAATTGCCCCTGCGGCGCTTCAAAAAGGGCTCTGAAACAGGACCCGCTCATCAAACTCCCAAATAACTATTGATGATTGTCTGAATCTCATTAATCGGAACCAGGCCATTTCCGTTTACGTCGCCGCAGAGCGGTTGCTGCGTAGATATTCCCAGAAATTCGTTGACCACTTGCTGCACTTCATTGATCTCCACCGAACCGTTACCATTGCAATCGCCCGGTCCCGGGTTTCCAAGGGGTCCGGCAAGAAAGGCCTGCAGAAGAGGCAGTCCGGCAGCGGGCCGGCCGCCAGCCCCAACGGCGGGAAGTTCAAGAAGATCATCGCAGGCATTCAGCCCATCGATACAGGCAAGGGTCGAATTGTTTCCCTTTTCCCCGTTGGGCAGAAAAATCTGGGGATGGTCGAATGGCGCCTGCTCCTGGCGGACGCGCTCGTCGGTCAGGGCCTTTAAGAAGGCCTCCAGGTCAAGTTTCTCGTCGGCGGTGAGGTTGAGAGGTTTAATTTCCGTGTTGGCGAAATCACCTCCGTTGTCATAAAATTCGATCAGCTGCGCCAGGGTGGCTTTCCCGCCATTGTGGAAATAGGGACCGTTCAACTCCACGTTTCGAAGCGCCGGGACCTTAAACGCCCCATTGAATCTTGTAATGTCAATGTCTCCGAATATCGGTCCGGCCCCCGGATCGTCCGAGATCGGTCTGACACCGATGTGGCGAAAACTCTTGGTGATATCCGGCTCTGATGCCGAAGAGAAGAGGAACCCGACGTGGCAATTGCTGCTGGAGCAGCCGCCCTTGCCACTAAAGATGTTAAGACCGCGCTGCTGCTGAGCATTCAGGGCGGTATTATCCCCTGCGTCGAAACGGTCAAAGGGGGTCTGGTCAGAAACCAGGGTTGCCTCATAAAGCTGAATTGCAAGCCCCCAGAAAAGCGAGAAGTTGGCTTCCATCACCGTAAACGTTTTGGTCCCTACGGTGACGGTTGTGGGAGATTCCCACCACGTATTTACAAAGGCCTGCTGAATGAGGTCTGAGTAGGGTAGGGCCAATCCTGTGGTCGCCCCGGCAATGGCGCCGAGCACGCTGTCCGTTGGAGAGACCTTCTGCTTGGCCAGCGGCCCCAGACTCAGCATCTTCTTTCCTATATCCGGCCAGGTGCGGCCCGCACAGGACATTTCGACGTCGCTTCGGGCAGGGCCAGTTGCCTGGGAAGCCAGACTGGCATTCGATATTGCAATCGTAACCGGCGTGGGGACCCCTCCGATCACCTGAAAGATGGGCGTGTCGGCGGCGCCTGCTCCCCTCGGGGTTGCGCCGTTAAAGACGTGGTCGGCCCGGCCATCCCAGAAATTGTCGAAGTTGAATACCGCATTGACCGCCGGAGGTGTGTTTCTCGGCGGCACCCGCCTTACATTGATACCCCCAACGGAGAAGCCATTGGGATCAGGAATGGTTGTGCAGTCGTCAACGGCATTGCCGGGAACGACGTCGTTGAAATTTCTCCTGAAGACGCCTTGAGAGCCTACGGGATCATTCGTGGTCGTTGGAAAATGGCCAGCCGCCAGCGTGAAGTTCGCGCCGCCGAACTGGTAGGTGAAATCATTGGCAAGCAGCCCCGGATCGAGTTGATTCTTGCGACGGATGTCTCCACCGGCCTGGAAATGGCACGATGCGCAGGCCTGGATGCCGTCGCTACCCACCTGCATATCCCAGAAGAGGGCCTTGCCCAGTCGTATGGCAGCAGCCTTGTCCTTAACATAGGTTGCAAGATCGGGGGGTTCAGGGACCGGGACCCCCTGGAGAGTGGCCGGGGGTGCAGCCCATGAGACGGCGGGCAAGAACGCTCCTCCGACAAAGACCATGACCAATAGAGGCATCATGAAAAGTGTGGTTGGAACAGTTAAAAATGAACCTGATTTTCGAAACCCATTCTTCTTCATTTTAAGATCCTCCTTTTCCTATCTTGAACTTATTGGCCTATCCGCACTTTTTAATTTTCTCATTAACGGACTTGTTCGTGACTCGCCTCCTTCCTCATTTGGATTGAATTTCAGTTCCCCCTTCTATTTAGGTTTGAATCTTTTTATTCCTCTGCAATTCAACTGAAAATCCTTACCCTGCAAGGGCCATTGCCCTTTATGGAAACCTTCTCACCTCCTTTATTAGAGAATAAGGCCCAGCCAGAAGGGCCACTCACAAAGAGCCCTTCGGGAAACTTGAAAACGAGGGGGGAACGTAAACCCCTCCCTGTCTGATCTTCTCTATGGCTGAAAAGAGTTCCTGATCGGCCTCGGTTTTGACCAGGTAGCCTTCGGCGCCCGCAGAGAGAGCGTAGTCGATGAACTGCCTGTCTTTCTCAGGACTCATGATCAGGATCTTTACATCGGGAAGGATCGTTTTGATCTTACCCACCGCTTCAGCGCCCCGGAAGTTCGGCAAGGAAAGATCGAGGATGATCATGTGCGGGCCCAGTTTTTTCAATTTCATCAGGTCCATAAGGAGATCGAGGCCGTCACCCACTTCTCCGGTTACCTCGCAATCTTTCATGCCCGAGAGAGCGCACTTCAAACTTTCCCGGAAGTTCACATGACCATCGGCAAGCAAAACGCGATAAGCGTTCATGAATGTTTCCCCCCTTGGACCAAAGATACCCGGGTTAAAGGAATTCCTTCTTAAAGGCGTACCTGATCAGATCGGCCGTTGTGCTCAGATTCAATTTCTTTTTGATGGATTCGCGATGATGTTCTACGGTTCGAATACTGAGACCTAAGAAGCCGGCAATCTCGTTGCTTGTTCTTCCCTCTGCAATCAACTCCAGGATCCGTTGCTTTTTGTGGCTGAGGAGCGGGAGGCTGTTTCGAGGATCCTGATCCTTCCACGCTTCCTCTCGCCCAATCCCCGGCCATTTCTTTAGAGAAAACCGGAGAAAGATAGAGTTTCTCGCATCGAACCGTCTCCACTGCCTTGACAAGCTCGCCGGACGGATCATCCTTCGAGAGATATCCGTCAGCCCCATTTTTGAACGCCTGGACGAGAGAAGGTATCTCCCGGTGCGTGCTCAGAATCAATACCTTCACCTCCGGATGGTCCTTCTTAATCTCTCCGATGGTTTCAGGCCCATCCATCACCGGCAGGCTGATATCGGTAATGACCAGGTCGGGCTTCAGCCGATTCAAACCGTTCCGCAGTTCGCGGCCGTTGCCGAAGGCTCCGACCACCTCGACGTCCGGTATCGTTCGAAGAATTTCTCTCAACCCATCCCGGAAGAGAGTGAGTCCCTGGACTATAACAACGGCATAAGGAGACAAGGGCGAGTTCCTTCCTTTGATCTGTTCTCTTTTTTGAGCGTCTTTAAAAGAAGAGTCATAAGCTGTTACCGTTTGTGCCCGGACCGCCGGTCAGACGGACTTTGTAAGCGCGATCCCGGCCAGGGAAAATGCTCCCCTCAAGGTCAATAATACTCGGCTGCCTGTCGGGGATCAATTCCCGGAATTCGCCATTTTATATAGTCAAATTCATGTAGCCGGTGGGTTCGGATTGGGATTTCAAAGGGATGCAAGCAATGTGAAAACACACTTTCGGGGAGATCTGAGGGAAAACAAAACGGATGGAAGGGGATGAAGGGGAGGGGACTCAATCGGGAGAAATCTCGAATATCTTCTGGTTAGCTGTCAGAGATCATTTTATATAGGCGCTTCACTCTTGTCCAAAATAGGTTTTTCACCACAGGGCACGGAGGGACAGAGTGGATTAGTTTTTTGTTTGTCGGGAGGTACCGACAAACAAAAAGGATTCCTGTTTAAGCAAAAATGAATTCAACCCTTCAGAGTGTCATTGTAGTTTTGGTGATTCGATCCCCGAAGGGAGGGAGCCTATGATCCAATCGTCGTCTCCCGATTGGATCTGAAAAACTCCTCTGGCCTCTGTGCCTCTGTGGTGAACCTGGTTCTAACAGGGCCGAATGTCGATTCAAAACCGTAATGAAATCAACATCACCATCGAGAAATTCCGGTTAATTTGGACAGCATGTAGGCGCTTACAATCCTCAGGCGTAATTTCTTTGAATGGCGTATTTAATCAGGTCGGCCATTGTGTGAATGTCCAACTTGGCCATGATATTGGCGCGATGCCGTTCCACGGTGTGAACGCTGATATACAGGAGACTCGGCGATCTCCTTGTTCGATTTTCCATCTGCGACGAGTTGCAGAACCTCTTTCTCCCGATCGGTCAAAAGGGACCTCTGAAGTCCCTCGCGAATGTGCCCCCAATCGTCCCCAATTCGGTTTGAAATTCCGGAAGAAATGTATATCTGTCCCTGAGAAATCTTTTCGATGGCGGAAAAGAGCTCCCGATCGACCTCTTTCTTGAGAAAATATCCATCCACACCGGCTGAGAGAGCCCGATAGAGGAGATCCCTATCGTCATGCATGGTGACGATCAACACTTTGATCCTGGGATGGATCGCCTTGATTTTTGGTATGGCATCGATTCCCCGGAGATTCGGCATGGAGATGTCCAAAAGGACGATGTCCGCAGTTATTCTATTCAGGAGTTGGAGAAGACCGAAACCGTCCTCCGCTTCCCCCACAACCTCTAAACCCGGCACTTCCTCAAGAAGCCTTCTCAAACCCTGGCGGAACAAGGCGTGATCATCGGCCACGATAACGCGGCACGTATCCATTACGAAGCCTCCTTTTTCACCGGGATCGTGAATGTCAGTCGCGTCCCATTTCCTTCTTGACTCCACGGGCAGAAGACGCCGCCCAGCATCCGTACCCTCTCACGCATCGTGGTTAAACCCAGGCCCATTTTCATGGGATTTCTTCTGGAGACCTCCTCGACATCAAACCCTTTTCCGTCATCTTCCACAATCAAGTCGATCGCATCCTGCTGCCTTTCAATGACCACGGAGACGTTCTTGGCCCCGGAATGTTTTCCTATGTTGGTAAGGGATTCCTGCAGAATCCGGTAAAGGATGATCTGAGCGATCTGCGAAAAGAGAGGGTCGATGTCCGGGATGTCGATGGACGTGTTTATGTGAGAAAAATCTTTCCGGAATCCATCGATCAACGATCGAAGGGAGGTGGAAAGGCCGAGATCCTCCAGCAGGTAAGGGGTTAAATTTCGGGAAATCCTGTGGACGTTATCAATGATCTGATCCACGATCTCAAAGTTGCGGCAGTTTCTTTCCCTCAGGTCGATCTGGTCCTCTCTCAGGCGCCTGTCCACGTAGCCTATCCCCATTTTCAGGGCCGCCAACTCTCCCCCGAGTTCGTCGTGAAGTTCTCCCGAGATTCTTTTCCGTTCAGCCTCCTGGGCCGTGAGGAGCTCCGAAGAGAGATGCCGAAGCTGGCGCTCCTTCTCGTGAAGTGCTTTGTACGTTTGCTCGCACTCCGTGATTTCTTGTTGAAGTTGCTGATTGACGGAGGTCAATTCTGCTGTCCGTTCTTCGACCGCTGCCGCAAGGTGTTCGCGGTGTTTCTCCAAGTCTTCGGTTTTTGCTTGCAGTTCTCTATGACTCATCTGGAGCGCCTTTTCCGCTTCCAGGCGCCGCCGTTCCAGCGTCCAGAGCCCTATTGCCGAAATCACGATGATCGACGTCCACGTCATCAGAATCCACCGGAAAAGCCGGCGGGATCTGGTTCGTTCACTCATCGCTCTGTCTTTGATCGCAGCGCCCAGGGCGATCATCCTGTGCTGCAATTTGAGAAAAATGTCATCAAACTGCTGGTCCACCGCCGAGCCGATTCCAGATGTCTTGGGGGCCTGCTGGCGTTGGATCGCAATCGTTTTGAATTCCGACAATAAGCGCCGAATCTCTTCGGCTTCTTTTTGTTGCTCAGGATCTTTTATGGGCGTTAAAATGAAACCGGGCTCCAAAACAACTCCACCGCCAATGATCTTTTCCACCAGGGCAAAGGCCTCTTCAAACTCAACCCAGGCGCCTTCAATATCCACATTCGTATCTCCGGCGATTGCCTGCTCTAACCAGAGATGGAATAGTCCAAGCTTTGCCCTTATGTCCAACAGCGTATTGGCAAGTCCCAGGTTCATGTGCTGCCTCTCGTCAAGCCTGCTGATTCCCGCAAATAGCAGAATTGAGAGGAGGCCCAGGATCACCACGGTCATCGTGACCCAATAGTACCGGCGTGGCGCTTTGATCCTTTGGATGGATTGTCCATCTATTTTTGTTTCTTCTCTCATGTCGTCTAACGATATCTGTTCCATTCGCAGGAGTGAAGCTCTCCGCCCTAAAGGGCGGGGCCGTTCGACGGGCTCACGGCCCTGAGCGTGTCGAAGGGCTTCCCGGTAAGGTACGTTCATTTATATTGTGCCCCTTGACCCCGGCCTGAAGACCGGGGTCAAGGGGCACGTGACGGTCAAGGAAAGCGATCTACCAGCATATTTCACACCAATTATTATTCTCTGTTGATTCGTTCTCCTCTGTCAATGAGTAGAAATACCCATTTCTTAACGATGGTCAGCAAGGGGACGAGCCTTGCATGTTATTCGAACCGTGCATGTTATAAACGATCGCCTCCAATAGATTCAAGGCGACGCAGGGATGTGGGAGAAATTGAGAGCCTGCTCTCAGAACTGAAAAGCATCGCCCCGCAACGATTCTCCCTGATACTGAGGTCTTTTCCCCTCAAAAATAGGTAATTCCCCCCATTTACCCTCCCGGATGTTTATGTAAACATGACACCTAATGCCCTGTGCAAGAGAATGAGATGCTCGTGGCAAATTTGAAAATACCTTTATTTAGCATGCGACCTCAGGCCACAGTCGTTGCATAGCTCACAGGCGACATTGTTTTGGTTCGGTAGCTTGCAATGAAACAAAAGATAGGACCTCCCTTTTCTCTGGTAATGATGATTACAATTGCCATAGGTTTCGCTCTGGCACTTGCCTATTGTCCTCCGCTGACAGAAACAAATCCCTTCTCCAAGCCTCCCTGTTTTGTGATCGCAGACGAAGACAATCCCCTTCAAGCCCACTGGAAAGAGTCGCAAGATTTCAATGTCAACAGACTCTCCTGTCCCCTTCACGTAACAACGATTACCATCTCGGGTATGGAGGGATACCAATCCCTCGGTCAACGAGCTCTTTCCTGAAGATAAAATCTTTGTTCTTCGCTGTTAAATAAGTACCCCGCCACTTTTTTCTTCAACCTTCAGTCATCCACCCGATGGCTTCCTTCGGCAGACATGAATGAACGATAGCTCCGGCAGAAATTGAAACGCTCAAGTCTCAAAGAGGAGGTGAATGTGACAATTATCACAAGCGAGTTTTCAGCAATAACGGTTCGGCTTTTAAGGATAGCGAAAGGAGGAAAACATGAAAGACGTCAGTAGGAGGGAGTTTGTTAAGTACGGCTTGGGCGGCATCGCGGCCCTGGTGGTGGGCTCCGAGATCCCCTGGGTCTTGGGAAACAAGGCCCACGCAGCGGCCCACGTTGAGACTCTCAATTTTCACATTACCGATGCGTTAAAAGACATGGCGACCCATAACACCATCAATTCCGCACAGTGCTACTTCTGGATCTACAAAGAGGACCGCCTTCCTGCGGAAAGCCCCGGGCCCTACATCTTTACCACCGAGGGAGATACGATCCGGATCAACATCACCAACGATCTGGACGAGCCTCACTCCTTTTTCATCCCGGGCATGTTCAACAGCGGTCCCATCGCTCCGGGTCAGACCGTGCGCAAGGTCTTTACACCCACAAAGGGGGGCACCCATCTCTATTACGACAACCTGAACACCCCGGTAAACCGGGTCATGGGGCTCCACGGCGCCTTCATCGTCATGCCCAAAGCGCCGGCGCCGGGTCATAAGTTCACTCCCTACAGCAAACCAACGCCCATCGTCCAGAGGCTTTTCGACGACTTCGGCTCAAAGCCCTGGTGGCCCGGCCTCGCCTGGGAGCAGGGTGACCCCGCGACCAATACCCCACCCTTCCGGACAAACATCTGGCTCCTTCACCAGGCCAGCCCCAACCTGTTTGCCGAGGTGGGAAACTTCACGCCGGGCCAGGATTATCCCGCGAACCAGTTCGTGCAGAAGTTCCTTCACGATCCGTTCGACCCGGTGAAGCCGACGACGAACGCCATTCCCCAGTACTTCACGATCAGCGGCCAGTCAGGACATTTCTCCCACAACACGCCGTACATCTGCCCCAACAACCGGGTGGGAGAGCCGATTCTGATCCGCATCCTGAACGCCGGGCTCTGGAGCCACTCCATGCACATCCACGCCAACCACGTCTTCATCACCTACGTCAACGGCGTGGTCCAGTCAAACCCCATCTGGGTGGACGTCTTCACGGTTCAACCCATGACCATCGTTGACTACACTGCTCCCTTACATGAGGCCCCCGGATGTTCCGAATGAGAGGGGCATCGGAAGGGCCGATGACGGGCCTGACCACCATCAGGGGAGGAAAAACCTGGCCGCCCAATGAGGAGCTATTCACTTTCATGCCGGGTCCGGCCCCAGCCGGAGTTACGCCCTTTCAGGTCCTGGGAATGAGACAGGGAAGACCGCGACCGGGGCTTTCCTGCCCCTCGGGGTACAGCTCTCGCCCCTGTGCTATCCCATGCACGACCATTCGGAGCCGTCCCAGACAGCCCAGGGCGGCAACTACAACATGGGACTGATCTCGGGGATCAATTTCACCGGAGACCGGAACACCCCCGGCGGCGTCACGAGCTTCCCGAACCAGCCCCTGATCCATGGTCCGGGGCCTGTCGGCGTCTTCCCGCCGGCCGTACCGCCTCCGTGGTTTACCGAATGAGAAAAGAAAGTGACAGTGACAGTGTTTAGTGACAGTAAGAAACCTTAACTGATACAGACACTCATCACTGACACTCAAAGAGAAAGGAGATAGAACATGTCATTTACCAATCCAGCTTTTCATGTCGACCGTATAACGGTTGTAGGTGAAGAGAACGAATTTGTGAAGATGTTCGACCCCCGTCCCGTTGGGGCGAGTCCGGCCCTGCCCGAAGCTCTCGACCTGCTCAATCTTCCTGCCGGGCAAAGAGCCAACCCTGTCCCCGAGGTCATGCAGGCCCTGGGATTGATCAATGTATCGGTACCTCATGCGCGCAATTTCGATCTCCTCAATGGCCTCGATATCGCCACATGGGACGGCGCTAAGAGAATTCACTTCTTTACTGTTCGAGACGCGGATGGTCCCCTCGGCGGGACATATCCGGGGCCGATCTGTCGGGTCCCCAGGGGAGCGGTCTTCCATGGTAAACTCGCAGGCAAAGGCCCGCCGCCTCACACCATTCACTGGCATGGAATCGAGCCTACTCCGATCAACGACGGCGTGGGCCACTGCTCCATGGAGTTTGGGAATTACCTCTACCAGTGGCAGCCCAACTTCACCGGCACCTACTTCTATCACTGCCACCGGAATACCATGCAGCACTTCGAGTTCGGGCTTTTCAGCCTGCTCCCCATCGAACCGCCCGAGGCCTATTTTGCCTCCATCGCTTCGACAAACCCCGACGGCACCGTCGTCCTCAATAACATCAAGGTCGGCGCCTGTTCGGACGGAAACTACAGGACCGCAGCCAACCTGCTGACCCTTCCCGCCGCCATCCGGAACAAGTTCCCGGGATTCATTGCGGGCGATCCGGTCTACGGGGTTGCGGGAGCCAATGATGTCGGCGTGGGCGATCCCAATGCCTTCACGGTTCCCTACGACGTTGAAGTCATCTGGGTACCGGATGACCGCGATTCGGTCTGGAGCGACCTTGCTTCGGATGCATTTCAGACCTTCCCCATTCACGGCGACACGCCAGGGGTCAACGACAACTTTTTCGCCAATGTCAAAGGAGGGGCCAATTTCTTCGCCTTCAACGACTTTCATGCCGACTACTGGTGGATCACGGGTGTCCCGGTGCCGGCGCATCTGGGGGGCCAGGGCATCATCAACCCTTCAGCTCCACCTCCCCTTGGAGGAATCGGAGGGATCTCTGTTCCCGATGGGTTAATCCCTGCCGTCACAAACAGCGGCAGGTCCGGAACCCAGATTGCCGTCAATGCCCAGGTGGGACAGACCATATTCCTGAGATGTCTCGATGCAGCGTACAACAACATCAGGGTCACCCTGCCGGTGGATGCCGTCATCACTGAGTGGGACGGGAGGGCCCTCGGGGTGCCGCCTTTCGGGTATAACGAGGCCTACGTGCTTCCGGCCAACTCCCCCATCACCTTCAGTGTCGCCCGTCGCTTCGGTGCGCTGATCAAGGCGGAAACGCCGATCAACACCTTCGCGAAGGTCGAATTTCTGGAAACCCGGGGTGGTGCCGTCACGTGTACCGCCCTGATTCCTTTTGTGATTTCGTAAGGTTAGATATCTAGGAAAGGAGGTTTACCAATGAGAAGGAATTTCAAGAACATATTCGTTCTAAGTCTCTTTATCATCTCACTTGTACCGCTTGGTTTGCCCGGTATATCCGCATCAGCCCCTCCGACCGTCTGGGAATGGAGGAATCCCCTTCCACAGGGAGATCCTATGTCAAGCGTGGCCTTCAGCGGGACCACGTATGTTGCGGTGGGGAGCGCCGGCACGATCTTGAGCTCCCCCAACGGGAGCGCCTGGACTCCGCAGGTATCAGGAGTTGCCGAGGACCTCTCGTGGGTCACGTTTGCTAACGGCACCTTTGTTGCCGTCGGAGCCGCCGGCACGATCTTGACCTCGCCGGATGGCGTGACCTGGACTAAGCAGGTGTCACCCGTTGCCGAAGACCTCTTTGGAGTCATTTTTGGCAATGGCAAGTTTGTGGCCGTGGGCGGTCTCGGAGCGATCCTGATCTCTGCCGACGGGGTAACCTGGACCAACAACACCTATCCATTCAACAATCCGCCCGCCCCCTCCCTCTTCGGGGTGGCTTTTGGCAACGGCACCTTCGTCGCAGTGGGTCTCGGCGTGATCTTCACCTCTCCGGATGGGGTGGCCTGGACTTCTCAGACGATAGACGTCACTTATGAGCTCTTCGGAGTCACCTTCGGAGCCGGGAGTTTTGTGGCGGTAGGGAAATCCGGCACGGTCTTAACCTCTCTGAATGGCGTAACCTGGGCATCACAGACCTCGGGAACCTCGCAGGACCTCTCCGGGGTGGCTTTTGGAAGCAGCACCTTCGTTGCGGTGGGAGGATTTGGAACGGTCTTATCCTCCCCGAATGGAATAAGTTGGACTTCGAGAACATCAGGGACCACGAACGATCTCTCCGGAGTCGTTTTCGTCAATAATGGTTTCGTTTCCGTGGGGCGTCTCGGCACGATCCTGACCTCTGCGGCCGGGACGACCTGGGCAGCGCAGTCCTCCGGACCGGCGGATTGGCTTCTCGATGTGACCTCGAGCGATACGACCTTTGTCGCGGTCGGAACCCCGGGGAAGATCTTGACCTCTCCGAACGGGACATCCTGGACTCCGAAAGTTTCAGGGACCACCAATGACCTCTTCGGTTCGATCTTCGGCAGTACCACGTTTGTTGTCGTAGGGGGTCTTGGCACGATCCTGACATCGCCCGATGGGGCGGCCTGGACTTCGCAGGTCTCAGGGACCACGAATAATCTCTCCGCAGTGGCCTTCGGCAATAACACGTTCGTGGCTGTAGGCAATACGGGCACGATCCTGTCCTCTCCCAACGGAGTCACCTGGACCCTGGAAGCGCGGTTGACAACAGGCGATCTCTTCGGAGTCACCTTTGGCAATGGCAAGTTTGTGGCCGTTGGAGCCACGGGAACCATCCTGACCTCTGCAAACGGGATAAACTGGACGCTCGTGACCCCGGCGCCGACGTTCGATGACCTGATTGAGGTTGCCTTCGGCAATGGCGCCTATGTTGCCGTGGGAGAATTCGGTGCGATGCTGACCTCGCCGGATGCAGTCACCTGGACGATACAACCCACCGTCACCTCCGACGATCTCCGTGGGATCATCTTTGCCAACGGCACCTTCGTCGCCGTGGGGTCGTTTGGAACCATCCTCACTTCAGATACCGGGGCGACCTGGGCCTTCCAGGCCTCGGGGACTTTGAGAATACCCTCTTCGGAGTTGCCTTTAAAGGCAACAACTTTGTCGCTGTCGGGAGTTCTGGCACGATCCTGCAGTCATTCGTCGCCGGAGGAGTCGTTCCTGTGCTTCCGGGCGACGCCGATGGAAACGGTGCGACAACCATCGCCGAAGCACAGAGCGGGATCAACCAGTTTCTGGGGCTTGCACAGGTGCAGGCAGCCAACGATCTTAACGCTAACGGCCAGGTGACGATTGATGAGATTCAGAGAATCATCAATGCCTTCTTGGGAATCTAACACTTCGAGGAGGTCTGCGATGGGAAAAGGAGAAAGGTTCATGAAGAGCTATAAGAATAGATTCGTCCTCTTCTTGGTCTCCTTCGTGATGCTGGCTATTTCCGTCTCCGCCTATGGACAGACTCTCAGTCCGGGCGAAGCGACGGGAACACCGGGAACGGAGGTAAAGATTCCCATAACTTTGACCACAGCGGGTGTCCAGATCTCGGCGACGGCCAATGACATTGGCTTTAATACCGCCCTTCTGGACGTTCCCCTTGTGAACGGTTTACCGAAAGTCGAGCTCGGTCCTGCCGGGGCAGCAGCGGGAAAGCTGGTCGTTTCCAGTTCCCCCTCTCCCGGAGTTATTCGGATCGGAGTGCTCGGTTTCGATACCACTTCGATCGGTGACGGAATTGTGGCCAGTCTCTTTCTTACGATCAAAGCGACTGCCCCGCAAACCAATGCAGCCCTGAGCAACGCCCCTTCGGCATCAAACTCGAGTGGGGCGTCTGTTCCAATCACCGGAACCGGCGGGGTGATTCACATTCACGGGATACTCTCAACAGAGATTAACTTAGGTCCAGGTAGCGGCGCCCCGGGCGGAAGTGTTACGATTCCACTGACCCTGGTAACCAACGGACAGAGTGTCTCTGCCACTTCAAACGATTTCCTGTTCAATCCCGCTCTTCTTCTGAATCCGAGGGCGGCGGTTGGACCGGCGGCCAGCGCGGCAGGAAAACAGCTTGTCTCCAACGTGGTCTCTCCCGGGGTTCTTCGCGTAGGGGTTCTCGGGATAAATAATACCCTGATCGGAGACGGCATTCTGGCCAACCTGACCTTCGATATCGCTCCCTCGGCCGCTCTTGGATCGTTGATTCCAGTGGACAACACGACACCCAGTGCCGCAGATCCCAATGGAAACCCGGTCCCGGTTGTCGGAGCAGACGCTTTGATCACGGTGAGGGGTCTGGGGATTACCACGACCGCAATCCCTCCCGTCTTTCCGGACATCAATGGCTTTGCAGGGAGACCGTATTCGTGGCCCATTCAGCTTGACGGAGGGCTACCCCCCCTTACGTGGTCGATCGCAGCGGGAAGCTTACCCACCGGCGTTACCTTGAATCCCACCACAGGGGTTCTATCCGGAACACCGGTTCAATCGGGGACGTTTCCTTTTACGGTGAAGGTAGTCGACGCGAATAGACTTGAAGGGCTCCAGAACCTCTCCCTTAAGATCAACCTCAGCGGTGATCTCAATGGAGACGGGACGGTAGCCATCAACGAACTTCAAATCGCAATCAACTCCTATCTCGGCGTCTATCCGGCCAGATAAGGACGATGCCCCTCTTCCGGGAGAAACCCGGAGGAGGGGGTCCATTCGGAAAGGGTTTCTCTGGTAGCCGCAACCTTCAGGTTGCGTTTTCTGCGGCGGCTACCGGACGGAGGAGAAGGGTCATGAAAAAGGGCGTCATTTTCTTTGTCTCCGTCTCTTTGATCGTCTTCTGGCTGTGCTCACTCTCCCTCGCTGTAGGAGGCAAGAGAATGGAGATGAGGCTCAAAGACGGAAAGGTCAGTGCGGATGTTGATAGTGCGCCCCTGACGGAAGTGATCAATGAGATCGGGAAAAAGTGGGGGATTGGTGTCGAGATCTTTGGAGAATTGGATGCGCAGCGATTGATATCCACGAAATTCGAGGATACCTCCCCTGCCGAATCCCTTCAGCGTCTTCTTCGAGGGATCAATTTCGTCTATATTCCCGGAGAGAAACTTTATCTCGTCGGGATTTAGCGCAATGTCTCCGAGAAATGAATCAGTCACAATGGCTGCCGGTTCTCGACACCTCCTCCCGGGACATCCCTGTCGCAGGAGGACCGGCCGGCGCTCCCGATTCGAGACGGGCGGAGCTGGTAAAACGCCTTCAGACGCAGGGCATCTCCCCGGTAACGGAGGACAACACGAGAGGGGTTGCAGCAGCAACATTTGTGGGCAACAGAAAAACGGAAATAGCCCCTGCTCAACCGAGTACGGCAAGCGGATCGCAGTCCCCCGGGGAAACTGTTCAAAGCCCGGGTTCATCCAATACGGATACGCCGTCCGTGAATCCATCATCACCAAAAGAGGGGAGCACACCCTTCAGCACCCCGATTGTTTTTGAGTGCAACGGGCAGACGGTTTCTGCCCTGTCGAGTGAGATTACTTACGATCCAACTCTTCTGACCAACCCAAGGGTGACGATCGGGGAGGCCGGAAAGCAGGCGGGCAAAGACGTTATCTTCAATGAATTGAGCCCGGGCCATATCAGAGTCGGTGTGATCGGTTTGAATCAGCAGGCAATCCCTGACGGCGCCGTGGCCAACATCACCTTCGATGTCGTAAGAGCGGGCCAGATCTCCGTGGGCAATCAGCCGACGGCCTCCGACCCTCACGGGAACACGGTCCCTGTGGTCCTCAAGGACGGCAAGGTCACCGTGGGAAAGTAATTGAATCCGGCATCGTCCTTTAACCCTTTCAAACTCTTTGAATGGCGATTTTCAGAGAGCTTATTTGAAACACTTTGATTTTTACAAGGATAGGAGGAGTGGAAGATGAAAAAATCAACGGGGAGACTCTGTTTCAGGACATCCGCATGGCTTCTTTTCCTGATCTTTATGACCATGCCATGCTTGGCCTTTGCAGTCCGTTTGGATCTTGGCTCTACCTCCGGACTTGTCGGAGGGGATGTGACCATTCCCATCACCCTCAACTACGAGGGGACGACCCCGAACATCTCTGCCACGTCGAATGATATTGCGTTCGATCCGGCCCTGCTCGATACCCCGAGAGCGGCGGTTGGTCCCGCCGGTACCGCTGCATCAAAACAGGCGACTGGGAACACGGTCTCCCCTGGAGTGTTCAGGGTCGGCGTCTTTGGATTAAATCAGAACATCATCCAGAACGGCGTTGTGGCTCTTGTTACTTTCCGGATCAGAGGAGGATCTCCATTGGGGGATACTCCTTTAACGAATACGCCAAGCGCCACGGATCCCGGCGGTACCCTGGTTTCCGTTCTGGGGATCCCCGGTTTGGTCACGATTCACGCGCAGACCGCACCCAAGATCTCCCCGTCTCCGGCCTCGAAAGACTTCGGCCTGATCAATGTCGGGAGCCAATCCGGGGCTCAGATCTTTCAGATTTCCAACACGGGCGATGCAGATCTCGCACTCGGGACAATCACCCTTTCTGGAACGGATATCTCCGACTTCAAAATAATAAAGGACCTCTGCTCAGCGAAGACCTTGATTCCCGCAGCGAGCTGCACCGTGAAGACCGCGTTCTCTCCTCTCTCAGCCGGCCTTAAGAGCGCGGACCTTTCCATCCCGTCAAATGATCCAACTACGGCAACCCTCGCAATAGCGCTTACCGGAGAAGGAACCTTACAGCCCGTATTCGGCGATTGCCAGGAGGATTACTGGGCGGAAGATTTCATCAATGCCCTGTCATACAGCGGAGTAACCACCGGGTGCGGAGCTGGAAATTTCTGCCCGGAGAATTCGCTGACGAGAAAGGAGATGGCGGCCTTTATCATCAGCGCCATAGGGGAGACAGGGTCGACAGTGGCATATAATGCCTATTTCACTGACGTTGCCAATGATGGATTCGCGCCGCTCATCAACCGGATGAAGGAGCTCGGGATCGCTGCCGGATGCGGAGCCAGCACATTCTGTCCGAATGACCTTCTGACCAGGGCACAGATGGCCGTCTTCATCACCACCGCGATGGGAGAAACAGAATCAACAGCGGTCTACAATGCCAATTTCGATGACATTGCCAACGACGGATTCGCCCCCTTTGTCAACCGGATGAACGAACTGGGGATCACCGGCGGATGCGGAGCCAGGGCATACTGTCCGGGTAACTCAACCAACAGGGCCATGATGGCCGTATTCCTTGGGAAAGGATTCCTGGGAATGTAAAAAATCGGGGCTGGAGGGTTTCGAGAGCGCTGTAGGAACGGGTTTCTATCCGTTCCCCACATGTTTCCAACGGGGGAAAGAGGGATTTAGGGAAACAGATTACCGGACAGGAAGATTTTGTGAATCACACAGGAGGATGAAACTGTGCGAAAAACCGTTCGAGTTTCTATTACGCTGGGAGTGATTATCGCCTTCACCGCGAACATCGCGTGGGGGATCGTGGTCGTGCCGCCACCCGGTCTGAACCCGCTCAACCAGACGGCCGTCCCCGAACCTACCAATCTTTTCGCCTACGTCAAGAATAAGCAGGCGGCGATCCAGCTTGGAAAAGCCTTCTTCTGGGACATGCAGGTTGGGAGCGACGGTGTCCAGGCTTGTGCTTCCTGTCACTTCAGCAATGGCGCCGACAACCGGATGAAGAATACCGTCAACCCGGGAAGCCGGGCCGGCGACACCACCTTTCAGGTCGTGGGACCGAACGAGACCCTTCTCCCGAGCCACTTCCCCTTTCACCAGCGGCAGCAGCCGACCGACTTGCAGTCCTCTCCTGTCATTCGCGATTCCAATGACGTCGTCGGCTCTCAGGGAGTTCGCAAATCCCTTTTCATGGGCGTCGTTCCGGGCTCCGCAGTCGACGATATGGTTTCCGTTCCCGACCCGGTATTCAACGTCGCAGGCCAGAACACGCGGCGGGTGACGGCACGCAACACGCCGACCGTGATCAACGCCATCTTCAACTTCAATAACTTCTGGGACGGCCGCGCAAGCTTCATCTTCAACGGCCAGAATCCCTTCAACGAGGCCGACCCGAATGCCGGCATCTGGATCAACGACCCGGCACTCGGACTGGTCAAACAGCCGGTCGCCCTGCAGTTCGCGAGCCTTGCCTCCCAGGCCACAGGGCCACCGCTCGACGATATCGAGATGTCCGCCTCGGGCCGCACTTTTCCGGAACTCGGCAGGAAGCTACTCAGCCTGACCCCGCTCGGCAAGCAGCTCGTCAGCCATGATGATAGTGCGCTTGGCCTCCTTGCCCGGTCCGCCAGCGTCCCCGGTGCAACGGGGCTCCATACAGGCTACGATCAACTGATCATGGACACCTTTTACAACAATCTCTGGAACTTTCCAGGGCACGTCACGATAAACACGCGGGGAACTCTGGTCCCGTTCACCCAGATGGAGGCCAACTTCTCCTTCTTCTGGGGCGTGGCGATTCAGCTCTATCTGGCGACCCTTGTCTCCGACCAGACCCCCTTCGACCACTGGCTGGGGGGTGCTGATACCGCCCTGACCGACCAGCAGAAGTTCGGTTTCGCCCTCTTCAGCGGGATCGGGAATTGCACTGCCTGTCACGTAGGCATCGAGTTTACGAGCGCCTCGTTCAGTAACGCCGCATTTATAAACCGCTTCACCCATAATCTGATCGAGCTGATGTTTGTGTCGGATGGGACCCAGGTCATCTACGATGTCGGTTTCAACAACACCGCCGTAACGCGTACAACCGACGATATCGGCAGAGCGGGAACCGCACCTTTCACAAATCCCCTTACGGGTCAGCCTTTCCCCCTTTCATTTTCTGAGCAGGGCGAACTTCAGGCACAGGGACTGCTTCCGTTCTTAGCTCCCATATTGCCGCTGCACATTCCATCCGACTTTCCCCGGAGCACCCACGGGTCCTTCAAGGTTCCGAGCCTGCGCAACGTCGAGTTGACTGCTCCCTACTTTCATAACGGCAGCGTCTTGAACCTGGAAGATGTGGTGGACTTCTATGTCCGGGGCGGCAACTTCCGCGCAGAAAACATCAGTGATTTCGACCCGGTTGTCGGCCAGGGCATCATCCTCACCCAGGGCAATGACACCATGCATAACGCCCTGGTCGCCTTCTTGAAATCTCTTACCGATCCACGGGTTGCCGCCCAGTCGGCCCCCTTCGACCACCCGGAACTGTTTATCCCCAATGGTGACCCCGAGGTGTTGATCCACATCCCCGCCACGGACTTCAATGGAGTGCCCATTCTACCTCCTCCTATTCTACTGCCCGGTAACTGCAACGGAGACGGCGGGGTCACGATCGACGAAGTACAGCGTGGGATCAACGAATTTCTGGGGATTGCACCGGTGCAGGCGTGCAACGATCTCAACACGAACGGCCAGGTGACGATTGACGAGGCTCAGAAGATCATCAATGCTTTTCTGGGCATCTGAGGCTCGGAGGATGTGTGTAAAAGATAGAAATGGCGCCAACGAGTCGTCATTCTTTATCTTCTTTTCCGGCCCTTTTCTACCCTGATGCTCCTGTTACCCGGGCGCATCGGCAGGATTTGCCGCGGGCTATTTGCCCTCCTCGACCTGCAAGACGCCCGGAGAGGGTCTCTCCACGTCAAAAAACTACCTGTCATATCGGCAAGTTACATTAGGAACGCTCCCGGAGAAACCGACTGTCGGATGAACTTAACTCGACAGTTCTTTTCTGCAGACTCTCCTGAAAGGTCCCCAAAGCCCTGCAAGAATGAGGCTCTTTTTGCCTGAAAATGCATGGTTCACCGCATTTACTTTTTTCGTCCTGATATCATAGACAGATAAGAAGAGAGAAAAGGAGAGATCGGTTGGCGAATCGAAAATTCTTGCAGCGATGGTACTGGGTAACCGTAGGAGTCTTCGTCCTTGGCGCGCTTTCCGTTGCCATGCTCCTATGGACCAATAATATCTACGAGAGGCAACGGGCGAATCTTGCCCTGACCAGTGCGCTCATGGACGTACGAATAAAGACAGCAACATTTCATCTCTGGCTGGAAGAGGCCCTCACAGGCGATACGACGATAGACGTCCAGAAGCTCCTGTCGGACCTCGATCTCGCCATTGACTTAACCAGCACGATCCTGGACGGCGGAGCAATCCGAGCACGGTCTGCTCTCGAAGCCTCCGAAAAGTTCAAGGCGACAGGGGGACGCGGAAAAAATAGCAAGCCTGCTTTCAGAATTCAAGGAGATCGCCTTGCAGCGAATCCAGGCCCCGGAAGTTTCCGGAATCGGCTCTCCCCTGGACGATCAATTTGATGCCGTTTTCAAAGAATTGGAGGAGAAGACAGCGGGCTTAGAGGACATCGCGAAAAAAAGACATGTCCTCAATGAAGGCAAATCGAGACGTCTCTCCGTTGGGATACTCCTTGCGTGGACAGTTGTTCTGGTTGTGGCGATGGTGGCGCTCTGGAGTAAAGAGAAGCGGCGTGTGCGCGCCGAGGAAGCGCTCCGGATTGCCAACGAAGAACTCCAATCTCAAGCCGGTGAATTGGAGAGACATCGTGGACACCTGCTCGAGCTGGTGGAAGAGCGCACAGTTGATCTGACCAGCGCCAACACGCGTCTGGAGCAAGAGATTCTCGAACGGAGGTCGAGAGAAGGGGAACTGCGGGAGAACAAAGAAAGACTCGAGAGACTTTCCTCGGAATTCCGCACTCTCTTAGAGGCGATTACCGATCCGCTCACGCTTCTTTCTCCTGATTTCAAAGTGCTCTGGGCAAATCACAGTATGGCCTGCGGCATGGGCCGTGAAATCTCCGACATGGAAGCCTCTTACTGTTACACCCGGTGGCATCATCTTTCTGCTCCGTGCGGGGGCTGTCCGGCGGTCGAGAGTTTCCGGACCGGAAGAGAAGGAGATGACCCAACTGGAGGGTCCCGACGGGAAACTCTGGGAGATGAGGGCCTATCCCGTAAAAGAAGAAGACGGAGAGGTGGTGAATGTCCTGACCGTCGCTGTGGACATTACCGAAAAATTGACCTTACAGAAAGAAGCCATGCGGGCGGCGCACCTTGCCTCGCTGGGAGAACTTGCAGCCGGCGTGGCTCATGAGATCAACAACCCCATCAACGGCATCATCAACTATGCACAGATCCTCGTGGATGATCGGAACGGAATGAGCGGAGACAACGAGATTCCCCATCGGATCATCAAGGAAGGAAATCGCATCTCCACCATTGTGAAAAGCCTTCTTTCCTTTGCCCGGGAAAGAAAGGAGGATAAAAACCCTGTCCGCATCCATGAAATCCTGGCTGATGCGCTTGCCCTGTCAGGGACGCAATTGCGGAAGGATGGGATTCTGTTAAAAACGGAAATCCCGGCCGGACTCCCCAGAATCATTGCGCATCCCCAGCAAATCCAGCAGGTCTTCCTCAATATCCTCAATAATGCACGGTATGCTCTAAACCAGAAATATCCGGGGGCGGATGAAAACAAAATTCTTGAGATCCGGGGGGAAGAGATCGACATCAGCGATCGCCCCCACCTGGGAATCACATTTCATGACCGCGGGATCGGAATTCCTGCGGGAATCCTCCCCAAAGTGATCGACCCCTTCTTTTCCACCAAACCGAAATCAATGGGGACCGGTCTGGGTTTAAGCATCAGCCATGGCATTATCAGCGATCATGGCGGAAAACTTGACTATTCAGAGCGTCGAGGGGGAATTTACCAAAGTAGTGGTCTACCTTCCAGCCTGGGTGGAGGGCAACTAACAGCAGTAACCAGTGACCAGTGATCAGTAGGGTCGGCTGCCTCGCCGAGCGGTTCGTCTGACACTGACACTTGGAATACGGGGGAGAGATGAAAACGAGAATTCTGGTCGTCGATGACGAAGAGAGCCTCCGATTTACATTCCAAAGGTTTCTTCAGGATGCGGGTTATGAGGTGGAAACCGCGGAAAATTATGCGGAGGCCCTCGAAAAGATTGCCGGAAATGATTTTGAACTGATCTTTGCGGATATCCTCTTGGGCGGAAAGACAGGTGTTGATATCCTTCGGGAGGTGAAGGAAAGAAGTCCGAACACTCCTGTCGTGATGATTACGGGATACCCGACGGTTGAGACGGCCTCCGACGCGGTTCGCCTGGGGGCCTTCGACTATATTCCCAAGCCCGTGCAAAAAGAGACGCTTCTCCGCGCTGCACGGATGGCGCTCCACCATAAAAAAGTGATTGACGAAAAAGAGAGATACCGCCTGAATCTCGAGGCGATCTTCGGGAGTGTCAAGGACGCCATCATTACCGTGGATAAGGACCTGAGGGTCGTCGAGGTCAACAAAGCGGCCCGGAAGATTTTTTTTGAAGATCCCGGAGAGGTCATCGGGAAGCCCTTCACTCCTTTCCGGAAAGGGGTGTGATGGGAAATGCCTCGAGGCCCTAAAAGAAACGATCGAGAAGAAACGAGCCTGTTGAAGTATTTCGCCACGAATGTCGGAACCCGGGGACAGGGCGAGGCGTGTGCTGAGTCTGGCGACCTCTCCCCTTCTGGATGGGAAGGGTGCTTTTTCCGGAGCCGTGATGGTCATCCGGGACGAAACCCGTCTGAACGATCTGGAGCGGGACCTGGAAGAACGCCGCCAGTTCCATCGGGTCATCGGCAAGTGCGAGAAGATGCAGAAGGATCTACTCCCTCATAGAAGATCTGGCCAATGTTCAGACGACCGTATTGATCACAGGGGAGAGCGGGACCGGCAAGGAACTGGCAGCCGAGGCGCTTCATTACGCCGGAGAGCGGAAAGAGAAGCCTCTCGTCAAGGTGAATTGTTCGGCCTTGTCGGAAAGCCTCCTTGAAAGTGAACTCTTCGGCCACGTCAAGGGTGCCTTCACCGGCGCGATTCGCGACAAAGTAGGCCGATTTCAATTGGCGGACGGAGGAACGATCTTCCTGGATGAGATAGGAGATATCTCGCTCCCGATCCAGCAGCGGCTCTTGAGGGTCCTGCAGGAGAGGGAGCTTTCGAGCGGGTGGGGGAATCGGTTCCGATCCAGGTGGACGTACGCGTCATTGCGGCGACGAATAAGAATCTCCGAGAGAAGGTCAAGACCGGAGAGTTTCAGAGAAGACCTCTACTACCGCCTGAAGGTGGTCGAGGTCGCGATGCCCCCGCTCCGGGAAAGAAGAGAAGACATCCCTCTTCTGGTGGACCACTTCATCAAGAGGCTCAACTTGAAGCTGGGCAAGCAGATTGAAGCGGTATCAGAGGATGTCCTGGGAATCTTCATGAGGCACCCCTGGCGAGGGAACGTGAGAGAGCTGGAGCATACGCTGGAGCATGCCTTCATTCTCTGCCGCCAGAACACGATCATGGTTGACCATCTGCCGGCCGATTTTGTGGACACCCGCTGGAGACGGAGGACTTCTTTCCCTGGAATGGACAGGTGGAAGAATCTAAAGCCAGATCATTCATGCCCTGGATAAGACCGCATGGAACAAGGCCAGGGCGGCCCGGCTCCTCGGTATCAGCCGGCGAACGATCTATCGAAAAATGAAAGAGCACGGAATCATGGCAAAAGCTGAAGAACCCGGAATAATGGAATGATGGAATAATGGAATGCTGGGTAAACCCCGGCACCCAAAGCACCGACTTCCCACCGCCCGGCTGTTCTGTCCTCTTTAATCTCCCATTCACCCATTATTCCAAATTTCCATTCATTCTCATTCTTCCGGTCAAGTGTGACATGACACAGAGATGGTCTGACACAGAGATGTGTCACGAGACACCACTTCCCCTCGGCGTAAGTCTTCGGCAGTTCCTTTCCTCCTCATTCTTAACCACCTGTTTTTTCTAACTCTTCCAGCCAAATCGAATACCCCGAGACAAGAAACTCGAACCCTGCATCCTCCGGGCATGAATCTTGATATATCATCGCTTCCAGGCAGGTGGCCGGATAAGGGGAAGCTTATGAACATCGAGATCATTTCGCAAGAGTTCGGTGACGGGTTGGGGGTACCGAAGAGAATTTGTCCCTTTGCCCAAAGTCCTCTCGAAGACTGCCTCGTGACCAACATGGAAAGCCGGCATGTTGAGGAAATCATCTATTACTGCGGCGGAAACTTTGAACAGTGTGAAATCTACAAGAGGGCCCTGGCTCAACAGCAGGGGAAAATTAGCGCGGCGGATTGAAGGCGAGACGCAAATTGTCCCGGAACAGGGCAATTTGCCATGAAAGGTCTGGCTCTATCGGTAAAAACATTGTGATATTAATAATTTACTTTTGGTATAGGTTTGCATTTAACAAGGTTTCGAGGTTGTATCGATCGGAAGCGATATCATGTGGAACCGAAGGAGTGAACTGCTCAGTTTACTCACTACCCTTGTGAAGGGAGAGAATATGGAAAGATCAGCGTACCGATGGGAACAATGTTGTCGGTTTACATCCCGGCGAAAAGCCATGAAGAGACTGTTCCCTCTGAGCTTGACTCTTATATTAATGTACTCCTGACCGGGGTAACGCAGGCAGTCAATCTCAGCGCGCCGCCCTCCCTCAAGACTTTCCCCGTGCCGGAGCCGCTCACTCTCAATCAATTTCGTTCTGACAGGAACGCCGCCATACGACTTGGCAAGGCCCTGTTCTGGGACATGCAGGTCGGAAGTGACGGCATTCTGTCGTGCGGGACCTGCCATTTCCACGCGGGAGCGGATAACCGGATCAAGAATCAATTCAACTCCGGTGTCAACCATACGGTATCAGGAGCTCCTCACCCCGACTCCTCAACCTTTGAATTGGGCGGCGCCAACTCCCTGCTGACAACCTCCCTCTTCCCATTTCCTTTCTTCAATGACGGTCCTCTCCGTCTGATCGATGACGAAGTTGTTTCCTCTGCGGGTGTCTTCAACACGCAGTTCGTCGATATCATTCCAGGGAGCGCAGTGGATCTCTGCAACTCGGTGCCTGATCCGGTGTTCCATGTGGGTGGAGTCAATGTGCGGCGCGTCGAGCCGCGGAACACGCCCACCGTGATCAACGCGGTATTCAACGTATACCAGTTCTGGGACGGACGGGCCAATGACATCTTCAACGGCGTGAGTCCTTTCGGCCGGGCGGATGTCAACGCGCGGATTGCAGTCAATGACCCTGTCCTTGGTGGCCTGACACCGACAAAGATCGCTCTCGGATAATGCGAGCCTTGCCTCCCAGGCGGTAGGTCCGCCCGGGCAGCGACTTCGAGATGTCCTGCGCGGGCCGCACCTTCCCGAAGATCGGGAAGAAGATGCTCAGCCTCATTCCCCTCGCGAAACAGATGGTTCATCCCGAGGACAGTGTTCTCGGGTCCCCTTTCGAGGGCCCTCTTGAGCGGGCAGAGAACGCTCCAGGGAAATCCCGGTCTTTCAACCACCTATATGCGACATGATTAAGGCTGCCTTCCAGCCGAAGTACTGGAATTCGGACCGGATCGTCACATTTCCCAACGGGGTGATGACCATCGGTAATCCCGGCATTCCCCAGACGACGGACGAGTTTACCCAGATGGAGGCCAACTTCTCCCTCTTCTTCGGCCTTGCGATTCAGATGTATGAAGCGACCCTTGTTTCCAACGACACCCCCTTTGACCGTTTTCAGGAAGGAGACGCCACGCTCTCACGGCGCAACAGCAGAGAGGACTCAATTTCTTCCTTACGGATGGCAAATGCATTGAATGCCATGGCGGCCCTGCTAACCCCTTATTCACAGGCGGCACGTAGTCCCGCGAGGCGGGGCGGAGCCGAAAGGATGGTCATGGGCGACCTGAAGGAAGGCTTCTATGACAGCGGTTTTTACAATATCGGCGTCACGCTGAATACGGCGCACTATCTTCCCAACGGCGATACGGCAACCGACGAAACCTACGACATCGGCAGAGGCGGCACCGATCCCTTCGGCAACCCCCTCTCCAACGCCCGTCTCGGCTTTTCTGAAGGAGCAGTGCATTCTCAATCCTGCGCAGTGCACTCTCGACCCGGCATTCGCACCCTTCGTGGCAACGATAGGTCCTTGCGTTCGGCAGCCCCTGCGATCTCAGGAGGGTGGATGTGGATGGGGCCTTTAAGACACCGGGGTTGCGCAACGTGGAGCTCACCGGTCCCTATTTTCACAACGGTTTCGGCGCAACCCTGCCGGATGTGATAAATTTTTATGAGCGCGGTGGAAACTTTCCCGAGGCAAATATTCTTAACCTCGTTCCCGCGATCGTGCCGCTCTCCTCAATTGGCTGATGACGTTGTCGAGGATAACCTCTTGGCGTTCCTCAGAGCGCTTACTGACGAACGGGTCCGGAATGAATTAGCCCCTTTCGACCATCCGCAGCTCTTCATCACGAACGGACACCCCGGAGGGACAACTGCCCTCACCTGTATTGATCCTACCACAGGGACGGCCTGTGACGACCTTCTGGAGGTTCCCGCTGTTGGCTCAGGCGGCCGTCCTGCCGAGGGACTCCAGCCGCTCCAGCCTTTCACCCCGAGTGGATCCCCGCTTGGAGACATGGATATTTCGCTGTCTCCGGCAACCGTTGCCCTGGGCGATGTGAACGTAGGAAGCACGGTGCTCCGGACGGTCACCGTCACAAACAGAGGCGTATCGACCGCCCTTGCCATAGGCCAGATCTCCGTGGCGCCGGCAGGCGATTTTACATTGGCGAGCGACCTCTGTTCGAATCAGAATATGGCGCCGGCAGCGAATTGCACGGTCCAGGTGAAGTTCATCGCGTCCGCGGCCGGTGCGGCAAACGCGAACCTAAGCATCCTCTCCAATGACCCTGACTTGCCCACGGTCGAACGTTGCGTTAAGCGCAACAGGGACCCTTGCGCCGGTATTCACCGACGTGCCCGAAGGGGCCTTTGGAGAGAACTTCATCAACTCGCTTTCCTACAGCGGTATCACCAGCGGCTGCGGCGGCGGAAACTTCTGCCCCGATGCGCCTGTGACCCGCGGCCAGATGGCGGTGTTCATTGAAACGGCCCTTGGACACCCGGCAAATGCATGCACAGGACTCTTTGCCGATGCGAATGGCGCCGCAGTCGGATCTGCTGTTTGCGGATTCATCGAGCGGCTCGCGGCGGATGGGATCACCGGGGGGTGCGGCAGCGGGACCTTCTGCCCCAACGCTCCTGTCACCCGCGGTGCAATGGCAGTATTTATGGAGGCGGCCCTCGGAAATCCGGCCAATGCATGCACAGGGCTGTTCCCTGACGCGAATGCCCCTGCAGTCGGATCTGCTGTTTGCGGATTCGTCGAGCGGCTTGCTGCAGATGGGATACAGCGGAGGTTGCGGCGGCGGGAATTTCTGCCCCAATGATCCTGTCACCCGCGCCCAGATGGCTGTGTTCCTGGCGTCGGCTTTCTTGAATTAAGGAAGGAAAGGGAGGCAATACCTCATGAATGCAAAGGGTCAGATTATTCGCATTGTTTATTGCCTTTGTCATCGCTTTCTCCGTCAGTGAGAGATCTCTCGCGGCTGTCTCGACCCCGGTCATCGGCGAGATCCAGAGCATCACCCTCAATGACCCCGCAGACCACTGGTCAGGAGGGATCATCGTCGTGGGCGGACAGAACGTGATTGTCCCCCGAAATCTGCTTATCGATCTGCCTGCGAACCGGCTCACCCTGAAGCAGATCTTCGATCAGGCCCCGCCTGCCTGCGTTGCCCTTGGCGAGAGCGGTCTTGCACAGCTCGACACGTGTAACGCCGGGGCAGGAGGATTCACCTCGATCTCCGCAAACCGCACGAGTGCGGGCGATGTCATCGCAGGAGACGTCTTTATCCAGAAGGGCGAGGAGTTGGTTACCGGACAGGTCACGTTCATAAACTACAGCGATGGCTTCTTCCGCCTTAATGGCATACTCAATGACCCCAACACGGGCGTCATGGTGCGTCTTAACGACCCGACAAGCCGCCATACGATCCAGCAGGGTGCAGGGTGCGCTCCAGTCAATCCCGGAACCGGACGCGTGCCTGATAACTGCACCCCCGATCCCCGATTCGCACTCGATCCCGATAACTACACCAATGTTTTTTCTACCGGTTATCCCCTCTGCATTCCAAGCACGGTACCCCGCACGTTCACAGATGTCCTCGGCCTCGGAACCACGACGGCTCAGGCCCTGGCTGACGGCACAGGAGATGTGCTCTGTCCGAACACGAACCGGGGCATCGTTGCTCCGGAGCCGCCTGTGGCCGATTCCCGCCGCTTTGCCCCGATCAGGATCGGCGACAGTATCACGGCCGAAGGGAACTTCGAGACGATCAACGGTGTGCGGTTTCTGTCGGCCCATACGACGAGCGTCGGCAGGGCGCTGACGACCCAAAACCTCCCGACCCAGCCGGACTATATGTTTCTTGAAGAAGTGGGGATCGATGCACCGGGATTTCAGAACCAGAGGGCCAGAGTCGCCTCTTCATCGGTTTTACGACCCTTGCTCCCACGGATGTCCTCATCTGGTCCCTCCACCGCGATCCGGTGACGAACGAAGCCCACGAGTTTCCCCTTGCTACGACGATCGGATGCGATAGCGCCGCCGGGGTGGGGACCTGCACTGCCCAGGGTCTCGTCGGCGCCGGATTGAACATCTTCAAAATCAACTACGATATCGATTTCCTCACTCTCGCAGATCCAAGGCTCAACCCCTGTTCCCATCTCAATTCCGATTCGAGGATGGGCACCGGCTTTTGTCCCGGCGGTTCGACCCTGACCAATATGTTCTCGATCCTGAGTCCCATCCCGCATGAGATCCAGGCGAGGACAGGACACGCCTTGGCGAACCCGGGCCTCATCACCCTCGACATCAACGGCAATCGGGCCACGAACGGCCAATACCTTTTTCCTCTCGGGATCAATCTGGGGGGCATCTCGGTGGTGGAGTTCGTGGAGATCAACCTGGACCTGATCAACACCCCGGTCCTCTTCTCGGGCATACCCTGGAACCTCGACCGCAGGCTCAGTCCGGGAGGGTGCATAGACATTGATGGCGATGGCGTGCTGGATTGCGAAGCGACACCCCAGCCCCTCGACCCTTTCCCCTGGGAGGAACTCGATCCCCGTACTCAGGCAAATTTGCCGGTAGGTCCGTATAACGATCGGCATTTTACCAATAGCCCTCTCACATCGGTACGAGACCGCATCCTCTCTTTCGTCACCGATGTTGGAGGGCGGGATCTTCAATTTCGACGGAAACAACACCGCTCCTGGCCTGGCCACCCGTTTCGGCGCCCGTGGCGGTTGACGACTTCGCTACGATGAACTTTGGTACCCTCTCGGTGAATATTGCCCTGACTGCGAACGATCTCGGTCTTACCGACCCGATCAATCCCGCTTCCGTGGCAATAACAGGTCTGCCCGCGTAACGGCACGGTCCTTAACAATGCTGATGGGACGGTAACTTACACGCCCAATACAGGATTCACCGGCACAGATACGTTCACTTATACCGTTCAGGATATCGCATTGCCGCCGCGGACCTCGAATCCAGGGTTGGTGACCGTGACCGTCCTCCCTCCTGTGCCACCGACGGCAATTAATGATCCCACCTCGGTGACAATCGGTGCCCTGCAGGTGAATATTGCCGTCACTGCGAACGATATCGCTCATACCGACCCGATCAATCCCGCTTCCGTGGCGATCACAAGTCCGCCCGCGAACGGTACAGTCCTTAATAATGGTGATGGGACGGTAACCTATACGGCCAATGCCGGATTCGTCGGCATAGACACCTTTACCTACACCGTTCAGGATACGGCGGTTCCGCCGCGGACCTCGAATCCAGGGTTAGTGACGGTGACAGTCGCTTCTTTTGTGCAAACCTTTGCTGATGTTCCGCCAACTCACTTTGCTTTTGCTCCGATTCAACTTATGGCGGCAGCAGGGATTGCAGCCGGATGCGGGGGCGGGAATTTCTGCCCCGATAATCCTGTGACTCGCGGTCAGATGGCGGTCTTCATAGAATCATCCCTCGGAAACCCACCCAATCTGTGCGCAGGACTCTTTGCCGATGCGACCGCAGCCTCGGCCGGATTTCCTGTTTGCGGATTTATCGAGCGGCTTGCAGCAGATGGAATCACCGGAGGCTGCGGCAGCGGGAATTTCTGCCCGAATGATCCGGTGACTCGCGGTCAGATGGCGGTCTTCATTGAAACAGCCCTCGGGAATGCAGCCAATGCATGTACAGGGCAGTTTGCCGACGTAACTGCGGCCAATCCCTTCTGCGGATTCATCGAAAAGCTTGCAGCAGATGGGATTACCGGAGGCTGCGGTGGCGGGAATTTCTGCCCGAATGATCCCGTGACGCGCGCCCAGATGGCGGTATTTCTGGTTGCGGCACCGGCACCCTTACTGCCATGAATGAGCGTGAATGCGCGATTCGGAGGGTGCGAGTCGGGACATCCTTTGCGCTCTTGCGCCTTCAATAGGATGAATCCATTCGTAATGTTCAACGTCTATCAGTCGTTACTGTCTGATTCAATGCATAAGACACGGAAATAATACATTCAATTTGTCCCATCCGACTACATAAATTTGAGTACACGAGAATGATGATCTTAGAATTGTTCCAGGACGGGCGTGCGAAATATCATTGATTTAAGGCCAATGATTTTCCCTGGCGAAGGCTCTGGCCGCCGTGATCTGCGTGATGGTAAGCCTGCCGCACAAAAAAGGGAGCAAACCAACGGAATTCATAGGAAAGGAGAAATGATTATGAGGTCGAGGAATTCTGCATTTTCGGTTTTGGTGTTTTTTGTTATCACGGTCTTTGGAGGGATGTTCCTATCCGGCACCTCATGGGCTCAATGCCGGCTCCACTCACAGGGGTTGCGGTTCCGGAACCACCCGAATCTTGCCAATTTCGTTAAGAACAGGACTGCCGCCATACAACTCGGGAAAGCCCTCTTCTGGGACATGCAGGTTGGCAGTGATGGCATCCAGTCATGCGCAAGCTGCCATTTCCATGCCGGGGCGGACAACCGGGCAAAGAACCAGCTTGGGCCAGGCGTGAACGCACATGATACCATCTTCAATTTCGGCGGGGCCAACTTCACGCTGGCGCCAGGTCATTTTCCAATTACGACGAACGAGGTCGTGTCCTCGCAGGGGGTCTTCAACCGGAGTTTCTCAAGTGTCATTGCAGGCAACGATGTTGATGTATGCGGCTCTACACCTGACACGGATGGGTTCAGAGTAGGGGGCATCAATGTCAGGAGGGTAGAACCGAGGAATACACCGACCACGATCAACGCCGCTTTCAACTTTCACAATTTCTGGGACGGCCGCGCGGATAACACCTTTAACGGAGCTACTCCCCGGGGCGCCGGGGCTGCGGATACGCCCATCTTTCAGACGGTAGGCGGAGTCCCTACAGAGGTCCACCGATTGCAATAACAAACGCCAGCCTTGCTTCACAGTCAGTAGGCCCGCCCCGGAGCCCATTCGAGATGTCCTGCGCGAACCGCACGTTTCCGGATATCGGGAAGAAGATGCTCAGCCTGACGCCCCTTGGAAAACAGAGGGTCAGTCCGAGCGACAGTGTCCTCGGCCCTCTGGCGAGTAGTCGGACCAATCCTTTGCTCAAGGGATTATCCGTAACTTACCAGCAGATGATCCAGGATGCATTTGTGAATTCCTGGTGGGATTCCGTCCCGACCGTGACCGTAGGGAGGCCAAGACATATACTCAGATGGAGGCCAATTTCTCCCTCTTTTCGGACTGGCAGTGCAGCTCTACGAGGCCACTCTGATCTCTGACCAGACCCCTTTTGACCTGGGCACCTTAACCCCGTCGCAGACAGCGGGATTGGCCGTCTTCAATGGGGTGGGAAGATGTGACCAGTGCCATTCCGGTCCTATTCATGTCCAATGCGATAAACGATCCTGCCGTTGCCTTTGCTTCCTGCAAATGCCTTCAAGGACATCGGTGTCAGGCCGACTGCTGAAGATACGGGAGCAGGTCCGATCTTGGGCGTGGGCGTTACCACTTTCGATTCAACATTCAAGATCGCCCAGCTTCGCAACGTGGAGTTGACCGCACCCTATTTTCACGATGGCAAGTTTGCGACGCCTGGAGCAGGTGGTCGACTTCTATGACAGAGGCGGTGATTTTCCCGGAAACGCAAACCGTGATGCCCAGATCAGGCTCCTGGTTCTAACGGCGCAGCAGCAGGCAGATCTCGTGGCCTTCCTGAAGAGCCTCACCGACGAGCGAGTCCGCTTCCAGAAGGCACCCTTTGATCACCCCTCGTTATGTGTTCCGGATGGTCACCCCGGCAATGAACTCGGTGTGACGGAGAGTTCTCCCGGCAGCGGCGAAGCTGCGGATTCCTTGCAGTGTATGAGCGCCATCGGCGCAAGCGGGTCTCCTGCTCCCCTTCGCACTTTCCCGCCGCAGCCTTTGTTTGGGGATGCGACGTTTGCAACTAACTTTATAGAAGAAATGGCCAACGCCGGCATTACCGCAGGGTGCAGCACCGGGAATTTCTGTCCCAATGACCCCGTGACCCGGGCCCAGATGGCGGTCTTCCTCGAGGCGGCTCTCGGACGGCCGGCAAATGCCTGCACAGGACAGTTCTCTGATGCCAATGCTGCGGCGGTTGGAGCCGCTTTCTGCGGGTTTATTGAAAAGCTTGCACAGGACGGAATTACCGGCGGTTGCGGCCCCGGGAAGTTCTGCCCCAACGATCCTGTTACCCGTGGCCAGATGGCCGTATTCATTGAGGCAGCCGTAGGGAATCCGGCCAATGCATGTTCAGGGCGATTTGGCGATGCGGCGACGCATCCCTTCTGTGGATTTATCGAACGCCTTGCAGACGATGGAATCACCGGAGGTTGCGGCGGCGGGAATTTCTGTCCCGATGCCCCCGTGACCCGGGCGCAGATGGCGGTCTTTCATGGCAAGCGCGTTCTTGTTTTGATCGCTGGCCAGACGCATCGGCCGTCAAACCCCACCCCTCACCCGCGCAGCGCGGCGCTTGCGCCGCGTGCAGGGAGGGACCTGTCTCCTCCCCCTTCAAGGCCTGCCGCGGCAGGGGTTAGGAGGGGGATGGGGCATCTGTTGGAACAGTGTTTACCCTAACGCTCTGTCGAAGGTGCCGTCAATTCATTCTTTTGGGCTTAAGTGAGCCATTCAAACCCCCGTTCCGGCATGGTTCCGGAACGGGGGTTTCGCTTTGGGGCCCCTGGCAGGGCGCAAGCGACTGCTATGGAGCCGAAGATCTTTCGTCCCGAGAGAACTCCATTGGATTTGAAAATGCCGTCGTTGTGACGCAGAATGGTTACCTGGCCTTAGTTCTTGCAGAGGCGATATGCTTGAGGTGCGAGATCTGCCTTGAATCCACACAAACCAAACGAGATGGTCGGTCATATCCTCCTCGGGATTGCCGTTCTTGCCTGGGGACCCAATTTCGGAATCACCAAATCGGCCTTTGCTTATCTTCCTCCGATTCCCTTTGCTGCGATTCGATTCACCGTTGCCGGGCTCCTGCTGCTTTTGATCACGTACGGGAAGGAGAAGAGTCTCCGGATCCGGGGCGAAGATCTTGGAAGGATTGTGGCCGTTGGGGTGGTGGGGTCTGAGTTTCTACCAGATCCTCTGGTCCCTTGGGCTCAACCTGACATCCGCGACGAACTCCGCGCTCATCCTGGCGACGCAACCCCTCCTGGGGTTCCTTTATCTTGACTTTGTCAAGAAGGAGCCGATGAGGAAGGGCCAATATGGAAATATGCTCCTGGCCCTGGGCGGGGTGGCCCTGGTGATTCTGAAGCCGTCCGCCGGACTCCGTCTCTCCGCTGCCACCCTGGTCGGCGACGGACTGACCCTGATGGCAGGGATTTGTTCTACGGTCTTTTTCTCGATCTGGTCCAAACCTCTGTTGAAAAACTACTCCTCTCTCCGGCTCATGAGCTATTACATGATTTCAGCCTCAGTGTCTCTCTGGATCGCCGGCGTCATATCCCTTCAACATATCGCCTGGAGCGAGGTGAGCATGAAGGCCTGGGGGGCCCTGGGATATGCCATTGCCTTTTCCGGAATCGTGGCGCACGTCTTCTGGTACGAAGGGATCGAACGGAAAGGGGTCGCCAAGTCTCTTGTCTATCTTTATTTCATGCCCGTCTGCGCCGCGCTGTTCAATTACTTTTTCATGGGAGAGAAGATTTTCTATCAACAGATCCTGGGAGGTCTCCTGATCCTCCTTGGAGTCCACCGCTCCCTGAAAGGCTGAAAAAAAGGGGATCCGTCCCTTTGCCGGATCCCCTCTGAAATGTCCCCACCATTTTCCCTGAAATCAATCAGTCAATTCTCTTGAACATCTCGCCCTTGGCGCCGCAAACCGGACAGATGCCGGGGGCGTGCTTTTCCTCCGTGTGACCGCAGATCGGGCAGACGTAATAGGGATAGTTCTCCTGGGGGCTTCCCAGATTATCGAGAAGCTTCTGATAGAGCTGGGCGTGAACCTTTTCCACCTCATTGGCATAGGAAAAGGTTCGTTCGGCCGCTTTGTTTCCCTCTGCCTTGGCCGCCTCGATCATCTCCGGGTACATCTTCTTGAACTCGTGCGTTTCACCGGCAACGGCTTCCTGAAGGTTTTCTTTCGTGCTGTGAATCCCGTTGAGGGCCCTCAGGTGGTTGTGGGCGTGAATGGTCTCCGCCTCTCCGGCCGCCCTGAAAAGCCGGGCAACCTGAGGATGGCCCTCCTGTTCCGCCTTTGCGGCGAAGGCCAGATACTTCCGATTCGCCTGGGACTCCCCTGCAAAAGCTTCTTTTAAGAATTGTTCTGACTTGGACATAGTTTTCCCTCCTTCTTGAATGTGAATTGACAGTGTCTCGATTAATGCCGCACTGCTGGAAAACAGAAGCATACAATCGTCCGTCGGCCGTGGTGACGATGCTCCGTATCGATGCCGGACGCCCGGTAACGCAGCTCGATCAAGGACTTCTTTGCCGAGCCTCGACAACCGGTTCCGTTACGAGCTGGGCGTTACATTAACGCGCCTACATCTTCGATAGCCGTCAGCCTTCATCTGACGACACGGGCCTAGAGCCGTAACAATAACCGGTCTTTGATGCTTCAAGGCAGATCCTTGGGATTCGCGGAAATCATCCCTTATGGAGAAGAAGCCTTTTCTCGACTTCACCCCACTGGATATTCTTGAAGAAGGCTTCGATGTAATCGGCCCGTTTCAAACCATAGTCGATCATGAAGGCGTGCTCAAAAACATCCATAATCAAGATCGGCATTCCCCCTGCCGGATGGCCGACGTCATGCTCGTTGATCCAGAAGTTGATCAGCCGTCCGTTCGTGAGATCCTGATAAAGAACGACCCATCCGATTCCTCTCATCGTGCCCGTTGCCTTGAACTCCTTCTCCCATGCCTCATAACTTCCAAAGGACTCGATGATTTTCTTGTAGAGCTTGCTCTCCCTGCCGAGGCCTTCCTTTCCTCCCAGATTCTCAAAGTAGTATTCATGGAGCCTCATTCCGTTGAATTCCCATCCAAGCCGCCGCTTGAGCTCCGCAAACTCCGGGGTCCCCTGCTTTCCTTCCGCAAGCATCTGACCGAGCGTATCGAGGAGTTTGTTGCTGTTTGTGACGTAACCTTGATAGAGGGTGAAATGGTTTTTCAAGAGGGTTTCGCTGAATCCTGTCATCCCCAAGAGTCGGCTGTAATCTTTTGCCTGATACGTCATGTTTATCTCCTTTCCTGTTTTTTCGATTGGCCTTGTTGTCTTCGGGGTGAGAAGGGCGACCCCGACACATCCGGCAGAAACAACAAACTGACGCCGATTCAAAAGCCATGGCCTCATCGCCTTGTCCTCCCGTTTCTTCCTATGCTTTGGGATTGTATTCAGTTCCATTCTATCAAAAAAGGGTCTCTTCCACAATCTTTTGATATGGAGACCTTCTGTGGGTTCCAATCTTTCTCTTCGAGGCTGGCCAGGCGGTCTCGTGCTTTTTGGCGAAGACTCTTGACGAAATGGGAAAAGTAGAGGATATTATGTTTATATTAGTAAAAAGTCAGAAATACGGCCGTTATCTTCCCCCAAGAAAAACCCATATTTTGAATCAGAGGACCTGAGCGGTTTGGCCCCGGGTGCCAGAGCCCCGCGGGCTGACGTCCGTTCATTGTCCTATATTGGAAGAGACCCTTAAGCGGGGCTGAACCGAGTTACGGAAAGCAGGAGAGGCATCGAAATCTGAAGAGTTTGAGAGGAGATCGGACATGAATGAAACACAGAAGCGGCAGAAAGTACTTGTCATCGGAAGCCTTCCTGATTTTCACACGCTGGTGGGAAAACCTCTTGAAGACCGATTCGACGTGATCTATGCCGCAAGTGAAGCGGAGGGACTGTCCAAAGCGAGGGTTGAACGGCCGAAGGCCATCGTCCTGGGATACCTCGACCCCCGCGGAAGTTCTTTCAGGCTCTACAAAAAGTTACGGGAAGGGTGGACCACGAAGCACATTCCACAGCTTGTGGCGGACGTCCAGCTTCCCGGGCAGGGAGAAAAGACCCTGACCGGCCAGGAAGCGGCGGAGATCCCGGCCGGGGATACTCTTTCCATCGGGTCCGGGGAGTTGAACGTGCTGGCCGGGTCTGTGGAGGCGTTGAAGCTTCCGGAAAAGATCCAGGCGAAGCTGGACCAAAAGGCGAATTTATTCAAGGAAGCCCTTCTCGACCCGGAGATGTTCTGCGTCACATGGGAGCAGATCCCCGGAAGAGGGGCCTTTGAGGTGCAGCAGGAAACGGTCTTCGATAACGTCGCAAAGGCCTCCGGAATGAAAAGAATTCAGGCCATCAGCGTGACCGACAACCCGAGCGGAAATCCGGCGATCTCTTCTGAGATGCTCTGTGCCGAGATCAAGAGGGCAGGCGTGGAGCCGCTGGTTCATCTCGCCTGCCGGGACAAGAATCGAAGCGAAATCGAGAGCCTGCTTTCCGGCCTGGCCGCGAGCGGGGTGAGGAATATTCTTGCCTTGACAGGGGACTATCCAACCCCGGAGGGTTTCGAGGGGAGGCCCAAGCCTGTCTTCGACGTGGACTCGGTGAATGTGGTTCGGCTGGCCGAAACGATGAACAAAGGGCTGGAACACGTTGCGATGGGGAAGAAGGTCACCCTGGCCCCGACGGACCTGTTTGTGGGGGTTTGCGTCTCTCCCTTCAAACAGCGCGAACCGGAACTGATGGCCCAATACTATAAACTGAAGAAGAAGATCATGGCAGGGGCCAAATTCATCATTACCCAGGTGGGCTACGACGCCCGCAAGTTTCATGAAGTGGTTCAATGGTTGCGAATTAGCCGCTTCGACGTCCCGGTGCTCGCCAACATCTATGTTCTCCCCCTCGGGGCTGCGAAGCTCATGAACGCCAACAAGATTCCCGGGTGTGTCGTTACGGAGAAGCTGGTCGCCGAGCTGGCGGAGGAAGCCAAGGCTCCGGATAAGGGAAAAGCGGCGCGTCTGTTGCGGTCGGCTAAGCTCTATGCTGTTGCCAAGGGGATGGGGTATGCGGGGGCTCACATCGGAGGCCACGGGATTACGGCCGATATGGTGGACTATATCATCAACAAGGGGGAGGAACTCTCCAAAGACTGGGAGAAGTTGATTCCGGAGTTCGATTATCCCCAAACAGAAGGGTTCTATCTTTTTGAGAAGGACTCAAAGACGGGGCTGAACACGGCTGTGTCGGCCGAGAGACCCTCCAGGGTTTCACTGCCCTTCGTCTACAGGCTTTCGAGAATGGCTCACGTCACGCTTTTCGAGGAGAAGAGCCTCGTCTTCAAGATGATGAAACCCTTTGCAGCGTGGGTGGATCGTTCTCATGCGGCAAAGGGCTTCTTTACGTTCAAGGAACACATGGCCAAAACGGTCCTTTTCCACTGTCTGAACTGCGGGGATTGCGGCCTCTTTGACGTGGGTTTTGTCTGCCCCACGTCGCAGTGTCCGAAGGGGCAGAGAAACGGCGCCTGCGGAGGAAGCTACGAGGGCTGGTGTGAGGTCTATCCCGGGGAGAAGAAGTGTGTGTGGGTGCAGGCCTATGACCGGCTCAAACGCTACGGGGAAGAAGACAGCCTCGGGGCCTACATCGTTCCGCCGTGTGATTGGGAATTGTGGCAGACCTCTTCGTGGCTCAATTTCTACATGGGCAGAGATCATACGGCAAAGAGACTCGGGATCAAAGGCCCCGCCGAGAAGTCTCCCGAGAAACCAAAATCTTAAGGTATCTTTCTGAACCTGAAGCATAAAAGCCTCCCCATCGAAATGAGGAGGCTTTTATGTTGAAGAATGAAATTACGGAGATACTCGAAGGTCTTTACAGCTCCAGCCAGGAATCCGAGTAGAGCGTCTTGGCCATAAGGACCCGGGTCGTTTTAACGTAACCGGCTTCTTCCTTGCCCAAGGGCTTGAGGTCGATCTCTTCTCCGTCCATCGTCCGATAGACGAGCTTGCGAAGGTCCTGCCGCTGCCCTGCTGCAAATTTCTTCAGCTCTTCATCAAAGGCGTCCACGATCGCGGAAGCCATACCGAACCGTTCGAGCATCATCATGTAGGTCTGATTGAGAATGGGCCGAAGAGGATCCGGAGCTCCGTTGGAAACGTTGGACAGGCCGCAGGTGGACCGCATGCCCGGGAGCAACGTCCTGGAGATCCTTGAACATCTTCATGAATTCGACGCAGCTCGGAACCTGAACCTGGCTCTGGGGACTGGTGACCGGCGTGACGATGGGGTCCATCCAGATATCCTCCCTCGGAATTCCGAACTCGATCGCCTTCTGAATCAACTCCGCGGCAAGGACTCCCCGTTCGTTCGCGTCCCGAGGAAGACCCGAGGGGCCCCAGAGCAGGGCAACCACTCCGGCGTTATATTTTTGAGCGAGAGGAAACTTGGCCTCCATGCTTTCGGGACGGGCCATGATCGAATTGATCACCGCCTTCCCTTTTTTGTTTCTGTAAACCTTGAGACCCGCCTCAATGGCTTCGGTATTGATGGTATCGAGATAAAGGGGAGTGTCGACCACCTCCTGAACGGTCTTCACGACCCACTCCATCAACTCTCCGCCGCCCTTCCTGGCCGGTCCGAGATTGATATCGATATAATCAACGCCCGCTTTTGCTTCGGCAATCGCCAGTTCCTGGATCGGTTTCGGATCCTTGTCTTTCATGGCGTTTCCGATTCGTTTGACCATCACGTTCAGGTTTTCTCCGATACGTAACATAACCACCCTCCTTGGAATTTCAGATTTCGGATTTCAGATTGGATGAATCCGAGCCCAGTCTTTAAATCTGAAATCTCCAATCTGCTATCTTAAATCGAATCAGGCGCCCGTCCTGAGATAAGCCGACAGGTGAGCGGCCTCCCGCGGCCCGATCTTGACTTCCCAGCCGGTCCCCAGTTCTTCTTCCAGATCCCCGCTGACCGCGGCGACGGCTCCGGGGATGATCACGCGGCGATGTTTCACCTTATCGGTAATGCCGCTCTTCTTGACGAACGGCCCCGATGGCATCGCCGACGAACTTCCCTGCAGCCCAGGCGGTGAGCACGGAAAGTCCTTCCGTATCCATCACCAGGAGCCAGCTTGGAACGCGACTCGCTTCGATTTCCCCGGAAACGATGAAGTAGGTGAGGGAGAAATTGGTCGTGATCAGGACCGGCGAATCGTCCGTCGGATTGCCGACGGGATAGATCCCCTGCTGCATCATCATCGGCCGTTGCGGATCGGTATAGATGTTCAGGCGTTCCACAAGGAGCGGGAAGAGGCTTTCCCCCTGGAAGTCCGAAAGGACGATGATCCCCGCGTACTTGGCCACAAAGGTGGCTGCGATGAGGGCCTCCTTCATCGGATCTTTCGTCATCTCGCAGGGGAAGGTGATGGTCGGAAAATCCCAGGGAACGATTCTTCTGAAGCAGGGCGGCCCTTCGAATGAAGATCTGATCTTCAAAGGCCCGCCGCGGAGTCCGTGATCCGGAATCGAGAACCAGATCCTTCACGCCGGCCGCCGTCAGCTTATCCGACAGACTTGGCGAGGGCTTCCAGCGTGTCCGCTTTGACGACCAGGGGACATTTGTTCTCTTTGGCAAGCTGGGCAAGGGCATCGGCGTTTCCCTCCGTGGCGGCATAGATCAGGGGACACCCGGTCGGCACATGCCTTGGTCCCGGCGGTTAGGGCTTCCACGCTGTCGCTCATCAGGATCAGCGCGGCATCGGTTTCCCCCTTCACCTTCTTGATCAGGGCTTCGAACTTTCCGGCATCGCCGGAATCGTTCTTCACCGCAATCATCTCCGGCCGAAGGGTCAGGCCCACCCTTTCGTACCTCAACTCCTTGAAGCGTTGAAGCCGGGCATTCACCTCCCCGTCAGGCAGGGTGTCGCTCATAAGAAGGGCCAAGCCGGGTTTGTTCACAAAGGTCTTCTCATGGCGGAACAGAACGGTTTCCCCGCCGATCTTGACCACATTGTCGCCGGCACCGATGCTCAGGGGCCGGATGGGCGGCGCCGCTGCCTCCGAGAGTGTGGCCTTGGCTTCCTCGGAGACATAGGGACAGGAGGACAGCTCAGCCTTTCCTGCCGCCAGATTCATTGCAAAAGCAAGACAGGTGGGGACACCACACTCGCCGCAGTTCGTTTTGGGCAACATCTTGAAGATCTGGATTCCCGTCAGTCCCATCGTTTCCTCTCCTTTCTCAAATGACAAACGCAAAGGGCAGAGAGCAGAGAGCATAGGGTAGGAAAAGAATCGGAATCAAACCCTATGCCCTGAGCTCCATGCCCTATGCGTTCTTGTTATCCTAAGATGGAATCCATCGAAAGGGCCGGATGATTCTTCTCTGTCAGGAAGGGAAGAATCTCCTCTTCCGTCATTCCGATCGTTTCATCGGCAATCATGTCGATGAAGTTGGGGATGCCGACTTCCTCGGCCCGCTTCTGGAGGCGCTCCTTGATCTCGTCCTTGAGCATCTTGGGCATCCAGACCAGACGTTTGAAGCCCGCCGTCCCCGACGAGCCACTTTCTCTGGGTGATGTTGTATTTGCTGTGACCCACGAAGCCCGGGGTGACCGCCCCGCCGCCGACCGAACCGGCCAGCGTCGTAAACTTCATTCCGCAAGGCGTCATGCCGAGGTAATCCCGGTTGACGGTCATGATCCCGTTGCACATCGGAAGGACGGCGGCGATGCATTCGCAGCAGCCGCAGGTGGTCATCGGATCGACCATGAGACTGTAAAAGTTGTACCTGATCGATCTTCTGCCGGGAGGCCCTGAAGACGAAGTCATTGATTCCCTTCCACTGGCCGAGCTTCGGATCCAGGATCTCTCCCTTGGGAATGGGCTGGTTGGGACCGGTCGGATTGATCTCAAAAGAGGCCTTGCAGTCCATCCAGTTGTAGGCGCCGCAGAGCCCGGTTCTTTCGGGGCTGACGACGCAAACGTGGTTGGGGGCAAAGGACTGGCAGAGGGTGCAGGAGTAAAAGGTATCCGTCGTCTCATCGGTCATCCCTTCGATCCGGATATCCCTCTTTCGGTAAACCTCCCTGGCCTTGGCCAGCATCTCGTCGACCGCTTTCGGTTCCGTGTAGATCTTGACCTGGGCCTTGTCGAAGATGGCGCCGAAGTCCTGGTGCAATTTGGCATGAAGAATCTTTCCCAGATGCGACAGCCTGAATCCCTTTTCCACGGCGCCTTTCCAACGCGAACCCAGGCGATATCGCGCTGGCCGATATGCATGATGCCCTGGGCGTAGTTGATCAGGTGGTGGATCTGCCGCTCCAGGATCGGTTCGAAATCCTCCTGCATCTGCCGGCCCGCCACCTCCGCGACGATCGCCAGCGGCAAGCTGAGCCGGCGGTTTGAGCTGATCCAGGTCGGGACCGATCACCTCGACCCTTGCCGTCTTCCACCTCGTCCATGTTCTTGGAGATCACCCACTCCACCGCATGGGTTCTTCCACCGCCGCACTCCAGGTAGATATCCTCGCCCCGGACCCTCTCGCCCTCGAAGGCGGGGCCGTAAGAGACCGGAATCGGCACTGAGGCGACCTGAACCTTCAGCCCCCTGACTTCGACGGCTTTCTGGACGATCTGATCGTGCGGGAATGTTGGAAACGACATGCTCGTAGGTGCAGATGCCCGGTGGGAAGAACCTTCGGGAATCGGTGTGTCGGCGATGGTGGGGAATCCCCAGTTGATGGCGCCGGCGGCATTGGCATACCACTCATCGGTGACAAATCCGAGGGGCATGACAAAGGCAAAGGTCCGGTCTTTGTTGTAGATGAGGATCTTTCGGAAATCCCCGGGTTTGATCCCGCCGAAGGCCATGGCCACGCGGCAGGCAAACCCCATGGCAAAGACGGCGGCCGAGATATCCGGTCCGCAGAGAGACCAGACGGGTCGGCCAGCCGATCTGAACGCCCGCCTCGACGAGCTGCTCCGAAATATTTTCCCTCGTGTTCGGCGCACATGAAGATATAGAGATTCTTCTCCTGCAGTTCCGTGGCGATCTTCTTGGCAATCTCCGGCGAGGGCGCCGCTCCGACGATGGCGGCAAATCCGGGCGCCGTCCCGTCAACAAACTCGACCCCCCGTTTGCGGAAGATGACATCGTCTGCGGCACCGAGCCAGATGTTGTTCGGGCAGAGGATCCTCCTGCTTGGTATAAAAATTGGGATCCTCCAGATAACGGATCGCTTCGATGATCTCTTCGGCAAAGAAGGTTGCCATGCCCGCATCGAGGGCGGGCGCCGAGGTAGGGGAGCGACACCTTCTCCTTCACCGGCGGAGGCAACAGGACGCGGCATCGGTCCAGGACCGGTTTCATATCCCCCAGTCTTCTTTACCGGGATTCCGAGGATGGCATAGATCACGGGAAGATAATAGGCCGTATTGGGAAATCCCACCTCCTGATTGGGGCCCCACTTCTCAAGGGCTTCCTGATATTTTTTCTCGGCTCTTTCCACGATCTTATGGGCGCCTCGAATGGCTGCGGATGCAATAATCTTTGACACGTGAAATCCTCCTTCCGGCTATCGGATGTAACTCAAACACTCGTTATGAAGTCGAGCGATGCAGATGAACATCAGGCGGCATCGATCTCGCGACGTTTGGCCATATCGAACAGAACCCGCTCCCTGGCCTTGTCGATGCCCAGCGCTTTTCGTCTTCTTGTCGATATGATCGATCATCGACTTTGCCGCCTTCAGGGGATCGGCCTCGAAGCCCCATTTCCCCTTCGAGATGTTTTCGAACTCTTCAAAGAGGTGTTTCGTCACCTCTTCGCTTCCGGTCGTCGGCCAGGTCGTGCCGAAGACGGTGTAAACACCCGGAGGCGACAAAATAGTGGCCGATGGCAACGGCCTTTTCGCTCATCCACTCCAGGGCTGCGCCGGCCGCCGGAAGATCGCTGATGTCGTCGCCCAGCCCTCCCGCCTTTACCACGGCGGTGGCCGCCATCAGGATCCGGCTGTTGTCGACGCAGGCGCCCATGTGAAGGACCGGCGGAATCCCGACGGCCTCGCAGACCGAGGCCAGACCCGTCGCCTGCATATTTCCTGGCCGCCTCCGGAGTGAGCAGTCCCGCCTTTCCGCAGGTCATGGCGGCTGCATCCCGTGACCAGCACGATCACGTCGTTCTTGATCAATTCCTTGATCAGCGTCAGATTGGGGTCGTCGTGGGTCACCCGGGCGTTGTTGCAGCCGACGACTCCGGCGATCCCCCGGATCCGGCCGTTGATGATGTTGTCGTTCAGGGGACTGTAAGAGGCGCGGAAAATCCCGCCCAGGAGATAGTTGATGGTCTCGTGACTGAACCCGACGACCGTATCCGCCGTCTCATCGGGGATCTCAACATTCGACTTCCGGTTCTTGAAGTTGTCAATGGCCTCCATCAGGATCTTTTCGGCCACGTCCGGTCCATGGTGCTCGTCGAACTCGATGTGCATGGCCCCTTCGATCTTGGCCTTCGGTGAGGTGGTGATCAGTTTGGTATGGTAGCATTTGGCCACCTGGGCCAGCGATTGCATTTCGCACTGGACATCGACGATCATCGCATCGACGGCACCCGTCACGATGGCCAGTTCCTGCTGGAGGAAGTTGCCGCGCCACCGGTATGCCGTGACGCATCAGGATTTCATTGGCTGAACAGCACATGCCGACCAGGTTGATGCCCTTGGCTCCGACCGCTTTGGCTGCCTTCAGGACCTCGGGATCTTGAACCACATCGACGAGCATCTCCGGGAGAAGCGGTTCATGGCCGTGGACGACGACGTTGACTTGATCCTTCTTCAACACGCCGAGATTCATCTGTCCCATCACCGGGACAGGAGTTCCGAAGATGATGTCCTGAAGCTCGGTAGAGATCATGGAACCCCCCCAGCCATCGGCCAGGGCACAGCGCGCGGCCGACATCAGCAGGGAATGGTAATCCTGATCCACTCCCATGTGGGTGCGATGCATCAGTTCTACGACCTCCCGGTCGATCCCCCGGGGGACGATCCCCAGCTTCCGCCAGATCTCCTGTCTTTTCAGGGGCGCCCTTTTGACAAAGAGGGGTTCCCCTTCCTGGCGTCCGAACTCGGCCACGGCTTTATTTCCCACGTCGATGGCGATCTCCTGAACCGAGCGGTCGCCGATCTCGACGCCGAAGTCCATGGCCACCTGGTAGAGTTTCTGCTCATCCTTGATTTCAAACCCGGGGACGTTGCCTTTCGCAGTAGCCAGAAAGACTTCCGCCACGCCCCTGGCGTGATCGGAGTGGGCGGATGTTCCCGCTGCCACCATCCGGGCGAAGTTACGGGCGGCAATCGTCTCCGCGGTGGCGCCGCAGAGCCCGGTCCTTTTTGCCCTCTCTGTGGAGGACTCCTTCTTCTTCGGCGCCGGGACACGGCAGGGGCCCATGGCGCAGTGCTTGCAGCAGCTTCCTTCGGCTCCGATCGGACAGGGTTTCATGGCATCGGCGCGGTCGAAAATGGTTTCGCACCCGTCCGCCTTCGCCTTCTTCAACATGTGGATGGTTGCCGGGTCGATACTCTTCTTTTCTAAATCAGACATTTTTTCCTCCTTTAGACTTGTCCCCCCTCTGAACTCATTTTGCCATTAAATCAGAGATCATCTCCCGGGTCAGCTTGATGGCTTCGGGATGTCTCATGACCAGGATATCCGCTCCCGCCAGGAGAAGGACGACGGCAGTTACCGCCTCCAGCAGGATGCCCCTCTTCTTTGCATCTCCCAGGGCAGGGGCCTCTTCCGTCTTCAGCTTGGCCTCCTTCGTCTTCCAAACCTCCTTGGCCAGATTGCAGACGATGGGAAACTGAAGCCGCTCATCCTGCTGGGTGAGGGCGGCCATCCTGTCCCGTTCCATCACGGAATAGGTATATTCGATTCCGTATCCCAGGCCGCCCGTGGTCGGATCGACGAGGAGCTGCCCGTCCGGCATCCCCAGGTTTCCAAGGAGGATATTGAGCTGTTTGGCCAGGTTGATATCGATCGGACTGGAGGCGATCACCGTATGCTTGTATGCGATGGCTCCGGCGCCTACCTGCTTGTAGTTGTCTTCCACGACCGGTCCGATGATGAGGTTCATGCCGTCGCACGCCTCAGCCACCTTGCGGAGCACCTCGGAATCTTTCTCCGCGTTCGCGCTTCCCCAGACGATGACCGGAATCTCCACGGCGGAGGCAACCTTCTTTGCGGTCAGGGCCGCCTCGTCGCCGGAACGGTTGAGACCGTTGGGATCGGTGCTGACGAGTTGGAGCGTAATGAGGTCGGCTCCATAGACCTCTGCGCATTTCTTGGCCCAGGCCACCGGGTCATTGACGACGTCCCGGTAGGGCTCCAGGGCGGTCTCCGCCCAATCATCCGGAGGGGTATCGTACACCTCCATGGCAATCCGCGGAGGGTGTGGCATTTCCCCCTCAAAGAGGTGAAAGGGGTAGGCATTCTCTCCGCCCACGGTTACAGCCTTAGGTCCTTTTCCAATCGTTATTTCCTTGATCTTTCCCGTATACATCATTTTGTGTATCTCAAAAGCCACAGGACTCACCTCCCTCCAGGATTTTGACTATGCCTTGGTCTTCCGTTTTTCACTCCCGAACCATTCTTCACTGAACCAGTAGCGCTCCCCCGTCTTCAGGTAAGCGAGCATCTCTTCCCGGCCCTTCATCTTCTGCCGCCAGTTGATCGGGGTCTCGGGTTTACCCTCTTCAAAGGTAGGGCCCAGCACCTTCACCTTCTTTCCATCGAAAGCCACTTTTTCTTCCATCTGCTCAGCTGCCACGGGTCGTAACCTCCTTTCTATTTAACAGGCTGCTGAAAAACGCCCATCTGCCGCGTTGCCCTCATCCTTCGTCGTTGCGGCGTACGTCCAAGTACACCTCACTCCTCAGGATTTCGGGCGCCTTGCATCTGGGCATTTTTGAGCAGCCTGCGAAGAATGACTTCTTTAGTAAACTCCTAATTCTTGAAATGCTGGAATGCGGAGTAACGACCGTATAAATATAATTTTAACCCATCATTCCATTTTTCCATCATTCCATTCGTCCCATGTTTTCGCTTTATTTGTCGCCTGCCGCCAGCTTGGCAGCCTTGACGGTATTCATCATCAGCATGGTGATCGTCATGGGTCCCACTCCACCGGGGACAGGGGTGATCGCGCCGGCTTTCTCCTTTACGCCCTCGAAATCAACGTCACCGCAGAGTTTCGCTTTTCCCTCCGGCGTCATTCCGATCCGGTTGACTCCCACGTCGATGACCACGGCACCCTCCTTCACCATGTCCGCTGTCACCGCCTTGGGCTTGCCTGCCGCCACAATCAGGATGTCGGCCCGCCGGGTGTGGAAGGCCATGTCCCTGCTGCCGGTATGGCAGATGGTGACCGTGGCATTGGCTCCCTGCTGTTTCTGGAGAAGGATGTTGGCAATCGGTTTCCCGACGATGTTGGACCTTCCCACAACCACCACTTCGGCCCCGTCGATCCGGACCCCGGACCGGATGAGGAGTTGCTGGATTCCCGCAGGCGTGCAGGGGAGGTAATCCGCCTCCCCGATCATCAGCTTTCCCACGTTGACGGGATGAAAGCCATCGACATCTTTTTTTGGATCGATGGCATACAGAACGTTCGTCTCGTTGATATGCTTGGGCAGCGGGAGCTGGACCAGAATGCCATGGATCTTCGGGTCCTTGTTGTACCGGTCGATCAACTGCAGAAGCTCTTCTTCCGTGATGGCCGCAGGCTGATTATCCTGGATCGAATAAAACCCGAGATCCTTGGAGGTCTTCTGTTTGGCCGTGACGTAGCTCACCGAGGCGGGGTTTTCCCCCACTAAAATGGTGACCAGACCCGGGGTGACATTGCGTGTCGCCTTGAGCTGGGCAACCTCCTGTTTGAGTTCCTCTCGAATCTGCTGCGCGATCTCGTTGCCGTTGATCAATTTTGCCGTCATCGCTCTTCTCCCTTGTCTGTAGATCTGAGTTCCGGGTTCGCAACTTTCGGGTTTCAGGTTCGAACTCGGAAGCTTGAGCCCGTAACCCGCAACCCGCTAACTTATTCCTTCGTCATTGGATGTACTTCTCAAAGATCCTTCGGGCTGCCTGCACCGCCCGGGATTCGGGAGGCAGATGAAATGTGGGCTTGCCCTCGAGATCGTACTGGTAGACCGCCTGGTCCATGGGAATCGTTCCGGCCAGTTCAACGTTCTCTTTCTTCAGTTCTTCAAGGATCTCCGGTTCGAGCTCCCCCTGAATCCGGTTGATGACCACGACCTCGCGAGCGATCCGCAGATCGAGCTCGTGAATGAGCTCCCGGATTCGAGACGCCGTGATAATGCCGCGGCGGCTTGCGTCGGAAACAATGAAGAGCAGGTCGACATCACGGGTCGTGAGGCGGCTGAAGTGCTCCATGCCTGCCTCATTGTCGATCACGATGTACTGGTAGTTTCCGGTCAAGAGGTCGAGACATTTCCTGGCGAGGGTATTGGCCGCACAGTAGCATCCGGCCCCCTCGGGCCGTCCCATGGCAATGAGGTCAAAGCCTTTGGTTTCGATCAGGGCCTGCTGGACCTTGTATTCGAACCAGATGTCTTTGGTCATGCCCGTGGGGACCTCCTGCTTCATGAGCTCCCGGGCATCGCCGATCGTGGCGTTGACCTGGACGCCCAAAACCTCATTCAGATTGGAATTGGCATCGGCATCCACGGCCAGGATGGGTCCTTTCCCCTGATCGAGGAGGTAGCGCATGATCATTCCGGCCAGGGTGGTCTTCCCGGTCCCGCCTTTTCCTGAAACGGCAATCGTAAAACTCAAGGCTGTTTTTCAACCCCTCTTCCTGATGGTTTTTCCGACTTCATCTTCCGCAGCTTCTCCACCACCCGGGGAAAGGCGGAAGAATCGGTATGAGGGAGAAACATCGCTCCCATGAATTCGTTCATGAAGATCGGGTGGTTGCTCAACTCCAGGTTCGTCATCATCCGGGCGATCCGCTCCGTCTCCTTCAGGAGGTCCTTTGAAAAGGAGAGGAGCCTTGCTCCAAGCAGGGAGCCGTTTCCGACGAAGATGAACTTCTCAATCTCCAGATCCGGAAGCAAGCCGATGAAGACCGCCTTTTCCAGATCGAGGTGGCGGCCGAACCCCCCGGCGATGATCATCTGCTCGACATCTTTGAACCCGAGCCCGACGCTGTCGAGCAGGACTTTACATCCCGCATAGATCGCGCCCTTCGTCCGGATCAGGTTCTCGATATCGATCTCCGTGAGGACGATATCTTCCTGGATCACCGTCTCTTCTCTCCGGGCGAGGACGTACTCGTACCCATCGGGACCTTTCCGAACCCGATCGGTGGGGAGATCGCTCCGGAATTTCCCGTTCTGGTCGATCATTCCCGTTTCCAGAAGCTCCGAAACGGCGTCGATCAGGCCCGACCCGCAGATTCCCAGGGGCTTGGACCTTCCGATGGTGACGATCATGGGCTCAAAGGTTCGAGGGTGGATACTGACCTCTTCGATGGCTCCCCGGGTGGCCCTCATCCCGAACTTGATCCCCGCGCCTTCGAAGGCGGGACCGGCGGAACAGGAGGCGCTGGCGAGCCAATCTTTGTTGCCGAGGACGATCTCTCCATTCGTTCCGATGTCCATGTAGAGGGTCAGGGTGTCTCTCTGAAAAATGCCGGACCCGAGAATTCCGGCAACGATATCCCCTCCCACGTAACTTGCGACCGTCGGGAAGATATAGATATGGACGTGGTCGCCGATGTTGATCCCCAGATGGACCGCCCTGACCGGTGGAAAGAACTGGGCGGTCGGAACATAGGGCTCCTCGCGGATATACTTCGGATCAAGACCCAGAAGAAGATGGGTCATGGTCGTATTGCCGGCAATGACCAGATGGGAGATCAGGGACCGGTCGATCCGGCTCATCTCCAGAAGTTCCTGAATGATCTTATTGATCGTGGAGACCACCACCTCCTGAAGTCTTTTCAGTCCGCCGGGTCTTTGAGAGTAGACGATCCGGGTAATCACATCCTCTCCGTAACTGATCTGCCCGTTGTAGTCCGAGGCTTCGGCGAGGGCGAAGAGACTGGCCCCGTCACACCGGCCATCCGGACAGGCATACACGACGCAGCCATTGAGGTCAAGGATCTGGCCAAAGATGGTGGTTGTTCCGATATCGATGACAATCGAGTAGTTCCGAGTCGTCGTATCTCCGGGTTCCACATTGATCAACTTGTAGCCCTTTTTTGTCAGGACGAGGGTCGCCGTGACCTTCCATTCGCCCTGGCGAACGACCCGGGAAAGCTTCATGATCCCCCGAAAATCCGCCGAGACCCCTTCAATACCGTGCTGCCGGGCAAGGCCGGCCATCAAGCGGGTCAGATCACTCACATTGTCTTTCAATGTGGGGGGATCGAGCTCGACATACTTTTTGAACACGGCAGGGTCGACGTCCCAGCCTTTGACAAGTTGAAAGATATCCTGAGCGGAGAGGAGGTACTTATGAAGGGTCCGGTTCTCTTTCAGACGGAGGACGGAACTGTCCACCTGGGATTCAACAGGGATCTCGACTTCAACATCCTCCTTGACCGTCGTCAAGCAGGCCAGCCGGTACCCCCGGTCATATTCCCATTGAGACAGCTGGGGATGAACAGGGGAATCCACCGCACCCTTGACCAGTTTGACCTTGCACTTTCCGCAGGTGGCGCTTCCCCCGCAGGAGGCATTGATGTGGATTCCCGCCTCCATGGCTGCCTGAAGGAGGTTTTCTCCCTCCTCCACGGTGAGGGTCCGTTCACTCGGCAGAAATTTTACGGAATAGCTCGACATCGGTTCACCGGTTCATCAAAAGAGAGTTGACCTCAACGTGCAAAGAATCTCAGTATACGGACATGGGTAGACCGGTCGGAAAGGCTTCGGGGCGAACCTTTAACCGGACAGGCACACACATACCCAATACCCGCCGGACTTCACTTTTGGTGACATCCTTCCATTCCCCTGAAACATCAAATTGATCGCCTTCCGAAGCCTTGGAGAGCGGTTTACCCATGGCCGTTTATGCAACCAGGAGGTTGACGCCATCGGAATCTCAGAACAATCCGCGAACCTTGCCGGTTTCAACATCCACATCGATCCTCCTGTAGGCAGGGTCCGAACCCGTTCCCGGCATCAGGCTGATGGTTCCGGTCATCGGGCAGAGGAACTTCGCCCCTCCGAAGATCAGCACGTCGCGAACGGGCAGGGTCCAACCTTTCGGGACCCCCTTCTTGGTCGGGTCGTGGGTCAGGCTCAGGTGCGTTTTGACCATCATGGTCATGAAATCCTTATATTTGGGATCGGTCTCGAATCGTTTTGCTTTGGCTTCGGCATCCGGGGTCCAGGAGACCCCGTCTGCGCCGTAGACCTCTCTGGCAATCGTCTCAACCCGCTGCCGCAGGGGCATCTCAAGGGGATAGAGATACTTGAGGTTGACTTTCTCGTTGCATGCGTCCAGGACGGCATCGGCCAGTTCGAGCGCTCCGTCACCGCCCCTGAGCCAGTGTTCGGAAAGGGCGCAACGGGCACCTGCCTGCTCGGCATGCTTGCGGACCAAGGCGATCTCGTCCTTGGTGTCGGTATGAAAGTTATTGATACAGACAACCGGGTTGATCCCGGATTTCCTGATGACCCCGATCATGTGGGTCATGTTGGCGAGCCCTTTTTCAAGAAGAGCCAGGTTTTCTTTTGTATATTCTTCAGGGAGAGGCCTTCCCGGTACGACCGTCGGTCCGCCGCCGTGCATCTTCGAAGCCCGGATCGTTGTTGTCAGGATCGAGACATTGGGTGTCAGTCCGCTCAGTCTGCACTTCACATTCCAGAATTTCTCGAAGCCGATGTCTGCGGCAAAGCCGCTTTCCGTGACATGGTAGTCGAACATCTTCAGCCCGAGGCGGTCGCCGATGATGGAGGATTGACCGACCGCGATGTTGGCAAAAGGTCCCGCATGGACCAGGCAGGGCTGGTACTCCGTGGAAGACATCAGCGTGGGGTTGATCGTGTTCCTCATCCACGCGCACATGGCCCCGGCCACCTCGAGGTCGGAGGTCGTTACGGGATTCCCCTTCTTGTCATAGGCGACGACGATGTTGCCGATCCTTTCCCGGAGGTCTTTCAAATCGCGGACAATGGCAAGGATCGCCATGAGTTCGGAACCTACGGCGATCCCGAATTTGGATTGCATGGTATAGCCGTCCAGCTTGCCCCCGAGGCCGATGACAATGTTCCGCAACGATTGGGCGCAGAAATCGATGACCCAGCCCATTTCCACATTGGTAGGATCAACGTCAAGCCGTTTCAGCTTCCGCTTGGCCAGCTCGGCATCGTCATAGTTTCTCTCGTGCTGCATCCTGGCCGTCAATGCGACCATGGCCAGGTTGTGGGCATTGATGATGTCGTTGATGTCTCCGGTCAGGCCCAGGGAAAACTCCGTCATGGGAATGAGAAGAGACTTGCCTCCCCCCGCAGCCGTCCCTTTGACGTTCATGGTCGGCCCTCCCGAAGGCTGCCGGAGGCACCCCCCCACATTCTTTCCTCGCTTGCCGAGTCCCTCAATCAATCCCATGCTCGTTGTGGACTTGCCTTCTCCCAGCGGAGTAGGCGTAATGGCGGTCACTTCGATGTATTTTCCATCCGGTCTTCCCTTGAGACGGTCAATGATCTTCATGAAATCCAGTTTGCAGAGCTTCCCCATGGGAATCACTTCATCCTTCTGAAGGCCCAATCTGTTTCGCCACTCTTCGGGAACAGGCATGTTCTCTTCTGCAATCTCCGCGATCTGCCAATCAGCAAGTTTTCTTGGATCCGCATCTGCATACTTCGTCATGTCTCTGTCCTCCTCCTTGTTGAAAGATTCTTATCTTTTCCCAAAGCTTTCGATCTCTCTCTGGATCTGATTCTGAACGATCCGGTTGTGACGACGGAGGATTCTCTCGCTTTTCTCCGGGTCCTTCGAGCGGATCGCCTCCGTGATCTCCAGGTGATCTTCGTAGAGCCTCGGGAGGATGGACCTGACTTCCATCGTGACGGGCTGCATTTTTGCTCTTAGAGAATCGAGCATCTCCTGAAGCACCGCGTTGCGGCTCATTCGGTGAATCAGGGAGTGAAACGCAAAATCGGATCGTGAATAGCCCAGGAGGTCCCCCTTCTGAATGGTCTTGGCCTGAGCCTGCAGGGTTTCGTCCATCTTCTCCAGGATCTTGCCATTTGCAGAGAGAGCGGCCAATCTGGCCGCCAGTCCCTCAAGGGCTTCCCGGATCTGGTAGAGCTCCAATGCCCGTTCCAGGGTCATCTCCACCATGAAAACACCCCGGTAAGGGATGTTCTCAAGAAGCCCCTCCTGCTGAAGCCGGCGAACGGCTTCCCAGACAGGGGTCCGGCTCACCTCCAGTTCTTTCGATATTCTCTCCACGTTAAGCCGGGCACCGGGCTGGAACCGATGGTTGGCGATCATCTCTCGCAGGGCAGTATAAACTTTGCTGCTGAGGACGTTCTTGCTGATCTTGGGCAAGCAACCTCCGATTCCTATTGCAGGGAATTATTTACGCGTGGGGAAACAGCGGCAGGGGCGAATGAGGATTTCATGTTTCATGAAGGAAATCATTCCTCCAAAGTCAAACACAACTCCCTTGGGAATCATACCAAAAATCTACCCGGTCGCCTATTTCCTCAAAATTAATACCTTATTCGGGCTCAGCCCTTTTGAGGACAAAAAAGCACAACGTTATTTGAAACGATTGTTATTTGTTGTTGTAAACGGAAGGCCTAAATTTTACTATATAACATTTCGTCTATTTGTCAAGAAGAAATCCCCGAAAAATTTGAGAAAATAACCCACGATTCACGTTTACGTTAAACTTGGGAAGTTTCGTTCAAAAACCGGCTATTTTGTGAAATAAAACTCAATCAGAGCGGAGGCATAGGGTATTGACTGGACCCTTCCGTTTTTATATAGTGTTTTTGAGATCCGGGCGACAGACGAGGACGAAAGCCTTTTGTCCTTTATGACCTTCAATCAAACACAAATGGGTGATCCATCATGTCCAGACTGGCCAAGAAGAGATCGAAAAAGGCGGGGCTTCCACCGGGGACGCTGATCCATATCGGGGAGAAGAAGGCGGAAGAACTCCGGATTACCGTCATCGACTACGATGAAGGGAGCTTCCAGGAGAAGGAAATCAAGACGATAGAGGAATGTTTCCTCTTCAGAGAGACGCCGAGCGTAACCTGGATCAACGTCGAGGGTCTCCATGAGGTGGAGATTCTGGAGAAGCTTGGCGAGTGCTACGGATTTCACCCACTGGTCCTGGAGGACATCCTGAATACGGACCAGCGGCCCAAGATGGAGGATTACGGGAATTACCTCTACGTTGTCCTGAAGATGCTCAGCCACAATGGTCAGAAGAACGAAATCATGACAGAGCAGGTCAGTATCCTTCTCGGATCAAACTTCGTCATCTCTTTCCAGGAGGGCGGGGAAGGGGATGTCTTCAATCCTATTCGGGACCGGATCAAGAACGGCAAGGGCCGGATCCGAAAGATGGGGGCCGACTACCTTGCCTATGCCCTGCTGGACGCGGTCGTGGACAACTATTTTATCATCATGGAGAAGCTCGGGGAGAAGATCGAACTCATCGAGGAAGAACTGATCGCCCAGCCCACCTCGGAAACCCTGCATGTCATTCATCACATGAAGAGAGAGATGATCTTCCTGCGGAAGGCCGTATGGCCTCTGCGGGAGGTGATCAGCGGCCTTGAGAGAGGAGAAACATCCCTCCTCAAGGAGTCTACCCGGATTTACCTGCGGGATATTTACGATCATACCATCCAGGTCATCGATACCATTGAGACGTTTCGGGATATGGTGTCGGGCATGCTCGACATCTATCTCTCAAGCGTGAGCAACCGCCTGAATTCGGTGATGAAGGTCCTGACGATTATTGCCACGATCTTCATGCCTCTGACTTTTCTTGCGGGAATCTACGGAATGAATTTCAAATATATGCCTGAACTGGAGTGGAAGTGGGGTTATCCCCTTGTCTGGGGGGTGATGATCGGGATCGGTGCGTTCATGCTGATCTACTTCAGGAAGAAGAAGTGGTTGTAATGGGAATGGAAACCGTCGTAAGTATTTGAAGAGGCATGATTTACTGAGACTTGAACTGGCTGATGGCCTCCACGGCGTCAAATACGACGAATACCCGTGAGTTATTGCTTTTTGGATCCGCCGGAAAGAGAAAGAAACCCTTGCGCTCCTTGGCGAAGGCCAGACTTGACCCGACCAGGACTTCCCCGTCCCTGAATTTCACCTCCACCTTCCTTCCCACAGGCTTTTCTTCCAGGGTGTATTTCTTGCGCTCCTGGTATTTCGAGTCTCCTTCAAAATCGCGAACGAAGAAGATGGCCTTCAGCTCTCTGACCGTCACTTCACCGGCTCTTCCGGAAAGGGAGGCATCCGCATAAAGGTGGAAGCGATCCTTCTCCGGGGAAAAGTCCTGGGTGAACCCCTTGGCAACCCTTCCGTTGACGTACCGTACGACGACCTTGGAAAGTCCCATCTTATCTTTCTCCTCTCTCAACCGCATGTCACGAAAAACGGTCCTCCCCGAGGAATCATCCGAGATGGGCGGAACTTTGGGCGAGACCGATTTGGGTGGTTTTGTCCAAAGAAGCAAGTCCTGTGCCAAAGTAGAGGTTGAAGTGTAACTCTTTGTTTTCCCGAAGAGACCCTCCCTGAGCCCGGTCGTGGAAGGAACGCCTGATAACGTTTTTTTGTCAAGAAATTGGCCGGTGGGCGAGGGGCTGAAACGTTCTTACCTTAGCCAAGCATCTTCCGAAACTCATCTTCATTCAGGATCTGGATTCCCCATTCTTTCGCCTTCTCCAATTTTGACCCCGGGTCTTCCCCAACCACGACATAATCGACTTTTTTTGAAATGCTGGAGGCGGTTTTTGCTCCCATGGACTCGACAAGCTTGCGGGCTTCTTCCCTGCCATACGACATCAATGTCCCGGTAAAGACGAAGGTCTTTCCGGCGAACCTCCCTTTTTCCTCGAGCTTTTCCTCGGTGATCCGGACCCCAGCCTTCTTCAATCGCGCAATCGATTCCTTGTTCTTCTGGTCGCCGAAGAATCGGTGAACGCTGGCTGCAACCTCAGGACCGATCCCCTCCACCTCCATGAGGTCTTGCTCCGACAGGTGGGAGAAATCGTCCAGGCGGGGAAAGTGACGAGCCAGGTCTTCGGCAGTGGTTTCGCCTACGTTCCGAATGCCAAGGGCGTACAGGAATTTTGACAGGGGTTTCTCTTTGCTCTTTCCAATGGCGTCAATGATGTTCTGGGCCGATTTCTCCGCCATTCGTTCGAGGGCGGTAAGTGCCTCTTGCTTGATGTCGTAGAGGTCAGCTACGTCTCTTACTAAACCCGTGTCCACGAGTTGCCCGATGAGTTTAACGCCCAGGCCATCAATATCCATCGCACGTTTGGATGCAAAGTGTTTGATTCGGCCTTTCAATTGAGCGGGGCAATCAAGGCCGATGCACCGGGAGATCGCCTCCTCTTTTACCACATCAGCCCCGCAAACAGGACATTTTGCGGGCATCTGAAACTTTTCTTCCGCCCCTGTTCGCTTGGAGGTAACCACTTGAACCACCTCTGGAATGACATCTCCCGCCCGTTGAACGATGACCGAATCTCCGATCCTGACATCCTTCTTATCGATCTCATCTTGATTGTGGAGTGTGGCCCGGCTGACTTCGACACCTCCTATTTTCACCGGCTCCATGATTGCCACAGGCGTAATCGCTCCCGTTCTTCCCACCTGGGGTCTGATATCAAGGATGCGCGTCGTAGCCTGCTTGGGTTGAAATTTGAAAGCAAGGGCCCACCTTGGACTTCTGGAGATTTCACCCAGCCTGGTCTGAAGATCGAGGGAGTCCACCTTTATAACGATCCCATCGATTTCATAGGGCAGGGTCTCCCTCTTTTCATTCATCTCGCGGTAATATTCGAGAACCTCTTCCACATTTCGGCATCTCCGAACATGGGGGTTGGTTCTGAGCCCCCAGCTGGGGAAAGTCTGAAGAATCTCCCAGTGGGTCTTGAAGGTGTAACCTCTGACCTCGCCCACACCATAGCAGTAGATTTCGAGAGGTCGCTGCGCGGTTATTCTTGAATCGAGCTGTCGGACCGACCCTGCCGCTGCATTACGAGGATTGGCAAAGGGGGGCTCGCCTGTTTCCGTGCGCCTCCGGTTGAGGGCCCTGAACTTGCTGAGTTCCATAATCATCTCCCCCCGGACATCGAGCCTTTCCGGAGGAGGAATCGGCTTTTTCAGGAGCTGAAGAGGAACCGTTTTGACGGTGCGAAGGTTTTGGGTAATGTTTTCTCCATTGACCCCGTCGCCCCGGGTAGACCCTACGGTCAAGGATCCGTCCTCGTAGACCAGTTCGACGGCCAGTCCGTCGAGCTTGAGCTCTGTCACGTAAATGACGTCTGAAGCGATCCCCAGAAATTTCTTCACCCTTTTGTCAAAGTCCCTTGCTTCGGTTTCATCGAAGGCATTGGCAAGGCTAATCATCGGGAGGCTGTGTCGGACAACCTGGAACTCCTGCAGCGGAGGGGCCCCGACGCGCTGGGTGGGTGAATTGGGAGAACGAAGCTCCGGGTATTCCTCTTCAATTGTTTCAAGTTCCCTCATCAGCACGTCATATTGGGCATCGGAGATCTCCGGCTGGTCGAGGACATAATAGCGGTAGTTATGATACTCGATTTCCTCGCGGAGTTTTTCCGCCCTCTTCTTTACCGATTCCGGCACCCTGTCCGACCTCAAGTTCTTCCTCCTTCTCCTTCCTGTCCCTCCACGGCTGAAGAAGCGGTGCCCGGGGAAAAGAGATAAAGCCGGCGCTCCTCATTTCTGGGGGCAAAACCAATGCCGGGTGGCTCAAGGTGGGAGAAAGAATAGACCCTCCCCGCCTCCAGGCACCGAGTCAGCAGAAAAATTATAGAAATAAACCGATGATCTTGTCAATTTCAAAACGAATAAGGGAGCTAAATATGGGGGGAGAAAATAGTTTTTCGGGTAGATATTGTGTTTGGAGGCCGGGGGGGAGAATTGTCGCATTTCGCTCAAGTTTTCTCTTGACAAAACCCTTTTTTAGTATTATTTTCACTCAGAAGTGGGAAAAAGTGGGAAAATGTGGTAAGGTCCTTTAGGAGGAGGGGGAATCTTGTTCAGGGGCCAGTACGAACATACCATAGATTCCAAAGGCAGGATCAGTATCCCCTCAAGGTTCAGAGAGATCCTCGGTAAGAAGTATGATGACCGGCTGGTGATCACGAATTATGACCACTGCCTGGTTGCCTACCCCAATGACGAGTGGAGCGAGCTCGAACAGAAACTCAGCACACTCCCCCAGATGAAGAAGGAAGTTCAGGCATTCTACCGGTTCATATACTCAAGCGCCATTGACTGTGTCATCGACAAACAGGGGAGACTGCTCATCCCTCAGTCCCTGAGGGATTATGCCACTCTTCAGAAGGACGTGGTTCTGGTAGGAGAGATGAAGAAGATTGAGATCTGGGCGAAGGAGCGGTGGGATGTCGAAAGAAAGAAGGTTCGGGAAGAATTTGACCAGATCAGAGATACGATGGCGGCCATGGGGATGTAGCGGACGAATGCTTCCATGAAAAATGAAAAATGTAAATTTCGAACTGCAAAATGGCTAAAGATATCCTTTCATTGGTTTTGGATGGCTTCGGAGGCGGGAAGTTCGGATTTTTCGTTTTGTATTTTTCAATTTTCAATTCAATGATGTTAATTGATGGAACCTCGCCACATCCCAGTCCTGGTGGAAGAAGTCATGACCTGCTTGGATTGTCAGCCTCATCGGACTGTACGTGGATGCCACGCTGGGCGGCGGCGGGCACGCCCTGGAGATTCTGAAAAGGACTTCTCCCGACGGAAGACTGATTGGCGTGGACTGGGACGAGGAGGCCTTCTCCGAAGCAAGAAAGCGACTGGCTCCCTTCGGAGAGCGGGTGATCCTTTTTCGTGAAAACTTCGTCCGACTCCCCGACCTTCTCAACACCGCGGACATCGCCGGCGTGGATGGAATCCTCCTTGATTTAGGCCTTTCGTCCATTCACCTGGATCAGAAAGAGAGGGGATTCAGCTTTACGGGCAGAGGCTCCGCTCGACATGAGGATGGATCAACGGCGAAGCCGAACGGCGGCGGATCTGATCAAGCGATCTCTCTGTCCCCGAGCTGGAAAAAATCCTTCTCGATTACGGAGAGGAGAGGTGGGCCCGGAGGATCGCCAAGTCGATTGCCCTGGGAGAGGGAAAAAAGGCCGATCCAGACGACAGAGGCCCTGAAAGAGATTGTTCATCGGGCGATTCCGGGAAGGTTCCGTTCTTATCGAATCGATCCCGCCACCCGGACCTTCCAGGCCCTTCGCATCGCAGTGAATGAGGAGTTGGAAAATTTAATGGAGATCCTGGAGACCGGATGGAGGCTGCTGAAAAGAGGAGGCCGTCTCTGTGTGATCTCCTTTCATTCCCTCGAAGACCGGATGGTCAAAAACGCCTTTCGAAGGCTGGCAAAGGGCGAAGCGGAGCCTGTCATCCAGGGGGCCGTCATGCATGTCCTCACGAAGAAGCCTGTGACCCCTTCTGAGGAAGAATGCAGGAGGAACCCCCGAGCACGGAGTGCCAAGATGAGATGTGCGGAGAGGCTGTAGGCTCTTGAAGAAACCTCCCGGAGGCCATTGGAAAGGGTTCGGGGGCATCTCGAAGGAACGGCGGGGTTTCCGGCATGAGCAAACCATTCGACAGAAAGAATCGAATCCTCTGGATGGATGAAGGGCTGAAGCCCAAGTCCGCAGCCAAGAGATCGAAGATGCTCCTCCTGACCCTTTTTGTCCTCTGTCTCATCGTGGCATCGCTTTTCTATGTCTGGTCGAGGGTGCAGGTGATTCGTCTCGGATATGAGATTTCCTCCGTCCTCAAAGAAGAAAAACGGCTGGCGGAGGCAAGCAAGAAGCTGAAAGTTGAGATTGCCACGCTGAAATCCTATTCGCGGATAGAGAGATTGGCAGCGGAGGAATTGAAAATGTCCAAACCCTCTGCTGATCAGGTGATCGTGATCCGATGAAACCGAACTCGACAAACTGGTTTAAGGTCAGGATTTTCCTCATTTCATGTTTGCTCTCGGTATGCTTTGTTCTCGTTGTCCTGAGGATGTTTCAGCTTCAAGTCCTGAAAAAAGAAAAACTCTACCAGATGGCCACGCTGCAGCAGCACGTCCAGGTGCCATTGGTCCCCAAGCGGGGTGTCATCTACGATAGAAAGGGAAACGAGGTTGCCGTCAGCATCGAAGTCGATTCCGTCTATGCGGATCCCAGGACGGTCAAGGATGTGGAAAAGACGGCCAACGAACTCTCTGCCATCCTCGGGATCGACAAGAAGGAACTGAGAGCAGAGTCTGAAAAGCGGACGATCCTTTGAATGGATTCAGAGGAAGATCTCCTCCAAGGAAAGCGAACAGATCAAGGCCCTCCATCTTCCGGGCATTCATTTCTTGAAAGAGAATCAGCGATTCTATCCCAATGCTCCCATCGGTGCCCACCTCATCGGCTTCGTGAGTCTGGATTCGAAAGGCCTGGAGGGGGTGGAGTTTCAGTATGACCATCAGCTCAGCGGGGGCAAGCAGATGTGGATCATGGGAAAGGACGCCCAGGGCCGGGAAATTGCCGAGGGAGAAGGACCCTTTCAGAAGGAAGACCAGCAGCGAAATATCACCCTGACCCTCGATAAGCAGATCCAGCACGTGGCGGAAACGGAGTTGAACCGGGCCGTTCAGAAATGGCGGGCCAAGGGGGGGATGATCATTGCCATGGAGCCCTTCGACCGGCAAGGTCCTGGCCATGGCAACCGCACCCTCTTTCAATCCGAACCAGTTTCTCCAGTACAGACCGAAGACTTGGAGAAACAGTGCCATCGTCGATACGTTTGAGCCCGGTTCCATGTTCAAGACCTTTCTGGCTGCAGCGGCGGTGGAGGAGAAGATCGTTCAACCTTCGGATTTGTTCAACTGCGAAAATGGGGCCTATAAGGTCTACGATCGGACGATCCACGATCACACCAAACATAAATGGTTGACCTTTCAGGAGATCATCAAGTTTTCCAGCAATATCGGGGCTTCGAAGGTGGGTGAAAAACTGGGGAAGGATCGCCTCTACCGGTATATCTGCGCCTTCGGGTTCGGGGATAAGACACGGATCGGCCTGCCGGGGGAGAGTAGAGGCATCCTGAGACATCCGAGATACTGGTCACCCATCACCCTGAATACCATCTCCTTCGGCCAGGGCGTTTCGGTGACCGGAATTCAGCTTGCAACGGCTCTTTGCGCCATCGCAAACGGTGGAACCCTGATGAGGCCTTACGTGGTCGAGAGAATTCTGAACGAGAAAGGGGACGTCGTTCAGTCCTTTCAACCAGAGGCGGTGAAACGGGTGATTTCTGAAGAGACGGCCAGGGCTGTCACGGCCATGCTCAAAACAACGACGGAAAAAGGAGGGACCGGGGAAGGGGCCATCCCTCCGGGGTATGAGGTCGCCGGGAAAACGGGGACGGCCCAGAAAGTGGACGGACTGCTGGGAGGCTATGCCGAAGATCGCTATGTGAGCGGCTTTATGGGTTTCGCGCCGGTTCAGGATCCGAAGATCGTTCTCCTCGTGGTCGTCGATGAACCCCAGGGGAATGACTACGGGGGAGTGGTGGCGGCCCCGGTTTTCCGGGCCGTCATGGAGAAAGTGCTTCCATACCTTCATGTTCATCCCAAGGGAACCGTGATCGTAAAGAATGAGATCGATCCTTCTTCCCAGCCGGGACCGGAGGAGAAAGGAACGTTGATCGAGGAGAATGTCGGGAAGGTGGTGGCCAGGGAAGTGATGCCCGACCTCACGGGCTTGCCTATCCGAAGCGCCCTGACCCGAATTGAGGGGAAGGGATTGATCATCAAGGTTTCCGGGAAAGGAAAGGTCGTGGAACAGGTCCCGAAGCCGGGGGTTGTCCTCGAAAAGGGGGAGTTCTGTTATCTGAAATTACTGCCGTCGTCATGACAAAGGAGATGTGAGATTTCAGATTTGAAACATAAGATTTTGGATTTGAGATCTTCAGTATGAGATTTGGTTTTTTCAATCTGAAATCTGACATCTTCAATCTGAAATCAGGCTTGGCCTGCAGACTGAAAAGGATTTGTTACGTATGGACCTGCGAGCATTACTGAAGGGAGTCGAAGTAAAGAGGATCATCGGAAAGGTGGACAGGCCGATCGAGGGGATCGCTTACCATACTCAGCAGGTAGAGAAGGATTTCCTCTTCGCGGCCCTCCGGGGCGCCGAGGTGGACGGGCATCGTTACGTTGGAGAGGCTCTCCGGCGGGGTGCGGCAGCGGTCCTTCTCGAAGAGGAGCAGGAGATTCCGGACAAAACCGGGATCGTCGTCGCAAACAGTCGTCAGGCCCTGGCAACGGTGGCCGCCAATTTTTTTGGAAATCCCACCTCCCGGATGAGACTCATCGGAGTGACCGGAACGAACGGAAAAACCACCACGACGTATCTCCTGGAGTCTATTCTCAAGAAGGCGGGAGGAAAGACCGGTGTGATCGGAACCATCAACTATCGCTTCGGTCAGAAGAGCGTCATGTCGGTCAATACGACGCCGGAGTCTCTGGACCTTCAACGGATCCTCTCCGAGATGGCCGGGGAAGGGGTTACGGATGTCATCATGGAGGTGTCCTCCCACGGGCTGGACCTGAAGCGGGTCTTCGGGTGCCAGTTCGACGGGGTTGTCTTCACCAATTTTACATCCGATCACCTCGATTACCATCGCACCCTGGAGCACTATTTCGATAGTAAGAGAAAGCTTTTCTCGGAACTTCTCGTGAAGAGTCCGAAGAACGGACGTTTTGCTGTGACCAACCTGGATGATCCGAAGGGAGAAGCCATGGTGGAAGGTGTTCCTCTTCCGGTCCTTCGCTACGGGCTGGGTCCCTCCTGCCCCGTGTCGGCGGCTCGCGTCATTTCCACTTTCGAGGGCCTTTCCTGCGAGATCCGAACCCCTGGAGGAAGTTTTCCCCTCCGATCGAGGCTGATTGGAGAATTCAATCTTTACAACATCCTGGCCTCTGTGGCAACAGGCATTGGCATCGGCCTTTCGACGGAAGTGATCAGGGAAGGCCTTGAACTCATGGAAGGAGTTCCGGGAAGGTTTGAGAAGGTGGCCAACCGGAAGGGAATTCACGTGGTGGTGGACTATGCGCATACCCACGACGCCCTGGAGCGAGTCCTCCTGGCATTGAAGAGGATCTTCAAGTCGTCCCCTCCGGACGCCTCCTCCGAGGGCGGAAAGATGATTACCGTCTTCGGATGCGGCGGAGATCGTGACCGGACCAAGAGACCCCTCATGGGTGAGGTCGTGGGGAAGTATAGCGACCTGAGTGTGCTGACCTCCGACAATCCGAGGACGGAGGACCCACTGGCCATCCTGGATGAGGTGGAAAGGGGGCTCAGGAAGTTGGGTCTCGAGGCGTGGCGTATGGATGGGATGACCCATTGGAGAAGGAAGCAGGGGTACCTGAAAATTCCGGATCGCCGGGAGGCCATTCGGACGGCCCTTCAGCTGGCCCGGCCTGCCGATGTCGTCCTCATTGCCGGCAAGGGACATGAGGATTACCAGATCCTTGGCAGAAAGAAGGTTCCCTTTGATGATCGGGTTGAAGCCCGAAAAGCCCTGGGGGAACTGTGACACTGACGGTTCAAGAGGTGATGGAGGCGACAGGCGGAAGCCTTCTGCAGGGGGGAGAGGGTGCTCTCTTCGAAAGGGTTTCCACCGATTCCAGGACGATTCAGGGGGGAGACCTCTTTATTGCCCTGAAGGGGGACCGCTTCGACGGCCATGCCTTTGTGCTGGAGGTCCTGGAAAAGAAGGCCGGCGGGGTCATGGTTGAGGAAGGGGCGGCAAAGGATTTGCGGTGGGATGGCGACCGAACCAGGGTGGTGATTGTCGTTGAAGATACGCTCAAGGCGCTTGGAGACCTTGCACGGCAGACGAGGCGGAAATACCGAACCCCGGTCATTGCCCTGACCGGAAGTAATGGGAAGACAACGACTAAAGAGATGATCTCCGCGTGCCTTGCCACCACCCTTCCCCTTCTCAAGACCCAGGGGAATTTGAACAATCTGATCGGGCTTCCCTTGACCCTCCTCAAACTCACCGGAAAAGAAAAAGTGGCGGTCCTCGAGATGGGAATGAATGTTCCCGGGGAGATCAGGAGACTGACTGAGATTGCCGAACCCGACGTGGGACTGATCACCAACATTCAGCAGGCCCACCTGGAAGGCATGGGAAGCCTGGAACGGTTGAAAGAGGAAAAAGGGGAACTCTTCAGAAGGATGAAACAGAGCGGAACCATTCTGGTCAACAGGGATGATCCGCGGATCGTCGATCTTGCGAAGGATTTCCCGGGGGACAAGATCACGTTCGCGATGAATGGGCCGGCAGAGGTCATGGCCCGGGATGTTCGGCTTGATGGTTCCAGGGGGACTTCGTTTCCGTCTCGTTTTTGGAGGAGAAGAGACGGAGATGACCCTTCCCCTTCTGGGAAGACATTTCGTGCCCCATGCGCTCGCTGCGATCGCCGCGGGAAGACTTTTCGGGATCGAGTCTGCAAAGATCCGGGAGGCCCTGCAGGGCTTTCAGCCCTATCCCATGCGAATGGAAGTCCGGCCCCTCGAAGGGGGGAAGACCCTGATCAATGACGCCTACAATGCGAATCCCAACTCGATGGCCGCCGCATTGGAGACCCTTGCGGAGGCAAAGGGGAAGGGAAGAGCCATCGCGGTCCTCGGAGACATGCTGGAACTCGGGGAGGCTTCGGAGGAAGCCCACAGGCGATTGGGAGAGAGGATCGGAGAACTGTCGATCGACTTCCTGTTCTGCCTCGGAGACGAGGCTTCCCTTGTCGTCCAGTCCGCCATCCGGAAGGGGTTGACAGCTGAAAGAGCGAGAACGCTGCGGAATCACGCCGAGGCCCTCTCGCTTCTCAATCATATCGCCCAGGCAGGAGATTGGATCCTGGTGAAAGGGTCGAGAAGGATGGCGATGGAACGCATTGCCGAAGCCTTCCGGAAGGGGAGGGAATAGGTGCTCTATCATCTCCTTTACCCGTTCCACACGGTCTTTTCCTTTTTGAATGTTTTTCGATACATCACGTTTCGAACCATCTGCGCCATCCTGACCGCTCTCCTCATCAGCTTTATTTTCGGTCCCTGGCTGATCCGGAAACTGAAAGACCTTCAGATCCGGCAGGTGGTGCGAGAGGATGTCCCGTCGAGGCATGCAGCAAAGACCGGGACTCCTACGATGGGCGGAAGCCTGATCCTCATGGCCCTCCTCATTCCGGCCCTCTTCTGGTCGGACCTGGCCAACCGGTATGTGTGGATCGTTTTATTGACCACCCTGGGGTTTGGGATACTCGGATTCCTGGACGATCTTAAGAAGATCCGCGATCGAGACGGGATGGGCATCAAGGCCCGATACAAATTTCCCGTCCAGCTGGCCATCGGGCTGACGGCCAGCCTGGTGCTCTTCTACGGCTTTGACCATGACTCCAGGGTGATCTTTCCCTTCTTCAAGAATTTCATGCCGGATCTGGGAGAGGGGGGATATGTTCTCTTCTCGATGCTGGTCATTGTGGGATCGGCCAACGCAGTCAACTTGACGGACGGGCTCGATGGACTGGCCATCGGTCCTGTCCTGATCGCCAGTGCCACCTTTATGCTTTTCTGCTACCTGGCCGGAAATTTCCGATTCGCCAGCTACCTCCAGATCCCTTTTGTCAAAGGCAGCGGGGAACTGACGATTCTGTGCGGCGCCCTGGTGGGATCGGGGTTAGGGTTCCTCTGGTTCAATACCTACCCCGCCCAGGTCTTTATGGGTGACGTCGGGTCTCTGGCGCTGGGAGCGGCCCTGGGGAGCATTGCGGTCGTTACGAAGCAGGAGTTTCTCCTGGTCATCGTAGGCGGCATCTTTGTGATCGAGGCCCTTTCCGTGATCATCCAGGTGATTTCCTTCCGGGTGCGGAAGAAACGTGTCTTTCGGATGGCGCCCATCCATCACCATTTTGAATTGAAGGGGTGGGCCGAGCCCAAGATCATTGTCCGGTTCTGGATCATTGCCATCATCCTCGGATTGGTGGCCATCAGCACATTGAAGCTGAGGTAAGAAAGTCGGAGCATTGAAAAACGAAAAATGTAAAGTGCAAAAATCAAAGTTGAGGGTCAAATCAATTTTCATTTCACATTTTTCACTTTTCACTTTGAATTGAAGTTAATCCTATGGACCTCCTTGGAAAGAAAGTTCTGGTGGTTGGACTGGCGCGGACCGGGTTGGCCGTCTCGAGGTTTCTGAAGGCCAGAGGGGCCGCGGTCTCCGTGACGGAAATGAGATCCCGTGAAGAAATGAAGGGCGTGGCGGAAGAGATCGAAGGGATGGGAATTGCGGCGGAGTGGGGAGGCCATCGGGCCGAAACATTTCTCCAATCGGACCTCATCGTCGTGAGTCCGGGGGTTGATCTGAATCTGGGTCCTCTTCAGCAGGCCATCAAGAAGGGGGTTCGGTTGATCAGCGAGATGGAACTGGCTTACCGCCACATCCATGTCCCTATCATCGGGATTACGGGAACCAATGGGAAGACGACAACGACCGTTCTGATCGGTGAGTTGCTGAAAGAGGCCGGCAGAAGGGCCGGGGTGGGAGGGAACGTCGGAGAGCCCTTGATCCTTTTTGCGGAGGGAGGGGACCGGTGGGACATCCTGGTCGCAGAGATTTCCAGTTTTCAGCTGGAAGCGATCGAAGCCTTCCGGCCTCGAACCTCGGTCCTGATCAACGTTACGGAAGACCACCTGGATCGTTATGCCTGTTACGAGGACTATATCAACGCCAAAGCGAGAATCTTCTTGAACCAGACCCCGGAAGATACCGCCATCTTGAACCGGGACGATGCCATTGTCATGAGACTGGCTGAAACGGTCAGGGCGAGAAAGATCTTCTTCAGCCTGGAAAAGAAGCTCGAGAAGGGCGCCTTTTATGACGGCCGGAACATCGTTCTTCGATTGAACGGGGAAGAGGAGGCCTATGCTCTGAAGGACGTTCCGTTGAAGGGGATCCACAATGTGGAGAACATGATGGCGGCCCTGCTGGCGGCCCGCCTGTGGGGCGCTCCTCCGGAGGCCATTCGATCCGTTTTGAGTCGGTTTCAGGGGCTCGAACATCGTCTTGAATTCGTCCGGGAGATCGGCGGCGTCCGATTCTACGACGACTCGAAGGGGACCAATGTGGGGTCCGTGGTGAAGTCCCTTCAAAGTTTTACCGAACCGGTGATCCTGATTGCAGGAGGCAAAGACAAGGGCGGCGATCTCGGTCCTTTAAAGGAGGGCATCCGGAGTCGCGTCCGGCGGATGATTCTGATCGGGGAAGCCAGGGCGAGGATGGCCGGAGAGCTTGGAGGGTTGACGGAAACCTCCATGGCCGAAAGTCTGGAGGAAGCGGTGCTCCTGGCCTATCGAACCGCAGGCAGAGGAGATGTGGTGCTTCTCTCGCCCGCCTGTTCCAGTTTTGACATGTTCAAAGATTACAAGGAAAGGGGCAGGGTGTTTAAGGATGCCGTGAGGAAACTCTGATAGTGCGCCTCAGAGCCTCCTCCGTGAGTCGCAAGTCGCGAGTCGTCAGGGGTTAACCCCTTGCGATTCGGGTTTAGACCAGGATTTCAATAGGGATCGATGGTTGAAACAATCCAATGAGAGCCAAAGGCAAGTTCGACTATATCTTATTGATCGTGGTTCTGGCCCTTGTCGGAATCGGGATTGTGATGGTCTACAGTTCGAGCGCCATCCTGTCTGGAGACCGGTTTCAGGATCCTTATTATTTCTTGAAGAGACAGGCCTTCTCTGCCGTCATCGGGTTCATCCTCATGATCCTGATGATGTTCTTTCCCTACGAGGTGCTGAAACGGTTTGCTTATCCGATTCTCTTGCTCTCGATCGCCCTGCTGGTGGCGGTGCTGGTACCGGGGATCGGGCTTCGCGCAGGAGGGGCCACACGGTGGCTGAAGATCTTTTCCTTCTCCTTTCAGCCCTCCGAATTCGCAAAGCTGGGGCTGGTCATCTTTTTATCTTACTTCATGACAAAAAAGGAAGAGAAGATTCGGAGTTTCTCCTTCGGATTTCTGCCGACGATCCTTCTCTCCGGACTGGTGATCGCTCTGGTGATGAAAGAACCTGATTTCGGGTCAGCCCTCTTCTTGACGATCATGGTCTTTCTTTTCCTGTTCCTCAGCGGGGCAAGGGTGATCTATCTGGCAGGGGCCTTCCTTCTTTCCATTCCGGTCGTCTATTACCTGGTGATGAACGTTGGATACCGGTACAAGCGTCTGATGGGCTTCATCCGGCCGTGGGATGATCCCGGGAACACCAGTTTTCAGATCATCCAGTCCTTTCTTTCCTTCGGTTCCGGAGGCCTTTTCGGCCTCGGATTGGGTGAGGGAAGGCAGAAGCTTTTCTTCCTACCGGCCTCCCACACGGACTTTATCTTCTCGGTCATCGGAGAAGAAACAGGACTCGTGGGAGCCCTGGTCGTTGTTCTCCTCTTCTTTATCCTGGCCCTGAGAGGGATCCAGATCGGATTGGCCATCGAGGACCGCTTCGGAGCCTATCTGGCTCTGGGGATTACGCTGATGATCTCCCTTCAAGCCGTGATCAACATGGGGGTTGTTCTCGGTCTTCTTCCGACGAAGGGCCTGGCCCTTCCCTTTGTCAGTTACGGAGGAACGTCGCTCATGGCGAATCTCGTCGGGGCGGGCATCCTCCTTCACCTCTCGGCCCATGCGGAACGGAGGTAAGGGAAGATCCTTTTGCACTGGGGAGGACCGATGAGGTTTGTCATTGCCGGAGGGGGAACGGGAGGGCATCTTTTCCCCGGTATTGCCATCGCTGAAGCCTTTCTTGAGAGGGAGACGGGAAATGAGGGTCTCTTTATCGGAACGGAGAGGGGGATTGAAGCGAAGGTCCTGGCAGGAGGAGAATTTCCTTTGAAGACCATCCACGCCATGCCCATTCAGGGAAGGTCTGCGATGGGAAAAGTCAGGGCCCTGTGGAATCTTCCGAAGGCGGTTTCAGAGGCCTTCACCATCCTGAAGGACTTTCAACCCCAGATCGTTCTGGGAGTGGGGGGGTATGCTTCGGGTCCGGCACTGGTGGCTGCCTTCTTCTTCGGAAGCCGGAGGGCCATCCACGAGCAGAACGTGATTCCGGGAATGACGAACCGAATCCTGAAGTGGTTCAGCAACCGGATTTTTGTTTCCTTTGAAGAGACAAGGAGGTATTTTCCGGGAAAGAAAACGGTGGTGACCGGAAACCCCGTAAGGCGTGAGATGGCCGCCCGTCTCCTTCAAGAACGCAAGGGTGCCCAGGGCGAGGAAGGAGAGCCTCTTACTCTTCTCATCTTCGGCGGGAGTGCAGGGGCTCACCGGATTAACGAGGCGATGATGGAGGCCCTCGATCACCTCCGGGAGCAGAAAGCTTCCCTCAAGATCATCCATCAAACGGGAAGAGAGGATGCCGATTTCGTTTCCAGGCGTTATCAGGAGAAAGGGTTTGATGCCCTGGTGAAGCCTTTCTTTGAGGATATGGCGGCCAACTACCGCCTGGCGGATCTGGTGATCTGCCGGGCGGGGGCAACCACCATTGCGGAGCTGGCCGTTGCAGGGAAGCCTGCCGTCCTGATTCCGTACCCCTATGCGGCCCATGGGCATCAGCTCATCAACGCGAAGAAACTGGAAGATCTCGGTGCCGTTAGGATGATGCCCGAAGACACATTGAACGGACCGACCCTTGCCCGGACGATCCTGCACCTCTCCGCTCATCGCGGAGAACTTCGGTCCATGGGGGAAGCGATTCAAACGGTGGGTCGGCCCGGTGCAGCACGGGAGATTGTGGATCACTGTTATGCACTGATCCAAGAGGACGTTGCAGGCAGAAGGTTAGAGGTTGAAGGCAAAGAATCTTGCCTCGATCCTCAACCCTTCAGCCTCAGACCAATGGGGTTCGAGATGTATCGCAGAGGAAAGATCAAACACATCCATTTTGTAGGCATCGGCGGTATCGGGATGAGCGGAATTGCGGAGGTCCTGCTCAACCTGGGCTACCAGGTCAGCGGTTCAGACGTCAGGGAAACGGAGACGACCCGGAGGCTTCAGAACCTGGGATGCACCCTTTCCTACGGACATCGGCGTGAGAACGTCAAAGAGGCCGATGTCGTGGTGGTCTCCTCAGCCATCCGAAAACAGAATCCGGAAGTGGAAGTTGCGGAAGAGAGGCTCATCCCCGTCATTCCAAGGGCAGAGATGCTGGCAGAGCTCATGCGGATGAAGGTCGGAATCGCCATTGCAGGGACGCATGGGAAAACGACGACCACCTCCCTGATCTCCAGTGTGCTGGCAGCAGGCGGACTCGATCCTACCGTGGTCATCGGAGGCAGGCTCAACAGCATCGGGAGTAACGCGAAACTCGGTCAGGGGGAATTCCTGGTGGCCGAGGCCGATGAGAGTGACGGCTCCTTTGTAAAGCTGATGCCCACGATTGCGATCGTGACCAACATCGATCCGGAGCACCTGGACTACTACAAGGGGATCGAGGAGATCAAGGAGACCTTTCTCAGTTTCATCAATAAAATTCCCTTTTACGGGATGGCCGTCCTCTGCCTCGATCACCCCAATATCCAGAGCCTCATCCCGAGGTTGAAGAAGCGGTTTACGACCTATGGGCTCACCACCCAGGCCGACTATCAGGCCAAGGAGGTCGCCTTTGAAGGGCTCTTTACGACCTTCGATGTGCTGCACGAGCGGAAGGAGATCGGAAGGCTCAGACTTCAAATGCCGGGGCTCCACAACGTGTATAATGCCCTGGCTACGGTGGCCACGGCTTTTGAACTCGACATCCCCTTTCAGGTCGTCCAGGAGACCCTCCGGGACTTCAGCGGGATTCAGAGACGGTTCCAGATCAAGGGAGAGAAGAGGGGAATCCTCGTGGTGGATGATTACGGCCATCATCCCGTGGAGATCATGGCCACCCTCAAGGCTGCGAGAACGGGGTGGCAGAGAAGAATCGTTGCCGTCTTTCAGCCTCACCGGTATACCCGGACCCAGACGCTCTTTCAAGATTTCCTGACCGCCTTCTACGATGCCGATGTGCTTCTTCTCACCGATATCTATCCCGCGGGGGAGGATCGGATCGAAGGGGTGGAGGCCAGGAAGCTCTGCGAGGGGATCAGGGAGTACGGGCATAAAGATGTGACCTATCTGCCTGAGAAAAGGGAGATCGTTGACTCTCTCCTGAAGATCCTGCAGCCGGGGGACCTGGTGGTCACGTTGGGGGCCGGTGATATCTGGCAGGTTTCCGAAGAGCTGGTCAGGAGACTGGAGTAGAGAGATTTCAGATTTATTTAGATTGAAATGGAAAGATAGACAACCGCGTCTGAAATCTTAATCCCAATCTGAAATCTGAAATGGATGATGGACTGATCACGAAAGAGGCGCAGGGGTTGATCGAGGGGAGGGTGATGTTCAATGCCCCGTTGAGACGGTACACCTCGATGCGTGTGGGGGGACCTGCTGATACGTTGTTGTTTCCGAAGAATACGGAAGAACTTCAAACGATTGTCCGGCACGCCAGGGGGAAGCATATTCCGGTGTTGATCCTGGGAAGGGGAACCAATTTGATCGTGAAGGATAAAGGAGTTCGGGGTTGGGTCATCAGCCTGACGCGGGGGTTGATAAGCACTCGAGTCGATGGAGACGTGGTGGAGGCGGAAGCAGGTCTTTCACTTCAACGGCTGGTACACCTGACCACCCGGAAAGGGCTTGCGGGGCTCGAACCCTTTTTCGGTATTCCAGGGACGGTGGGTGGGGGATTGGCCATGAATGCCGGGGCATGGGGCGCCGAGTTGAAGGATGTCCTCCTTTCGATGACGCTCATGCGAGGGGATGGAACATTGATCGAACGACCCCGCTCAAAGCTCCGGTTCTCTTATCGGCGTCTGGACCTTCCCCGGGCGTGGATCATCCTGAAAGGAAGATTCCAGTTGAGACGGGAGAAGAAAGAGGAGATTCTCCACCGGATGAATGCCTATTCGGAAAGGAGAAAGAAGAGCCAGCCCCTGAGTTACCCCAGTGCGGGATCCATCTTCAAGAACCCGAAGGAAGGTCCGGCGGGCAAATGGATTGAAGCCGCAGGGCTGAAAGGCTTTCGAATGGGACAGGCCATGGTCTCGGATCGCCATGCCAATTTTATTGTGAATCTCGGGAAGGCCAGGGCCGCGGAGCTCCTCAAATTGGTGGAGTGGGTGGAAAGAAAGGTGCTGGAGGAGAAAGGCATTGCTCTCGAAAGGGAGGTGCGGGTGGTGGGAGAATGAAAGAGACCTCTTTCAAGAAAAAGAAGGTCGGTGTCCTCATGGGAGGCCTTTCTCAGGAGCGGGAGATTTCTCTCAAGAGCGGAAAAGCGATCTTGAAGGCCCTAACGGAGAAGGGATATCAGGTTTCTCCCGTTGATGTGAGCCATGACCTGCCCGAGGTCATTGCCCGGGAGAAGATCGAGTGTGCCTTTATCGCCCTCCATGGCCGATTTGGAGAGGATGGGACGGTCCAGGGCCTGCTCGAAATGATGAAGGTTCCCTACACCGGTTCGGGCGTTTTGGCCAGTGCCCTCGCGATACACAAAATCATGACGAAGAAGATCTTCCTGGCCGAACAGATCCCGACTCCTTCCTTTGAGGTGCTTTCCCGGGAGGTCGTGGAGAGAAATCACATCAAGGATTTCTCCTTCCCTTTCCCCTTGGTCGTCAAACCGGCCAGGGAAGGGTCCACCATCGGGATTTCCGTCGTCCAGTCGGCGGAGGAACTGCACCCGGCGCTGAAGAAGGCGGGAAAATACGACGAAGAGATCCTGGTGGAGACCTTCATGAAAGGGAAAGAGATCACGGTCAGCATTCTGGGAGATCTCCCCTTGCCCATCATTGAGATTGTTCCGAAGAGCGGTTTTTACGACTTCCATTCGAAGTACACGAAGGGAGAGACTCAATATATCATTCCGGCCCGCATTCCGAGGGAGAAGTATCTCCGTGCCCAGGAGATCAGTCTGAGGGCTTTCAAATCGCTGGGCTGCTCGGGCTTTGCCAGGGTGGACCTGATGACCGATGAGAACGAAGATCCCTATGTTATCGACGTCAACACCATCCCGGGAATGACGGAGACCTCTCTCTTTCCCAAGGCAGCGGGTTATGCGGGGATTCCTTTCGAGGATTTGGCAGAGCGGATTCTGTTGGGAGCCTCGTTGAAAACATAACAGAAGGCAGAAGGCAGGAAAGCGAAAGTTATCAGTGATCAGTTATCAGTGACCAGTGATCAGGGAACAGTAAATACCAAACAGAAGGCAGTAGGCAGAAGGCAGAAAAGAGACTGTAATCAGTTATCAGTAAACAGAAAGCAGAAAGAGGGAATGGTCAATAACCAATAACCAATGACCAATAACCAATGATGGACTGAGAATGACAGCAATAAACGAAAAAAGCTATTTCCGGCCCGGACAGAGACGGGAAAGGTCCGGGCGGGAGCCATTTCAGGGATTTCTGAAAAGGGCGTTGCGGTGGGTCTTTCATGCTCTCCTGCTTGCCCTGTTTCTTCTTGCCGGACACGGGGTTTACACCTATCTCCTGGAGGCCCCCCTTTTTCAGGTGAGGGAGGTTGAAGTGGAAGGGAATCGGAGAATCCCCAAACAGACACTCCTCTCCCTTGTCCCGATGGAGGAGATGACCAACCTCTTTGCCGCCAGATTGAAAAAGATCGCCAGCCGTTTCGAATCTCATCCATGGATTGAACAGGTAAGCATAAGAAAAGTCTTTCCCCACAAGATCTGCATCCAGGTTGAAGAGAGAAAACCGATTGCCATTCTCCAGCTGGAAGAGCTTCACTACATCGACGCCAAAGGTGTGATCTTCGCCCCGGCGGGAGAGGGGGCCGGATACGACTATCCTTTACTCACGGGGCTGAACCGACAGCTGATGGATCAAGAGGCCGAGGTGGCGAGACTCCTGATGACGAAGGCCCTCGAACTCCTGCGAATGGTTAAGAATGAAAAGGAGAACCCCCTGCAGGAGATCTCCGGAATTCATCTGGAGAAAAGTTACGGGATCAAATGCTTTGCACAAAATGGAGGATTGGAAGTGGAGATGGGATGGGATGACTTTCCTGAAAAGTTGAGAAGATTGTCTTTCGTCTGCTCCGATCTCCAGAAAAGAGGTTTTTTCGCTACGGCGGTCGACTGCAGCGATTCGAAAAGAATGGTGGTGAAAAAGGGCATGACGAGAATGGAAGCAAGAAGGAGGTGATCGGAGGGTGGGAAAGAAAGATACCTTGGTGGTGGGGCTGGACATTGGGACAACAAAGATCTGCGCCGTCGTGGGAGAAATGAACAACGGGCAGGTGGACATCATCGGGCTCGGGACTTTCCCTTCCAAGGGACTGCGGAAAGGGGTCGTGGTCAACATCGAGAGCACCGTCCAGTCGATCAAGAAGGCGGTTGAGGAAGCGGAGCTCATGGCGGGGTGTCACATCAGTTCTGTTTATGCCGGGATCGCCGGAGGACATATCAAGGGAATCAACAGCCACGGTGTGATCGCAGTGAAGAACAGAGAGATCGGGCCGACCGATGTCAAACGGGTGATCGACGCGGCCAGCGCGGTAGCGATCCCGATCGACCGGGAAGTCATCCACGTTATTCCCCAGGAATTTATTGTGGACGATCAGGACGGGATCCATGACCCGGTTGGGATGTCCGGAGTGAGATTGGAAGGAAGAGTTCATATCATCACCGGCGCGATCACCTCCGCACAGAATATCATCAAATGCGCAAACCGGGCCGGATTGAATGTGGACGATATCGTTCTCGAACAGCTGGGTTCGAGTGAGGCGGTTCTGACTCCGGAAGAAAAAGAATTGGGGGTGGCCATTATCGATATTGGAGGCGGAACGACCGATCTTGTTATTTTTGCCAACGGGGCGATCAAGCATACGGCCGTTTTTTCCCTTGCAGGGAGCCATGTGACCAGCGATATCTCCATGGGGCTTCGTACGCCTGTTGAAGAGGCCGAAAAGATCAAAATCCGGTACGGCTGCTCCCTTGTCGCCATGGTGAGGAAGGATGAAACCATCGAGGTTCCCAGTGTGGGGGGGAGGAACCCCCGGGTCCTTTCAAGGCAGACCCTGGCGGAGATTATCGAACCGAGGGTCGAGGAGATCCTCACCCTGGTACAGCATGAGATCGTGAAGACGGGGTTTGGGAACCTGATCGCCTCGGGCGTGGTCCTCACCGGTGGCTGTGCGATCCTGGAGGGAATTCCGGAACTGGCCGAGCAGATCTTCAACCTGCCGGTGCGGCGTGGGGCCCCTGTCGGGATCGGAGGGCTGGTCGACCTGGTAGGCAGCCCCATCTACGCGACGGGAGTGGGGCTCGTCCTCTATGGAAGCCGGCATCAGGAACAGCGTCAGAGCCGATTCAAGGTGGGCGAGGGGAATATTTTCAGCAAAGTGACCCATCGCATGAAGGAATGGATCGGAGAGTTCTTTTGAAAAACCACGAAAGAGCGGGTGGAATGATGGAATACTGGAATGATGGTCAAAAAAAACACGGACCATCACCAGCGGGAAAGAGTCCATGAACCCCCTATTCCAACCTTCCACGATTCCACGATTCCATTATTCCAATTTTGAGGGAGGAGGGAGAAATGATTGAATTCGACGAGAATAAAAATCTAACTGCCAAGGTGAAGATCATAGGGATTGGGGGGGGAGGAAACAATGCCCTCAACACGATGATCGCCTCCCAGCTCTCGGGGGTCGACTTCGTGGCGGCGAATACGGATGCCCAGGCGCTGGCATCCAACCTCGCTCCGATGAAGTTACAGCTCGGTTCGACCTTGACCAAAGGTCTGGGGGCGGGAGCCAATCCCGAAACCGGGAGAAAGGCCGCCCTGGAAGATGTGGAAATGATCCGCGAGGTGCTGAAAGGGGCGGACATGGTTTTCATTACTGCGGGGCTGGGGGGGGGCACGGGGACCGGAGGGGCGCCTGTCATCGCAGAGGTAGCCCGGGAGCTGGGCGCCCTGACCGTGGCCATTGTGACCAAGCCCTTCCAATTTGAAGGGAAGAAGAGAATGAAGCAGGCCGAGGAGGGTCTTGCCAATCTGAGAATGAGTGCCGACGCTTTGATCACGATTCCGAATCAGCGGCTTCTCAGCATCAGCGGGAAGAGCATGACCCTGCTGGAGGCCTTCAAGAGAGCGGATGAAATCCTGTATCACGCCGCCAAGGGAATCTCAGACATCATTGTCGGCCAGGGTGTTATTAATCTTGACTTTGCGGATGTCCGGACCATCATGTCGGAGACCGGATTGGCCCTGATGGGAACGGGGATCTCTACCGGCGAGAATCGGTCGGTGGAAGCGGCCCAAAAAGCCATCTCGAGCCCCCTGCTGGAGGACATTTCGATCGAAGGCGCCCGGGGATTGCTCATCAATATTACCGGAGGCCCGAGCATGACCCTCAATGAGATCAACGAAGCCACAACGCTGATCCAGAAGGAAGCCCATGACGATGCCAATATCATCTGGGGGATGGTGATCGACCCGACCCTCCAGGAAGAGGTCAGGGTAACCGTGATTGCGACCGGATTTGGGAAGGCGGAGGAGAAGAGTGTTCCTCACGGTGCGTCGCGATTCAAGAGGATGGAGAAGGTGGCTCCCATTTCGTTCAGTGTGAAGGAGAACAATAAGGAGATCCCCGCCTTCCTGCGAAAAGTGAAAGTGAGCGAACGGTTTGAGGAGGTGAAATTGGAAGATCCCCCCTATTCCCTGGACGATGAGGACCGTTTTGATATCCCCACTTTCTTAAGAAAACAGGCGGATTAAATCCGTTAGGCGTCAGGCGTAAGTCGCAAGGGGGCAGATCCTGAGGTGATAAACATTCCCTGCAATCATTGAGATCTATACTGGTTTTGTGACAGGTTAACGACAAACGACTCGCCACTGACGACTTGCGGCATGACATCCTGGAGACTGATTCAGAAGGCCAAGGGTATCCTCAAGAAAGAGAAGGGGACTGTTACCAAAGCTTGGGGCGGCAAGATGACGGTCTGCCTCATCTATCCCAATCGTTATCACGTGGGGATGTCCAACCTCGGATTTCAAACCCTGTATCGGGCCTTCAATGCGGAAGACGATGTCGTCTGCGAAAGGGCCTTCCTTCCCGAGCCGGAAGATCTTCAGGAATATGAAAAGGGTCAGACGGTTCTTTTTTCACTGGAATCCCAGAAACCGCTTTCGGGGTTCGACCTTCTGGCCTTTTCCATCTCCTTTGAAAACGATTTCCTCAATGTCTTAACCCTTCTTGCGTTGGCCCATGTTCCCCTGGAACGTCGCACCCGCGAACAACGGGACCCACTCATCATCGCGGGAGGGGCCGCCGTTTTCCTGAATCCGGAGCCCCTCGCAGATTTTTTCGATCTCTTTGTTCTCGGGGAAGCTGAAGAGGTCTTGGGCGAGTTCCTGAAGACCTATCGAAGTACGTGCTTCAGAGGAAAGGAAAAGGAGAAGGACGCCTGTCTCAGAGAAATGGGAAGAATCGAGGGGATCTATGTCCCGGGACTCTATCAGGTCACCTATTCCGAAGAGGGGAAGATCGATCACATCGATTCCGCCCCGGGTTTTTCCCCCAGGGTCAAACGGAGATGGGTGAAGGACCTCGATCGTTTTCCAACGCATTCCGTACTCTTTACCCCGGATACGGAGTTCAAGGACATGGCTCTGATCGAAGTGAACCGGGGTTGCCCCAGAGGATGCCGGTTCTGCGCCGCCACCGTCATCTACGCCCCGTTTCGCAACCGGAGTCTTTCCGTTCTCGAGACGCTCTCAAAAGAGGGGCTCAAGGAGAAGGCCCGTATCGGCCTGGCCGGAGCGGCCGTTTCCGACCATTCCGGCCTTGTTCCGTTGTGCCAGAGGATTCTTTCCCTGGAGGGAGGGTTTTCGCTGGCCTCCATGAGGCTGGATGCGATCACTCCGGCCCTGGTTCAATGCCTGAAGGAAGGGGGGCATAGAACGATCGCGATTGCTCCGGAAGCGGGCTCGGAGAGGCTTCGGAGGTTGATCAAGAAGGGATACAGGGAAGAAGAAATCTTGAACGCCGTGGAGACGCTGGTTACCCGGGGGGTGTCCCAGTTCAAGTGCTACTTTATGATCGGTCTTCCCTCCGAAACCGACGGCGACGTCAAGGAGATCGTTCACCTGGCCAGAAAGATCCGCCATCAACTGCTGTCTCATCTGGGAAAGGAGAGGGTTCGGTGGAAGATCGTTCTCAGTGTCAACCCCTTCATTCCCAAACCGGCTACGCCCTTCCAGTGGGCGCCGATGGAGAGAGTCGAGGACCTGAAAAGAAAACTGAAAATAATTCAAAGAGAGATTCGGGGGGAAAAAGGAGTCGAAATGATTTATGACCTCCCCAAGTGGGCCTATGTCCAGGCCCTTCTTTCGAGGGGAGACCGCAGGGTCGGAAAGATCCTTCTGGCGGCTCACCGCCTCCGGGGGGATTGGGCTCGGGCACTCCGGGAGACGAGCCTCAATCCGGATTTTTATGTTTACCGGCAGAGAAGCTTGGATGAGGTTTTCCCGTGGGATTTTATTGACCACGGCATTTCGAAAGATGTCCTGAAGAGGGAATATCTGAGGGCCATGGAAGAAGGCAAAGTCAAAGAAGAAGCTCAAAGCTGAAAGGTGAAAGCTCAAAGGGGAAGGCTGAAAGCTCAAAGGAAAGGCTCAAAACGCACCGTAAGGCGCTAGGCGTAAAGGGCAAGGCGAAAGATGCAAAGCAACAAGGCCGCTGTCTCGATGTGTTACCGAGACATTGTTCCGTCGTAAAAGGTAACGATGTCGTGGCGGAATTCCTTTTCCTTCACGCCTTGCGCCTCGCGCCTTACGACTTACGATGATTGAGAACCATCCAATAACGGAGGAATGGTTATGAAGACAGAACCCGTATCTTTCGAGAGTGAAGGCCAAACGATCAAGGGCATTCTCCATCTTCCGGATAAGAAAAGACCTCCGTGCGTGATTGCTTCTCACGGGCTCCAATCGAGCAAGGAGAGCGAGAAATTTATCGCCATCGGAGAGCGTTTTTCCCAGGAAGAGATCGCCATGCTCCGGTTCGACTACCGCGGATGCGGCGAGAGCGAAGGATCCCCGCAAGAAGATACGATTACCCGAAGAATGGCCGATCTCCAGGCGGCAATCGATTTCATGCGGTCCTATCCGGGAATAGGGAAGAAGAGAGGATTGCTCGGATCGAGTCTGGGAGGTTATCTCTCCCTCATGAAGGCTTCGGCAGACAGAGAAATCAGAACGACCATCGCCTGGGCGACCCCTTTCCATCTGGATGACCTCGGGGCGAAGAAGGAGGGGGAGGAATATCCCCCGCCAGGTGAAGCCTTTCTTCAGGACCTGTCCAACCATCGGCTCCTTCCCCATTTGCCGAAGGTTTCAAATTGCCTGATCATTCACGGGAGCAAGGACGAACTGGTTCCCACGGATCAGGCGTGGGAGATTTTCCAGGGATTGGGATCTCCCAAAGAGATTCGAGTCATCGAAGGAGGCGACCACCGGTTTTCAAATCCCGTCCATCGTCAGCGCGCCATCGACCTCAGCGTGGCCTGGTTCAAAAAGTTCCTGTAAGAGGAGGGTTGGGATGAGGAATACCGATCGCGGGGCGCATCATTGAAAATAACGCCGCGGTTTCCCTCATCTTCTGTGGTAATGGGGATCCCAGGGATCGTAATAAGGTCTTGGAGGATAATGGGGATAGGGAGGGTATGGATAGCGAGGATATTCCGGCGATTGGCCCGGGGGGACATATTCGTAAGGCGGCTTCACCGAAGCCAACGGAATACCCGTCAAGATGCCATCAAACGTGTCCTGATCCACTTCGCTGACTTGATCCCAGCGGTAACCGCGGGAATGGAACGTCTCAGGGTCGGGGATGAAGCACTTCCTTCCTCCCTGGATCACATAGGTCTGTGTTTGACCTCTCAACCTGAGCAATGACCCATCCGGGAAGGGGGCAAAGGGTTCCTTGGACCAGAGGGGGGGACCCTCCGGAAGGGTTAGGACCGTCTGGGACGAAAGATCTCTTATGTTCCTCCGTTGAAATCCCATCTCCAGGAAGACCTCGTCGCTGGCAATAGCCCTCCTCTGACCGTTCTGAACCAGGTAGATGCTGGTCTCTCCTTTGATACGGATCAGATCTCCATGTCGGGGAAGAGAGGGGCGAGAAGCCTGTTGTGTTTTCTGGGATGAGGGAGGATTCGTTCCGGAGGATTGCCGCGCCTGGGAGAAGGCATCCCCGGGGAAAAAAGAATTCACTGCAAAAAAAAGGAGAAGAACGAGAATTGCTTTTGGGGGGCAAATAGAACCTCGCCTTTGAAGGGTTTTCTCCAAGAGAAGTCCCGGGGCGGACACATGAATATCTGCTCGATGGGGCACCTGGTATGTCAAGAAACGATCACCCTCCACCATCACTGTCACTCTTACGAATCAAGACATCAACGAAGTTCGTGAAGCATCCGCCTTCCTGTCACTCAATGACCTTTGTTTCCTTGATCTTCCATCGTTGCTCCTCCTTTTTGAACGAGACATCCAGGAGGGTTTTGCTCTCTTGAGATTTTCCGCCCTTTGTCGAGGAGATCCTGGATAGCCATTCAACCTTTGCCTGAGCCGTTCCCTCCGACATCGACTCTTTTTTCAGATCGAAAGAGAGATCCTGGTAGGTGAAATCCTTCCAGGTGCTGAGAACATCCTTCTTCTTCCCCTCCCTGTCCCTGAAATCGGAGGCATAACAGGACATGAAAAGATCGATGTTTTTCTCCAGGTTGGCCTTTCGGATCATTTCAAGCAGTCTTCTGATCTCCTCGATCTCCTGCGATTCCGTGGCCGGAGGCTGGACAGGGGGAGCCGGACCCGAGGGGGCAGGATTCGATGGCGGTTGGATGGTCGGCGTCGCTATCTGCGATGTCTCAGAAGACGCCTTCGGGGGAGGGCTCTCGGGACCTGGTTTCTTCGCGATCACGCGAGTATAGAGAGACCAGAGAAGGTATCCCCCTGCAACGACAAGGATCAGAATACTGAGTGCCTCGAGAGGCAGACGGCGAAAATTGATTCTTCTCTTTGGGGAAACGATGACCTTCCGCTCCGGCCTGCTCTCTGTTGTTCTTGCGACGGGTTCCCGTTCCGGACCCTCTTCGATCAAATCTTTTGGAGGGGAAGCCAGGGGAGGAGCGGGAGTGGGTTCCGGACGGGCTTCGTGTGGCTGGGCGGGATGAAATTCTTCTTCGATCCGGTTCAGCTCGAGACTGAGGACGTCTTCTTTCTCGGCTTCCAAAGTTTCGAATGTTTCAAGAACGTGAGCGGGTGGCTCTTCTATCGGTGGCGGAGGGGGAGGGGATTGCTCCGTGAGAGGGGATCCGCAGCGGACACAGGTGTCCCGGCCTTCGTAGATGATCTTGCAGCTCGGACAGACAAGCCGTTTTTTCGGCGATTCCTCCACCTCAAAGGGTTCGGACTCCTGGAATTCCGGGGTGGAACTTGCCTGCTCTGTGGAAGACGGGGGAGGATTGGGATCCTCCTGCGGTTGGGTTGCAAGTTGGGACCCGAGGGCGGACCCGCACTTGGTGCAGAATGTTCCCCACTCATAAGCCCATTTGCAATTCGGGCAGATGAGGACCCCCTCACCTTTCTCTTCCGGTTTGCGGCTGAGATTCTCCTGCGTCGGCCCGGGTTTTTCCTGGGCGACGAGTGGTGATCCACAGCTCCAGCAGAATTTCTTCCCCTCTTCATGTTCGATTCGGCACTTGGTGCAGACTAACATCGTTCCCTCGGCAGAGTTCTACTCCAGTTCGAAATCACATCGGTTTGGGTTTGAGGGAAGAGGGTGGCGCAGGGGGGGCGGGCTGCGGTGCAGTCTTAGGCGCCTCAGATGTCGCTATCTTGCTTACCCAGGCTTCACTCCCATCCTCAAGCCGAACATGCAGCCAGCCCGCCTTCTCTTCAAGTACGGCCAGCGTCGTTCCCTTCTTTGCATTCCCCAGCACCTTAAAGTTCGTTCCAGGCCCTTCGCGGAGATTGACCGTAGGCCACACAACCTGTGTTACCCGGGAAGGGTGAGCGGATGCGGCCGCAGGGGGTTGTTGCGGCAGGGACGCAGCGGGAGGAGGGGACTGCGGGGCAGGGGAAGATTTCGGAGCCTCGGGGGCCTTGCGAGGTGGTGAAACAACTGCCTTGGGCGAAGATTTTGGAGAGACCCGGTAAAACTCGGGAGGGGTCTTCGCTACAATCAGTTTAACCGCCTCCTCGATAGCAACCCGTATCGCTTTCTCCATGGGTGTTTTGGAATAGGCGCCGAGTGCGCCGGCAAGACCGCCGCCTGCCATTCCGCCAAGGCCTCCGATGTCCGTTGCCTTCCCTTCAATCTGCTCGGATGCCAGACGCCGACCCGTTCTTGCATCGATCACTTTCACGATCAGGGCGACGTGGGAATTCCTGACCCCTCCGAGAATTCCTCCTAAGATGCCTGCTTTTCCAGAGTATCCTGCCGCTCCTCCACCGGCCCCGGAAGACCCGGGCTCGAATTCCGTAATGGTTCCTTCAACCAAAAGTTCCGCTCCCTCGATCTCCCCGATCTTGGCGGCTGTCTCCGTTTTAACACGGCCGGAGGCGCCGAGATCCTGTTCTCTGATGACCTCGTTCAGCGATTGCCGTTCCAGGATGATGTACCGGTTTGTTGAAAAGAGGGCGTTTGCAAGCATCTCCGCCATACCGTCTCCGATCTGGCCCGTATACTCTCCTTTTGCGCTCTTATCCTGAAACCGGGTTACCGCCAGCCTCGCTTTAGGCCCCATGTAGTCTTCTTTCTGGGCCTGTTCGATGGTGGGCCCTCCTGTGGAGGTTGGCTTTGCGGTGGGTTGTACTCCCGAGCAGGCGTACAGAAGAAGAATCCCCATCGCCAGGGCCGAGCATTTCGGGAAGGCATTCCCAAACCCTATCATGAATCTCACACTCCTTTCTTCTTAGGAAAGCCGAAGGAAGCCTCGCCTGGAAGTCGCTAAGGCCTTTTCCGACGCGACCCTGCTATGGGTTTTCTGAAGTCGTTGCTTTCCCGATCCAGCCTTCCTGGCCATCCTCAAGCCGGCCACGAAGCCACGATCCTTTTTCTTCTAACACGGAAAGAGGGGTCCCTTTCTGGACTTCGAGGATGGCTTTGAAGTTCGTTCCGGGGCCTTCCCGAAGACTCACTTTCGGCCAGATCACGTAGACAATGCGACTCTCAGTCCGGGGAGTTCTCGCAGCAGGGGGGGCGGAAGACGGAGCGGAGGCTACGGGTTGGGAAGGGACTGATTTGGGCTGAGGAACTGGTGACGTAACCGCCTGGGGACGGGGTTGGGGCGTAACGCCTGCCCGGTAATATTCAGCAGGGGTCTTGGCAACGATCAGCCTGACCGACTCCTCGATGGCGACACGTATGGCTTTTTCCATGGGTGTTTTGGAATAACCCCCAAGAGAGCCTGCCAATCCGCCTCCCCCCAGACCGGCGAGTCCTCCGATGTCTGTTGCTTTTCCCTCGATCTGCTCGGAGGCAAGTCTTCTTCCAGTCTTGGCGTCGATCACCTTGACGATCATGGCGACATAGGAGTTCTTAACCCCGCCGATAATTCCGCCGACAATCCCCGATGACCTGGATAGGATTCCTCCAACTCCTCCCCCGGCACCCGAGGATCCCGGTTCAAATTCGGTTATCGTGCCTTCGATCAAAAGGTCCGCCCCCTCAATCTCTCCGATTTGGGGAGCAGTTTCCGTCTTGACACGGCCCGAGGCGCCGAGGTCCTGCTCTTTGATCACATCTCCAAGGGACTGTCTTTCGAGAACGATATAACGATTGGTTGAGAAGAGGGCGTTGGCGAGCATCTCCGCCATTCCGTCCCCGATTTTGCCTGTGTAGTGCCCTTTTGCGCTCTTATCGACAAATTTTGTCACTGCAACCCTTGCCTTGGGGCCCATATAGTCTTCCTTCTGGGCCTGGTCTATCGTCGGGCCGCTTGATGGGGTTCCGCTTGCACGGGGGGGGATGATCTGGGCTCTGACTGCATTCGATATTAAAACAGCACCCAAAACAACGATGAAGGTGGCGAAGAACAAAACGATCCTTTTCATGGACATGTGTCTCCTTTCTCTCATCATATTTATATACAATAAATGTACCAATCAGATTAATTTAGAAAAGTCATTCTTCAAAGTCAACAGAAATCGTTAATGAGCCGGCTACTCTTCAGTTACGGGTGGAAAAACAAAGAGAAATCAGGCTGGGAGAGGCTGTCGGAAAAACCTTGGAGCGGCCCATCCCTGTTGAAAGTGAAGCGCTCCGCCCTTTAGGGCGGAGCGCTTCACTCCCTTTTCAACTCCTCGATGATGCGTTTCATGGTGATTCCGGCCTGGCCGTGAATGACGATGTCGGCCATGTGATCATAGGGGGTGGTATCACGATTGATGATCACCAACTTTGCCCCGTTCTGTTTTGCCACCAGGGGCATGGAGGCTGCCGGCTGGACAACGAGTGAGGACCCGATCACGATAAAGAGATCACAAACCGAAGACCGGTGATAGGCCTCGTTTGTTTCTTTCTCGGGCATGGACTGACCAAAAGAGATCGTTGCAGGTTTCAAGAATCCGCCGCAATCGTCACAGCAGGGAGGCCCAGCCTCTTTCTTGAGCCTCTCCTGGATCGTGTCCCGGTCATACCTCTTGCCGCACTTCAAACAGGAGACAATCATGGCGTTTCCGTGCAGTTCGATAATTTTCGTCTCGGAATTGCCGGCCTTCAAATGGAGCCCGTCGATATTCTGGGTAATGACGCAGTCCAGTTTCCCGAGACGCTCCAGCTCGGCAATGGCCAGATGAGCGGAATTGGGCTCGGCCTGCTTCATGGGATGATACATTTCCGTGGACATCTGCCAGTATTTCCGGCGCGAGGTTTCACTCGATAGGAATTTCTGGAAGTAGAAATCCTCCGGATTGTACTTGTCCCACACCCCGCCCGGGCTTCGAAAATCCGGGATCCCCGATTCCGTGCTCAGACCCGCACCCGTAAAGATCACCACTTTTCTGGAAGAAATAATCCACTGAACGATCTGCGCCAGCCGGTCCTCCATCTTGTCCTCCAGATCAGATCCGATAAAACCCTCCGCCGATCTCTCCATCTCCCTAACTGCGTATCCTGCCGTGACGCGTTGCTTGAGCCACATTATCATAAGCCCCGTTTACTTGCAAGGTAGCAACCCAATATGATAAACTTTTTTCAAACGAGCAAAGGGCCGACATGAAATGTAATCTCATCAAGCAGGGGTATGCCCACGGGAGCTGTCTGACCGAAATCGAAGGAGGAAAGCTTCACGCGTGCGAGGCGACTCTCAAACAGACCGATCAAGGCCTCTTTCGCCTCATCTCCGCAGTTCATCTCTCCCGTCCTGAGAATTACCTTTCCATATACCAATCCGGCTGCAGTTTTTCCTGCCGGAAGTGCCTTTCCTGGACATTCACAAAGAGGGCCCAAGGGCACTGGTGGTCCCCTTCGGACATCCTGAAGGCATGCAGGGAGTATGAGAAAGAGGTGACCATTCACGAACCGCGGAGTCGTGCCACGGCGTTTCATGCCCATGACTCCTGCCGTTGCTGCGGGGCCTGTGTGATGCACGGCAAACGATCGCCATTGTGCCCCAGGATCATCCAGAAGAAGGAGATGGCCCTGAGTCTTCAGGGCTGGGGTCCTGCGCGCGACATCGTCGCTTTTACAGGGGGCGACCTGACCTGTTGCCCGGAATTCTATGTTGAATGCGCACACCTGATCAAGTCCCGGACGCGCCTCTGGATGCTGATCGAAACGAATGGTTACGGATTGACTCCCCAACATCTTGATCTGCTGAAGGAAGCGGGAGTCGATTCTTTCTGGCTTGACCTCAAAGCCTTTGATGAGACAGACCACAAATGGCTTACGGGCTGTTTCAACCGAAATATCCTCAGACTTCCGGAAGAGATCGTTAAGAGAGGATTTGTCCTGGAGATCCAGTCCCTTTATATTCCCAACCTGGTTGAAACCCCACAACTCAAGAAGATCGCCAAGTTGATCTACGATGTGAATCCGGAGATCCCATTCACCCTCCTGGCGTTTTCTCCCGAATATCAGATGAGGAAGTATAAGGCTCCGAAGGCTTCGGAAATGGCGGAGGCCTTTCAGGAAGTCAGGGCGATCGGGCTGAAAAACGTGAGGCTGGGAAACCCGGGGGTGTTTGCTTCCACCGAGGAGGAGCAGTACCTGTTAAAAGAACTCGTGGGCATAGGAAACTTCTGACGCAAAGGCACAAAAATAGAGTGATCAGTAATCAGTGATCAGTAATCAGTGAAACAAGTAAGAGACAGGCAGAAAGCAGGATGGGTCTCTTCAACCACGGACGTAACCTGTTCCAGACGAAACGGGCTTCGTAACCGCAACCTTCATCGGCTCAAGATCTGAAATCTGAGATCTGCAATCTGAAATCGTGACGGGGAAGGAGGGATAGACGATGGAAAAGATCAAGAACTTCATCAATGGGAAATGGACCGGCGCCAAATCCGGGAAGACCTTCCAGTCTATCAATCCGGCCAATCGGGACGATGTCGTCGGGATCCTCGCAAGATCGGGGAGAGAAGACGTGGACCTTGCCGTGAAGGCGGCACGAAACGCGTATCGAGACTGGCGTTTGACGCCAGCCCCCCGTCGGGGAGAAATTCTTTTCCGGGCCGCCGAACTGCTCTTGAGAAACAAAGAGGCCCTGGGCAGATTGGAAACGCGGGAAATGGGGAAGGTCCTGGCCGAGGGGCTTGGAGACGTTCAGGAAGCCATTGATATGGGATATTACATGGCAGGGGAGGGGAGGAGACTTTCGGGTGAGACCGTTCCATCCGAGCTCCCTGATAAGGAGATGAAATCGGTTCGGGTTCCGGTTGGCGTTTTTGGCCTGGTCACCCCCTGGAATTTTCCCATCGCCATTCCCGCCTGGAAGATCTTTCCCGCCCTGGTTTGCGGGAATACGGTCGTTTTCAAGCCCGCCAGTGACACCTCCGTGTGTGCCGCAAAGTTCGTCGAGATCCTTTCGAGGGCAGGGTTGCCAAAGGGAGTCCTCAATCTCGTTCTCGGCCCGGGCGGAGAGGTCGGGGAATATTTGGTCGGTCATCCGGGCATAGACGCCGTTTCCTTTACCGGTTCCTCGGAGACGGGAAAGAGACTTGAGGCGATATGCGGTTCCCTTCACCGTCTCATGGCTGCGGAAATGGGGGGAAAGAATGCCCTCATCGTGATGGATGACGCCGACCTCGAATTGGCCATCCACGGCGCTCTGTGGGGCGGGTTTGGAACGACGGGGCAGCGATGTACCGCTGCAAGCCGTGTGATTGTCCATGGGAAAATCTATAAGAGATTCATCGAAGGATTCAAGAAGGCGACTGCCCGCCTCCGTGTCGGAAACGGACTGCTGAAAGAAACGGATGTGGGACCGGTGATCAACGAGACCCAGTTCAGAAAGGTTCTCAACTATATTGACATAGGGAGGAAGGAAGGGGCAAAAGTGATTCTCGGGGGAAAACCCTGCCGGCGAGGCGAATGCTCGAAGGGTTATTTTATCGAACCTACGATCTTCGGGGAGGTGAAGCCCTTCATGCGAATTGCCCAGGAAGAAATTTTTGGGCCGGTGGTTTCGGTCATCCGGGCAGCCGACCTGGAGGATGCGATTCGGATTGCGAATGATACAGTGTACGGTCTTTCCACCGCCATCTATACTCGGGATGTCAATCGGTCGGCCATGGCCGAGAGGGATCTGGAGTCGGGGATCGTGTACATCAATGCCCCCACGATCGGGGCGGAGATTCATCTGCCGTTCGGGGGAATCAAACAGTCGGGGTATGGCCGGAAAGAGGCTGGAGGGCGCGGGGGAGCCCTCGATACGTACAGCCATTGGAAAGTGATCTATCGGGATTTCAGCGGGAGGCTTCAAAAAGCCCAGATCGATAAACGTAAATTGAAGCACGGAAGACTGGAATTATGGGATGGTGGAATGGTGGGGTCGATGGAAGAACTGAGAAAAACCCTTGTCATTTGAGTCCGATTTGTTGGGTATTGCCCATTGATTCCATTGATTCCACTATTCCAGATTTTGAAGCTTGCGAAAGGTTCAACGTTATGGCGAAACAGATTCTCGTTGTGGATGATGAAGATCGCGTGGTTCAGTCGATTGCGGACGTTCTGGGTGACGAAGGCTTTCACGTGTCGATCGCGAGGAGCGGGGAAGAGGCCATCCAGGCTTTCCAGAGCGAAGAACCCGATGTGACGCTGCTCGACATCTGGATGCCGGGGATGGATGGTATCGAGGTCCTGAAAAGGCTGAAATGGATTGTCCCGGATTGCCAGGTGATCATGATTTCCGGCCATGCCACGATTTCAACCGCCATGACAGCGGTGAAGTTGGGGGCTTTCGACTTTATCGAAAAACCGCTTTCCCTGGACGTTCTCCTCTCCACGATCCGGCGGGCCCTCGACCGCCAGTCGGATTTAGTGATGCAAAAACATTCCCATGACGATCGTTTCGGAGGAGACGTCCGTCTCCGAAAGACCCCTTCCATCACCGCAGCCGGCTGAAGCTCCGGTTCCTTCCCCGAGGGAGGCGGTGACTCTTACGAGGGAAGACCTGAGGAGGAAAGACCTCTTCCGGGTTCGCCAGCGAACGATTAAGCGGAGCATGGTTCTGTACGGAACCGGCCTCCATTCGGGCATGAAAACCGGCCTATTACTTCAACCCCTTCCCCCCGACAGCGGAATTCTCTTCGGCAACCTCTCTTCGGACGAAGTCGTTCCAGCCCATCTCGACTATGTCCAGACGACGGAACTGGCCACTTCCCTGAAGAAGGGGAGGGCGACGGCCAAAACCATCGAGCATCTCATGGCGGTCCTCCATGCCTACCGGATCACGAACCTCATGGTGAAGATGATCGAAGAAATTCCGATCATGGATGGTTCCGCGATTGAGTTCTGCAAGATGATCGAAGAGGCGGGGGTTGAGGAACAGGAGGCGGAGACGGAGGAGCTGGTGATCGACCGGAGACTGGAAATCGTCCATCGCAACAAGTCTCTGATCGTAGAGCCGGGCGACGTTTTTTCTGTTCATTACTTTCTGGACTACCCCCCACCGATCGGACAACAGACCCTCGTCTTCTCGCTGGAAAACGAGGAGATCTTTAAAGATCAGATTGCCCCTGCACGGACATTCGGCTTTCTTAAGGACGTCGAGATGCTGGAGAGGATGGGACTGGGGGAAGGGGGAAGGCTTCACAACTTCATCCTTGTCGATGAGGAAAAGATCGTCAACACGGAACTCCGTTTTCCCGACGAGTTCGTCCGGCACAAAATCCTGGACCTGATGGGGGATTTCTATCTCCTCAATCGTCCGGTTCGGGGCAAGGTTACGGCCCGTTTCACTGGTCATACGGAAAACGTCACCCTCATGAAAAAGATTCAGCAGGAGATGAACATAAACGGCAAGTAACCGTTTATCCCGCAATCGCGTGGTCTGAAGGGGGGGCTATGGCTGACGAGTATCGAGCTCCAATGAAAGAGTTCCTGGACATGCTGGCTGATCTGCTGACGAATAAATACTTTGAGAGAATGGACGACCGGATCAAAAAGATCCCCGAGCTGCGGAGACTGATCACGGCCAAAGAAGCCGGCCAATACTTGAGCCTCTCCATAGATACCGTCTACCGAATGGCTTCACACAAGAAACTTCCCTATCTGAAAATTGGGGACCGGGTTCTTTTTGATGTGAAGGCCCTCGATCGGTGGATTGAGAGGCGCATGGTCAAAGAGAAAGAATGGCAAAGAGAAGAACTCGCGCCCGAGGTCGAGAATGAAAAGGGGGATGCAAAATCCGGAAAGGAATCGGACCTCCTGACGCTCCTCAAAAAGAAGAAAGAATGAAATCGTCGAGGGCCGTGAGGGGTAAGTTGCAAGGCGCGAGGGGGGATGGACCGACTCCGGGGGACATCTCATCTCAATCTCTTCGCACGTTTCTGAGAGATGACCCGCTCACGCAGCTTTTTCTTGACACCCCTCTCTTGTGGATTTAGAATGAATTGTAAGAGAGGAGGTGAGGTCGATGAGATGGATGTTTCCCCATGCAACCCATTGTTCGACCTGCGGCTCCATACGCAGGTCCTGAGCAAGACGTAAAACTGCTCATCGAAGGTTTATAGAAAGTGTCCTGAATTCAAGGCCGGAATTTTTCTCCGGCCTTTTTGTTATCCCTCTTCAGCCCGGGAGATATCCTCCGTGAGCGGTTATTCTACGCCGGGACGGAGAAGCGATTTCCCGCGCCTGCACAGTTGGATAGCCAGCCCCCACGGGTCGCGCATCATCACCAACCGGGAACCGTCCGGGAGGTCGTGATCTTCGACCAGGGATGCCCCGGCGGCAAGGAGGGCGGATTTATCCTTCTCAGGATCCGCTGAGACAAAGGCAACGTGGAGCAGCAGAGGGTCCATCCCTGAATAATCCGGAACCCGATCCTTTGGATTGCAGTAAATCTCGATCATCATCGTTCCGGCGCTTTCCCTGAGAAAGTGGGTATAAGGGGGTGCCGGCACACTTCGGGCGATCTCGAATCCAAGATGTTTTACGTACCATGCGGCCATGCCGACAGGATCGGACACGTTCAATGCAACATGCTCCATTTTCATCGGTGTCTCCATCTCTTAGAGTGTTTGTAGACTGATTGCTCCTTGGAACGGTCTCCCCGGCATCACCGGAACCTTCCACTGAATCCTCTTTCCTTTTTTTTCACTTCGAACTGAACTGATTCTCTGCATTTTTGAATAGGATATTGAAAGTGGTCATCGATCCGTAGCAGCGTGAGATGTATTGCTGCATTTCAACCTTATCCGCGTCCGAGAGCTTCTCATGGCTGTTGATCTTCTGTTCGAGGACCCGCAGGTTATTGCGGATCATCACGATTTTATGAAAAAAGATTTCAAGGGGGACCTCTTTCGCCTGGAGCGACGGATTCGCGGGATGAAGCACCATCCGTCCCTCATGCCAGCGTTCTGCAAGCTGGTCTACCACGGAATCGGGTCTTTCAAATCCCAGTTCACTGACAACCGTATGGGTTGTCTTCTCGATGATCTGTTCGATGAAACGGGCCAGGGGTGTCTCCTCGTCGTTTACCTTGATCATCGGTTCTGCAGGCTCAAGATGGCTGATCTCCGGAGAAACGGTCCGCAATCCTTCGTCAAAGAGAATATCCGCGGATTGCCCGGAAAGGGCTTTAACAACCCCCATTCCATAATGAGGATGTTCCACCTTCATACCGATGTGCAATGCTTCGATCTTCATAAAAGCTCCTCGATGGACTGAGTTTTCGTTTCATTCAAACCGGCTTCAAGTTTCAATCCCCGCCCAGCGCATTTTTTCTCACAAAGCAGCCTGCGAACGAGTTAATGAATTCATTGCCTGTCATCGGATACCTTTCTTCAAAGAATCATCAAAAAAAGTCTACCCCTTTGTGGCAGGGATGTCAATTTCCTCGGGAGAGTGTCCTTGTTTCGAAGCAGCGTGTTTTGGGACCTCGCGGTATTCTTTCGAAGAGTATTGAAATCTATTTTCAAAAATGGGAAAAGAGACCAGGTCTGAGGGTCGTGAAAAACTTTGACCGGCGAGGACTTCGACATTACACCTATGGTACACCTTCAAAGTTCACAGAATTCAGGAGAAAATGAGGAGGGGCCGGGTCCTCTGGCTTCCCGGATCGGACCGCTCCTTTTCATGACGGGCATCTTCTTCCTGATTTGCCTGGCGAGGGCGATCCTTTCCCCTCTGATGCCTGCCATCAAAGAGGAACTGGGGCTGGGTCACGATGATGCGGGGTCCCTCTTTTTCCTGATGACCATTGGCCATTCCACCATGGTCCTCGGGTCGGGGTTTGTCTCCTCACTGCTTAATCACAGGAGGACGATCCTTCTCGCTTCCTTCGCCCTGGGGGGAGCCCTTCTTACCGTTGCCCTCAATCCCGGGTTGCGGGGAATTCAAGTTGGACTGGTCCTGGCCGGATTGGCCTCGGGACTTTATATCCCTTCCGGCATTGCCACTCTCACCAGTCTTGTAAGACCGGGGGACTGGGGAAAAGCCATTGCGATTCACGAAGTGGCACCCAACCTCAGTTTCGTGGCAGGTCCTCTCCTGTCCGAGGCTCTTCTTCACTTCGTGTCCTGGCGAGGGGTCCTGATTCTCCTCGCGATTGCCTCATTCGTCTCCGGTCTGATCTTTATCCGTTTCGGGAAGGGAGGATCCTTTCCCGGGGAACCTCCCAGGGTAAAGACCCTGCGAATCCTTCTCGTAGAGCCTTCTTTCTGGCTCATGGTGATCCTCTTCAGTCTGGGGATCGGCGCAAGCTCCGGATTGTACAATATGATGCCCCTTTTTCTGATTGCAGCGAAAGGAGATGGACCGGAGCTGGGCCAACACCCTGATGGGGTTGTCGAGAATTCCAACCTTATTCACTTCCTTTGCGGCAGGATGGGCCACAGATCGGTTTGGCCTCAAAACGACCTTGATAGGGGTTTTCCTGTCTTCGGGGGTGACGACGATCCTGATCGGGGTGACATCAGGAGACGGCCTCACTCTTTTTGTATTCCTGCAGGCCATTGTTGCCGCGGCCTTCTTTCCCGCAGGTTTTGCGGCCCTTTCGCGGATCGGGTCTTCCCAGATCAAGAATGTGACGGTCTCTCTGACCGTCCCGCTCGGGTTCATTATCGGAGCCGGAGCAATCCCCGCCTTCATCGGGATTATGGGAGAAGCAGGTTCTTTTCCATCTCGGGATTACAGCTGCCGGAGTGATCTTCCTGGGGGGCGCCGTTCTATCCGGTTGTTTGAGATTCAAGCGCGGCTCATGAGAGCGGGGGCGATGGGTGGACTGAATAATAATCGGAGAAGTTTCCGTCTAACAAATGAAAGAAGCGATTCTCGGATTTCTTTAAATTTGGAACGTGAATGATTATAATAAAGAAGGGAGGTAAACAGGAGGTGCTAGAGATGAAAAAGTACGTCAGTGTTCTATGTAGTATTACGGTACTGGTTGCGCTCGCAGGTTGTTATGCAACGACACCCCGGACCTACGAGGGAGCGGGAGCCGGAGCGGTGATTGGAGGGGTTGCCGGAGCTCTTCTCGACAGGCACAATCCGTGGCGCGGCGGCGTTATTGGCGGAGTTCTGGGAGCAGTTGCCGGTGCTACATTTACCGAGCTCTCCACAAGAGCATCAAGAGAAGCCTATTCAACGGGGAGACCTGTCGAATATCGAACCGATGACGGCAGGGGTGTTTATCGCGCTGACCCGGTTGACTATGACTCCCAGACCAAGTGCCGTAAGATTCACGAAAAAGCATGGGAAGACGGCAGGTTGGTGAAAGATCAGGTCAAGGAAATCTGCGAAGGGACAAGGTACGAGAGAAGGTATTAGAATCGGCCACAACTTCTCCAAGGAAAGGCCCCGGGAAACCGAGGGCCTTTTTGTTTTTACACCAAAAGGGCTGCGATAACGATGCATCCGTTGAGGAAATAGAGGATGCGTACGTACTTCCCGTGGCGGTCCAACTCGACCCGGTTGGAGGTTTTCCTTATAACGACTATAAGCTTAAGAAAGACGGAAAGCGTCAAGAGAGAAAGAAAGCCGAGCCAGGAAAGGATTCCGGTAAGCGTTAAGAGGAGTATGCTGAGGTAAATCATCCCCCACAGGACGATCAGGCCCCAAAAAGCTCCATGCGGTCCCAGACGAACAGCCAGCGTCTTCTTTCCCACGGCGCGGTCGGTCTCCATGTCCGGTAGGCTCTGGTAGTACAGGATGGATGCCACCATGAGGGCGATCGGGACCGATACCCACAGAGGATTCCAGTCAAGCCTTCCTGAGAACACCCAGTAAGTTCCCACGACCATAATCGGCCCCATATTGATCCCCACCAGGAGTTCGCCCAGACCATGGTAACCGTAGCGGATGGGAGGGGCTACATAGAAGATGCTGCTGAAGAGAGAGAAGAGGAGCATGGGAAACATGGCCCAGAGGTTGAGCGTTCCCATGAGATAAAACCCCACGGCAGCCCCTACACTATACAGGAACAGGATCGCATTCCTAAGGGTAGTGAGAGAGATCGTTCCTTCCTGAATGACACGGGAACCGCCGATCGACTTACCGGCATCCGCTCCCTGAAGGTGGTCGAAATAGTCGTTGACGAGATTGGTTGCCATGTGAACGGCGAAAGCGGCCAGATTGACCAGAAGAAACCGGCCCGGGTACCAGGATTCGCCTCTGGCCGCCAGGACCCATCCGATGGTAAGGGGGATGAGCGTGGCGATGTAGAAGGGAGGCCGGCTCGCCTTGATCCAGGCCTTCAGGTGTCTACGGGTCATAGGGAGAGTCTGTTTCAATGCAAAATGGAAATTGAAAATTGAAAAAGGTAAAATCATTCCACGATCACGCTTGCTGTAGATTAGGTTCTACCCGTTGGAATTATAGGTCTTCAGAAACGGGGTTGCTTCGTCGCGAAAGCACTCCTCGCAACGACAAAATGGACTCCTGCGCTATGTTTTGTCATTGCGACCCCGAACCTGATTCGGGGAGAAGCAATCTCGTATTTTGGACATGACTGCCCCGATATTTGATTTTGAGTTTTGCACTTTGCATTTTTCATTTTGCATTTTTGTCGGGTTTATACCCGATATGCAGGTAAGTGACCCCCAGCGTCAGGGCGTGTTTTTCCACCCTGATGAGCCCAGCCTCTTCCATGAGTCGCGCAAGGGCCTCGGGGGTCAGGAAGCTCATGATCGAATCCCCCAGGTACTCGTAGGCTGCGGGGTTCCTGGAAAAGAGCCGTGCCAGACGGGGAAGGATTCGAGTCAGGTAAATACCATAGACCTCTTTCAAGACCCGGCTGCGGGGGAAGGTCATGTCCATAACCATCACCTGTCCTCCCGGGACGACGACACGAATCATTTCCCTTAAGGCCCGTGACTTATCCGGGATGTTGCGGAGCCCGAAAGCGATTGCAGAGACATCGAAGCGATTGTCCGGAAAAGGCAGATTGAGCGCATCCCCCTGGAGGAGAAGGATCCTGCCGGAAAGATGCCTCTCCTCGATCTTCACCTGGCCCGGTCCAAGCATCTCCCGGACGAAGTCGAGGCCCGTCACCTGAATGTGCGGATATCGGGAGGCTGCGCCGACTGCCACATCCCCTGTCCCGGTGGCCACATCAAGAAAGCGGTTCGTCCGGGCAAAACGCATCTTCCGGACTGCGAAGTCCCGCCAGGCCACATCGCGCCTCAGGCTGAGAAAGTGGTTCAGGAAATCGTACTTCCCGGTGACGGTGGTGAAAACCTCCTTGACGATCCGAATGCGATCGGCGTCCGTCATCTCCTTCACCGGAGGGTATTTTTTTTCTACACGTTCCTCCATGGGCAGACCTTCTTCTCCAGAATGTCGAAAATTTCGTAAAGAACAATTCCGATAACGGATAGCGCGATAATTCCCACAAACATGGCATTATAGTCCGCCCGCCCCCAGGAATCAATAAGATAAAGACCGAGGCCGCGGCGGGCGCTGATCGACTCCACAAAGAAGAGCACGGCCACCGCCGTTCCCGTTCCGATCCGGAGCGACGTAAAGATCCCCGGGAGGGAGACCGGCCACACCACATGGCGGTAGAAGTGCCAGCGATTTCCCCCCAACGACTTGAGGGAGTAAATGACTTCAATGCTGATCTTTCGGGCGGAATCACGGGTGGTGATCAGAAGCTGAAAAAAGGTGATGAGACCGATCAGAACAATCTTGCTCGCATCTCCCAGTCCGAAGAGGAGAAGGATGATCGGCATGAGGACGATCTTCGGGATGGGATAACTCAAATAGATGAGAGGCGCAAACATCCCGTCGAGTTTCTGACTGCTGCCCAGAATCAGTCCGAGGGGAATGGCAATGAGGGAAGCGCAGAAGATCCCAGCGATGATTCGCCAGGCGCTGGCCCCGAGATGGCCCCAGAAAAGGCTCCGGCCGATCTCCTCTCCCGCTCGTGTGAAGACGGGCAGAGGCCCCGGCAGGAGCATGCTCCCCAGGAGAAGGGAAGCCCCGTGCCAGCAGGCGATGACGATCAGGAGTGTGAGGCTATAAGCTACCCAGCGTCTCTTTCCCATTTGATTTCCTTCAGGATCCGGCGAATTTCCAGGGTCCGTTTAAAGAATTCCGAGTTTCCCCGATATTCCAGAGTTCCCCAGTCCGGATTGTCGATCACGGTCATCATGCCCGGCGGCTGATCGTTCAAGATCAGAATACGGCGCCCCAGGAAGATCGCTTCTTCGATGTTATGCGTGACGACGATGAAACTGAACTGCCGGTGATCGAAGAGGGTGAGAAGGTGGTTTTGGAGGTGTTCCCGGGTGATCGTATCGAGAGCGGCGAAAGGTTCGTCGAGGAGAAGAAGGCGGGGCCGCAGCAGGAGGGCCCGCGCCAGGGCCACCCGCTGTCGCTGGCCGCCGCTCAATTGATGAGGGAAAAGATGATCCATTCCCTCGATGCCCAGTTCCTTTTTCAGAGAGAGCAATTCTTCCTCCGGGAGGTGAATCTTCTGTAACCGGGCTCCCAGAGTGATATTGGAGGCCACATTCTTCCAGGGAAAGAGACCGTACTCCTGGAGGACGAGAGCGATCTTGCTTGTCGGTTTTGTCAGAGGCGCCCCTTCGAGCCACAGCCTTCCCTCTGTGGGTTCCAGTAACCCGGTCAGGATGAGCAGGAGGGTCGTTTTACCACACCCCGAGGGCCCCACAATGGAGAGGGAATCATGGGAAGAGAGGTCGAAGGTGACTCCCTGAAGCGCCGTCTTCGATGAAATGCCGTTCTGGAAGATTTTTCTGAGCTCCTCAACTTTGAGAAGTTCACGGGAGGTAGCCATCTGCCACCATCTGCCTGTAATTCATTTCTTTCTGAATGATCCCTTTGGAACGAAGCCAGCGGTAGACATCCATGATCTGATCCGGTTCCGGCAAGGTCAGTTTTGGAAAAGGAGGGACGGCAAATTTTTGATGTAATGGATCGGGGATGCGGCAATGCTGGTTCATGATGGGACGGACCTCGGCGGGGTTCTTGTTGATGAAGGCGGCTGCCTGTGAGACCGCCTCCAGAAAGGTCTTCGCGGTTTTCGGGTGTTCTTTCAGGAAGGGATCGGTAAACGCCAGGACCGTGGCGGAGATTCCTTTCCCTGCGTCGTCTGCGATCACCTGGGCTCCTTTTGTCTTCGCGTGGGAGACCAGCGGTTCGGGAAGAATCGCCCCGGGGACCTGATCCGTCAACAGCATTTGAAGACGAATCGCGATATTCTTCACCTCGATCATATTGAGCTGGCTGCCGGAAAGATTCCGCGACTCCAGGATCTTCAAGGTGATGTATTCAATGATCGTATTGGAGCTTCCGGCCAGCCCGGCCTTTGCCAGTTCGGCAAGACTCTTGTCGCGGGATTTGGGACCGGCCATGATGGCAAACATGGGCTGCGACGGGGGTGTGCTGAAGAGGGTGACCACCATCTTTGCGGGGATCCCATTTGCGTTGAGCACCATGGGGGTCATGATGTCTCCAAAGTATCCTGCAATCTGCCCCGACGTGAGGGCCACGTCCTTCTCCGTGGCCGAATTGAAGAGAACCAGATCGACGGAAAGGCCCCGCTCCCTGAAGAACCCTTTCTCGGCAGCGACAAAGAGTGGAAGGGACTGCACAACCGGGAGCGTTCCGAAATGGAGGGTGGGGTCCAGGCTGGGCTGCCGCCATCGCCGGCAAAAAGGAAAACAGGACGGCAAACAGGAAAGATTTCAAAAAAATGCCCCTCGTCCCTTTGGGTATCATCTTTTCCTATCCTTTCCATGGGGGGGGCCGATCAGTCATTACGGAAGGCTGGAAGAAAATTTCCTGACCTGATAATCCCACTCCCGGGTCTGAAGATCAATCCGGGTTTGACCGTTGTGGGGACAGACGTTTGCGACAACGAAACCGCCCCCGCCTTCGAAGGTGAGACATTCCGGGGTCTCCCCGGTGATCTCCAACCCCAAGCCTCCTTTGCCAAAAAAGTCCTTCAGGGCATCCATCACCTTTTCCCGAGGCCATTTCGTTATTACTTCCAGGTTCAGCATCGATCTCTCCGGTCTGCATTACAACTGCTAAGTCTCCTTGTTCAGAGCCATGGCCTCCCGGACGGCCTTCTCGATGTCAGGCAGTTGCCCAAGGTCCGGAACAACTTGAATATACCGGACAATTCCCAGTTTGTCCACTACGATAATGGAACGGGAAAGAAGCATCATGCCCTCCACCAGAAGTCCGGTGGAGCGTCCAAACTCGCCCTGTTTATAATCCGACAGGAATTGGATGTGGGTGAGCTTCGCTTCGGTGGCGAATCGTTTCTGGGCAAACGGCGTGTCACGGCTGATCGTGATGCGCTTAACCTGCTGCGGAAGGATATTTCCTTCCTCCCCCAGGGAATGGGTCTGGGCTTCGCACACACGGGTGTCTACAGAGGGGACAAGACTCAAGAGAAGAACGGCTCCTTTCTCTTGAGAAAGGTCAACCTCTTTCATGGTCATTGCGTCGACCAATTTGACAGAAGGAAGGGGCTTCCCTATGGAGAGCGGTGTGCCGAGGAGTTTGAGCCGCAAGTCCCCTCTTGCCACTGAACTTCCAGGTTCGACGGATCCCTGATTTACCGGGATGTTTGGTTTGACGTAGGCACAGGAGAATATGAAGAGGGCAAAGAACATCAACCAGATAACAGAAAGGCTTCTCGAAATCATGGTCCGGCCTCCTTTCCCTGTTATAATTATGAAATCATTATAAACCTTTTCGAGGCGGATGAAAAGCGCCAACCATAGCACGTAATGCGTCAGAAGGTGTGAAAAAATTAGAAAAAACAGGAAAAGTATCTCCGGGCCCAATGAGGGTGGGCCGTTTGGAAAACTTTAGAGCGAAACCTTATCGAGCGAACGAGCGCGTAGATTGGCAATAGTAACGCAGACTTACTGACAGGATGGTTGCCCCGATTAAAAGATCGCAATTCTAAAGTGTGGAAAGCGGCCTGCCCTCGTTGGGCCAGAAAAAGATAGGACCTATTTTTTCACAGCTTCTCACTTTCGCGGGGAGAAATCCCAGATCCGGCAGGGATATCTCCAGAAATCTTGTCATGCGGACGGATAGGATCTTGTCAGGTAAGGGTAACATTTGTCCGCAATGAGATAGGTTTTAGAGTGCTCTGGAAACGCTTTGAGTTCACGAACAAGCTGAGGTTGCCGCGACAAGATTTCTTCCGACATCCCTCCCGGACCTGAACAAAGCCGCGGTAGAGTGCCGCATTACCCATAGCACCCTGATTTCGCTTGACAGGAAAGAGCCCGATTGTTTAAAATATAAATGGAAAAATTTTCAATATCAGCTTAACTGGCCATGAACAAAGTACTTTTTAGAGATCTTATCAAGGAGAGAAAACTGAGGCTGAGCGGTCCCCGGTCTCTGATCTTTCAGGAGCTTTCAGCGGCCGGCGAACCCCTGAGCCCCCGGGAGATCTACTATTCCCTGCATAAAGAGCGGCGGAGAATCGGCCTGACTTCCGTTTACCGGGTCCTTGGCCTGTTCGAGTCCCTGGGGATTGTCTTTAAGGTCGTTAACGGGTCGAAGTCCGGATACAAGCTCTGTGAACTGGAAGACCACCATCATCATATCATCTGCAAGAACTGTGGACATGTTGAAGAACTGAACTTCTGCTTTATCTCTGATTGGTCGACCAAGGTGACGGAGTATACCGGTTACCAGGTCACCGACCACCAGTTGAATCTTTACGGATTGTGCAGGGAGTGTAAATCTTAAGAACCAGGGCTGAGACTGAAGGTAGAGGGTTAGTAGATTGATTCCAAAATACCATAACGACGGCAGATTCTTGTAGCCGCAGGCTTTAGCCTGCGAAAAATGGCTCCGGACCAACGCAACCTAAAGGTTGCGGCTACCAATCCATTGAGACAACAATTAGGAAACATTCTAAACACGATCTACAATCCACTTGTGTCGTGTATGACCCCATGGTGAACCTATGTCGCACATTCATCTTCCGGATGGAATTTTGCCTTCGTGGCTCTGGATTTCCGGATTTATCGCGGCAATCCTTGTCTGGGCCATTCTCCTTCGTTTTATGAAGAAGGAAGAACTGGCGCGGCGCCTTCCCCTGCTCGGCATGATGGCGGCTGCGATGGTGCTCGGCGCCTCGGTGGAAATTGTCCCCATCGCTTATCACGTGAACCTTACTGTGATCTCGGGGATTCTGTTGGGCCCTAGGCTCATCTTCCTGGCGACCTTTGTGGTGAATGTCGTCTTAGCGCTCTTCGGACACGGAGGGATCACGGTGATCGGGCTGAACACCCTTACCCTGTCCATCGAGGGCATTCTGGGGTATCTTTTCTTCCGGCTCTTCTGGAAAATTTTTGGAAGAATGAGCCTGACCGCCTTCCTGGCCACTTTTCTTGCTCTTTTCATTTCCACCCTTTCCATGATCGGAGTCGTCAGTCTGGGCGCGTCTCATTACGGGGATCTGATTCATCAGGAGAAAGGGAGCGGACTGATCGAATTCAAGCTTCTGGAGGGTAAGGAGGATCATCCGGCGGGAGAGGCAGGCGACAAGGAAGTGAATCTGAGGCGGTTTATAGCAGTGGTTCTCCCCCTGGGGTTGATCGGTTGGGTCCTGGAGGGGATCATTACGACACTGATGATCAAATATATCCATCGGCTTCGCCCTGACTTGCTTAGATTGGAAGGGGGGGCTCCATGATCCAGCTCTCCTATCTGGATTATTCGGCCGTGGAAGGAAGAAGCCGGCTCCACCGCAGTCCTCCAGCGATGAAGATGGTCGGGGTCGCTCTGGTCCTGCTGGCTGTTGTGACAGGGAGGAGCCTGCTGCCGCTTTTCTTTCTCTATCTGATCCTCGTCTCAATCTTCTTCATCTCACGGGTTCCTCGGAGGATCTTTCCTCTTACCCTCTACCCGCTTCTCTTCGCCGTTCTCTTCATTCTGGTTTCGGGATTTCAGCTCCATTTCATTCTGCTCGTTTTTCTGAAGGTTCTCTGTGGCTCCACGGCGGTGGTCTTGCTCCTGTCGACCACACCCTATCCCTCGGTCTTCAGCGTTCTGGGGAAGGTCCTCCCCGGGTTGTTTGTTACGGCGCTCCTGCTGACCTACCGGTCCATTTTTATCCTCCTGGATGTTCTCGAAGAGACGGAACAGGCCCTCTATCTGCGCGGAGGGCTCCAGTGGAGACATCCCTGGAGAAGCCTGATCAATATCTCAAATGCCTTCGGGCATCTCCTCATCAAGGGGATGGATGCCAGCGAAAAGATGTATCAGTCGATGATTCTCCGGGGCTTTGACCGGCCCGTGCCCCGCAAGCCCCGGCCTTCAGGTCGAGATGAAGGGGCACAACTTAGGACCGTCGAAGCCCCGCCCTTTAGGGCGGAAGGCTTCACAATAAGATCCGTTTTAAAGGAGATTGAATCATGCCGGAAAAAATTGTCGAGGTGGACTGCATTACTCACATCTATCCGGATATGACCAAAGTCCAGATCTGCGGCCTCGACTTTGTTGTGAATCAAGGCGAGAGGGTTTCCATCCTGGGTTCGAACGGATGCGGAAAGACGACGCTTCTGAAACACCTGCTGGGGGTACTGATCCCCAAGGACGGGAGCGTGAGACTCTTTGGACTGGACCCCGGGAAAGAGTACTCGAAGATCAGACAGAGGATTGGGGTCGTGATGCAGGATGTGGACGAGCAGATCCTTGGTCCTTCTGTCTATGACGATATCCTCTTCGGCCCTCTGAACTACGGCATGAAGAGAGAGAGAGCGGAAAGCCTGGCGAAAACGGTGATGGAGCGGCTGAACATCGAGTCCATCCGGGGGAGGATCGTCCACTACCTCTCCGGCGGAGAGAAGAAGAAAGTGGCCCTGGCAGGGGCGCTGGTGATGGAGCCGGAGCTTCTCATCCTGGATGAGCCTTTTACAGGGCTGGACCCCCTTTCGAGGAGAGATCTCGTCCGGGTCCTGAATGAGCTGAACAGGGAAAAAGGGATCACCCTCATCATGACCCTTCACGAGGTTGATCTGGTCCCGGAGGTGAGCGATGTTCTTTACCTGATGCACGGTCATGGAGACCTCAGCGAAAGGGGGACACCGGAGGAGATCTTCGGGAGATTCAGGGATTTGAAGGAGTTCAACCTGGAAGAGCCTACCCTGACGCAGCTCTTCAGGGGACTGCAGAATGAGGGGCTCGATTTCGGGATTCCCATCAGCATCGAGACGGCCATCGAATCCATTAAGACACACTGGAAGAAAGAAAAGGAATAAATGGGATAATGGAAGAATGATGGTCTCGTAAAAAGTCGTCTCACCGGTGAAAACCGGTGTCCAGTGTTTTTATAATGACCTGAAATTACTGGATTCCGGCTTTCGCCGGAATGACGGTTCTTAGGCTTTTTCGACTTTTTGCGAGTCCATCATTATTCCACTATTCCAGTATTTTGGTTCTTTCACTATTCCATTGTATTCAGGCAGTTGATCTATGAGACTCGGTAACCTTCAACTCAGCAACGCTCTGATTCTGGCGCCCATGGCGGGGATTACCGATTACCCGTTCCGGCGGCTTGCCAGAGAAATGGGTTGCGGTCTGGTTTACACGGAGATGATCAGTGCGGATGGGTTGCTGCGGAAGGGAAAGGCATTCCTGAAGATGGAAAAGGGGGAGCACCCGGTTTCTGTTCAACTCTTCGGCGCCAACGGGGATACATTGGCAGAAGCTGCGGAAAAGGTGGAAAGCATGGGGGCGGATGCCGTCGATTTGAACATGGGGTGTCCGGCCAAGAAGGTGGTCAAGGCCGGGGCGGGCGCCAGCCTGATGAGGGATCCGGAAAAGGTGAAAGGCATCCTGACGGGCATGAGAAGAAGAGTGAAGATTCCCTTTACAGTAAAAATCCGCTCCGGATGGGATGACAGACAGATCAATGCCCTTGAGATTTCCAGGATTGCCGAGGACTGCGGGGTCGATGCCGTCTCCGTCCACCCGCGAACGAGGGAGCAGGGCTTTCGCGGGCTTTCGGACTGGAACGTCATCAGGGAAGTGAAGAAGGGGGTTAGCATTCCCGTGATTGGAAATGGGGATGTGACCAGTCCCGCCCTGATGAAGAAGATGATGGACGAGACAGGGTGCGACGGGGTGATGATCGGGAGAGGGGCGTTGGGGAACCCGTGGATCTTCAAAGAGAGAGCGTTCAATTCCTTCTAAGGAGGGAGACTCCCACTCTCTCTCGGAGAGGCGCCGGATGATCGAGATTCATTTCTCCCTGATCCTGAATCATTACGGGGAAAAGGGAGCGGTCAAAGAGATCCGGAAGCACATCTACTGGTACACGAAAGGGCTTCCCTCCTGTGCCTCCTTTCATGCGAAGTTTACAGATCTGAAGGAAAAAGGAATGTTATTCGAGGCCCTCGATGCTTATTTTGACTGCAATCGAAGGGAGGATCCGATGCCGGCCGTCCTCAGCGGGACGAAACAGATCAGATACTGGATAGGGAGGGCAGGTCTTTCGAAAGAGGGGGAGGTCCTCCTTTTCATTCACGGGGCAGGAGGAGGACAGTTTGTCTGGAGTGCCCAGAAGGCTTTTTTCGAGAGGAGATACAATACGATCATTGTCGATCTCCCCGGTCACGGGGAATCGGGAGGCGAGGGAGAGGATGAAATTGCGGGTTATGCCCGGCACGTTCATTCCTTCCTCGGGTCTATGGGTCTCAAGAGCGTTTTTCTTGTCGGCCATTCCATGGGAGGGGCCATCGTGCAGTGGATGGCACTGGATTTCCCCGAGGCGATCAAGGGGATGATTCTGGTTGGGACAGGTGCAAGATTGAAAGTCCTTCCGGTGATTCTCGACGGCATTAGAAATCACTTTGAAGAGACCGTCCGAAGCATTACCCGTTATGCCTACTCCAGGAAGGCGGCGCCCGAGTTCATCGAAAGGGGGATCTCGGAACTGCTGAAGTGCCGGCCCGAAATCCTGTACGGAGATTTTCTGGCCTGTGACAGATTCGACATCACGTCCAGGGTGGGAAGCATCTCCCTCCCGACCCTCATCCTCTGCGGAGAAGAGGACGAGTTGACTCCAGTGAGATACTCGAAATATCTCCACGAAAACATAAAGGGGTCGAGGTTGGAGGTCATTCCCGGTGCCGGCCATATGGTGATGCTGGAGTCCCCGGGTCTCTTCAATGAGAAGATCCATCAGTTCATTTCAGATTTCAGATTGAAGATTTGAGATTGCAGATTCAATATCGTTTGAGAAGGGTGGACTTTAATGAAACAGTGGATCATGATTACGCTGCGTATCCCAAGGGAGTCAGAAGAAGCGGTCTCGAACTTCTTGATTGAACGGGGAGCGAGCGGCATTGAAGAGGTTGAGGAGGACCTTCGATCGAAAAAAGTGAGGGCCTATCTCTTAAAGGACGGCAATGAAAAAAGGATCCTCGATGGGTTGAAGCGATACCTGAGATCCCTTGAAGGGATCTATGCCGGGATTTCGCAATCCCGGGTTGAGGTGACATCGTTTCAGGAGAAGGATTGGTCCGGGTCCTGGAGGAAATTTTTCAAGCCCGTGAAAGTTTCGTCGAGATTTGTTGTGGCTCCTCCCTGGTCCTCCGTGCGTCGGACGAAGGACAGGATCTTGATCCGGATCAACCCCGGGATGGCCTTCGGCACAGGGACTCATGCGACGACCCAACTCTGTCTGCACGCCCTGGAACGGTACCTGAAGAGGAAGAAGACCTCGGTCCTCGATGTGGGAACAGGGTCTGGAATTCTCGCCATTGCCGCTTCAAAACTGGGGGCTTCCGACGTGGCTGCGATCGACGTTGACGGCACGGCCCTGGAAAACGCGAGAGAGAACCTGGTGCGCAACGACGTGCAGGATGACGTTCAGATAAGAAGGGGGAGGATCGGGACGGTTCGAAGGAACTTCGATGTGATCGTTGCAAACATTGATGCGAGAAGCCTGAGGAGGATGGTTAAATCCCTGATCAATCACCTTAACGCCAACGGCCTTCTCATTCTTTCCGGCATCCTGGGGGAGGAGCTTGGCAGGGTTCGCCGGCTCTACTGGGAAACGGGGAAGTTCCGGTGGGTGAAGGAGTCCCGGCAGGACGAATGGGGCAGCCTCACCCTGAAGAAAAAATAGAAATCCGAATATCGAATGTCGAAATCCGACAACAAATTCGGATGACCGAAGTCAATGGAGAAGAAGAAACACTACCGGAGAGATCGAGACTTGTTTCGGATTTCGTGCTTCGGATTTGGTTGCGGCTGTGCCGCGCTGTCTCCAAGGAATGAGGTAGGTTGCAAGTTGCCTCGGTTCTATGTTCCTCAACCCCGGATTGTAGACGGGATGATCAGGCTTGAAGGGGATGAGGTCAGGCATATCCGCAGGGTCCTCCGTCTCGGGGCGGGCGATGAGGTTCTTCTCTTCGATGGTCTGTCGAAGGAGTACGAGGGAACCATCGTCGAAGAGGGGCCTCTGTCCATCCTCGTCCGGATTGATCGGCTCCGGCCGTGTCAAACGGAATCTCCGCTCCATCTGACGCTGGCCCAGAGTCTTCTGAAAGGGGAGAAGATGGACTATCTTGTCCAGAAGGCCACAGAACTGGGGGTGAAACGGATTGCACCTTTCTTTTCTTCCCGGTCCATCCCCGTTCTTGAAGAGGCGAAGAGTCTGGGGAGGCGCCGCCGGTGGGAAAAGATCGCTGTTGCGGCCTCAAAACAGTGCGGGAGAGGAACCGTGCCGGAAATCGAGACGATTCGAAGCTACTCCGAAATGCTTGAAAATGTCCCTCCCGGATCTGTCCGGCTTCTCCTCTGGGAGAGGGAGGGGGACCGTCTGAAAAAAGTCCTCGGAGCGGCAATGGAGACCACCGAGGTTTTTTTCATCGTCGGACCGGAAGGCGGGTTGAGTCCGGATGAGGTGGATCAGGCTAAAGGGCTGGGATTCATCCCGGTAAATCTGGGCAGGCGGATTCTGAGGGCGGAAACAACAGGTGTCTGCCTTCTCAGCATTCTTCAATACGAATGGGGAGACATGGGGTAGGGAAGAGCCCGGTATCTGTCTAAGCCGGCATCTTGCGGAAAAAAAGGTGAAAGGTCTGCCTGTGTGGGTTATGGGTTCTGAAAGATAGAGGGGCAGAGTGGACTAAGCCGCTTTCTTCTCAAGGTTGGTCATAAATTCTTTATAAGTTTTGCACTCTTGAATCTGTTTGCACTTTCTTCGGCAGACCTCAACGTGGATCTTTGGACTTCCCTTTCTCTTATCACACACGAGATAACTCATCGTCTGCTCCTTTCAAACCTGCTGCCAACTATATACGAGACTTTTGGCAATTTTAAGACACAAAATATGGAATGTCAAGGGAAAAATGGAAACGGCAACGAAAACATACTGATTATAATTCAATGTGTTATGTACTAAAAACAGAAGTACAACGATAGGTTCAAGATAGGGATGGCTGATTTTAAAAACGAATTATGATGATACGGATGGGTTGTGACGCTTGGAGGAAGGCATCCTGCACGAGAAGTGCTCAGGAGATAATGGCCCTGCCGATGGCACGGCCCCCTTTACGCTGGAATGAGTATGTCGAAGGTCGCTGCCTGCGCCCTTCTTGCGGAGAATTGATCAGAGGGAAGCGCGCAAGAGCAAAAGAAGGCAGGCGAGCCTCGCACCCTTCTCGTTAATTGCCGCGCACGGTCCTGTCCCATTTTCTTCGCCATGGAGTCGGACCGTATGTAATAGATTCCTGTCTTTATAAAATCGTCATACCTCAGCGACATCACTGTATCTTTACCGATCCACAGGTACTCCTCTCTGTTACGGAAGGGCTTCGCCCCCTCGCCGAACTTGCCAAAAACCCCTTCTTTGAGGGCCTTAAAACCTGCAGGGCCTTCTGCGGTAACGACGCCGGTATAGAACCTCCCTCTCCAGAAGCCGTATTGAACGGTGTGAAGTCTTCCGTCTCCCAGTTTGAAGGGATCCTTTTCTTTGAAGTAAAAATCGATTCCTCCATGACTTCGATCCTTTTGAAAAAGTTTCATTCCTCCCAGCGTGGAAACGTTGGTCTCCCACTTGATTCCATTAAACCCGTCCGGCTCCAACCCGGGTTTGAAACCGACGACTTTGCAGTTCTCATTGGGCAGATAGACCGGGAGGGGGCACTCTTCTCCGAGAAAGGCGCTGCGAAACTGGGAGCACCCTGTCACAAGGACAAAAGACAATGAAATCAGTACACCCATCAGCTTTTTCATCTCTTTCCATCCTTTCTGTCTTAGACAATTCCTGCACAGGATGTGTTTGCTTAAGAATACTTTTCAAATCTCCATTCGGAGTATCAAGAAATGTGCCGAGGTTTGATTCGGACCCATGGCTGCCTTTGAAGGATAATGGATTCAACTTCCGACAAAAGAGATGAGAACGGCATGGCCGTTTTCCTTCCAAGGGCAGACAAAATTCGGCATAGATCTCTGCCCGAAACAGAACAGGGCTGCACTTCACCCGAAAGGGATTGAATCATTTCCAGAATACCTGAAAAATCAGAGGGGTGCAAGTGCCGGACTTGGTTACGAATAAGAAAAAAGGGTTTAACCGGATGCTGGTCAACCCCTTGATCTTAAAAGTGCCGGGTCCCGGAATCGAACCAGGGACACGAGGATTTCTCGAACCCCGCAGGATGAGGGCAACGCCGCAGACGGGCGTTTTTCAGCAGCCTGTCAGATTACCAGGAGCTGATCCTGATCCTATTCCCGGTTCTCTCAGATTTGGCTCAATTCTCGCCAGGTTGCGTCCATGCTGATGGGAATCTTAATCTGCTCGCTTGCGGGTTTGCGCACGAGAGTTAATGACCCGGTCGGGCAAGTGGACACACACAGTCCGCAACCGATGCAACGATGGGAATTCAAGACCACTCGGTCGCCCTCAAAAATCAGAGCATCCATCTGGCAGCGGTCGACGCAGGTCCCGCAGCCCTCACACCTTTCGGACTCATGTCCGGCTCTGAATGGGCTGGCCACGAGTTCGGATGGCCTTGGATGCGACTTGAGACGGGTCAGAATCGCACAACAGCAGCCACAGCAACAACACATGACAACCATTTCTTTAGAATTGTTGGGTTGGAGAACGAGGTTAGCCTTGTCGGCTAGGGTGAGGATGTTTGACACCTCGGATTGATCAATATAGCGAGCGATGCCATTGCGAACATAATAATCCGCCCATTCGCCGAAGATGAGGCATGTCTCCTTGGGCGCATCGCAGCCAACACCTGTTTTCTCAGCCTTGCGGCGACAGATGCAGGGAGCTACTGCGAACTTCTTATGGGTCTTGACCAACTCCTCAGCCCGTTCATAAGGTAGTGCCTCCAGGTGGGGTTCAATGCTCCGCGCTATAGGAATTGTGCGCATTTGGGGGATCGGTTGCGGCCTCGAAACCTTACTCCTTGTACGGACGTACTCGTTCACATCCCGAAAGAAACTCTCATCCGGGTTGTTGACCTGGAATTCATAGATGCCGACAACCCATGGAACCGCCTGGTATAAGGCGGGTGCGCCTTCCGTCTCGATAGAAAAGATAAGCCCCTTACGGGCCATCTCCCTGAGCCGTTGCTCTGCCTCGCCGAGAACGAGCTTAGCCCGATGTGCGATCATTCCGGCTTCTTCACGATTCAGGGTCAGATGTACCGCAAGCTTCGCCTCTTCAGGTGTGAACAATCTTTTGAGCAGGCGCAATTCCACACCACTGGGGCTGGGCGGGAATCCCCCCGGTAGTTTGTCAAGATGCTGAGCGAGTCTTTCGTAAACATTTTTCGACATCACATCCTCCTGTCTACAGAGGTCTTTTTGGAAAATATGTGCCTTAGATATACCACGGATCCAGTATTTGTCAATACCCCGAAAGGCCGTTGTGAAAATGTCTTTCGAAGATGACCACTTGAAAGGTTGCATGGTGGAAGACAATTACGGGGAAAAGGGGATCATGATTACGGTCACTCCCCTCTCAACAGATTGCCGGTGTATTCATTACCAAGGCAGGTCGAATTTGTCAATCACACTTTTCCAAGGTTTTTCTTACAGTCCCTCCCACCCTGGTATAGCTTTGTTCCTCCACCCGTCACTGAGAAGGTGTGAAAAAATAGGTCCCTATTTTTTCTGTCCCAACGAGGGTAGGCCGCTTTCCAAACTTTAGAATTGCGATCTTTTAATCAGGGCAACCATCCTGTTAGTAAGTCTGCGTTACTATTGCAAGTCTACGCACTATTTCGCTCGATAAGGTTTCGCTCTAAAGTTTTCCAAACGGCCTACCCTCATTGGGCCCGGGATACTTTTCCATTTATCCTAATTTTTTCACAGCTTCTGAAGGGATACGCCACCCCTAAAATTTCATTTGATTTTTTCCTTCAAACTGGTAGACTCCTGTGGAAGAAAGTTGATGAGAGTTACAACGCCAGGAAGGGGGGATTTAAGCAGGGAGAGGGAATGCTGACGGAAGAACAGGAAAACAGATACCTCATGTCAGCTTATATGTGCCCTGAATGCGCATCTGACGACCTGTCTTTGGGAAAAGTCTTTGCGGATATTAGCCGGGCAGGCATCCTTCCGGAGCCTTGCAATTGCGGGTTGCTGGAACCTTGAGGGTAAATACAATCTCGCTTTGATTGAACTCGTGGAGTCGGCTGAAGCGCGTGCAGTGAACTACTCAAAATACCGCTGAAAGGGTTTTCCAGTATCCTCACCCGTGGTTTTCAAGGGTCTTGCACGGGTGAGCGAGAGATTCCCATATGATGAAAGGAGAGGTTATGGAATCGAAGTATCCCACGCTGTCGCCTGACGAGAAGGAACGCCACTGGAACCGCACCCGTGAACTGATGAAACAGAAAGGATTGGATGCACTCCTTGTCTATGGGAAGGGACGTGAGCGATTCGATTTTTATTTGACCAATGAGTCATTTGAAGGCATTGTGATCTTCCCGATGATCGGAGAGCCAGTGTACCTGCTCTGGACTGCCAATCGGGTTCTGATCCGGCTCGAAACGGATTTGAAAGACGAACCCTGGTGGCTGACTGACGTCAGGATGGGAATCACCGGTCCGGGCGTCGTGGGTGCGTTGCAGGAGAAGGGACTCGATCGGGCCAAAATAGGCGTGGTCGGCCTGGAGAGCAAAGGGGCCGGAGAGCCGGATGGAATCATACCCTACAAGACCTGGTCGTACGTTCTGGACAAGCTTCCCAAAGCCAATTTTACCGACATCTCTGTTCCGTATATGGAGATGATGAGCGTCAAGAGCGACGAAGAACTCAAAATGATACGGCGCTCGGCCGACATCGGTGAGATGGCCTGCGAAGCCATGCTCAAGATAGCCCGGCCTGGCGTGCAGGAATCGGAAATCTATGCGGCGGTCATGGGCACGCTTTACCGGGAGGGCGCCATCTGCACACCGGATCTTCTGATCCTGAAAACCGGGCGTGACAACGTGAGCTGGGGGACACCCATCTGGGCGCTCCGGGGCGGCGCTCCCCGCACCCTGCAGAAGGGAGACATCGCCAATGCAGAGGTCTTCCCTGTCTATGGCGGTTTCGAGACCCAGCAGCAGATGGCCGTGGCATTGAAACCCGTCCACCCGACGAACCAAACATGTGCCGACATTGCGCGGCGTTCCTATGAGGCCGGGCTCAAAGCCCTGAGACCCGGCGTCATTTTCAAGGATATCTGCGAAGCCATGGACCGCCCTCTGCAGGAGGCCGGAGCGTGGAACCTCAGCCCGTTGATTCACTCCCTCTCTCCTCTCCTTTCGGCCGGCCCCATGAGGTTTGATCCGGATCAGCTGCCCGAGATGAAGAAATATAAGGGCGTCAGCACGATTCCGGCAAGGGCCGGTGAATTGATCGTCCAGGCCGGGATGGTCTTTGAATTTGAGCCGAATGCCAGCATCGGCAAGAACCGGGTGAACATCGGCGGGGCCGTGCTCGTCACCAAAGACGGCGCCGAACCCCTGAATAAGCTGCCCATGGAGATGCGTATCGTTGACTAACACGCCTGCTCCGGGGTCGGACTAAATTAACCTCAACGTTGTAAAAATACCGGGATGACAGACCTGCCGGGGACACTGGAATAAGCCATGAAGCCTGCTTATCGCAGGCAGGCTTCATGACGTTGGAAGTGTTCCCGGCGGGTCTGCCAACTGGAAGGTTAAGTTTGCACCGGTTCGCAGGCAAACAACTGAATAGTTGTTGCCAGAAAGATCGAACCTGTGTATAATTCTCCGGAAAGTCCGTGGAATATTTCTGAGCATACCGTGCCACGGGATGTACGTGGAAGTGCCTTTTATAGAACGCTGCGTGTTGGGGACATCCAAAAAAGGAGGGAACGACGATGGAGAGACGAGAGTTTATAAGAAAGATAACGGCACTGAGCGTGGGAGTTTTTGCTGTCGCCCGGGGAGCCAAGGTCTGGGCTAAGGGGTTACCGTCCGATCCGGGCGGGCCTGCCGGTGGGGGCTCCGCGGACATGATCGTTCTCCCACCTTTCGAGAAGAACAACACGTTCAGTCTGGATCGAGCGCTTCTCGAAAGAAAAAGCGCCAGTTCCTTTGCGGACCGCCCTCTTTCCCGCGAGGAGTTGTCGCGGCTTCTCTGGGCGACCACAGGAGTCAACAGGGAGGACGGGCATCGGACCACACCTTCCGGGCGGAACTCAGTATCCGATCGATGTGCTGGTCGCCTTGCCGGAAGGCGTATATCGGTATGAGCCAAAGGAGCATCGGCTGGTAAGGGTTTTTGGTGAAGACATCCGGGGGAAGATTCCGAATCAGGATGAATTCAAAAAGGCCGCGATGACGGTGCTCTATCTCATTAACAAAGAAAAGGCGTACAGGATCGATGCCGCTGACCTTGAGATCGGGTGCATGGGACAGAATCTCTATCTTGAAGCAACGGCCTTAGGAATGGGCTCGCGGATTATCGGCAACATAAAGACCGCGGATGTCACCAAGATTCTCGGTCTCAAGGACAACCAGGTATTTCGGATTGCGCAGGTGACCGGCCCGATAAAATGAGCCAGGGAAAGGGGGCTGTGTCGGTTAAGTTCTTCAGCCGGGGAAATTGTTGGCTTCCGTGAGGAATACACAGGCAGCAAAGGGGTTGAGCCTGACCAGCCGACTCAGGATCTTACGAGGCAGGGAGACAGGCTATGAATAAGGCGGGAAAAGTGCTCGGCGTCCATTTGCGACTTGATCGGGATGGTGTTTCGGCGGAGTGAGCGCCCGAGTCACACATCCCCCGGCTTTGCCGGGAGATGTGTGACTGTCAAGCACGATCGTTCATAGCCTTTGCTGGACCTCATTCTTGGTGAAGTCCTCGGTTGTCCATCCAATTCCAACGAAACCCGCTTTCCAAGGCGTTGCCTGCCTGCCGGTAGGCAGGGAAGTGTTCCCGGTGGGTCTGCCCAATGCAACCATGAGGTTATCTCTCCACGGAGCGTTTTTTCACTTATCCATTGTTTCCCTTTTTGAATGGTTGTTCGAAATCCTGTCTTCTAAGATTACCTATGGTCGGCAGGACTCTGGCCTAATAAGGAGCACCGGTACATGGGATTGATGGAGGACGCCGAATGCTACGCTGCCCAACATCAGATGTTTAAGCCCGGTGTAACCGTGGGTTCCAATGATGATCATGTCAATACCTTTTGTGTGAGCGTACTCAGTAATCGTATCGGCAGGCCGGTTACCCTCCAGTGACTCCGTTTTTGCCTTAATTCCCTCCGAGACAAGCCGGGATTCTATATCGGCAAGATACTTCCTTGATGCCATGAAGAGTGGTTTCCTGATCGCATCGATATCAATGTCTTTGGGAGACTGGGCGTTCTTAATTGTGGCCCATGGAAGATCAACCTTGACCACATTTAGAATGGTTACTTCCCCCACGGAACCATCCTTAAAAAGGTTTTTGACATGAGACAACGTACACTCTGCCAAGGGTGAACCATCAAGTGGAACTAAGACTTTCTTATACATATGCTACCTCCTTTTTGCTATGATTCCTTTTTTGACCGGCACATCCCCATTCCTTCCTACCGGCTGGCAGGAATGGGGGCAATATGAATGAAAGTACCTTACCGGGAAGTCCTTTAAAACACTTAGGACCGTCGAACGGCCCCGCCCTTTAGGGCGGAGAGCTTCACTTCTGTACAAAACTGGATGTACCAATGATTGAATTCAATCTTGCATATTTACCAATATTAGTCAATTGAAAATCTCAGAAAGAACCCCTGTTTGTAGAACTTGCTGTCTATTCCCGAGCTATTTTGCCTCTCACACCTCTCACGGGTTCCGGGGGGCCCCTGCCTTGGTATGCTGTCCTTGATCCATTGCATGAAATCCTTCAAAATTTGTATTTTCTCTTCGCCAAGGATGTAGAATACCGTGGCATTAGCCAGACCCGCGCCCCCCCTTCCTTTGATTGGGTATCATTTCGATCTCCTTTGCTGCATGAGAAACAGCATTTCTCCCGTGTTCTCTGCAGTATCGACCGCTGCTCGCGTCAATTGGCCTGTCATCACGAAGAATAACCCGCCTATAGCTACGACGATAGCTCCTACTATAGCTCCTGCGAGAATGGGAAGGAACTTCGTTTGGATTAGGTCGGACCATCTGCCCGATACAATGGTTGGTGAGAGAAACAATAAACAACTCAGCGGGCTAAGACCTACCAGGACCCAGCCAACGAAAGAGATGAACCGCGCTATCATTCGGGCGGTGCCATAAGTAGAAGTGTAGTCCTTATGGGGTTCTTGTTCCGCAAGCTCTTCTGTTGTACGCTGAAGTTCTATGCCTTTTTTTTGCTCAGCGGCAGCTCGGTCTATTCCGCAACTCCAGCAGGAATCTTCGCTGTCCACGTTCTTTTTTCCACACTTGCATATCCACATGAGTCCTCCTCATATCTAAAGGCAAGTTGATGATTTCCACCTGAAAGGTTGCATGATGGAGCAAACATGAACAGTCAATGTTACAACAATGACAACAACCTGATTTTAGTTATTCCTCTCCCTCTCATTTGCCTTCCTTCCCACGACTTGCCTCGGAGTGCAGCTCCCCGTCCAGCATTCAACAGGGGTCAGTTTTCATCACTTCCTAAGATTTTGCTTTTGTGTCTTTTCGCCGCATTCCCAGTTCTATATTTCAGACGCAAGATCTGCGCCTACCGACGAGATACTGTCAATCTTTCTTTCAGACAAAAGTCTACTTTTTTCCAGGAAATATGTCAATCCTCTTTGAAGACGGAAGAGGGGACAGGGCAGGAGGAAACAGGACAAACACCCACCGGGTGGTCCATATTTCCTGCAGTTTAAGGGCAAAGGGTAAAGAACCCTGGCAATCAGATGGGTAGACAAACCATGGTTCATTTGAGTACGTTTTTCCTTCTCCTGAGCAGCATTTTAGTGGCATTTTCGTTCACCTAATTCCCATCTCTGCCCAATTGCGGGCTGCTATCCAATTAACCCGCCCCCTCTTTCGCGGGGTGATAGTGAACATGAACCCTGCGTAAGAATTCAATTTCACCCAGGAGCTTCCGTTCCACCTGAGAAGCAATTGCATCGCCGGCAGCTACGGTCAGTGATCCCTCAAGTCCAATTGTAATGTTAATAACAAGATAGATTCCGAAGCGGTGGGCATGGACCTCTTCGATCTGCTTGACTCCGGGGATTTCCCCGAGAAGAAGATAGATCTTTCCGGCAAGCCCTTTCCCGGCCACCGTATCCATTAGATCCGCGGTGGATTCCCGGAGGATCTGGATACCCGTGTAGAGGATCAGAAGCGAAACGATAGCCCCTGCGAGAGGATCTACCCAGGGATAGCCCAGCCGGCCCAGGTAAATGCCGGTAGAGACGGCGGCAGCCGCGAAGATATCGTTCCGGTGATCATACGCCAGCGCCTGCACGGTCGCACTCCGGCTCTGCTTTCCGATCCGTTTCGTCCAGATCGTCAGCCCGGTTTTGGTGACCAAAGTGAAGAGTGCGATCCAAAGCGCGAGCGAAGCCGCCCCCGTGAAGGTGCTTCCCCCCGTGGTCAAATCGTATATATCGTTTAGCGCATCCCAGAAAATGGCGATGGCGGTGGTGATGACGAAAGCTCCCACCACCAGGGAAGCTATGGTGTCCAGTTGGGTGTGGCCGTAGGGATGCTCGGCGTCGGCCGGCTTCCTGGCGAAACGCATGAACACCGAAATCACCACGTAGTAGGCCACATCAGAGGTAGAATTGATTCCGTCGGCCAAAAGAGCCGGGCTGTGGCCGAGAATTCCGATGCTCGTCTTCAGGACCGCCAGCATGACATTGGCGGCCAATCCGCAATAAACAGCCAGCATGCTTTTCTTTTCGGAATTCATCATGGTTGAATCTACACGCAGATCGCTTTCTCCCGGTTCGCGATCCAGCAATTACCATTGAACCTTGTCGCGGGGATTGAGTCCAATCGCTGAGACCTGGGGGAGGTTGAAATCCGGGATCAAACCCTCGGAATACAAAGGTGATAATCAAATGCACGAATCTGTGTACTTCTGCAAATCAGCTGAAACGAAAAGTATCTCCAAACCTCCGTTACCGATAGAAAGCTGCAACATTTGACAGAATATGTCAACCGATAATTACAGATAGAAATCTGGAATGGAAAAAAGGCAGGGCCATTTCTGATCCTGCCTTTGCTTTCGACTAATTCACCTATAACCATTGATAGCCCTATGGATTTAAGGGCGAAGGTGCTGCCACCAGAAACACCGCCATCTGGGCACGGGTTATGCTCTCGTCAGGGCAGAAAAGGGGAGGGTTGGATGAGCAGCCCCCAGTGATTCCCGCATTGGAAAGGGCCGTGACGAAACCGTATGCCCAATGCGCAGCCGGAACGTCGTCAAACAGGGCGGGAGGGGTTCAGACGTCGTTTGGAGATTCTCAGCACATAGTCAAATGCGAAGTGTGAAAACTGAACATCCGAAAACAATTTCAAAACATTGTGGACGAATATGTCAATCCTACCGTTGGTATCTCCAGCCACCTGGTTGTAAGCCGCAGAATCTTCTTTACGCATCCCTGAGGTAATGCTTTCCATCTATAGCCGGGCTCATTTCTTGACGATCAATCTGAGAATCTTTGCAGCCCGCGCCGGGTTAAAAATCCCGCAGAGACAGTTTCTCGCCAGCTTTTCCGCTGCCTTCTCAGGGCTCACCTTGCCTTTTTCGACATCGGCAATCACCTTCTTGGTCAGGGCCACCGTCACAAGCGAGTGGCCACACATGGTCGTGATATCCAAAACCTCCTGGGGTGGAAGCTTCTCCGTCCGACCGAACACGCCGAGCGAGTGGTTGGCTGTGTGAGGAGTGATCCCAATCTTTCTGCAGCATTGAAAGATCTCTTCGAAGAGACCTCCTGCCACTACCGAGATGCCAAGATCGGCCTCCTTTAAATCATCCATGAATCGAGTGACATCGTTCTTGTTTGTGAAGACCATGTGGAGAATCGGCAGGCCCTGATCGGACGATGTGAGAATCGTATCGAGGGTTGTCGTGAACTTCGACCCGTTCTTGATGTCACCGAAATTCACAATGGGGTAACGGGAGGCCATCTCCAGGACTTTTTGCATCCTCCAGAGGCTCCCATCGTTATAGCCCCGCGCCCTGATGGTCAGCAGGGTGAAATCTTCGGCCAGACTTTCCCCTGTGCCCTGCCGATGCAGCATGTGCGTCATGACGGCCTCCTTTCAGAACCCCGCGATTGTTTACCCGGGCAGAGTGGAGAGTCATCAGGGATGGGCCTGCCTAAGCCCAGGTTGACTTTGCCGTTGGGCCTGACCTGAAAACCAAGCCTCCTGATACGCTCGATCACAGGGGCATGGCCTCCCTCAGGAAGCACGCTGATGATGCCCAGTGAGAAGACCGACTCGATTCGACCTGCCACCTCTTTGATCGCGGGCAAAATCTCTTCCAGATTCTCTTCCTGGATCTTGAACTCCACAATGGTGGACAGGACCCTTTCGTCAAGGACATCTTTTCTCAAGGCCCCCAGGGATGGGTCCTCTATCAATGAGGTCAGCGGATTGTTGGCCTCGAACTCGACGCCAAAACGGGCCATGGCCCGGGTGACGCGCTCCACATCACGAAAGCTCGCCCCAAGAAGCGGCCGCCCCAGTTCGATCGCAACCCCCACCTGCCCTTTCTCGAACCGGTGCGTTACCTCATTGGTCTTCATCTCTTCGGTGCCCCGACCCATATCCTTAGACTTGTGTTCTGTCATGGGGTTCGAAAAGGCGGACCGGAGGCTCCTCGGCCAGTCCAGGGGCTGTTGCACAATGGCATCCACAGGACACACCTCTGAGCGAAGGCAGTTGCCGCACTCCACACAGCGATCCAGAACCACGGCCCGGATCGCCTTCCGCTTCGGTGTCTTCCTGTCTGTCTCGACAATCGCTTCCACCGGACAGTAGAGCATGCAACTCCCGCATCCGATGCATACCTCGGGGTCAATCTTCATGTGTCTTCACCTCACTGTTCGGAATCACCCTCCTCATTTCTCAGCAGGTTTCCTCTTTCGCCGGCTTTCGATTGCCCACTGGGCCAGAGGAAAGAGATAGGCCAGAATGGCCAGAGAAACAAAGACTGCCGAAATCGGGCGCTTAAAGAAGATCCACATGCTCCCCCCGGACAGGGTCAGGGCCTGCCTCAGCGAGTTCTCAGCAAGTTTCCCGAGAACGAGGGCCAGGATCAGCGGCACAACAGGGTAATGGAGCTTCTTCATCAGGTAACCCAACACACCCAGTCCCAGCATCATCCAGATGTCAAAGAGATTGTTGTTGGCGCTGAAAGCGCCCACGGTTGAAAAACAACGATGAGGCCCATCAGGATCGTGTAGGGGAGCCTCAGCACCGCGACAAAGGCGGGAATGAGGAAGATGTTCATCAAAACGAGCATCACATTGCCCATATACATGCTCGCAAAAAGACCCCAGACCAGATCGGGATTGGTCTGAAAGAGCATCGGCCCCGGCCGGATGCCCCACATCATGAAACCGGCCAGGAGAATCGCGGTCGTGGGCGACCCGGGCAACCCAAGCGCCAGCAATGGGGCGAATCCGCTGATCGAGGCCGCATTGTTGGCTGACTCAGGCGCCATCACGCCTTCGATCGCCCCTTTGCCGAACCGCTCGGGAGTCTTTGAAACGCGTTTCTCCATCAAGTACGCAAGGAAGGAGGCGGTGGTGATGCCTCCGGCGGGCAGCATCCCCACAATAAAACCGATCGCCGAACCTCGTACCACGGCCCAGCGGGACTGAACCCAGTCCTGCCGGGTCAGAAAGACGTCGCGAAACCGGAACCCGGCCTTCAGAATGTCTGTACGCACTTCTTCTTCAATGCTGTTGAACACCTCAGCAATGCCAAACATGCCGGTGATGATGACAATGGGGTCGATCCCTCCCAGGAGCTCGGGGACCCCGAAGGCAAACCGCGGGATACCGCCAACCACATCAATGCCGATCGTCGCAAAGAACAGACCGATCAGCGTGGCGACAATTATTTTTATGGGATCTCCGCCCCCCAGCACCGTGAGCAGTCCAAAGGCCATGGCTGTCAGACCAAAATACTCGGCAGGGCCGAAGCGCAGGGCGAACCGGGCGAGAATCGGGGCGAAAGACATCAAGACCACCACGGACACCGTGCCGGCAATGAACGAACCGAGGGCCGCTGCAAAAAGCGCCGGCCCGGCCCGGCCCTGGAGGGCCATCTGATAACCATCGAGGGTGGTCATCACTGTAGAGGATTCACCCGGGACGTTGATGAGCACCGAGGTGATGGTCCCGCCGTACGCGACTCCATAGTAGATTCCGGCCAGCATGATGATGGCCGTTGTGGGGCTCATGGTAAACGTGAGCGGAAGAAGCAGGGCGATGGCAGTGGGGGCACCGATGCCCGGCAGAACGCCGACTAGTTGGCCAAAGAGAACGCCGAGGGCGCAAAACAGGATATTTTGCCAGGTCAGGGCGACGGAGAACCCCGTGAACAGATTGCTGAGAAGATCCACAGTTTCTTCAGTCTCCTAAAGGCCGACGACTCCTTTGGGCAGGGGAATATCAAGCATCACACCGAAGATCACGCGGACGGCCGCCGCGGCAACAACAGCCGTCACGAGGCACAGGGTCCAGCCGTGTCGCCCTGCGGTGCGCATGGTGAAACCGGTAAACAGGGCAAGGTCAAGGGAGAGGCCAAGCACAGGCACGAGAAGGAAGGTGACGATAAGCGTCACAAACACAAAAGCAACCTGGCGCGTCTTCCCATGAATGAACCGTCCCTTTTCAGTGTCGTACTGCCTGACGGCCTTGATGATTGTCACAATGGCGCACCCGATGAGGGCAATTCCTATCCACAGGGGCAAAAATCCGGGGCCAGGGCCGTACTCGGCCCTGTAAGGAAGTTCACTGGCAGCGTAAGTTACGACGACCCCCAAAAGCAGGACCACGATTCCAGCCAGCAGATTGGCAATACCCATCCCGATCCCCCTGATGTGGGTAAGAAGCAGTTCACCCCGGCAGCAGAGCCCCACGGGCTGTACCCGTGGGGCCCCACCTTACCGTATATTCATAGCCCCGCCCGAACACAACGAACAGGCTTACTTTCCAAGGCCGATCTCCTTGAGTACGGCCACGCAGGTCTTTTCCGCTTCAAAGACAAACTTGGTGCCTTCCTGGTTCCCCATCCAGAAAGGTGTCAGCATGTACTTCTTCAGATACTCGTCTTTCCACGCCGGTGATTCAGTCATCTTCTTGAAGGTGGTCTCATAATAGGCAATGGCTTCGCGAGGAATGCCTCCCGGAGCAATCACGCTACGGAAGACTTTCCAGACGGTATCATATCCCTGTTCCTTGAACGTGGGGACATCTCCCATCCGTTCTTCTCTGGCCACGGCAAGGAGTCGCACCTGTTTGGCCTCCAGTTGAGGGGCGTACTCGCTGGGGTTGGCCCAGATCATTTCGACGTGTCCACCCAAGAGGGCGGTCATGACCTCTCCCCCGCTGTTAAAGGGCACATACCGAAGCTTGACGCCTGCGGCCCGCTCAAAGAGAAGGAGACAGATATCGTCGTCCTGGCCGGTCGCTGTCCCGGCGACCGTGATTGTCCCGGGACGCTTCTTGGCTTCGGCCACCACGTCCTTTACCGATTTGAATGGAGAGTCCGCCCGGACAACCAGCACCTGTTCGTCTATGGCGACTGCAGCCAATAACGTCAGATTCTTGAATGTCGCCGCTTCCACCTTTGCCGTGATCGGCGCAACGAGGTTTCCGGAATGGAACGTGGCCAGGACATGAGGATTGCCCTTTTGCTGTGCCACGTACGTTGTGCCGACGACAGAGCCTCCGCCCGGCCTGTTGGAGACGACAAGCGGCGTGGGAGAGAGTTTTTGGGCTTCGACCAGCCTCGAAATGGTCCGTGCCATGATGTCGCTTCCGCCGCCCGGTGAGGCCTGGACAACAAACTCAACCGGTTTTGACGGCACCCATCCCGCCGTCGCCGCATGGGTCTCCGCAGAGGCCCACAGTAATCGACCTCCAACGACAAGTGACCATACCATCCATCTCGTTCTCATGGTTCCTCCCTCTTTAAGGAAAGTGACCTAATCAGTTCTATCTCCGGGATAACGCGTGCCATTAACCTATAACCGCAAAACATCCGGTTTTCAAACCCTCAAACGTGGGATGCAGAAATTATCCTTTGTTTCGTTAAGGAGTTTCTTGTTTAGAAAAGACGTGATGCATTGATTTGCATTTGAAATCTTTTATCAAAGCCTTATATCATAAATGCTCGACTTCGAGGAAGAACTCTTTGTTTCGATAGGGAAATCCCGTTCTCCACACCTCTTTTAGCCTGTCTTGGCAAAAAGAAAGACAATTGCTCAATTTAGGGAGATGGATCTTCATTGACCAGTCCTGCTCCGACGTATGGAATCTTGCCCTTCCAAAAATCAATTAACTCTTTCCACCATTTCCTGCTTTCTGGAAGGAGAAACCCGTAAAACTCTTGACGAGAAGGTGTTTATGGTTCCTACCAGGATCTTTCACGATTTCAGAAGAACGGCAATAAGGGACATGGTACGGTCGGGGGTTTCCGAACGGGTCGCGATGAGCATCTCCGGTCACAAGACGAGGAACGTTTTTGACCGCTACAACATCGTGAACGATCAGGATCTGAGGGAAGCTGCCCGGAAGAAGCAGGTTACTTCGTGAAGCAAAGTGCCATGGAATCGGGTGACCC
>CAVSVC010000001.1:0-29250 GCA_963731045.1 uncultured delta proteobacterium | reverse complement strand
ATGATCTTCAATATTCAGAGATACTCCATTCATGACGGCCCGGGGATTCGAACGACCGTCTTCCTGAAAGGATGCCCGCTCTCTTGTTACTGGTGCCAGAATCCCGAATCGCAGAAGTCAGAGCCCGAAATCCTCTTCGACAGAACCCGCTGCACCTCCTGCGGCCAATGTGTTCCCACCTGTCCTTCCGGAGCCAACAGTTTAACCGATAAGATTCTCAGGATAGACAGAGAAGAATGTGTCGCGCTGCGGTCAATGTGTCGACGCTTGCCGCTCAATCGAGAAGACTTGCCGGAAGGAGTGCGACCGTGGACGAGGTGATGGAAGAAGTCCTGAGAGACAGAAAGTTTTACGATACCTCCGGCGGAGGCGTAACGCTTTCGGGCGGGGAGCCCTCCATGCAGGCAGACGTTTCCGTTGGAACTCCTACGGCGGTGCAAAAAACGAAGGGCTCCATACCGCACTGGATTCGTGTGGGCATACACCCTGGAAGATCCTGCAGAGTCTCTGGAAGTTCACGGACCTTGTGCTCTATGACTGAAGTGCCTGGACGCCGGGAAGCACAGAAGGCGACAGGGCAGTCCAATGAATTGATCATTGAGAACGTTAAGAAGATGGCCGGGTCCAGGGAGATGTGGATCAGGGTGCCTTTGGTGCCCGGTTTTAATGACTCCGAGGAGGAGGTGAGGGCCATCCTGGCCTTCATCAAGAAGGAAATAAGACCAAGCCGAATCGATCTACACCGGTACAACCCATTGGGTGAAGAGAAGTATGCCCGTCTGGATAAACGATGTACCCATCTCACCCCTCAGCCGGAAGAAGATATCGAGAGATTCCGAGAGATGATTGACCGAGAGAAGCCTTAGTCCCTGCGCGCCATCAACAACCTTTCTCCCCAAAAACCTCCTAATAAAATGGCAGTTCCTCTCTCCCGGGATCTTTGAGATTCACCAAGGAAATCATGAGATCTTTATAGTGAAAACCCTGTAGGAAATATTTTTCTTGACATGGGAAACTGAAACTGATACTTTTTTTACCGACCAGTCAGTTAACCACAATAAGTCATGTTGCTGAACGGCCAAAGATTCGACGTCCTCTTTTCGCTGAAGTTGGGTGAGTAGATGAGCGCGGCAAGACTGCTGCGATGACACGCAACCCAAGAGGTTGTTTATGGCGATCTCCCATCAGGCCCTGATATCCCACCAAGAATAGGAGGCAAATCATGAACAAAACATCATCGATTCCCTTTGCCATGGTGCTCTTGGCCGGTCTGCTTTTTACCGGAGTGACGAATCCCGTTTGGATCGAGGCCGCTGCGGAGAAACCGATCGAGCTGACATTTGCCTTGGCCGACCCGGCTGCCCACCCGGACGTGAAGGACGGCTTCAGTGTCTGGGCAGGGGAACTTGCCAAGCGTACCAACGGAAAAGTCAAGATGGTCATCCATGCCGGAGAAACGCTGGGCAAGTCATCCGAGCAGTATGACATGGTGGCCAGGGGGGGAGTCGATATCACAAAAGTGGTAGGGACGCACTACCGCGGCCGCTTTCCGCTGCTGGACATCTTCAGCCTTCCCTTCACCGTTCCATCCGACGCCAGGGACAAAAGCGGGAAGTTGCTCTACGATCGGATCATCGAAAAATATATTGCCCCTGCTTATTTCAAAGAGATGAAGGTACTTTTCAGCGGCCGTTACCAGCCCAATGTCATTCACCTGGCGAAGAAGCCCGTCAGAAAGCTGGAGGATCTGAAAGGGATGGTCATTAGCGTGCCTGGAGGAAAGACCAGTATCGATCTGGTGAAGTCACTGGGGGCGACTCCGGAGACGATCAGTACACCCGACGTGTATGCGGCCCTGGAAAAAGGCATGGTGGCGGGTCATATTCTTCCGTTTTCCACCCAGCGAAGCTTTAAGTTCTACGAAGTGACAAAGTATGTGACGAAGGCAAACTTCGGGGCCCAAGCCTGGATCCTGGTCCTGAGTAAGAAGAAGTGGGAGAGTCTCTCTTCGGAAGTGAAGAAGGTGATGGACGATCTGAATCCATGGGGGGCGGCCCTGTTGGAGAAGGTGGGGGATGACAACGAGGAAAGCACTGCAAAATTGGTCAAAGAGAAAGGCTTAGACCTCATCGAGCTTTCCCTCCAGGAAAGGGAGCGATGGGCTGCGGCGACGGTAGGGATCGAAAAGGAATGGGCGACGGGTTTGGACGGGAAAGGTCTCCCGGGATCGGAGATGATTCAATTTGTCAAACAAGTTTTGTCCGAAAAATAGCTGAAACGTCCGGCCAGGCGGCTCGAGTCGAAGGAGAAGGGGGAGATGATTGATCACATCGTGAGAGGAATCCATATCGCCGTCAGGGTCTTTGCATGGATCGGCGCTTGTGCAGGGGCTTTCATGGTGATCGTGATTGTCTGCAACGTCCTCGGCCGTTTTTTGTTCAAATATCCAATACAGGGCACCATCGAGCTGGTCGAGTTGATGTCCGTGGTTTTGATTTACAGCGTTTTGCCCTATGCCGAGTTCCGCAGGCGATCCATCTACGTGGACGTCGTGGTCAATCAGCTTCCGGGGCACGCCCGCGCAGGCTTGGCCAGCCTCATGCTTGTTATCGGAACAGTTTTCTTTATCACCATGGGCTGGAAGGCCGGGGAACTGACGTGGTCCAACCTCTTTCCTTATCTGATCTCGACGGATACCCTGTCCATTCCGTTTGCTCCCTTTCTCCTGGTGATCGCCATCGGGACCCTTCTGTTAGGTCTTGAGATGCTGATCAATGCCTTTCATCCGTTATCCCATGAAGAGAAGCCTGGAGGTAAATAAGTCAATGGCCCCGGTCGATATCGGAATCATCGGTCTGGTTCTTCTTTTCGTCCTCATGTTTCTGGGAATGAATATCGGGCTGGCCATGGGACTGGTCGCGATTGCCGGGTTGGCAGTGCTCACGAGTCTGGATGCAGCACTTGCAAGACTGGGGTCGGCTTCCCTCGGAATCACTCTTTCCTATACCATGGCTGTTCTTCCCCTCTTTATGCTGATGGGAGAATTCGCCTTTCTTTCAGGATTGGCGACGGATGCCTATTTCAGCGCCCACAAATGGGTTGGACATCTGCCCGGCGGCTTGGCCATTGCCACGATTACAGGCTGCGCCGGCTTTTCAGCCGTCTGCGGTTCGAGTATTGCTACAACCACAACGATGGGGTCGGTAGCCCTGCCGGAGATGCGGCGTTATCGATACGCGCCTACGCTGAGTGTGGGGTCTATTGCTGCCGGAGGGACCATGGGTATCCTGATCCCTCCCAGCGCTGCCTTTGTGCTGTATGGAATCGTGACGGAGGAGTCCATCGGCAAGCTCTACATGGCGGGGATCATCCCCGGGCTGCTCCTCACCTTCTTGTTCTTATCGACCATCTATCTCATTGCCAGGCACAACCCGGGTCTCGGACCTCCCGGGCCGAAGAGCAGTTGGAAAGAGAGGGTCAGCTCTTTCAGAGACATCTGGGGAGTCGCCGTTCTCTTTTTGGTCGTCATGGGGGGACTCTACACAGGGCTCTTCACCCCCACCGAAGCAGCAGCCGGCGGAGCCTTCTGTGCCTTTCTCATCGCCTTGGGAAGAAAGAGGTTGACCAAAGAAAACCTGATCCAATCGTTTATGAACATGGCTCAAACCACAGGGATGGTTTTTCTCATCCTGATCGGAGCGATTCTCTTTGGTTATTTTTTAGCGGCAAGCCGTCTGACGACTGCCATGGCGGACTATGTGATCTCGCTTCCCTTGTCGCCGCTGGCCATCCTGATTGGGATCCTGATCCTTTATGTCATTCTGGGCGGCATTATGGATACCTTTGCCTGGCTCATGATCGTCGTTCCCATGTTAGTTCCGGTGATGGTGAAGCTGGGATACGACCCCATCTGGTTTGGAGTGATCACGGTGATCATGATGGAGTTGGGGATGATCACCCCACCCGTGGCCATGAACGTCTTTATCATGCACGGCATTGCCAGGGACATCTCGATGTTTACGATATACAAAGGGATCGTGCCCTATATGATTGCGATGGCTGTGTGCGTGGTGCTATTAATCGCTTTTCCTCAGATTGCCTTGTTCCTCCCAGGCAAGATGCACTGAGAAACGATGACCGGGGCTGTTCTAATTCAATCGTTGACTTGAAAGGAGACCGGGCCGTGCGACTTGAAGGAAAGGTTGCCATTCTCGTTGGAGGGGAGGGTCCCCTGGGCCGAGAGGTCACCAGGGCCTTCCTCGCAGAAGGGGCAAAGGTGGTCATCGGATGGTATACCCTCGAGGACTGGAAGGAGGCTGAAGGGCTGATTCCTCCCGAATACAGGGGACGATTGATCGACGTCTACGTTGATGCAACGAAAGAAGATCAGGTGAAGAGCCTCGTTGATAAAACCGTGAGCGCTTTTGGCTCCATAGACATCCTGGTTCACATGGTGGGCATCTTTCATGCAGGCCAGATGATCTGGGAAACGGAGACGGCGATATTCGAAAAACTGATCGAGACGAATCTCAAGACCGCCTTCCTCTGCGCGAAGTACGCAGTCAGGTCCATGCTCGAAAAGGGACGAGGACGCCTCATCTTCTTCCCCGGCAAACTGCCCTTTGAACCCAAGCCCGGTTTTGGCGCCAACGCTGTCTCAAAAGCGGGGATGTATACCCTCGTGCTCGCCTTGCGCGAGGAACTCAAAGAGACGCATATTACGGTTAACGCGGTCATGCCGAGCATCATCGATACCTGGAAAACAAGGAAGATCCATCCGGAGCTGGAGGGCAGAATGGTGAATCCCGCGGAGATCGCGAGCCTACTCAGCTCTATCTGCTCGGATGATTGTGATGCGTTGAGCGGGTCCATTCTGAAGGTGTTCGGCGAGCTTTAACGACTGATGAAGGTTACTGGTCTCGAAGACCCGCCGCGCTACTGAGGCATTTCCCGATGACCCGAGGGGAGAAGAGAGGCAGCAGCAGCCAGATCAGAAGGTAGGAGTACGTTTCTTCAAGGAGACCCCAGAAGCCGATGCCGATGACAACGAGCATCAGAATTCTGTAGCCGGAACTGACGGGAATCCACGGACTCATGATAATCCCCATGAGCCCCTTTCCTTCCTTTTCGAGCTGTTCCCTTTCTTGCGGACTGAGTTGATCATATTTCAATCTTCTGGTTACTTCTTCCAGTCTCTTCTTCGCACCTTCGTACTGCTCTTTATCCATTCTTTGAGTCCCCTCTCACGAGATACTGATTCGCGTTTCCCCGGAAGACCGGGGTTGAAACACCCCTTCGAGGTTGCGTTATAACATAAATCGAAGAAGATCAGTAGCCCTCCCATGCGGTCCTGTCAAAGTGTCCCTGTTCCTGCGGTCCTTCCTAACGGACCGACTCCGGGAACATCCCGTCTCAATATCTTCGCACGTCACTGAAGGATTACCCTGCCTTCAGCACCGGGGTATATTTCCCCAATTCTTTGTGATATATTATAACCGATTCGAAGATTGCGCCACTCGCGCATTCTGGTCCAGATTGCGGGAAGAAGAGTCGCTCCTTCGGAAGATGCGCAGTCGCCCGAAGAGGGCACACGTGTAGAAAGGGAAATCGACGATGCAGGATCTGCCGGATCGGGAAAGATCGCGATTCGAATCTGCCGGAGAAACAGGTGCGGGTTCCCGGCGGGGCTTATGGGTTCCGGAGATGGAAAGGGACAGTTGCGGTGTGGGTTTTGTTGCGCACCTCGACGGCGTTCCCCGCCATGAGCTGGTGAAGAAGGCTATCCGCGTTCTCGTGAACTTGGAACACCGGGGCGCTCTGGGCGGAGACCGGACCACAGGCGATGGTGCCGGGCTGCTTCTGCAGATCCCCGATACCTTCTTCCGTACGGTTGCCCGGCTTCCTTTTGATCTTCCGTTCAGGGGGGATTACGGTGTGGGCATGATCTTCCTCCCGACCGCTGAGGCGGAGCGGGAACACTGCAGGAGGGAGGTTGAGAAGGCTGCAAAAGCCCATGGTGCCGCTGTCCTGGGCTGGCGCGAGGTTCCTCACGCGGATCAGCACCTGGGCGCCCTCTCCAGGGCCACCATGCCCTCCATCGCCCAGGTCTTCCTCGGACGGGGAGAGATCCCGGTGTCGCGGTTTGAGATCAAACTTTACGTCATCCGCCGTGTTGCGGAACGCGCCGTAAATGAGATCCACGAGGCGGAAGCCGGCGGGTTCTATATCGCAACCCTCTCCAGCAAGACCGTTGGTTACAAAGGAATGCTGACCGGAACACAGATCGAGGCCGGGTTTTATCCTGATCTGCTTCACCCGGGGTTCGCAAGCGGTTTCGCCGTCATGCATCAGCGTTACAGCACCAACACACTGCCGCAGTGGCGTCTGGCCCAGCCGTTTCGCATCCTGGCCCATAACGGCGAAATCAATGCGCTGCGAGGCAATATCAGCCGGATGCGTTCCAGGGAGGCGGACCTGGAATCGCCGTTTCTGGGCGAGGAGATGGCGCTGCTCAAGCCGATCATCGATGAAACCGGCAGCGACTCCGCCATGGTGGACAACGCACTGGAATTGCTCGTGGCTGCGGGTCGTCCGTTGTCACACGCCATGATGATGATGGTTCCTGAGGCCTGGGGGGCCAAGATCCAGATGAGCGAGGACAGGCGCGCCTTCTATGAGTTCCACAGTGCATTTCAGGAGCCGTGGGACGGGCCGGCGGCCCTTGTTTTTACGGATGGCCGATTCATCGGCGGCACCCTCGACCGCAACGGACTTCGACCCTGCCGTTACGCCGTGACCCGTGATGGTTTCATCGTCCTGGCCTCCGAGTCCGGCGTCCTCGACATCCCCTCGGACCAGATCCTCTATCACAGCCGTCTGCAGGCGGGCCGGATGCTTCTGGTGGACCTTGAGGAACACCGGATCGTACCGGACCATGAGATCAAATCGAGGCTTTCTCGCCAGAGGCCTTACCGCCACTGGGTGAAAGAAAACCGGATTGAACTGCGCGGGTTGCTCAGTCCGGCCGAATTGCCTGCAGAGGCTCCGGAAACGGTCCGACGCAAGCAGCATGCCTTTGGGTACACTCAAGAAGAGGTCAACCTGGTCATTGCTCCCATGGCTTCCCACGGTCAGGAAGCGATCGGTTCCATGGGGAACGATGCGCCGCTCGCAGTGCTTTCAAACAGGCCCCAGCTCCTGTTCAATTACTTCAAACAGCTCTTCGCCCAGGTGACGAACCCGCCCATCGATCCGCTGCGAGAAGAAATGGTCATGTCACTTATGAGTTTCGTAGGCCGGGAGCGTAACCTGCTGGACGAGACGCCCGAGCATTGCCGGATGCTCAAGCTCCATCACCCTATCCTGACACCCGATGACATGGAGCTTTTGCGAAAAGTAAACCGGCCGGATCTGAAAACCGCCGAAGTGGATATCCTTTTTGATGTTGCCGAAGGGGGCCGAGGCCTCGAACAGGGGATGGAAGAACTCTTCAAGAAGGCCGAAGCGGCCATTGCCTCGGGGGCCACGATTCTTCTTCTGACCGACCGGAAGATGGACGCCGCCATGGCTTCGATCCCGGTGTTGCTTGCCTGTGCAGGTCTGCACCATCACCTGATTCGCCGCGGTCTCCGCACCCGGGCCGGCGTGATTGCGGAAAGCGGTGAAGTGCGTGAGGTGATCCATTTTGCCATGCTGATTGCTTTTGGCTGCAACGCCATCTGCCCCCACGTAGCCTTTTCAACGATCCGCGAGCAGGCGGTCAACGATGCGCTGGGAAAACCGCTTTCCCCTGAGCAGGCCCTGGACAACTATATTACGGCGGTCAAAAAGGGTTTGCTCAAGACCTTCAGCCGTATGGGTATCTCCACCCTTCGCAGTTTCTTCGGATCCCAGACCTTCGAGGCCGTAGGGCTCGGTCCGGAGCTGATTCGGAAGTATTTCCCTCATACGGCATCCCGCGTGGGCGGTATCGGACTGGCAGAGGTGGCGGCGGACGCGGCTGCCCTGCATCGGAGCGCCTATCCGGTGCAGGCAGAACCGGCGCATCCCTCTTCCCGTGGGCGGAAATTATCACCTGCGGGCCGGAGGGCGAGAAGCATCTCTGGACGGCCCGGGCCATCTCCTCCCTTCAACGGGCCGTACGGAAGAACGACGAGGCGGCGTTCAGGGATTACACGGAGGAGATCAACGATCAATCCCGGGATCATGTGACCCTGCGAAGTCTGTTTGACTTTGTCTCCGGGCCGGTCCGTTTCGATTGAGGAGGTGGAGCCGGTAGAGAGTATTTTCAAACGTTTTGTCGTCTCCGCCATGTCCTACGGCTCCATCAGCAAGGAAGCCCACGAGACGATTGCCGCGGCCATGAACCGGTTGGGCGGGGCCAGCAACTCCGGTGAGGGAGGTGAGGACCCGCTCCGGTATCAACCGCTGCCAAACGGGGACAGCCTGAAGTCCAAGGTCAAACAGGTCGCCTCGGGCCGCTTTGGCGTGACCGCCGAATACGTCCTGAATTCCGAAGAGCTGCAGATCAAGATGGCCCAAGGCGCGAAGCCCGGGGAGGGCGGTCAACTCCCGGGTCACAAAGTTTCTGAGGACATTGCCCGCGTGCGTCACACCACTCCCGGTGTCACCCTGATCTCCCCGCCGCCCCACCACGATATCTACTCCATCGAAGACCTTGCCCAGCTCATCTACGACCTGAAATGCGTCAATCCTGAAACGAGGGTGTCCGTGAAACTGGTCTCCGAAGTCGGTGTGGGGACTATTGCTTCAGGTGTTGCAAAGGCTAATGCCGACATGGTCCTGGTCGGTGGTCATGACGGCGGAACCGGGGCATCACCTCTGACTGCGATCAAATACACGGGGCTTCCCTGGGAACTGGGACTGGCCGAGACTCAGCAGTCATTGCGGCAGAACGGCCTGCGCGACCGGGTCCGGGTCCAGGTCGACGGACAGCTCCGGACCGGGCGCGACCTTGCGGTAGCAGCCTTGCTTGGCGGAGAGGAGTACGGCTTCGCGACGGTCGTACTGGTTTCTCTCGGCTGTGCCATGCTGAGAAAATGCCACCTCAACACCTGTCCCTTCGGCATTGCAACTCAGGACAGCGGCCTGCGCAAACGCTTCAAAGGAAAACCCGAACACGTGGAACGGTTCTTTCGCTTTCTTGCCCGGAATTTCAGGGAGCAGATGGCGGAGCTCGGTTTTCGGACCGTCGAAGAGATGATCGGCCGCACCGAGCGTCTAACGTACCGGCGGTCCAAATACACCGGGAAGCTTGCGACCCTCGACTTCAGAGGGGTCCTCGAAGGGGCGCACCCCGGTCTGTCCCAACCCCTCAGGTGCACGAAGGCCGGATGGCGGGAACCGGTCGAGGTCTACGACGATCAACTCATCCCGAGGTGCGTGACTGCGCTGGAGAAGAGAGAGCCCTTGAGTCTGGATCTGGAGATGCGCAACACCTACCGTGCCGTCGGGGCCCGTCTGAGCGGTGCGATCGTGAAGCGGTATGGTCCGAAAGGGCTGCCGGAGGATACCCTCCGGTTGAACTTCCAGGGATCCGCCGGACAGTCGCTGGGCGCTTTTCTTGCGCCGGGTCTCACTCTGCGGGTGGAGGGGGATGCGAATGATTATGTGGGCAAGGGCCTGAGCGGGGGGCGCATTATCCTCGTGCCGCCGGCCGGGGCAACCTTCAACCCATCGGAAAGCGTCATCGCCGGAAACGTGGTTCTGTACGGGGCCACCAGCGGAGAGGTCTATATCAACGGCCTTGCGGGTGAGCGTTTCGCGGTACGCAACAGCGGTGCTCTGGCCGTGGTCGAAGGCATCGGCGACCACGGATGCGAGTATATGACCGGCGGCGTCGTGGCGGTGATCGGCCCGACCGGGTTTAACTTCGGAGCGGGAATGAGCGGGGGAATCGCCTACGTCTATGATCCCACCGGATTGTTCGACACCCGCTGTAACCTTGATACGGTGGATCTGGAGCCGATGAGGGCGGAAGAAGATATTGCCCGGCTGCGGGGCCTCCTCGAAAGGCATTTCCGCTTCACGGGAAGCGCCAGAGCGAAATCGATCCTGGGGCAATGGACTGCGCAACTGGCCTATTTCGTCAAGGTCATGCCGATCGACTACCGGGTTGTGCTGGAGCGCATGAAACAGAGCGTCCACAGGGAAGATGAAACGGTCTCCGCCACCGAAGAGGTGTATGAAGAAGGCCAAAAGACCAGTGATCAGTAAACCAAGAAGGCAGTAAGCAGCAAGCAGAAGGCAGAAGATAGAAAGCAGAGAATAATAAAGGAGAGTTATCAGAAATCAGTGACCGGTAAACCATGATGGTAAAAAGCAGTGGCCAACAACCGGTGGGGCGAGGGTGAGGGGGGCACGTGGATATGATTATGAGGCCCGTTATGCGTTAAAGGAAGCTACCCCTACCAGGCTTGCCGGTCCCCTGCTTGGTTCCTTTCTCGGTGTGCGCAAATCAAGAAGAGCCAGAAGGAAAAATGAATCCACAGTCCCGGTCCAAGGCAAAAATGGAATAGCGGGAAGTGCAAAATAACACCCACCTATACGTAACAGACTCCACCTACAAAGGTTGTAGGTGAGCTTTCTATATGACCTGAAGATTTGCGATTGAAACCGAGTATCGCGAAACAGGGTTAACCGGCCCAGTCTGTTCGAAGCGAGGAGCGAAGCCGAGACGAACGGAATGAGATGAAGCTGAGAATGGGCAAGCGGGTGAGGGGCAGGCTGTGTCCGACATGAACGATGGGTTGGGCCGCTGATCAAAGTTTTGATTGGTATCGATGTCGAATGTTTTTGGCAGTAATGACCCAAGTTTGGCCATCCGCCCACTCAATCGTGTGAACAAGGAAACCATCGTCAGACAAGAGAGAATTCGTCGAAGCGCCAATCGCCGTGACCTGGCCAAGCATCTTTGTCCATTGAGAGTTGGTATCTCTGCACACCTGAGTAGGTTAGAGTAATTTTCCCCTTAAAATAGGATTTTAGGACTACCTCCAAAGAACACACGGTTCTTGGGTTGAGTGTGAGTGTTTCCTGTATCAGCTTCTGGAGCGCCTCTCCCTTCACATGATCTTTGAAGTACCTTTGGAGCATCTGTCGGGGGGCTTTCCCAGGCCGGAAACCTATTTGTCGCTCAGTGTAAGTCGCGCTTATCAAGTGGCTGTCATGCGGAGCTTTTGGGGTGGAAGAGTAGTACCACCAATCGGATGTGGCGAGTTTGAATGCGGCTTTGGGAAACGTGGACTCGTTGTTCTTCAAATACGCTTCATACTTCCGCCAGCAATCGGGCCAGTTGCCAAAGTCTCTTTGTTCTGAAAGGATGAATGACATTGACGTGCGGCCTAACAATTACTTGTGATGCTACAACTTGCTATTTGAATCCTACCCATTCAAGGGCTTTTTGTCAACGAGAATTTTGGATGTGACGGACGCTGGGGTTACCCATTGTGCTCGAATGGTTGGGGGATGCCCGTGGTAGAATGTTTTGTTAAAAACGTAATGTTATGCTGCATGTTTGTAGTCCCTGAAAGTTGTTATGTGACCATCCATACTCGAAGATTTCCACTTGATATTTTGCCTATATACCCTCCGAAGAGGAAGAAGTCTACCTCTGAGGTCTGCGGGCAGCTTCCAGTACGGGATCATATTCTATTCCCCAACCTTAACCGTGACCTTGAGTGCCCCTATTGGTTCGTCTTTGGTGGCATCCGTAACCGTTGCCTTGATGAGTGTTCCCCCTTTTGCCACTCCTTCGAATATCCATGTACTCCAGCAAGTTGACCCAGGTTTTCGCCCATCCGATGGTTCGCGACCTACCAGCTTCACCGAGAGATTCATCAAAGGGCTCAAGTGTAAAACGACAGCCCCCCGGTCTTTCATTAAACCGTATGGTCAGCGGAAATTTCTCGCCAACCTTAATTTTTATAAAGGCAGGGGTGGGTTCGGCACATTGAGTAGTATGAGCAAGCAGGATGGTTAGCGAAACAACTATTAACAGGACAAGAGCAAAGGGGATTCTCATATCAGAACTCTCAGTACTTCACAACGATTTGCAATACTAACATGCACCATTTCGCGCTTTCCTAATAGTGAAAGCTTCAGGAAGAAAGCGTTAAAAAATGTCTTCCACCCATAAAGAGTACTGACGAGCCGATGGCAACCGTTAATGATTCCGGTTGAAGCGACAATGTTCCCCCTGCTGTTCTTTAGCCCGGAGCTTTCCCTTGGTCCTTTCTCTCCAGTGTCAAGTAGACATGAGGTAACTCAACAGTCGCAATCTGCCACACGATATCAAGGTTAACACCGAAGTAATGATGGATAAGTCTATCGCGGACCCCGGCCATGCTCTTCCAGGGGATGTCTGGGCATTCCGTTCGTACTTGTTCAGATAGGTTCTTTGATGCTTCGCCGATGATCTCCAGATTGCGAACGACAGCATCCTGCGTTTTGATGTCTGCCACGAAGGTCTCATATGACATCCCGGCTACATAAATGGAAATCCTGTGAATGGCCTCCCGGATGTCACTCAGAAAGTCCCTATCTGTCCGCTCAGACATAGACGATGCTTTCTGTAACGCTTTTGGCAACCCGCTCTATCCGTATGCCTTGAATGCCTGCTGGAGTCAGGATATCCACTTTTCTTCCCAGTAGATTCTCAAGGTATTCCCCAAGTTCAATGAACCTGAATCCTATTGGACGTTCGAACTCCACCACGATATCGATGTCACTTGTTTCGACGGGCTGCCCCTTCGCAAATGAACCAAATAGTCCGATCTTGCTAACGCCGAACTCGGCAGCAAGAAAGGGCATTTCTGCTTGCAAAACGTCTAAGACCTTTTTTCTGGTTAGCATGAGCGTCTCTTCTCCCAGGGGAGAATCACCCACCCCTGTTGTTGATTTGCAAGTGAAATATACATTTTTTTTTGAATCTCTGCAATTGAATGTTTCAAGAAGAACTCCACGCTTTCCGGGGAAGACGCACCCCCCATAGCACATCAATCGGTTTTGTTCTGCGACACGATGTGACCATTTGTCACATCGAATCATGATTCAGCAAGGCGGATGATCGCATCCGCTGGATTGGTTTGTCTTGACTGCGCCCCGTCTGTCTTCTCCGACAAATCTGAGCCCATTAAACACCGGGGCTTTCGGTTTGTCAAGCGGAAAATCAGAGGTAAATCAGGAGTGAATTGTCTCCTCGGCGTGAAGGGTGTGGTCCTACGCTTTGCGAGTTTTCCATTTGCCCGAAGGGTGCTTTTGAGTTAAAAGGGTATCGGCATGAAGAAGACGCGGCGAAAAATTCTTTTACGGATATGTCGTTGTTGCCGGAGGCTTTCTGGTCTGGCTGATCGGGTGGGGGACCTACACGCCTGCCTTCAGCCTGTTCTTCAAATCCTTCCTCTCCGAGTTCGGATGGTCCAGGGCGGAGACGTCCCTGGCCTACTCCCTTTCTTTCCTCGCCCAGGCGGGACTGGCCATTGTGATGGGGTGGCTGACGGACAAGCTGGGGCCCAGATTTGTCGTGGTGACCATGGGCTCCTTTCTCGGCGTATGCTATCTCCTCATGTCCCAGGTTCAGACGCTCTGGCAGTTCAGCTTGAACTTCATCCTCGTGGGAAGCATCGGCGTCAGCACGCTCAATGTCCCTGTCATGGTGACACTGTCCCGGTGGTTCGTCAAAAGACGAGGGACGATGATGGGGATTGTTCAGGCGGGGTCGGGGATCGGGGGATTGATTTTCCCTCCTCTTGTGGGCTGGCTCATTCTTACCAGCGGATGGAGAACGGCCTACGTTGTTCTGGGGATGATTGCGCTCGGTGGAATGATTACAGCAGGTCTCCTGCTCAGGAATGATCCCAAAGCCATGGGGCTGTCTCCTGACGGAGAAGCGATTGCCTGCCGCAGCAGAAACGGACGCGGAATCCCGGCGGAAGAACGGGCCGGGGTTGTCCTTTGGAGAGGCGGTTCGAACCAGTCAGTTCTGGATCATCGCAGGGACTCTACGGCAGCTTCGGTTTCTGCAGATCGACGTTTACAGCCCATCTTCCAGCCCACATTCAGGACCTCGGGTTCTCTCTTGCCGCCGGCGCGAACGTCCTGGCAGTCGTGACCGGGGCGAGCATGTTCGGCAGGGCCGGGATGGGGCGCGTGGCTGATGCGATCGGCAACAGGCCCATGTTCATGATGAGCTTTGCCATGACCGACCGTCAGTCTCATCCTGGGTCTGATCGCCCGGGATATATGGGTGCTCTATCTTTTTGCTCTCCTTTTCGGCGTGGCCTGGGGAAACGAGGCTGTCCTGAGGTTTGCACTGGCCTCTGAAGTATTCGGGCTGGCGTCTCTCGGGGTCGTCATCGGCGCGCTGAGCGTTGCGGAATCGGCCGCAGCCATGGTGGGTTCGTACTTTGCAGGCTACATTTTCGATCAGGGTCGGGAGCTATCAGATCGCTTTCTGGGTGGGGATCTTCGTCTCGATCGCAGGCATTGTCCTGGCCGGGATGTTAAGACCGTTGCGTAAGGACGGTGTTCCGGCAGGATCGTCGTCGTTCTTGACCGGCAATTGGTCTGGCCCTTCCTTTGTCTGGGTCAAAGGACTTAACCGTTGTCTTTGTGGCGATGATCGGTGATAGGCAGGTTTGGAGAGGAGGAAACGATGCTACAGCGCAGGCTTGGGAAGAGCGGTCCGATGGTTTCGGCGATCGGACTCGGATGTATGGGTATGTCGGTCAGCTACGGGGAACCCGACGACGAGGAGTCGGTGGCAACGATCCGGCGTGCCATGGAACTGGGAATCAACCTGATCGTGACCTCGGATGCCTATGGGAACGGTGTGAATGAGGAGTTGATCGCCCGTGCCATCAAAGGCCGACGGGACAGGGTCCTGCTTGCAACCAAATTCGGAAACCTGGGGCTGCAGGGCATCCGCCTTGCAGCGGGGCTCTCCGGAGGTCACCCCGACTATGTGCCGGAGGCATGCGATGCTTCACTCAGGCGCCTCGGCGTTGATGAGATCGATCTCTATGGATTGCACCGGGTGGATCCCGCTGTCCCGATTGAAGAGACGGTGGGGGCCATGAAAAAGCTGGTCGAGCAGGGGAAGGTGCGCTATCTTGCGCTCTCGGAAGCCGGTCCGCAGACGATTCGCAGGGCACATCAGGTGCATCCGATCACGGTCGTGGAGACCGAGTATTCGCTGTGGAGCCGTGACGTCGAGGAAGAGATCCTCGGGACCTGCCGGGCCCTCGGGATCGGTTTCATGGCTTACTCACCGCTCGGCCGGGGGTTTCTCACGACGACGATTAAGAGCCTCGATGCCCTTCTGCCGAAGGACCGCCGCCGGGACCAGCCCCGGTTCGATGCGGAAAATCTCAAACGTAACGTTGAACTGCTGAAGCCCTTAGAGGAGATTGCGGCAGCACACCGATGTGCCCCGGCCCAGGTCGCGCTTGCCTGGGTGCTGGCCCAAGGGCAGGATATCGTACCGATTCCAGGGACCAAGCGGCGCAGCTACCTTGAAGAGAACGCTGCTGCAGTCGATATCCGATTGGGTAGTGATGAGATCCAGCGGCTGTCTCAGTCGTTTCCGCCCGGTGTCGCCGCCGGGACGCGCTATGCGGAAAAACAGCTCAAAACCCTCGGGATCTGATGGTCCGTTGAAGAGTGACCGAGGAAACGCTAAGAAGAAGGATGTGATAGGAAAATCCGCTCTCCGACGAGGTACCACTTCTCCTCTCTGGCACCCCTTTTCCCTGACTTTAGGGTGTAATGAATTTCAGGATATAGACAAAGGTCAAGATGATTTGGGCGTTCTTCATAATGGAAGGATTCCCCTGCCCGAGCGCCTGAAGCCGTGTGGCGCTCTCCTCAATCTTCTTGATTTCCGTTCTCATCTGCTCGTTCATTTGGTTTCACCTTCCCTCATGTCTTTGAAACGTTTGGCCTTGAGCATATATCGCGGAAGCGATCCCGGAGGCTCCATGATGACATGGAATGTCAGATTCGTTGCGACCTTCAGCCTCTCCACAGCCGGTTCTTCATCGCTTCGATCGCGCTCACCGGAAGCTGGGGGTTCGCCTCGGCCCTGAGCATGATCATATCCATCAGACCCCTTCTCTCCACCACGATCTCGAATTCCTCGACCTCCTTGAACTCCTTTCGAATGACCTCCTCCACGGTTGTAGGAGAGAAGAGCACTCCCCGAACCTTTCTGAGATCATCCGTTCTGCCCACCACCTCTTTGATCTTCTTGGACGTTCTTCCGCAGGCACAGGTCTCTTTTCCCTTGATCACCAGATCCTTGGTATTGAACCGTACCAGGGGGAAGGATCTTCGTCCCAGGGGGGTGACCACGGCAACCCCGATCTCGCCTTCCTCCACCTCTTTTTGAAGTGTCTCGCGGTCGAGGATCTCGACCAGGAAGAAGGGCTCGATGACGTGCAAACCGTCTTGTGCCTCGCACATTCCGGCCCATCCGCAGGGTTCTGTTCCGCCGATGTGATCGAAAACATGGCAATGGAAGGCCTCTTCCAGTCTTTTTCGCGTCGCAGACGGCATCGGTTCTCCGGCGCAGAGCATCCTTTCGATGCCGAGCGTGGTCGGATCGATGCCCATGTTCTTTGCTTCTTCGGCGATGTGGAGCCCGTAGGTCGGGGTATTCATCATGCCGTTGGCCTTGATTTCGATGATCTTGTTGACCCTTCCCTTCGTATCGAGGGCGCCCCCGGGGACAAGCTCGCAGCCCACCTTTTCCGAGGCAAAATGGGCCTCCCAGAAGGCAACGTATACATTGTAGCCGAAGGGAAGAAAGATGCGGTGACGGGGTCTGAACCCGGCCATATAGAGGATATGGCACCAGGCCTCCACTCTCCACTGCCAGCTTTCATACGTCTCAGGAACGTAGATGGGTTTTCCGGTTGTGCCGCTGGTCTGCCTGAAGGTGGTCACTTCGAGGATATCCCTTCCGAGCATGCCCCCGTAAGGGAAAGGTTCCATCTCCTGGTATTTTCTCATCTCCTGTTTTTCCGTGAGAGGAATCTTCTTGATATCGTCAAGGGATTTGATATCTCCCGCTTCAATGCCGTTCAGCTTTTCCTTGTACAGGACGGAGTGTTCCTTTGCATAGGAGAACATCTTTCGAAAATAGGGCAGCTCAATCCGCTCCAGTTCCTGCCGATCCAGAGTCTCAAGGTACGGATTCCAGTAGTTCCATCTCGACGAACCTCCTTTAACTCGTCTTTCTCTACCTGACACCTTTCTCTGTTTCTACTTGTAAAAAACGGACGGCAGCCAGAGAGCCAGTTGAGGAAAAGCGAAAAGCAGGCCCCAGACGACAACCAGGGAGATCAAGAAAGGCATGACCCCCTTGTAGATGGTGCCCATGGGCACCTTGGTGATGTTTTTCACCACGAAGACGCAGATGGCGACCGGGGGAATGACCACACCGATCATTTCGACAACGGCGATCATGATCCCGAACCAGAGGGGAGGAAAGCCGAGTTTGAGGGCCACGGGATAGAAGATCGGGGTGGCAAGAATCATGAAGGTCAGGTCATCGATGAAAGATCCTCCGAACTCATAGACGATGCAGATCAAAATCATGATCAGGTAGCGGTTGATGGGGAGCGTGACGACCCATTCCGCCGTTTGTTGGGGAATACTGGTGATCGTGATAAAATGGCCGAGCACGGTGGAGCCGGCCACGAGCATGAGAATCATGATAGAGGTGCGGAGACCCTCCTTCACCGACCTGAAGTAGATCTTGAAGGTCATATCCCGCTTGATGAGCGCCAGAAGGAGCACGGCAAAGGTGCCGACCGCTCCTGCCTCGGTGGGGGTGAAAAAACCCTCCATGATGCCGCCGACGACGATGACAAAGACGATGAGGATCCAGAAGACTTCGGGGAGAGAACGCATCCTCGCATTCCAGGTAGAGGCATCGGATCTGGGCGCAATCGCTGGATTGATCCTGGCCCATCCATAGATGATGCCCATGAAGAAGAGGGCGATGATGAGCCCGGGGATCACCCCGGCAAGAAAGAGCTGCCCGATCGACTGTTCCGTCAGAATGCCGAGGAGGATGAGCACCACGCTCGGCGGGATGATGCAGCCGAGACTCCCCACGGTTGCGACAATACCCGTTGATAGCCTTTTGTCATATCCATAGCGATCCATCTGGGGAATGGCTACGCTGGCAAAGGTTGCCGCTGTGGCGGCCGAGGAGCCGCAGATGGTTTTGAAGGCGGTGGCTCCCATGACCGTGGCCATGGCCAGTCCGCCTGGAACATGGCCGACGAATTTGTGAGCCGAGTCGTAGAGCCTGACCGCGATGCCGGTATTGAAGCCGATCTGTCCCATCAGAACGAAGAGTGGGAAGACCGTGTATCCGTAATTGGTGATGACGTCATAAAAATCCCTGGCAAGGAGGTTCATCGCTGAACTGAAGCCGTTCAGGTAGGCAAAGCCCACAAAGCCGACCAGCCCCATGGCAAAACCGAGTTCAATGCCCGTTGCAGAAGAGGAGCAGAAGCACGACAATACCTGTAATGCCTACCACGATCTCATTCATGTTTGCTCCTCCAGATGTTACGATGTCGAAGATGAAGACGCAGCACTCGAGAAAGCAGCAGACCGCCACACCGTAGGCAACAGGGTAGAATGGGATCTGGATGGTGGCTGAAACTTCCCCTGACGCATGAAACCGGGCGCCGACTCTGAAAAGGTTGTATCCGATGAAGAGAAAGAGGATGATGCACAGGATCCGGGTAAACGTGTACATGACGTTCTTGCCCTTCTCGGAGAGTCTCTCCAAAAGGAAATCCATGTAGACGTGTCCCTTATCCAGTGAAACCTGAGGGATACCGAAGCCGATGACGAGGGCCAGCAAGAGGGCTACGATTTCGTAGGTCCCGATGATGGGACGACCGCCTGCCCTTAAGAGCACATCGGCAACCGTCATGCACATCATGAAGGTCACTGCGACGCCGGCAATGGAATTCAGCACCTTACTGATGAGTTTCAATGCATTGAACGCGTCATTCATGGCCGCTCCTTCACATCCTTAACCTGTCCGGGAGGGCCCGGGAGTATCCCGGGCCCTCCCGGGAAGTCTCTCATTCAAAGGGTGCCGGTATCTTTTTAACCTTCTCCTCTTTCTTCCAGTACTCGGTGCGCTCCTTGACGAATTTCAGCCAGCTGTCTACGTCTGCTTCCTTGTGTCCTTTGCCAAGCCATGGCTTTCTTATAGGTTCCAATGACCGGTTCGACAGCCTTGACCCATTTAGCGGCTTCGGCATCGGAAAGGGAGATGATCTGGCCGCCTGCGGCCTTGAAAACATCCCTTCCCTCGATGTCCATTTCATTCCAGAGGGCAGCCTGTTTCTCTTTGGTCTCGAAAGCGATCTCCGTGAAAATCTTTTGAATATCGGCTGGCAGGGCGTTCCATTTGTCCTTGTTCATCACGAAATAGAAAGTATATCCCATTCCGAGTTGCCAATCGGCCGTCACATATTTGACCACTTCGGCGAATTTCCAGTACTTGAGGGTGGAGAGATCCCATGTGCCGGCGTCGATCACGGCCCTTCTCAGGGCATCGTAGGAGTCGGGCATTTCAATGGGGACCGGGACGGCGCCCAGGGCCTTGATGACCTCTGTCATCTGTCCTGTCGCCCTGATCTTGACGCCCTTCAGCTCTTCAAGGGTTCTGATGGGTTTGCTGACGTCCAGAAGGACCAGGGGGCCCGACGTATTGATGTAGAGCGGGTGCACGTCATTCCATTCGCGGGGTTTGAACTTTTCGTAGAAGTCGGTGGTGACCTGGGTTGCCACCCAGCCGCTCGGGAACCCGTGAGGCAGTTCGAAGACTTCCGTAACGGGAAACGACCCCGCGTGTAGGAGATGTGAGAAACGCCCATGTCAGCGATCCCTGTCACGACCCCGTCGTACATCTTGACCGGCGACAGAAGCGTGCCTCCGGCCAGGTAATTGATCTCCACTCGCCCGTTTGTCCGTTTCTTCACCTCGTCGCAAAACCAGCCGGTGAGAAGGGACATCTTGTGAGTGACGGGGAGGTAATTGGCGGCCTTCAGTTTGATCACCTCGGCGCCGAACGCAAGGGATTGGAATGCCCAAACAAAAATGACTGCCATCAGCAACAGTGTCACGGTCTTCTTCATTTCCTGCCTCCTTTGTTGTGATGAGGATGTGTTCTTACAGACAAATTGGATAAGCGCTGGTTTTGAATCGAACGACCTGGCCGAAATCAGAGATTGATGCGGGAATCCTGCTTGCTTCTCTCGATCAGATTTTCCAGCTCTGAGATTCATTGAAGTCCTGGCTTCGACAAAAGTTTGGCGAGCCAGACCCAGAGAACATCCATGAGGAAGATCTGCTGCTTTTTGAAGGTAAGAAATATTACGGTAACGATCCGTATTTGTCAAGCGACGCTTCTGCTTTGCTTTTTCGTTTTTCTCAGAGTGAACGCCGGGGACGATCAGAGCCTTCGCGGAGAGTCACGCCCCGGTCCACTTTCTGGCGAGTTGGACCCCTGCCACCGCGTCTTTTCCGTAGGCATCGGCCTTGACGTATTTCCGGATTTCATCGTCGATCTGGCCGCCGCCGATCATAATCTTTATCTTATCCCTCAAACCTGCCTGTTCGATGGCTTCGACGGTCTTCTTCATCGAATCAAAGGCCAGAGTCAGGAATCCGCTCAGTCCGACCACCTGGGGCTGAAACTCGCGGATCTTGTCCACGAACGTCTCCACCGGCACGTCGATACCGAGATCGAGCACCTCAAAACCACTGACATCGAGCATGAACGTCACGATATCTTTTCCGATATCATGGATGTCCCCTGCCACGGTCCCGATGATCACCTTGCCCGACTTTGCGGCCCCTTTCTCCTTCTTCATAAGAGGCTTCACCTTTTCAGCGATCTGCTTCAGGATCTCCCCTGCCATCATCAGGTCCGGGATGAAATACTCGCACTTCTCGAACCGTTTCCCGACAATCTCCATGGCCGACCTTGCGTCGTCCAGGATCTGGCCGGGGTCACCCCCCTGGGCGATCCTCTCCTGAACGAGTGACAGGGCCTCTTCTTCCCTCAGGTCCGACATCAACTCAACCAACCCCTTCGCCATTTCACACCTCCCATTAGACTCAATACGCGCCGTGTTCCCTCGTATAATCGAACATGGCCTGCACGTTTTCTATCTTCGCGTCATCAAGACCCGTCGACGCATCCATGATAAATCCGCCGCCCTTGCCCGCCGTATCGATCAACCTTCGGCAGTACTGCCTGACGTCATCCGGTGTCCCGGTGACCAGAATGGAAAGAGGGACGTTGCCCCGGATACTGACCGTCTCCCCGAGAATCGCTTTCGCTTTCGCCATGTCCGTGGCCTCGAACTTGTAACAGGCCTTGCCCGGAGGGATATCCTTGATGACCTCCAGACGGGACCCGCAGTTTCCTTCCCAGAAGGGGCAGGGGATCAATCCCTCGTTGATCAGGGCCACCATGAGTTCCCTCAGCGTAGGCCAGAAGAATTTTTTGAACTGCTCAAGGGACATGAAGCCGTCAAGACCTTTGTGGAGGGGGATGAAAACGCGGGGGTTGCCCGATGCCTTGGCAGGCCCGGCGGCCATCTCGAACATGTAGGGTAAGAGCTTTTCGCATGCCTTGATCACCTTGTCCGGCTGCCGGTACATGTCAAGCATCAGCCCTTTCGTCCCGCGCAGGAAGTCTCCGAGCGTATCAAAGGGGGCCTGGCTCATGCCGCCAAACTGGAGAGGAAACCCTTCCTCTTTCGCCCTTTCCGCAAACCGGCGCGAATAGTCTGCCAGGCGGATGGCCTCATTGCCCGCTTCGCGCAGGGCCTTGAGGGCCTCGGCAGCTTCGGGCGAGGTAAAGGGAATCAGTCCGAAAGGGATGCCCATGTAGTAGCTCATGAAGTTGCGAAGGGGAGGCAGACCCTCCAATCCCTTCAACCGGCCGCAGATGCGGGGAAGGTGGTGCCTGAACATGAAGTCTGACGGGTCGTCGAAAAACCAGTCGTACTCGCTGGCCTTCATGTATTCCGCTTCGACGAACTGGTAGGTGGTGTTCGGGCCCAGGCCGTGGCCGGCCCACCTCAACTGTTTGAAATCGAGGGCTTCGAGCACGGGTCCGATCAAACGGAGGGGATATGGGTTTTGCTCCATGTCAGGCTGAAATCTTCGCGTGAGTTTCCACTGTGATGTCCATAATTTATCGGGGTCATACATCAGATCCTGGACGGTCATTCCGGACTGGAAGCCCGGCAGGAAACCCCACGAGACCATGATCGGGATCCTGTCCGGCACGCGGAGCGCCACGATATCGTTGAATCTCTTTTCTCTCTCTTGATAAAGTTTTTCCGCTTCTTCGTTCATTCGAGACCTCCGGTCGATTCGTCCGTCGAAATTCCGCCTTTGCATTCAACGCATTGATTGATTTCAGTAAACCACTCTATCACAAAAGTTAAGATTGTCAAAACCCTTTTCTCCAAAGCGCCTATTCAGGCACGGGACTTCACGTATGAGGCGCCGGTCTTTTCTCCGCGTCATTGAACAGTCTTCTATTTCGAGGGCTTCACTTCCTTCATGAGTTTTTCAAAGACCTCATACGTCTGGGTGACATAATTTTCCAGGTCTTTGCTGTTCCGGTGAACAACCGTGAGGCGAAGTTCTTTCATCCCGTTGATGAAGGCCGGCTCTTTCATCGCCTTCGTAAAGGCGTCCTCCACTTTCCTGAAGATCGCCTCGGGAATACCTCTCGGCCCCGAGAGCGAGGTCATGGCCGGGTAGGGGATGTCGTAGCCGATATCTTTTAAGATCGGGACTTGCGGGTATTCGGCACGGCGGTCTTCGGTAAGAAGCAGAAGAAGTCTCGTCTGTCCCGCCTCGATCAGAGAAACATTGAAGTCCCCGCCTGTGAATTGAAGGTGCCCCCCCAAGAGTGCAGGCTGCACTTCAGCGCTTCCCTTGAAGGGGATGTGGGTGAATTGAACCCCGTCCTTCCTGGCGATCCTTTCGACCGTGAGGTTCGCAAAGCTGTTTGTTCCTCCTGTGCCATAGGTCAGTTTCTTCGGATTCTGACGGGCGAAAGTCATCAGATCCGTGAAATTCTTAAAGGGGGAGTCATTTCTCACAACGACGCCGAAGGTCATATCGCCGAACTGTATGATCCGCTGAAGATCCTTCAACGGATGATAGGGGAGTTTCTCCATAAAGGGCGTAATAAACAGGGAAGCAGGGGTCGTATAACCGATCGTGTAGCCATCCGGTTTGGATGCGGCAATGGCAGCGGCGCCGATCGTATAGGAGCCTCCTGGTTTGTTGACGACGGCAATGGACTGTCCAAGGTACTTCTCTGCCTCTTTGGCAATGAGGCGGGACGCCAGATCTCCTCCGCTTCCTGCCGGGAGAGGGACAATGAGGGTGATGGGCCGGCTGGGAAACTTGGCGACATCGACTTCCTGGGAATATCCCGGTTGTGCGGAAAGAAGGGTGAAGAGCATGCACAGACAGAGAAAGGTTCTCAAGATGTGTTTCATGTGATCTCCTCCGGCACTTGGACCATTGTTTTTTGGGGAATGAACCTGGTCTGGGTTCCATCCTACAGGCTGAAATATGCATTTTTAGGCGTAACCTGTCAAGCATGGCCGCCGGTCCGCATTGCAGGAGGTTTCAGGACCTGGGAGGAGAAAACGATCAGGATTCCCACGAAGGATATTTAACGACCAATCGTTTACCATCGTTCGGGTCACGGGGACTCGAAGTGCATTGGAATTGCCCGTTTCTATAGCTCCCCATAGGTCAAATGATCAAATATATCCTTTACATATGCCTATCTTTGGATGGAGGCTTTTTTTCTTCGGTAAGAATTCTCAAAAAAAATCTTGACAATTTTTTCGATTGATATATACTGCCGGTCGGTTGAAAGTGAAGCTCTTCTCCTTAAAGGGTGGGGCCGTTCGACGGTCCTTGTGTGTTGAAGGACTTCCCGGCAATGTACTCTCATTTGTACTGTGCCGGTCCCCACAAAGGCGGAACGTCGAACATACCAAGAAGGAGTCTGAGATGTCACAGAACCTCGATCGGCGATCCATGGTCTATTCTAAAGCGCTGGATCTCTTCATACAGAGAGGGTACAGCGGCACATCCATTTCGATGATCGCCAAAGCCCTGGGGATGAGCAAGGCTAACCTCTACCATTATTGCACCAGCAAGGAAGACCTATTTTACAGGGTCCATCTGGACCACCTGGAAAAGCGCTTGATCCCTTTCATCGAGGAGGCTGAGCGGGTGCCGGACCCAAAAGAACGCATTGCCTTCGTTTTGAGGCATCTGACCCTTCTGAATGCGACGGATAAAGCCTGCAGGGTGCTTGGTTCCGGATATCATCAATCTCAACAGGGGACACCATAATGAGATCATCTCCATCTGGCGAAGGGCCTATGACGTGGTGTGCAACGCCATCAAGGAGCTCCAGCAGTCAGGAAAGGCCGCTCCATTCAGGGAATCGTTTCAAACCCTTCTTGCCTTCGGCATGGCGAACTGGATTACCTTCTGGTTTGACTACAGCCGCCATGTGAATGAGGAGGAACTCGCCGAGACCCTGGTCCAGACTTTCCTGTACGGTCTGCTTTCGCCGGAAGCCAAAAGAGAGTGATTCTACCGTCAGGCTGCGAGAAGGGGGGTCACGTTTTGTTGCGACGTTACACGCTATGCGGTGTTTCAATCAAATAATTAGGAGAAGACATTGACGGCAGACGAAAAAAAAGCGGTTCCCTTTGATCAATTTTTCTATCCCCAGTCGGTGGCGGTGATCGGCGTTTCAGCGGATGAAAACGCCTTCGGCACCATGTACCTGAGGGCGGTCTTGAGATTCGGATTCAAGGGCAAGATCTATCCTGTGAATCCTCGGCTGGATTCTTTTGCAGGCCTGACAGTCTATCCCAGTGTGGGGGATATCCCGGAACGTGTTGATCTGGCCGTGGTCAGCGTTCCGGCGCGAGGGGTCTCCGACGTCCTGGAAGCGTGTCTGCAGAAGGGCATTCGAGCCGCAATTGTGCTCAGCTCCGGTTTCAGCGAAACCGGGGAAGAAGGAAAACGGCTCGAAGGAGAACTGGGCAAGGTTCTTGCCAAAGGGATTCGGATGGTCGGTCCCAATTGCCACGGAATCTACTGCCCCCGTGGCGGATTGACGATTCTGCCCGGTTCCAGTTTTCCGCGGGACAGCGGACCGGTTGCCCTGGTGACACAGAGCGGGCAGTTTGCCGAGATGATCGTGCTTCAGAGCCGGGGACTTGGGATCCGGTACAGCAAAGTGGTCAGCTTCGGGAACGCCCGCGATCTGAACGAAGCCGATTATGTTGAGTTCCTGGCAGAGGATCCGGATACCCGAATCATCACAGCCTATCTCGAAGGCGTAAAACAGGGGCGGCGGTTCTTGGAGGTGGTCCGCAGAACATCCAGGGTCAAGCCGGTACTGATCTGGAAGGTCGGGTTGACCAACACGGGAAGGAGAGCCGCCAGTTCGCATACGGGATCGCTTGCCGGGGACGAGACGGCGTGGAATGCCTTCTTTACGCAAAGCGGTGCCGTCCGGATAGAGAGCATGGACGACCTGATCGATACGACCATCGCCTTTCTCCACCTTCCCCATCCTTGCGGCCGCCGGGTCGCCTTGATGATCGGCAGCGGAGGAGGTGCGGTCATCGGCTCGGATGCCTGCGAGCGGTCGGGGCTTGAGATGCCCATTCTTTCGTCCGATGCCCAGAAGAAGCTTTCCGCTTTTCTCCCGCGAACCAACGTGCGAAACCCCGTCGATCTTTCCAATCCGCATCCCTCCGCCGATATTCTGACTTCGGCTCTGGAAGCCGTTGCCGGGAGTGACCAGATCGATGTCCATCCTTCTGGGGCGAATGTTTCTGTCCGTAAAAGGGCTGAGCCTCGTTCTCGGAATGCCGAAGAGCCTTGAAGAGGGCCGGGAGGATCTGAAGAGCATTCCTCTGAGGATAAAGGAGAAGTTCGGCAAACCCATCATCATGGTGCTCGGAGAGGAAGTGACCGACCCCGAGATGATGGAATATGAGGCAGACCGGCGAAGTCTCCGCAATTACTACTTGAGCCACGGGATTCCGGTTTATCCGACTCTGGAGCGGGCCGTGAAGGCCCTGGCCCAGGTCGTGAAGTACCAGGAGAAGGTGAGTCCTAACTGAAGATCTTGAAGCATCTATGGCGGGTTGAATTCGAAGCACGAAATCCGAAATTCGAAACAATTTCGAATAACCAAGTTCAAATTTCGTAAACAAACAATGAACCTAGTTTGAGAAGTGTGCTTGTTCGAATGTTCAGGATTTGTTTCGAATTTCGATATTCGAATTTCGGATTTTTTGACTCCGAATGCTGAACACTTCATTTCGATCCGGCATGCCGAACCAGGAGGAGGGTCCATCATGGATGTTCAGACGATCATTGAGGAAGCGAGACGGGCGTCCCGGACGTTATTGACCGAAGTGGAATCCAAGGCACTTCTCGCCGGAGCGGGGATACCCACGGTTGAAACCAGGCTGGCAACGTCGGAGGAAGAGGTCGTTGCCGTGAGCAAGAAGCTTGGCTATCCTGTGGCGTTAAAGATTATCTCGCCCGACATCACTCACAAAAGCGATGTGGGAGGGGTTAAGCTGGGGTTGAAGACAGCCAAGCAGGTCAAGACGGCCTACGGCGAGATCCTCTCTGCCGTACAACAGAAATACCCCGGAGCCAAAATCGAGGGCGTGTCCGTTCAGAAGATGGCCCAGCCCGGAGTGGAGGTGATCATCGGCATGACCAAAGATGCCCAGTTCGGGCCGGTGCTCATGTTCGGTCTGGGCGGGATTTTAGTGGAGCTTCTGAAAGATGTTTCTTTCAGGATCGTTCCTCTGGAGAAGGAAGATGCGAGGGAGATGATTCGTGAGATAAAAGGCTTTCCTCTGCTCGATGGTTTCAGGGGAAGGGAACCCGTGGATACCTCCGTTCTGGAGGAGATCCTGCTCAAGCTTTCCAAGTTCGTAGACGAACATCCGGAGATTAAAGAGCTGGACCTCAACCCTATTTTTGCCTACAAGGACGGTGCCGTCGCCGTAGATGCCCGAGTGATCCTGGAAGGGACTTAACATAGCGGAGAGGAAGAGGGGGCATGACAAACCAGGTTCTCCGAGAAGATCCCTGGGATTATCTCCATCCGTACGCTGCAAAACTGTTCGGTCCGGATATTCAGGATCGAGAGAAAAGGGCTGCCTGGTGCAGGGCACTCTTTTGCGGAGGCAACAGCCTTCGCCTGTGGAACAGCGCTCCGGAGCTGAAAATAGCGCTTCTCTCCGCCTGCGCCCTGAGGGAGGGACAGAAGGTTCTCCTCATTTCCAAGTACGGGGCAGAAAGCGGATTCGTAGGTGCAATACGCTCTCTCCTCGGCCGGGACCGGTCATCTGACCGTCGAGGAGATCGCAGCCCGGGCCCTTGCATCCTTCTCCCAAATCCATTCGACGACCGGCAAAAAACTGCAGTGGGATTTCAGGTATTTTGACTCCCAGCCGGACAAAAGCCTCGACCGGGTGATCCTCTTCGGGGCTGCCTCTCATATCGGGAATCGAAAAGAGTGCGGCCAGCAGATCTGCCGTATCCTGCGGGATGAAGGCCGTGTGATCATCGCGGACGCTCCATGGGGAGGAAGGGATCTGACGACGGCCTCCCATCTCGATGCTCATCTCGAAGGCTTTACAGCCCGGATCCTGTCCGGCATGGGGATGATAGAGGACGAACTGCCTCAGAGTTGGTCCCGAGGACTGGGTGGACACATTCAAGCCTCTGCTGGCCCAGACCCGCTCTTTCCTCTGGCGGGGCCTGTATACCTTCTCATGGACAAAAGGGGGGCAAGAAGGAGGAAACGTTCCAGGGGATTCCCGCACCAACGGAGGAGGTACGGGCGTTTCTCAGTGAGAAACCGTCGTCGAGTCCCTGGGATTTTCTGGTTGATCAGGAGATCGCGGCCTTTGGCCCGGAGGTGAAAGAGATCGATCTTCAGAAGAAATGGGGCCGTGCCATCTTCTTCGGATCGAACCTCAGATGGTGCTGGTTGAATGCGAAAAGTATCACGGACCTTATGTATGGTCATCTTCAGGCGAAACCAGGGGACCGGGCGCTTGTCGTCGGAGAGTTCCTGGAAGAGATGGGATTTCTGCCGGAATTACGGAAGAAGGTGAGTGAAACAGGAGAAATCGTCGCATTCGATATGATGGAGAAATCGCGTTCCGGCCGCGAGCCCCAATGGAAGACGGGATCCACTGCATCCGTGCCGGAAAAACACAGATGGGATTATCCTTTTGCCGACACCTACCCGGATCAGTACTTTGACCTTGATCTGGTTTCCTCAAGGGGTTCACCACGCCACAGCTGGGATAAGATCGCCCCGAGACTTCTGAGAGCGCTGAAGCCCGGAGGACAGATCCTGATGGCGGAGTGCCGGGTTCCGCCTCCTGAGTTTCACCTCGGAATCGACGTAAGCGGCATGCTCCAGTGCATCGTCGACAAGATCTTCTGGGGCATGGAGATGACCCTGGAGGAGATGCCGGACTATTCAACGGCGGATCTCAGCCGGGCCTTTGGCGACAGATTGACGGATATCTACAGCTCTCGAATGGAAAGGATTCCTGCTCTTCTGGGGATACAAAAGGAGGGAAGAAATATGAGAAACTATTTTAAGAAGTCAGTGACTATCCGTTCTGATAGGAGTCGTCTTCATCCTTCTCTTTGCAGGCGGAGGGTTTTCACAGGAAGCCTATCCCAGCAGGCCGGTCAATTTTATCGTTCCCTTTCCTCCGGGAGGATCGACGGATCTTGGGTACAGACTGTTGACAAAAGAGACGGAGAAACATCTCGGACAACCGATCGTCGTCGTCAATAAACCGGGCGGCGGAGGGATCGTCGGCGTTTCGGCCATCGCCACAGCCAAACCGGACGGATATACCATCGGGCAGACCCCTTCCGGTGGTTTCCTGGCCATTATGCCTCACATGGAAAAGATCCCTTATCATCCGATCAAAGACCTAAAATATATTATGCAATTTGCAGAACTTAATTTTGCTTTGCTCGTCAAGGCCGACTCCCCTTTGAATCATCGCGGACCTAGGTCGGGGTGCGTCGGGTCTTTCTCTCTACTCCGACGCAGCG